>CBINFS010000029.1:0-46427 GCA_966250015.1 uncultured bacterium | reverse complement strand
GATCCATCTCTCCCCAAGATACCCACATCCCGTACCGAACGGCGCCGACTGCTTGGTGCTGGAATAGACAGGTAGTGCCGTGAGCGCCGTTCGCTAAACGCGCGATGGATCCCCTGCGCGCGGCCCGACGATTTCAGAATTGGCGCCATTGGAATGCAAGGTGGCAGACCTGTCTCATGGCTGGACTTTTCCTTAAGCAATAACCCATCTAACACGTCATTCCGGCCCCCGAGCCTGAATCCATGCAAGGATTATTTAGGGTAGAAAGGTGGAGGAAGGCCGTATGTTTTCCTGGATCTCCGCCTTCGCGGAGATGACGTAGAGGGTATGGTCCTTAGTAGCACCGGGCGTCCCGCTTTCGGTCTACATCGGCTCAAAAGCATCTCAGGAATCTGCTTCACTGGCGGATGGGCGTTAAATGCCGTCCTCTTCCTCGCGTTCGGATCCGCGGATGATCTGGTGGAGCAGGCGGCGCCAGGTGGTGAACTCGGTCTGGTAGGAGAGGCCGGCGCCGGTGGTGTTGGTGAGGGTGGCGTCGGAAATGATGTCGCCCTCTCGCCGGTAGAAGACCTCGACGGAGATGGCGGGGCTAAGGCGGATCTCGACGACGAACTCGCCGCGGTTGCGAGCCTCTTGCTCGGCCTGGTAGACGCCCTGCCCCCGGATCACGAGGCGTTCGTCTAAAAGGCGGAGGGCCACGCCGTAGGTGACGTCGAGGTCCTGCGCTCGTTCGCCCTGAAGCCCGAAGGTCAGGTCAACGTTCGGCAGCGCCTGGTTGAGGTACCGGTTGATCTGACTCGTGACGAGCTGGGAGAGACTTGTGAACGCGAACTGGTTGCGTGTGCTGCCGCCGCGCTCGGCGTCGGGTGCGGCGAGGGACGACGCCGTGAGGAGGAACGTATTGGTGAGGAGCACGCTCGTTGCGTACTCGGTGGCGCGTTCGGGGTCGTTCAGGATGGTTTCGAGTCCTTCGTAGCTGAAACCCCCGAGGATGTCGCGGTTACGCCGGTCCACTGCCAGGCCGAGCTCGACGGCCGGCGCCGACACGCGTCCGGTGACGTTCAGCCGGACGATCAGGGGGATGAGGCTCGAGGACGTGGCGGACTCGCCCGGAAGGCCTGCGCGTGAGGCGCGCGTGCGGTAGGAGGCCTGAATGTTGAGCTGGGCGTCCACCGGCGATCCATCCCAAGTGATGCTCCCCGAGTCGATCAGGAAGCGGCGGAAGAAGACGTCGCCGGCCGAGAACAGGTAGTCCCCCGAGCTGACTTCGAGCGAGCCAAACGTATAAAACTCGCCTTCGGTTCGCTGGAGCTGGATGCGGCCGGTGCCGACCGCGTTCATCGCGTCGCCCAGAAGCGGGTCGATCACCAGGTGCACGGTGGTGCCGGGCGGAGCGTAGATGTTGAGGTCCATGTCGAGTCCCTCGACGAAGCGCCGTTCGCCGACCGGCCGCGTGGCGAGCATGTTCTCGCGCCGATCGAGTTGGCTCAGATCGGGGATTTCGCCCGTCGAGTCAGCGAAAATGATGTAACCCGGGTCGATGACGGTTTCGGCGGCGGTCAGGGGAATGAAGATCTCGCTGTCGGGCGAGGTCATGACGTCTGGCGAGCGAAGGAGCGCTTGATAGACGGGTCCGGTGAGTGTGACGGAGCCGGAAGCACGGATGTTGCCATAAAAGGCGAGGTCGCGCGAATCGGTGACGTCGATGATCTGGACGTTTTGCAGGTTGCCGGATAGGTCAAAGGACAGGTATTCCCAGTTGTTGAAGTAAAGGGCGCCTGTTACGAGGCCAGTCCCGCCAGAGCCGTCGGCGAGACGTGCTTCCCTGATCTTGATGCCCTCACGGTCGACGTGTGCCGTTCCTTCGACGGTGTATTTAAGGTTGTAGGCCGGGATGCGGAAGGAGCCGTCCACGACCTCGGCCTGCACGTCGAAGATCGGGTTGGTAAACTCGCCCCGGATGGTACCCTCGCCGGTTGCGTAGCCCGTCACGTCGGTGAGGATCGTGGGAAAGATGAACTCGAAGAAGAAGAGGTCGGCGCGTTCGGCGGAAAGCGTCAGGTCGAGCTCGCTGCCGTAGATTCGGTCGCTTTCGCGGTCGAACCGGGGGAGACGGAAGGTACCGCCGATCCGGAGGTGATTTTCCTCGGGGCTGAGGTCCGGCATGGTGGCCGTAACCGTCTCTGGAAGCGGCCGGAGCACGGCTTCGAGCGCGATGTCGGGCGTGCCGGTGACGTAATGGCTTTCGACCTCGAGCTCGCCGAGGAACCGGTCGCCGAGCGAAAGGGCGTCGACGTGTACGCGTCCGGTAAGCTCGGGGGCAAAGAGGCCGCCGGCGAGGGCGATCCGCGCGTCGAGCCTGCCGCCCAGTGGGTACCGGGTTGATACAAAGTCGGAGAGCCCGCGCAGCCGGATCCGGTCGGCCTCAACGAAGAGCGTATCGCCCGGGGTTTCCGAAATCACGCCGTGGGCACGGAGTACCTGCGACCCCGTCTCGCCAATCACGTTACTCACGAGGGTCAGGTCACGCACCACGACGGCATCCTCGAAGAGGTCGATGACCTGATTGCGACCGGACGTCCAGAAGTTGTTGTTCATTCCGAGGAAGGCATCCCGGACAGTCAGACGGTTCCGGTCGGATAGCAGGTCCAGCGCGAAAGATCCACGAAAGGCGGCCTGGCCGCTCTGGGGCCGGGTGGAAATTTCGGCAATTGCCTTCCGGTCGCGGTAATCGAGGGTGATCAGCGGTGAATCGACCTTCCGTCCTGCTATCTGGAGGCGGCCGGCAAAGGCATCCAGGCTGAGGTTGAGGGTTTCGCGGAGCGGGGCGTCGAGGTTGGCCGTCAGGTCGATTCGGGTTTCGATAGAATCGAGCCGGGTAGCGCCGACGGTAAACGAGTCGGCGGTGACGAGGCCCGAAAGCGAGAGGTCGTCGGCATTGGCGACGACACGCAGGTCAAGCGAGAGGTCGGTGCCTGTGGGCTCGGAAAGCCCGAGAAGGGGGGCGAGAAGATCCGACCGCTTGAGGGTTATGCTGGATTCGACGGTGAAAACGGAGTCGATCGCGTCGGCGGCCAGCTTTGCCCGAGCATTCCGACGCAGGCGGAACTGGTCGAGCGAGGGTGGAAACACCGTCTCGGCCAGGGTTCGCCCGGGCTCGCCATAGGGACGGACGAGCGGCTTGGCGATCTCGTTTTTGACGGCAGAGGACAGGGCGTCTGTCCAGAGCTCGATGACGGCCAGCACGGTTCCGTAACGAGCGTCGGTCTCAATCACCGCGTCGGCGAAGTCGCCACCTAAAACCAATAGCGGGCTGCCGCTTCCCGGCGGGTTGAAGGTAAGCCGGCTGGAAAGGGACGGAAGAACCCTCGTCACGTCTCCGAGGGCGATAGTCGACGAATCGAAGCTGATCGTAGCTTCCCCCGCGAGCTCATCGCCCCTGAGCCCACTGCCTTCGAGTGTCAATGAGGCGTTGAGGTCGGTCGTCAAGTCGTCACGTAGCAGGAGGGGGCCGAGGTTGAGGTGTTCCGATTCGAGCGCGAGGGCGAAGACCGGTCTGTCGGTATCGAACGTGGCGTCGGCTTCGACGCGGACGCTTCCATCTCCGTGGGAGGCGTGTCCCGTGGCGATCAGGTGACCGTTGCGGGCTGTGGCGTCGACGAGCAGGTTATCGAATGGCCTGCCGGAGAGGACCGACCGTCCGAGCGTCAGCCGGGCTGTGCCTTCGATTTCGCGGAGACTTCGGCCGCCGGCAGCTACCTCGATCCAGCCGTTGAGGCGGCTGCGAAGGTCAGGGTTGTGCAGGACTCGGCTCAGGTCGAGCGAATCGACGCGCAGGTCTGCCGTGTAAACCAGGGTGAGCGAGTCATTCCCGGCGACGTCCACCTGCCCCTGCACCGAGCCCCCGACGCTGCTTGCCGAGACGTGGGCACTCAGGCGCAGAGGAACTGGGTCGGAGTTGGAGAGCGGGATCGTGCCCTCGGACCGCAAGGTAACGTCAACGGCGCCGAGGCTCCCGAAATCCGGCGTCAGGCTGTCGGGCAAAAGCGCCAAAAGGTCGTCGGAGGCAACGGTTGAAGGATCGAGCGTGAGCCGAAAATCGAGACGGTCCGGAAGGTCGACGAGCGCACCTGAACCAGTGAGTCGGCTCCCACCCCGTTCTAAATGGAGCGATTCGATGGCTAAGTCAGCCGGTGTGCCGGAGGCTCGGAAGGCCACCTTCAGCGTGTCCGAAAGCGGCAGAACAGGGATAAACGGCTTAAGCTCGTCGAACGTCAGTCGGCTCGGGCGTACGACGAGCTCGACAGGTCTTTCTGTAAACGGGCTCGCCGGTTGCCACGGACCGATTGAGCCTGAGAGGGCAAGGTGCGAACCTTCCGTCTGGAGCTCGACTGCGTTCCAGGCTGTCCGGTTTTCCTCGATCAGGAGCTGCCCCGTCAGTGTTTCGATCCGAAAATCCCGAGTGGGGTCAAACGCAGTGAGGTGAAAGACGTCGATGTTTTTGAGGGATGGCGTCCATTCGACGGACGCCCGGAGGTCCAGCGCTTCGATTCTCGTATTGGTGTAGTCGAAGACGTGGCCGTCTCGAACGGCCTTCGGGCGTTCACCGTCGTTTTGGATCGAAACACGGCCATCGATGAGGCGAATGTCCGTCGAGGACAGGGTCCACGGGTTGCCCTCGGCAGGAGCTTCACGACTGAAGACGTCGGCCAGGTTCCAGACGCCGCCGGAGTCGCGGACCAGTGAAAGCTGAGGGTGGAACAGCGTGACCGATCCGACCGAAATTTTGCGGCTGAACAGGTCACGCCAGTGAGGCCGCAGCACGAGGGAGTCGGCAGACAGGATCGTATGGCCGTGCCGGTCGAGGAGCCGGACGTCCGACGCAAAGAGGTCGTTGAGCAGATTGCCCTTCAGGCTGCCGATGTGCAGGGAACCGTCGAACCGGGCGGCAAACTCGCGCTCGAGGCGATTACGAAGCTCGTCGCGCCCAACCTGAGTCCGTGTGAGCCCCAGGAAGACGAGAACGCCAAGCACGATCAGTACGATTACCCCTTTGACTAACGGGCGGCCGATATGTAGTACCGACTGGATCAATTCGAGCTTACCGGATGGTGGCGGATGCCCGGGCGGCAGGGAACGAGATTGCCGGGCAGGCCCCACGAACGACGCAACGAGCAGGATGTGCCCGTTTGCGGCGTCAGTAAATCATAAAGAATCAGTTATATGAATACAGATTCGTCTCGTGCGGAAGCCCAGGCGGCGAGGATGTCGTTCCGGTGCGCGTCTTCGGTGACGTAGGCATCGCCGATTTTCCGGATGACGATCATGCGGAGCCGGCCTGCTTCGGTCTTTTTGTCGAAGAGCATGGTTTCCATGAGTCCTTCCGGGTCGAGGTCAGAGAGGCGTGCGACGACGGGTATCTTTCGGACGAGCCTTAGGGCGCGGAGGTAGTCGAGGTCGGGATGGAAGCGGTGCGAGAGAGCGAGGGCTGCCTGCATGCCGAGGGCGACGGCTTCGCCGTGAGTGAAGACGCCGTATCCCGCAACGCGCTCGATGGCGTGGCCGAACGTATGGCCGAAGTTGAGGATGGCACGCAGTCCCTGTTCGCGCTCGTCCTCCATGACGACGTTCACCTTGACACGTGCCGCCCTCCGTATGAGCGATCCGATCAGCGACGTTTCGCGGTCAATCACGGCTTTCCAGTTCTCCTCGAGGAAGGTGAAGAGTTCTTCGTCGGCGATCAGGGCGTGTTTGACGACCTCGGCGAGGCCGCTCGTCCATTCCCGGAAGGGGAGTGTGGTCAGCGCGGCGGGATCGCAGCAGACGAGCACAGGCTGGTGGAAGGCGCCGATCAGGTTTTTCCCCACGGTGTGGTTGATGCCTGTTTTGCCGCCGATGGCGCTATCCACCTGGGCGATCAGGGTCGTGGGGATCTGGACCAGAGGTAAGCCGCGGAGCAGGGTTGCGGCGGCGAAGCCCGCGAGGTCGCCGACGACGCCCCCGCCGAGCGCGAGCACGGGCGTTTTCCGGTCGATCGGCCAGGCCAGGGCCTCGTCGTAGATGCGTTGGAGCTGCCGTTGTGATTTGCTGCCCTCGCCGGCCGGGACCTGTACCGGCATGACCTCCCACCCGTTCATTTCGAGCGCCCCCACGAGGTCCGACAGGTAGAGGCCGGCCACGTTATCGTCCGAGACGACCAGGCAGCGTCCTTTTCGCAACCCTGCGGCTTCCATCAACGCGGGCACCCGGTTGATGGGTTCAAAATGAATCGAGTATCCACGTCCGTCCTTAAAACGAACATCAAGGGGTTCAGGCGTGTCTGTAGGGGTCATTTCCTTCGGGCGTCCTGCCAGATAACGGGTTACAGCCTCTTACCATGCAACGACGAAAAGATAAGGTAAGAGATCTTTGAATGGGGAATGAAGGTCTCGGGAGGATTTGGCAAATACGAACTACTCGTTGCAACGATTAAAACTTTCGTACGTCTTTGTTTCGGGTCTTAAAATCTGTAATGCCCATCAAAAAATTTAACGCAATCATTCTGTTGAGGTTTTTATGACACGAGTAGTTACCCGGTTCGTGTTCGTGCTGGCGGCAGTCACGCTCCTCTCGGCGTGTGCCTCAACGCGCGTTCCGGTCGAAGAGTCGGTTGTGGGTGCATGGACTTTCACGGTCTTTAACACGCCCAATGGCGACGTGACGGGCGAGTTCATCATCGCTGAGGAGAATGGTGAATACACTGGAACGATCACGTCGAGCGTTACACAGGGTGCGAGCCCGATCCGCGAGTTTGTGTTCCAGGATCAGCACATCACCTTTACCACTCGAGTTCAGGCCGAGGGGAGCACCCTCGTAACCAAAGCGAAGCTTTCCCTCGCCCAGGGCGAAATCCTTGGCATTATGAACATCGAGGGCGTCGGCATGTATCCGGTAAAGGCCACACGCAAAGCCTGATCCCGCTCTGCATTTTGAAAAGTTGACGTGTGAGGGTGGAAACAAAGGCACTTCTTGCGTTTGCCTTCGTTTCTGCACCTCACACGTCTTTTTTTTAAGGGTATGTGCCTCGTCCTGCTATCGTATCGATCACACCCCAGGTATCCGCTGGTTCTGGCCGCGAACCGCGACGAATTTTACGCCCGGCCCACGGCTGCTGCGGGGTTTCGGCAGGACGCTCCCGGCGTTCTGGCGGGTCGCGACCTCGAGGCCGGCGGCACGTGGCTGGGTTTCACCCGAACCGGGCGGATCGCCCTGGTAACGAACTACCGTGACCCGGCCATTCAGAAAACGAACGCCCCTTCGAGGGGAGCGCTCACGCTCGACTTCCTCACGGGACAGGAAACGCCGGAGCAATATCTCAAAGCCCTCAAGGAGCGTGCGGAGGCTTACAACGGCTTCAATCTGATCGTCGGCGACCGGTCCGGGCTCTGGCATTTTTCCAATCGAGAAGGAATCATTCGGGAGCTCTCTCCTGGCGTCTACGGCTTGAGCAATCACCTGCTCGATACACCGTGGCCGAAAGTTGAGCGTGGGAAGGCCGCACTCAGGAAGCTGCTCGATGAAGAGGATATCCAATCCGAATCCCTGCTCGAATTCCTGAGTGACAGGACCACTGCCCCGGATGACCTCCTGCCGGATACCGGCGTCGGCATCGAAATGGAGCGCGTGCTCTCGGCTCCTTTCGTCGCGATTCCCGGCTACGGGACCCGCTGTTCGACCGCGATACTGGTGAATAACGACGGGCAGGTCGAGTTTACGGAACGAACGCACGTACCCGACAGCTTTCCCATCACGCGGACGTACACGTTTTACCTTGACGATACCATATGAAAGCGATACTGGTTAAAGAGCCCGGAGGAGTCGAACAGCTATATCTTGGGGAAGCCCCGACGCCTGTGCCCGGTGAGGGTGAGCTGCTCGTTCGGGTTCATGCCGCCGGGGTGAACCGGCCGGACGTTCTCCAGCGGAAAGGGAAGTACCCGCCGCCGCCCGGGGCGAGCACCATCCTCGGCCTCGAAGTGGCGGGAACGGTTGAGGAATTAGGACCTAACAGCGGGGAGTGGCGTGTGGGTGACGCGGTCTGCGCCCTGTTGCCCGGAGGCGGGTATGCCGAGTACGCCGTCATCCCGCACGAGATGGCGATGCCGGTGCCGGCTGGGATGCCGTTCGTCGAAGCAGCTGCGATCCCCGAAGTGTTCCTCACCGCCTACCAGGCGCTCTACTGGCTGGCGGGCATGAAGGAGGGCGATCACGTGCTCGTCCACGCCGGGGGAAGCGGTGTGGGAACGGCCGCCATCCAGCTCGTCAAGGCGGCGGGAGCCCACGCCCACGCAACGGCGTCGGCAGGGAAGCTGCCCTATCTCCAAGAGCTCGGGGCGGAAACGACGATCGATTACCGAACGGAGGACTTCGCACAACGAATCCTGTCCGTCACGGACGGGCACGGGGCCGACGTCATCGTCGATTTCATTGGCGCGCCCTACTTCCACAGCAACCTCGAAGCCCTTGCCCTCGACGGACGGATCGTGATGCTGGCGACGCTCGGAGGTGTCAAGGTGGAGGAGGTGGATCTTCGGAGGCTCTTTGCCAAGCGCGCCACCATCGCGGCCTCCACGCTCCGCTCGCGTAGGCGCGATTACCACGTCAGGCTCACGAGGGATTTCAGGCGCGACATCCTCCCGCTGTTCAACGACGGCACGATCAAACCCGTGATCGATCGGGTGTACGACTGGCAGGACGTTGCCGACGCCCACGGCCGGATGGAGGCGAACGAAAACGTCGGGAAGATCGTGCTCAAGGTGTTATGAGCGTTGCCTGACGCCCAGGCCTGGCCTCTCTGGCAACACGATGCGACCGTTTTCGAGGGTCATTCCGGTGAACGGGTCGTCTGCGACGAGCAACCCGGCGTCGAGGTCGGCGTAGTCGGCGAGGGGTGCGAGGTGGGCAGCGGCCGTCAGGCCGACCGCACTTTCGATCATACATCCAATCATCACCTGCATACCGAGCGTCCGGGCAAGGGTGATCATGCGCCGTGCTTCGCGCAAGCCGCCCGATTTGGCCAGCTTGACGTTGATTCCGTCCGCTGCACCGGCAAGCGAGAACAGGTCGCTTACGGTACGCACACTCTCGTCGGCGATCAGCGGTGCGACGCCCTCGGGCAGGTGATCCCGGAGCCGTCGCCACGATGCAGCGTCGCCGGCCGGTATGGGTTGTTCGACGAACCGCACGTTCAATTCGGTCAACGCCGGGATCAGCCGGGCGGCGGTCTCGACCGTCCACGCCCCGTTGGCGTCGACGCAAAGGTCCGCACGTGTGTGTCGTTGGGCGAAGCGGACGATCTCCAGGTCACGATCGGGGTCGCCCGCGCCGAGCTTCAGCTTCAGAAACGGGAAGTCGCGGACTTCATCCAGTTGCCTTTCAAAGGCGTCGAGGGTGTCCGGTATACTGAGCGTAAACGTCGAAACCGGCGCCCGGCTGGGGTCGAGGCCCCAAAGACGGTAAAGGGGCAGTCCCAGGCCTTTCGCCCAGTGGTCGTGTAGCGCGACGTCCAGTGCAGCTCGCGCCGGGGCAGGCCCTTGAGGGATGCGATCCAACGCAGATTCCAGGGCAAAGGGCTCTTCTCCGATCAGTTCGTCCGGATCGATCGTATTGAGATAGGCGCTGACCGATTCCACCGTGTGCTCGTAGTATGGCGGCAGCGCCGCTTCACCGATCCCGTCCCCCAAACGGACAATGACGTTCTGCCGCACGAGGCTCTCGCCGTGCGCGATCCTGAACGGCGTTTTGAGGCGCAGGGCGATCGGTTCGAAATCGACCACTATTGATCGGGCGTTTGCGGATAATCGTTGGGGCGTCCACACACAGGGACGCCCCAACGATTAAAATTATTCCGGTTTGGTTAGGGCGGTGACGGTTTCGCCGCCGCCGGGCAGCTTCAGCCGGACCAGGAACGTCTCGCCTGCGTCGATGCTATTGTAGATGCGCTGGAACTCCCGGACGTTGGTCACCGGCTTACGATCGACCTCGGTGATGACCATTCCCTGTCGTATGCCGGCTTCCCGGTAGGCGTCGCTTGCCGGGTCGACTTCACTGACGAAGACGCCGCTCGTATTCTGCTCTAGCTCGAAACGCTGGATGATCTCCGGCGTGATGTTGCTGATGCCCAGGCCAAGGCGTTCGACGAGCTGATCCGTGTCGGCCGAGTCGTCTTCATCCGGCGTGGCGGCCGTGGTGCTTCCGGTTCGTTGCGCCTCGCCGAGCTCGACGTTGAGCGTCCGCTCTTCACCGTTCCGGTTGATCGTGATCTGCACGGTTTCACCGGGCCGGAGCGAGCTGATGATCTGCGAGAGCTGGAGCGAGTTGGTGAGCTCGTTACCGTTCACCGCGGTGATGACGTCGCCCGGCTGTATACCAGCCCGTTCGGCGGCGGACCCTTCGACCACGTCGACGACGTTGGCTGCGCCGCGAGGCAGCTTGAGCGCCTGTATGAGCGACTGAGAAGCCGGGTTGAACCGCACGCCAAGCTGTGCGCGACGGACCGAGCCGGTCTCGATGAGCTGTTCGGTGACGAGCTCGACCTGGCTTACCGGGATGGCAAAGCCGATGCCCTGGTATCCGCCCGTCCGCGAGACGATGGCCGTATTGATACCGACGAGCTCTCCACGGAGGTTGACGAGTGGGCCGCCCGAGTTGCCGGGGTTGATCGCCGCATCGGTCTGGATGTAATTCTGTACGCCCTCACCCATCGACGTAAGGCGGCCGAGCGCACTGATGATGCCGGCGGTTACCGTGTTGCTCAGGTCCGGGTCGAGCGGTGAGCCGAACGCCATCACCCACTGCCCGACGCGCAGCTCGTTCGCGTCGCCGTAGGCGATCGTGGGGAGGTTTTCCTGTTCTATTTTGATGACCGCCAGGTCGCTGTAGGGATCCGTGCCGATCACTTTGGCGTCGTAGACCGCGCCGTCGAGCATTTTGACCTGAAGCTGGTCGGCGTCGCTGACGACATGGTTGTTCGTGACGATGTAGCCGTTGGAACGGACGATCACGCCGGAACCGAGGCCTCGCTGGGGTACGCTGGGGACGTCGAAGGGGCCGAAGAAATCTTCAAACGGCGTCCCCTCGAATGGATTTCGGCCCTGCCGCCCGGATGGCGCCGTGCGTTCGATCTGGATCTGCACCACCGCTTCGTTGACGGCCTGCGCCACTTGCGTGAAGGCTTCCTCCAGCTCCGCGACCGACGCGGGCTGCGTCAGTTTGATCCCGGTGTCTTTCGCGGCGCCGCTGGTGCCGACCCGGTCTCCCAGGCCGAAAATGTTCGCACCGGCCGTGGTGAACAGGACACCCGCGAGGAAGGTGACCACGACGATTACTGCAACGGGTATTCTACTTTTCTGGCTCATCATGTTCATCGATGCTATCTGAACGAAAGTCAGTAGACCAAGACCTTACGATTGTACCGGACAGGGGATGCACTGTCAACGTGACAGCCTCGAAATTAATCCCTCATCGCGTCTAGGAGTGAAAAAACCGTGCCCGGATAAAACGAAAAAACGCGCAAGGAAACCAATCCATGCGCGTTTTTGCATTGGTAAAGGCCTGGCGTCGCGTTTCCTTTCCCGCTGATATGAGGGTAGCGCGACTCCGTTTCTTCGATTGCCGGAAAATTACTTTCCGGGGATGCCGGGCTCGGTCATGTCGCGGACGTTCAGGACCTCGTCGAGCTGCTCTTCGGAGAGCAGGCCCATTTCGAGGACGACGTCGCGGACGGAGCGGCGCTCGGCGGCCGACTTCTTGGCAACCTGAGCCGCCTTGTCGTATCCGATGGCGGCGTTGAGCGCCGTGGCGATCGATGGATTGAGCTCGAGCAATTCGCGGCAGCGCTCGCGGTTGGCCTTGATGCCTTCGAGCGCGTTCGTGCGGAAGGCGTCGAGGGCGCCGGTCAGGATCGCGATGCTTTCGAGCATTGCGTGGGCCATCACCGGCATCATCACGTTGAGCTCGAAGTTGCCGTGCTGGCCGCCTATGGTGATGACGGTGTGGTTGCCCATCACACGGGCAGCCACCATCATGACGGCTTCGCTCATGACCGGGTTGACCTTGCCGGGCATGATCGACGAACCGGGCTGGATGGCGGGGAGCTGGATTTCGGCGAGGCCGCTCGTCGGGCCGCTCGCGAGGTGGCGAATGTCGTTGACGATCTTGACGAGCGATACGGCAAGCGTGTTGAGGACGCCGGCGACCATGACGTAGGCGTCTTTCGCGGCCTGGGCTTCGAAGTGGTTTTCGGCCTCGCGGAAGCCGAGCTTCGTGCTCTCGCTGATGTACTCGATGGCCTTCGTGGGGAACTCGGGATGGCAGTTGATGCCGGTGCCGGTGGCCGTTCCGCCGAGGGCAAGCTCGGCGAGCTCGTGCGACGCGGCGCGCAGGCGGCGGATGTTGCTTTTGATCTGCGCGGCGTAGCCGCCAAACTCCTGTCCGAGCCGGACGGGGGTGGCGTCCATGAGGTGGGTGCGGCCGCTCTTCAGCACGTCGTCAAACTCCTCGGCTTTTGCGGCGAGGGCGTCGTGGAAGCGGCTCATGGCCGGGAGCAGGTCGCGCTCGATGGCCACGCGTGCGGCCACGTGCATCGCGGTCGGGATGACGTCGTTCGACGACTGCGACATGTTGACGTGGTCGTTCGGGTGGATGGCCTTACTGCCGCGTTCGCCGCCGATCTTTTCGCTCGCGAGGTTGGCGATGACCTCGTTGGCGTTCATGTTGGTCGAGGTGCCGGAGCCCGTCTGGAAGATGTCGAGGACGAACTGGTCGTCGAGCTCGCCGTCGATGACGCGCTGCGCCACGTCGATGATCGCTTCCGCTTTGGAAGGGTCGAGCAGGCCGAGGTCCCGGTTGGCCTTCGCGGCGGCCTGTTTGATGATCCCGAGGGCCTCGATGAAGAGACGCGGGAAACGAAGCGTGCTGATCGGGAAGTTCTGGACGGCACGCTGCGTCTGGGCGCCGTAATATGCGTTTGCCGGAACCTTGACTTCTCCCAGCGAATCCTTTTCAATGCGGAAATCTGACATGGGTATTGGAAAACTTAGATGATCGATGTTGGAGCGGCGTCAATATACGGAATTAGACTTTCAGGCCGATTGTTCAACCGGCTGGGGTGCTTCTATTCCGTCAATATTAACCGGAATGTCAACAGGTTTGTACATTTTCTAATCACGCGCCGGTTTACCTTTGTTCGCTATTCAAAGGTGGCACACAACAAAAAAACGATATACCTGAATGATCATACTTCGGACCGTGCGGGAGATGCAGGCGCTTGCGCAGGCGCGGCGTGCGGAGGGTAAACGTCTTGCGCTGGTCCCGACGATGGGCGCCCTGCACGAGGGTCACCTCGCCCTGGCACGCACCGGCCGGCGGATTGCGGACCACGTTACCGTTTCCATCTTCGTCAATCCAACGCAGTTCGGGCCGGGGGAGGATTACGGACGGTACCCCCGAACCCTAAAAACGGACGTCGAGGCGCTGAGAGCGGAAGGGCTGGCGGACGTCATTTTTGCTCCACCCGTTGAGGAGCTGTACCCGAACTCGGGGGACGGGGAGAACCTGACCTGGGTGACGGTCGATAGCCTTGGCGACACCCTTTGCGGCGCATACCGGCCGGGGCACTTTCGTGGGGTCACGACGGTGGTATCACGGCTGTTCAACGCGTGCCGGCCGGACGTCGCCATCTTCGGCTTGAAGGACGCGCAGCAGTTCCTGATCATCCGCCGGATGGCCGAAGACATGTGTACGGGGATCGAGATCGTGGGTGTGGAGACGCAGCGCGAGCCCGACGGCCTGGCCATGTCGTCGCGCAACGCGTATTTAAGCCCCGAAGAGAGGGCGCAGGCCGTTGTTTTATATCAGGCTGTGACCGCCGCCAAAAGGCTCATCGAGGCCGGGGAACAGCGCTCTCAGGCTATTGTTGAAACCATGCGCAAGACAATCGGGGGAGCGCCGCTGGCACGCCTGCAATACGCTGAAGTCGTTGACGAAAAAACCCTGCAGCCGGCCGAAAGGCTCGTTTCGGGCCAGGTCGTGCTCGTGGCCGTGGCGGTCTTTTTCGGAACGACTCGCCTCATCGACAATGCATTCGTACGGACGCCCTGACTGTCGGATCGTACTCTCGCTATAACGGTTGCCATAGATGACCATAACGATGTTTAGGGCGAAGCTGCACCGGCTTCGCGTAACCGAGGCGGATCTGTATTACGAGGGCTCCATCACACTCGATACCGACCTGTTGAAGGCCGCCGGCATCCTACCGTACGAGAAGGTGCAGGTCGTCAACGTCAACAACGGATCGCGGCTCGAGACCTACACGATCCCCGGAGAGGCCGGCAGCCGCATCGTATGCCTGAACGGCCCTGCCGCACGCCTCGGTGCCCGCGGCGACGAGGTGATCGTCATCGCGTATGCCGACATGACGCCGCAGGAGGCCCGCAAACACCGGCCGCGCGTGGTGCTGGTCGACGAGCACAACAACCCCACCGAGATCATCGACCTTCAGGTGACCCACAAGCCGCACGGACTCCACGGACCGATTTCGGCCGACGCACTCACGGCGGCGCCGACGGTGATCCCGGCGTAACAGAAACGTTTACCGAAATTAATTAAGGGATGCTGCGTTTGCGGCGTCCCTTTTTTGCTTTATCGGCCTGGTCCCGGAGCCTGACAGAGCCTTTTCCCTCACATTGAAGAATTGTCAGAAGTAAACGATAGATGGGGGTAGGGCGTAATAATTAAGGTTGAGGAGTACTTAAACCTTATGTTAAGAAACTGCAAAGATGCATTTTCTTTAATGAAATTCCTTAACAAAAAATCCATTCCTTATGAGGTGGAGCGGTCAACGTCAGAAAAAAATTAAGATAATACCTGTCAATGTCTTAAAAATATGAGACGGGAAGCGCTACCGGAACGTTGGGCGAGTACAGGAGGCCGTAAACGGGGTAGGAAACAAGCTCTTGACGAAAGATTATATATGCGCGTTATTACAGCCCATTAGACACGAAATACTTAAAGCAGATGCAGCACGGCGCCATACATATTTCGGTAGCGGGAGGGCAGAGCCTCCGTGCCGGGAGTGCGCCCGTTGCAGCCATCTCACTTTCAAACAACGGAATCGACCTGGTCGGACGCGTCGTTGTCGGGATTCTACTACCCGTCGTCCTACTAGTCCTAGTCGGCCTCGTTATTACAGGCTGACTCAAACGGTCGATCCCGGGCACATCTTGACGTTCGCGAAAGCAGGAAAGCAGATAGGCTTAGGGGTTGGCCGAAAACCCCGAACCTGCTGAAGATGCGAAGATCGAAACAACGGAATAAGCTGAAGGGAGCCTGTCAGTGCTTCGAGAGGATGCTGCGTTCTCGGCGGGCGTCTCGGGCCATGGACGTTCAGAACAAAACTCTTTCCACAACAGCCACATGAAAAGTATGCAGACAAAAACATCCGAATTGCTGGATACATTGGTGGGCGACGGTATGGCTGTTCCACAGCCGGACGCGCCACCAAGTACCAAGACGATGAACGGTGCGGAAATATTCATTCGTTCGCTCGAAGCGGAAGGAGTTGAAGTCGTTTTCGGGCATCCCGGTGGGGCCGTCATCAAGATCTACGACGAGATGGCTCGCCTGAAGCCGAAGTTTGAGCACATCCTGGTTCGGCACGAGCAGGGTGGCACGCACGCGGCCGAAGGGTACGCCAAAGCGACGGGTAAGGTGGGCACGGTGCTCGTAACCAGCGGCCCCGGCGCCACCAACACCGTCACCGGCATCGCCGACGCGAACATGGACTCAGTCCCGCTGGTGGTGTTTACGGGGCAGGTTCCGACGGCGCTGATCGGTAACGATGCTTTCCAGGAGTGCGACATCACGGGCATCACGCGCAGCATCACGAAGCACAGCTTCCTCGTGCGGGACGTGCGGGAGCTGGCTTCGACGATCAAACGGGCGTACCACATCGCACGGACAGGGCGTCCGGGCCCCGTCGTCGTCGACCTCCCGAAAGACATCATGTTGCAGGAGACGACGTTCGAGTATCCGGAAGAGGTGAGAATCCGTGGGTACTCGTTCCCGACGACCGGCGACCCGGCGAAGGTGCGCCGCGCGGCGGATATGATCGCGGCATCAAAGAAACCCCTGCTTTACGTCGGTGGCGGGACGATCATCTCGGGTGCGTCCGAGCTCCTGACGAAACTTGCGAGGAAAGCCCGGATCCCGGTGACGACGACCCTCAACGGGCTCGGCGCTTTCCCCGAGTCGGATCCGCTTTCGCTCGGCATGCTCGGCATGCATGGCACCTGGTACGCAAACCAGGCCGTTCAGAACTCCGACCTGATCATTTCCGTCGGCGCGCGGTTCGACGACCGGGTGACCGGCAAGCTCGCCTCGTGGGCGCCCCACGCCCGGATCGTACACATCGACATCGACCCCGCGTGCATCTCGAAAAACGTGTACGTCGACTGTGCGATCCTGGGCGACGTGAAGATGGTGCTCGAGCAGCTCGAGCCGCTGGTCGAGCCGAAAGACACGTCGGCGTGGCTCGAACAGATTGCGTACTGGCGTGCAGAGTGCCCGCTCACGTACGAGAACGACGGCAAGCTGCGTCCCCAGTTCGTGCTACAGCGCCTGCGTGAGAAGACGAAAGGACGGGCGGTGGTGGTGACCGACGTCGGCCAGAATCAGATGTGGACGGCCCAGTACTTCCAGTTCGAGCACCCGCGCACGCACATCACGTCGGGCGGGCTCGGTACGATGGGCTTTTCGCTGCCCGCCGCGATGGGCGCCGCTTTTGGTATGCGGGGCAAAGACATCCCTGTCATTTCGATCAGCGGCGACGGCGGCTTCGTGATGAACGCGCAGGAGCTTGGCGTGGCCGCAGCGCACGGCCTTCCGATGAAGATCGCCATCATGAACAACAACTTCCTCGGCATGGTGCGGCAGTGGCAGGAGCTCTTCCACGAGAACCGGTTCAGCCACACAGACCTCGAAAGCACCAACCCGGATTTCGTTAAGCTCGCCGAAGCCTACCACTGCGTCGGGCTGCGCGCGACGACGCCGGAGGAAGTGGACGAAGTGATTGAAAAAGCGTGGTCGATCAACGACCGGCCGGTCGTGATGGAGTTCCGCGTGGTCAAGGAAGAGATGGTGTTCCCGATGGTGCCCGCTGGCGCCGCCACTGACGAAATGATCACGAAACGCCTGACGCCCAACGCCTTCGTTTGATCGCCATTTATAAGCGCAACCGGTTAGAACACGAATATGCCGTCAACAACTCTTACTCCACAGCAGATCATCCGGCTCAAGGCCGCGGGTGAACCCCTGAGTCCCGACGAGAAGGTTCAAGAAACCCGGCACACGATCTCGGTGCTGGTCGAGAACACCGTCGGAGCCCTCAACCGGGTGACGAATATGTTTCACGCCCGGGGCTTCAACCTGGAGAGTGTCGCCGTTGGCGAGACCGACGACCCCACCGTCTCCCACATGACGCTCGTCACCACGGGCAACGACCGAATCATCGCGCAGGTCATCCGGCAGCTCAACAACCTGATCGACGTGCTGCGCGTGGAGGACGTTACCAACGTCGAGCACATCGAGCGCGAGCTGTGCCTGGTGAAGGTGCGCTACAACACGATGGACCGCTCCGAGATCATGGACGTCGTCAACATCTTCCGCGGCAAGGTGGTCGACATCACGCCGGAGACGATGACGTTCGAGCTGACGGGCCCGACGAAGAAGGTGAACGCCTTCATCGGCCTGATGAAGCCCCACGGCATCGTCTCGGTTTCGCGTAGCGGCCGCGTCGTGATGACCCGGCACCTCGTATACGGAGACTGAGGAAAGCCGCCTCGCTTTTAGAGCTTGCGACGTGCCGGATGCCCGGCCTCGTTTTTTGTACAACCTTGAGAATCAAACTCATCACACGAAGAACATGGAAATGAAAGTCCATTATGACGCCGACATAGGGCTGATCCGCAGTAAAAAGGTTGCCGTGATTGGGTACGGCAGCCAGGGTCACGCGCACGCGCTGAACCTCGCCGACAGCGGCGTGGAGGTGGCGGTCGGGCTGCGCGAGGGATCGGCGTCGGCGGAGAAGGCGCGGTCGCGCGGCCTCCAGGTGAAGTCCGTCGCGGAGGCGACGGCCTGGGGCGACGTCGTGATGCTGCTGATCCCCGATCAGCACCAGCGGCGCGTCTACGAAAGCGAGATGGCAGCACAGATGAAGGCCGGCAAGGCGCTCGGCTTCGGGCACGGGTTCAACATTCATTACGGCCAGATCAAGCCGCCTGCGGGTGTGGACGTGTTCATGGTTGCCCCGAAGGCGCCGGGCCACCTCGTCCGCCGCGTTTTTGAGGAAGGGAACGGCACGCCGTGCCTCGTGGCGGTGGCGCAGGACGCGTCGGGCAAGGCGCTCGACCTCGCGTTGAGCTACTCGGCCGCGATCGGCGGCACCCGCGCCGGGGTGATCGAGACGACCTTCAAGGACGAGACGGAAACCGACCTTTTCGGCGAGCAGGCCGTCCTATGCGGCGGCTCCGAAGCGCTGGTGAAGGCAGGATTCGAGACCCTCGTCGAAGCAGGCTACCCGCCGGAGCTCGCCTACTTCGAGTGCCTGCACGAGCTGAAGCTCATCGTCGACCTCTACTACGAGGGCGGCCTCGCCTACATGAACTACTCCGTGAGCGATACCGCCGAATACGGCGGCTATTCGCGCGGGCCGCGCGTCATCAATCCGAACGTCAAGGCGGAGATGAAAAAGATCCTCGCCGAGATCCAGGACGGTTCGTTTGCGCGAGAGTGGCTCGCCGAGTGTGACGCCGGATGGCCGAACATGAACAAGCTTCGCGAGAGCTCACGTAACCACCCGCTCGAGGTGGTCGGCAAGAAGCTTCGCTCGATGATGTCGTGGCTGAAGCCCAAAAAACCCGTCGACACCGTTGGCGCCCCCGACAGCGTGGGATCGTAACGGTGGGGCACGTTCTAAACGCAAAGAAATAAAGAGCTAGTAGCTACGACATACATGGCAGGCGGGAAGACATATCGTGTGGTCCTGTTGCCCGGGGACGGGATAGGGCCGGAGGTCGTCGAGCAGGCGGTACGCGTGCTCGAAGAAGCCGGCCGAGTTTTCGGGTTCGGGTTCGATTTTCAGGAAGAGCTCATGGGCGGCGTTTCCATCGATCGATTGGGGACGCCGCTTTCTGACGAAGTGCTCGAGCGTTGCCGCCGGTCGGATGCGGTGCTGCTCGGCGCCGTCGGCGGCCCGGCGTGGGACGACCTTCAGGGCGCCATGCGGCCCGAGAGCGGCCTGTTACGCCTCCGGAAAGGGCTCGGCGTGTTTGCGAACCTGCGGCCCGTGTCGGTCCCGGAGTCGCTCGCCGACAGTTCGCCGCTGCGGCCGGAAGTGGCAGCGGGCACCGACCTGCTCGTCGTGCGCGAGCTGACGGGGGGGATCTATTTCGGCGAGCCGGCCGGAAGGGAAGGCTCCGGAGCGGACGAGATGGCCTACAACACGATGCGCTACAGTGTGCCGGAAGTCGAGCGCGTGGCGCGCGTGGCCTTTACGTGGGCGCGCAGGCGGCGGGGGGTGGTGACGTCGGTTGACAAAGCTAACGTGCTCGTCGTCAGCCGCCTCTGGCGCGAGGTCGTGACCCGGATCGGAGCCGAGGAATTTCCGGACGTACGGCTCAATCACCTGTACGTCGACAACGCGGCGATGCAGCTCGTCCTGAACCCGAAGCAGTTCGACGTGATTCTGACGGGCAACCTGTTTGGCGACATCCTGTCCGACGCGGCAGCGACACTGGGCGGCTCGCTCGGGCTTTTGCCGTCGGCGAGTGTCGGCGGCCGCGTGGGGCTCTTCGAGCCGGTTCACGGCAGCGCCCCGGACATTGCAGGGCAGGGTAAGGCGAATCCGGTCGCTGCGATCCTGACGGCGGCGATGATGCTCGACGAGCTAGGCGAGGCCGAAGCGGCAGTAACGGTGCGTGAAGCCGTTAACGACGTCTTCGCCTCCGGCGCACGGACGGCCGACCTCTGGACGGAGGGCAAAAAACGAGTTTCTACACGTGAAATGGGCGATCTGGTACTCGAACAGATGGCCCGAAAACACGACGGAGTACCCTTATGATTCGTTCGACGACCGCAATTCTGAAGTTCGGCCACCGTGGCCGAACTTCGCTGCGACTAGCCGGGCAGGGATCGGGTTGTAAATGATCGGCTTGCGCCCGGCGCGGCGAGCCGTTCCCCGATACCCTGCGCAAATGGCTGCGCCGCCCATGCACAGTTGTAATTGAGAACGAAATGATTGACCGAGTTATCATATTTGACACGACGCTGCGCGACGGGGAGCAGGCCCCGGGCGCGTCTATGACGATTCCCGAGAAGGTGGAGATCGCCCGCATTCTCGCCCGGATGGGTGTGGACGTGATCGAGGCGGGCTTCCCCATCTCTTCTCCCGTTCAGACCGAAGCCGTAAAACGGATCGTGGCGGAGGTCGAAGGGCCGGTGATATGCGCCCTGGCGCGGGCCGGCCTGAAGGACATCGACGCTGCGGCCGCCGCGCTCGAAGGTGCGCGTAAAGCCCGCATCCACACGTTCATCGCCACGAGCGACATTCACATCGACGGCAAGTTCGGCCATCCTCGCTACGGAAAAACGCTCGAGGAAAAACGCGAGACGATTCTGAAGATGGCGGTCGAGGCCGTGCAGTACGCACGGACGTTCACCGACGACGTCGAGTTCAGCGCCGAAGACGCCGGCCGGACCGATCCGGGCTATCTCTGCGAGGTCGTGGCGGCCGCAATCGAAGCAGGCGCGACGACGATCAACATCCCCGACACGACGGGCTATTGCATGCCCGACGAGTACGCCGCTCTGTTTACGGAAGTGCTCGAGCGCTGCCCGGGCGCGCGCGACATCGTGCTCTCGACGCACTGCCACGACGACCTCGGGTTTGCCGTGGCAAACTCGCTCGCGGGAGTCAAAGCCGGGGCGCGGCAGGTGGAGTGTACGATCAACGGCATCGGAGAGCGAGCCGGGAATGCCGCGCTCGAAGAGATCGTGATGACCCTCCGCGTGCGGAAGAACCGGTTCGGCGTCGATACGGGCATCGACGCACGGCAGATCACCACGGCGAGCCGCATCGTCTCGACGTATTCAGGGTTTGCCGTCCAACCGAACAAGGCCATCGTCGGCAAAAATGCCTTCCGTCACGAAGCGGGCATCCACCAGGACGGCATGCTGAAGCGGAAGGATACGTACGAGATCATGCGGCCTGAAGACGTCGGGCAGTCGGGCGACGGCATCCGCCTCGGACGCCACTCGGGCCGTCACGGGCTGTTCAGCCGGCTCGAGAAGCTCGGCTACACCGTCCCTGAAGAAGAGCGCGACGAGGTGTACTCCCGCTTCCTCGAGGTGGCCGACCAGAAGAAAGAGGTGTACGACGAGGACCTGATGCGGATCGTCGGCATGGTAGAAGTGTCGTCGCCGACGCAGCACTACACGCTGGAGGACTTCGAGGTGGTGGTCGGCGGGATGAAGCGCCCGCAGGCCCGCGTTCGGCTGCGCGTAGGGAAGAACGAGACGGTATCGTCGGACAACGTGACGGGCGACGGGCCGGTGGATGCAATCTACCGCTCGATCGACCACGCGATAGGCCGTCCGTTCAACCTCCACAGCTACCAGCTCCGCTCGATCACCGAAGGGCAGGATGCGCTGGGCGAGGTGCTGGTGCAGATCTCGTTTGCCGGTCGGCTCTTTACCGGCCGTGCGACGAGCACCGACATCCTGCGTGCGTCCGCCGAGGCCTACATCGATGCGATCAACCACGTCGAGACTCACCGTGCGGGCGATCAATACGTCATCGGCGCCATCATGGACGCCTACACGTACGGACCCGAGGAGAAGTGGTAAACCATACTCAACATGACATTTATAGCTTGAATCTTTTGAGTAAACCAGAATGACACTTACGGAAAAAATCCTTGCGCAGCATGCAGGCCGGCCGCGGGTAGTGCCGGGGGAGAACATCTGGATCGACGTGGACATCCTGATGACGCACGACGTATGCGGGCCCCCGACCATCGGGATCTTCAAGAACGAGTTTGGCGCCAATACCCCCGTGTGGGACCGTGAGAAGGTGGTCATCATCCCCGACCACTACATCTTTACGGCCGACCAGCACGCGCACCGGAATGTCCGCATCCTGCGCGAGTTTGCCGCCGAGCAAAACCTCCCGCATTTTTTCGACGTCGGGACGGACCGTTACAAAGGGGTCTGCCACGTTGCCCTCGCCGAGGAAGGGTTCAACCTGCCCGGTACGGTCCTGATCGGCACCGACAGCCACACGTGTACGTCCGGCGCCTTCGGCCTCTTTTCGACAGGCGTCGGCAATACTGACGCCGCCCTCATCATGGGCACGGGCAAGATCTGGGTGCGCGTCCCCGAGACGATGCGGTTCATCTTTGAAGGCGACCTGCCGCCATACCTGATGGCCAAGGACCTGATCCTGGCGGTCATCGGCGACATCGGCGCCGACGGGGCGACCTACCGCGCGATGGAGTTCGACGGGGATGCCGTATTCGACCTGTCGATGCAGGAGCGCATGACGCTCTGCAACATGGCGATCGAGGCCGGCGGCAAAAACGGCATCATCGCGCCCGACGAAAAAACGTTCGAGTACCTCCGGCAGCGCACCACCGCATCCTACACGCCCGTCTACGCCGATCCGGATGCCCGGTACATGGGCGAGTGGCGCTACAACGTCGCGGAGATGGACCCCATCGTCGCCAAGCCGCACAGTCCGGACAACAAGGCGACGGTCCGGGAGGTTGCCGGCACCGTGCTGAACCGGGCGTACATCGGGAGCTGCACGGGCGGCAAGCTCGAGGACTTCGAGGCGGCCGCCAGCCTGCTGAAAGGCGAGGAGGTGCGCGTCGAGACGTTCGTCGTCCCGGCCAGCACCGAGGTCGAGCAGAAGCTTCACACGACGTATTACGACGGGATGTCGCTCTGGGACATCTTCGTGAATGCTGGATGCCACATGGGCCACGCGAACTGTGGCGCGTGCCTGGGCGGACCCGTCGATACGTTCGGCCGCACGCACGGCGAGGAGGTGGTGATCTCGACGACCAATCGTAACTACCCCGGGCGGATGGGTTCGAAGGCCGCGTCGGTTTACCTCGCTTCTCCGCTTACCGTCGCAGCGTCAGCTATCCATGGCGTCATCACCGATCCACGAGAAGTGATGGTTTAATTCGGAGATAGGTAACTGAATTAGTGAAGGGTTACCGGGAGGTTGTCCTTTACTATTGTAAGTTTTTTTGATTTTCTCCTGAGTAATAGCAACTTTTTTTGCGATATACCTTATATTTGACATGAAACAACTGATCCGTGGCGCGGCGTATGTCGTCGGTGACGCGATAGACACCGACCAGATCATCCCGGCTCAGCACCTGGTGTACAGCCTGACTGAGCCGGATGAGCGAAAACTGTACGGGCGGTATGCGATGAGCGGGGTGCCGGTAGAGGCGCAAGGTTTGCCTTTCGGCCACCTCCCGTTCACACAGCCGGACCGCTACAAGAGCGACTACAAGATCATTGTAGCGGGGACGAACTTCGGGTGCGGGTCCTCGAGAGAGCACGCACCGTTCGCCCTGATGGAAGCGGGTTGTGAGGCCGTGATCGCGCAGAGCTTTGCGCGGATCTTCTACCGGAATGCGATTGACGGCGGGTTCGTGGCGCCCTTCGAATCGATGGAGCGCCTGATCGACCGGATTCGCACCGGTGATGAGCTGGAGCTCGACACGACGAACTACACGTTGACCAACCGGACGACAGGAGAGACCTTCCTGCTCCATCCGCTGGGCGACGTGGCGGACATCCTCAAGGCGGGGAACGTCTTCGAGTACGCCCGTCAGGCCGGGCTCATCAAAGGGTTCAAAGAAAAGGTGAACTAAACGGAAAACGGTAACTGAGGTGACAGGGGGGAACGGACATTTCCCCTACGCATCACGACAGAACACCAACGGCCAGCAATGAGCGATCTACACCAGACGATAGAACTGTTCGATACGACCCTGCGTGACGGCACGCAGGGAGAGCACGTAACGCTTACGGCAGAAGACAAAGTGCGAATTGCCCAGCGGCTCGATCAGTTTGGTATCGACATTATCGAAGGTGGATGGCCGGGCTCCAATCCGAAAGACTACGAGTTCTTCGAGCGGGCGAAGGATCTGCCCTGGCAGCATGCACGGCTGTGCGCGTTCGGTTCGACGCGCCGGATCATGTATGCACCCGAGGACGATCCGAACCTCGCGGCGATGCTCGCCGCGTCAACGCCAGTTGTTTCAATCTTCGGAAAAAGCTGGACGCTTCACGCCGAGGTGGCCCTCGGGGTGACGCTCGAAGAAAACCTGGAGCTGATCCGCTCGTCGGTTGCGTACCTGAAAGCAAATGGCCGGCACGTCGTGTACGACGCCGAGCACTTCTTCGACGGGTACGTTTCCGACGCCGAATACGCGCTCGAGACCTTGCGCGCTGCTGCCGAAGCGGGCGCCGACGTCCTTGTGCTCTGTGATACCAACGGCGGGATGCTCCCGCACCAGGTGTCAGAAATCGTCGGGAAGGTGAGCAAGACCTTTTCGACGCCCATCGGCATCCACGCGCACAACGACAGTGGGTGCGCGGCAGCTAACTCGCTTATGGCCGTTCAGGCCGGCGCCCGGCACGTGCAGGGCACCATCAACGGCCTGGGCGAACGGTGCGGCAATGCCGACCTGTGCACGGTGATCCCCGGCTTGCAGCTCAAGCTCGGCTACAAGTGCGTCGAGCCCGAACAGCTCGCCGGGCTGACCACCCTGTCGCGGTTTGTCGACGAGGTGGCCAATCTGTCGCCGGTGGACCGCTCGCCCTACGTCGGGCGAAGTGCGTTCGCGCACAAGGGGGGCATCCACGTGTCGGCGGTGATGAAGGACGCCTCGACGTACGAGCACATCGAGCCGGAGAAGCTCGGCAATCAACGCCGGGTGCTGGTGTCGGACCTTTCGGGCCAGAGCAACATGCGCTACGTGACGCAGGAGCTCGGCCTCGGGCAGATCGACCGGCAGGAAGCTTCGAAGCTCGTTCGCCGCATCAAGGAATTGGAGCACCTGGGGTACGAGTTTGAAGGGGCAGAGGCCTCGTTCGAGCTGCTGGTCCGCACGATGCGGGGTGAGCACACGGATTACTTCACCCTGGAACGGTTGCGGGCACGTAGCGAGCTCAATGAGGGCGACTTCGAGCGGTCGGAGGCGACGCTGGTCCTGAGGGTAGGAGGTATGCGCGAGATGGTCGCTGCGGAAGGCAGCGGCCCGGTGGATGCCCTCTCAAGGGCGCTCCGCAAGGCCCTGGTCGGGTTCTACCCCGACCTGCACGCGGTACGCCTGACGGACTACAAGGTGCGCGTGCTCAATCCAGGCGAGGGTACGGCAGCCGCCGTGCGCGTATTCGTCCAGCACAGTGACGGAGAAAAAAGCTGGAACACAGTCGGAGTGTCAACGAACATCCTCGAGGCGAGCTGGCAGGCGCTGGCCGACGGGATCAAGTTCCATCTGTTGCGACTGGGTTCATCGCCGGCAAACCTGGAGAAACCCGCTTCGGGGGACTCCCGATTGATGACGGCAACAGTTTAACCACCTGTCCTCCTGCTTCGTGATGTGTAGAGAAAAGAGAGATAACGATGTCCAACTCCAGCTCACCGGATGGCCTATATGATCCCACATTTGAGCATGACGCATGTGGCGTCGGCTTCATAGCCAACATTCACGGAGAGAAGTCGCACGAGATCGTAAAACAAGGCCTCGAAATCCTTTTCAACCTCGAACATCGAGGCGCCTGCGGGTGCGACCCGCAGACCGGCGACGGCGCCGGGATTCTCATTCAAGTCCCCCACGCATTTCTCAAACATGAGGCCGAAGCCCATGGTATCCGTTTGCCCGACGAGGGTGAATACGGCGTGGGCATGGTGTTCCTCCCCCAGATCGAAGAGGAACGCCGCCGGTGCATGCAGATATTTGAAGACGCAGTCCGCGCAGAAGGGCAGCAGTTCCTTGGCTGGCGGAAGGTGCCGACGAACAGCGAGCACCTGGGCGCCGGGTCGGCCGCACTCGAACCGTCGATATGGCAGGTGTTTGTCGGCCGCGGCTCGGGCATCGAGGATGCCGACGCGTTCGAGCGGAAGCTGTACGTCATTCGTAAGGTCGCCGAGCACACCGTCAGGAGGACGCCGCTCGTCCAGAACGAATACTACTACGTCCCGAGCTTTTCGAGCCGGACGATGGTCTACAAGGGGATGCTGACGGTGCAACAGCTTCCCGAGTACTTCCCTGACCTGGGGAATCCGCTCATGGCAAGCGCACTCGCGATGATTCACTCGCGGTTCAGCACGAACACGATGCCGAAGTGGCCGCTGGCGCATCCCTTCCGGTTCATTGCCCACAACGGCGAGATCAACACGTTACGGGGCAACCGGAACGGGATGAAGACGCGCGAGGCGCTCTTTGCGTCGCCGCTGTTCGGCGACGACATGGAGAAGCTCCATCCGATCTTCAACGAGGCCGCGAGCGACTCGGCGACGCTCGACGCGGCCGTCGAAATGCTCTACTTCACTGGCCGCTCTCTGCCGCACGCCATCATGATGCTCATCCCCGAGGCGTGGGAACGGCACGACCAGATGGACGAAGAGAGGCGGGCGTTTTACGAATATCACTCGTTCCTGATGGAAGCATGGGACGGCCCGGCGACGGTGCCGTTCACCGACGGCCGCTACATCGGGGCCGTGCTCGACCGCAACGGGCTGCGCCCGTCCCGGTACACGGTCACCCGCAGCGGGCTCGTCGTGCTGGCGTCGGAGACGGGTGTGCTCAACATTGACCCCGCCGACGTGATCGAGAAGGGCAGGCTTCAGCCCGGCCGGATGTTTCTCGTGGATCTCGAAGAGAAGCGGATCATCAGTGACGAAGAGATCAAGGAACGTATGAGCCGGCGCAGGCCGTACGGGCAGTGGCTCAAGGAGCAACGTGTCATGCTGACCGATCTGCCGGAGTCGGTACCGGTACCCATATCGTCTCCGGAGCAGCGTGCGCAGAGGCAGCGCATGTTTGGTTACACGCTCGAAGACTTGCGGCTGCTATTGGCTCCGATGGGCCAGGACGGTAAGGAGGCCTTAGGATCAATGGGCAATGATACACCGCTCGCAGTCCTGTCCGATCGGCCGCGCCTGCTCTACGATTATTTCAGGCAGCTCTTTGCCCAGGTGACGAACCCGCCGCTCGACGCCATCCGTGAGGAGCTCGTCACGTCGCTCTACAGCACGCTGGGCACCGAGCTTAACCTGTTCGACGAAACGCCGGTCCACGCCCACCTCCTCCGGCTCGAGCAGCCGATCCTGACCGACCGGGACATGGCCCGGATCCGCAACGTGGACGAAGGCGACCTGCGGGCTACGACGCTTTCGATGGTGTACGAGGTGTCGAAAGGCGGCGAGGGGTTGCGTGAGGCGCTCGAAGAGCTCTGCGAAAAAGCAGAAAACGCCGTACGGAATGACTACACGGTCCTGATCCTGTCGGACCGTGAGGCGGGTGAGACGCTCGCGCCCATTCCGGCGCTTCTGGCGACCGGCGCCGTGCACCATCACCTGAACCGTCTCGGTATGCGCACGCGGTGCGGGCTGGTCGTCGAGAGCGGCGAGCCGCGTGAGGTTCACCACTTCTGCACGCTGATCGGCTATGGCGCCGGCGCGATCAATCCCTACCTGGCGCTCGAAAGCATTCGCGAGCAGGTGGAGCAGGGGCTGCTGAATGGCACGACGCCGGAGAAGGCCGAAAAGAACTACATCAAGGCCGTGGGTCAGGGCATCCTCAAGGTGATGTCGAAGATGGGGATCTCGACCCTGCAAAGCTACCGGGGCGCGCAGATTTTCGAGATCGTCGGGCTCGCCGACGACGTGGTCGACCGCTACTTCACAGGGACGCCGTCGCGGCTCAAAGGGATCGGGTTGGACGTCATCGCGGAAGAGGTACGTCTCCGCCACGAGTCCGCCTTCCCGCGCGTCAAGCCGGCGTTCGCACCCCAGCTCGATGAGGGTGGGCAGTATCAGTGGCGGCGGAACGGCGAGCACCACCTTTTCAATCCGTTCACGATCGCGAAGCTGCAGGAGTCGGTCCGAACGAAGAATCCGAAGACCTACGCCGAGTTTGCCGAGCTTGTGAACGACCAGACGCGCCGGATCGGGACGCTCCGCGGGCTCCTCGAGTTCGATCCGGAAAAGATGAACCCGATCCCGATCGACGAGGTCGAACCCTGGACGGAGATCGTCAAGCGGTTCAAGTCCGGCGCGATGTCGTACGGGTCGATCAGCAAGGAGACGCACGAGACGCTCGCGATTGCGATGAACCGGATCGGTGCGCGGAGCAACACGGGTGAGGGCGGCGAGGACCCGGAGCGGTATCACCGCGACAGCCCGCGCCGGAGCCGGATCAAGCAGGTGGCGTCCGGACGCTTCGGCGTGACGATCAGCTACCTGACGAGCGCCGACGAGATCCAGATAAAGATGGCGCAGGGCGCCAAGCCCGGCGAGGGCGGCCAGCTTCCCGGGGAGAAGGTGTACCCCTGGATCGCCAGGACGCGCCACTCGACGCCGTGGGTCGGACTGATCTCGCCCCCGCCGCACCACGACATCTACTCGATCGAGGACCTGGCACAGCTCATCCACGACCTCAAAAACGCGAACCCGGAAGCCCGGATCAGCGTGAAGCTGGTGTCGGAGGTGGGCGTCGGGACCGTGGCCGCCGGAGTGGCGAAGGGTAAGGCAGACGTGGTGCTCATCAGCGGCCACGACGGCGGAACGGGCGCCTCGCCGCAGACGTCGATCATGCACGCGGGGCTTCCGTGGGAGCTCGGCATCGCCGAAACGCACCAAACGCTCGTCCGTAACGGTCTTCGGAGCCGGATCAAGGTCGAATGCGACGGGCAGCTCAAGACCGGACGCGACGTCGCGATCGCATGCCTGCTCGGCGCCGACGAGTTCGGCTTTGCCACGGCGCCGCTGGTGGCGATGGGTTGCATCATGATGCGCAAGTGCCACCTAAACACGTGTCCCGTCGGCATTGCCACGCAAGACCCCGAGCTGCGGAAGAAGTTCAAGGGCGAGCCCGATCACGTCATCAACTACCTGCACTTCGTTGCTGAGGAGCTGCGGACCATCATGGCGCAGCTCGGATTCCGCACGGTCGACGAGATGGTAGGCCGCTCCGACGTGCTCCGCAGGCGGCCTGACATCGACCACTGGAAGGCGAAATACCTCGATCTGTCACCGATCCTCTACCAGGAGACGGTGCCCGAGTACCTGAAGGCATTTTCCACCGACGTGCAGGATCACTCGCTGGAGGGAGCGCTCGATCACTGGCTCATTGCCCAGTCGCGGCCGGCGCTCGACGCCGCAAGGCGCGTTTTCATCGACGTCCCGATCAACAACCGGAACCGGACGTTCGGCACGATGCTCAGCAGTGAGATCGCGAAGCGGTACGGCGAGTCGGGGCTGCCGGAGGACACGATCATCATCAATGCGTACGGCTCAGCGGGCCAGAGCTTCGGCGCCTTCGGCGCTCGTGGCCTGACCATACGGGTGGAAGGCGACGCGAACGACTACTTCGCCAAGGGTCTCTCCGGCGCGAAGCTCGTCATCTACCCGCCGTCGACGGCCGGTTTCAAACCCGAGGAAAACATCATCATCGGAAACGTTGCCCTGTACGGGGCGACGAGTGGAGAGGTGTATGTGCGCGGCCGGGCCGGCGAGCGGTTTGCCGTGCGTAACAGCGGCGCCCGCGCCGTGGTGGAAGGCGTCGGCGACCACGGCTGCGAGTACATGACGGGTGGCCGTGTGGTCGTGCTCGGTTCGACGGGCCGCAACTTTGCGGCCGGCATGAGCGGCGGTATTGCGTACGTCCTCGACCCGACCGGCCTGATCCGAGAGAAGAACTGCAACCGCGAGATGGTGGAGCTTCTCGACGTGACGGAGCCGGAGGAGATCGCAGAGCTGCGGCAGCTCATCGAGCGGCATTACGCCTACACGGGCAGCACTGTCGCCGTAGACGTCCTGACCAACTGGCGCGACGCCCTGCGGCGTTTCGTGAAGGTGATGCCGATCGAGTACCGCAAAGCCCTCGAACGCCTGGCCGCCGAAGAGGACACCGTCCCCACCTTCCAGGCTGCGTGATTGGCTCATTGGCAGGTAGAAAAGTGTAAGTGAATTAGGTATCAAAAAGGTGAGCAAGTAATTCCCCGCCTGGACAGGAGTGGATACAGGGATGGTCGAAAACAGGGATGACAGTGCACCTGAAAGAATTACTATGATAATCGAGGTTTTGAGCGGAATTAAAGCTTTTAATTCAACCACCCCCGGCCCCTCCTCCCGCTAAAGCGGGACAGGGTTGTCCAGGAGGGAGCTTGATTGGACAGCTTTTGATATAAATATTTCGGTTCATAGATGGGTAAGCCAACAGGGTTTCTGGAGTACACGCGGGAGTTGCCGCCGAAGCGGAAAGTTGACGAGCGGGTGAAGGATTACCGCGAGATCTACCGTCCGTTTCCAAAGGAGAAGGTGCAGCAGCAGGCTGCGCGCTGTATGGACTGCGGTGTGCCGTTTTGCACGACCGGTTGCCCGCTCGGAAACGTCATTCCCGACTGGAACGACCTGGTTTACAAAAACCGGTGGAAGGAGGCCTTCGAGCGTCTGCGGGCAACGAACAACTTCCCCGAGTTTACCGGCCGGATATGCCCTGCCCCCTGTGAATCGGCGTGTGTGCTGAGCCTGATCGAACCGGCGGTCACGATCGAACAGATCGAGAAAGAGATCATCGAGAATGCTTACCGTGAGGGTTGGGTAGTACCTCGACCGCCTCAAATCCGGACCGGGAAGCGGGTGGCGGTCATCGGCTCGGGTCCGTCCGGCCTTGCCGCTGCCGACCAGCTCAACCAGGCCGGCCACACCGTGACGGTTTACGAACGCGACAACCGCATCGGCGGGCTGCTTCGGTACGGCATCCCCGACTTCAAGCTCGAAAAGCGGGTCATCGACCGCCGCCTGGCCATCATGGAGGAGGAAGGCATCCGGTTCGTCACGGGGGCGCACATCGGGGTCAACGTACCCGTCGAAGAGCTCAAAGAGTACGATGCGATCGTGATCTGCGTGGGCGCGACGAAGCCGCGGGACCTCCAGGTGCCCGGCCGCGACCTGGACGGGATTCACTTTGCCTGGGACTACCTGTACCAGCAGAACCGGCGTGTGGCGGGCGACGACCTGGCGGCCGAGTCGATTCGTGAGATCCACGCAGGGGGAAAGGACGTGGTCGTGATAGGCGGAGGCGACACCGGGAGCGACTGCGTTGGCACGGCGAATCGTCAGGGAGCGCGGTCGATCACCCAGTTCGAGCTGTTGCCCATGCCGCCGCGCGAACGCCCACCGCACCAGCCGTGGCCGTACATGCCGATCGTGCTCACGACGAGCACATCGCACGAGGAAGGCGGCACCCGGCACTGGAGCGTGTTGACGAAGGATTTCGTTGGGTCCGATGGCCGCGTGACGGCGATTCGGACGGTAAACGTCGAGATGGCCGTCAACGGGCGCGTGACGTTCAACGAGGTGCCCGGCACGGAGAAGCTCTGGCCGGCTGACCTCGTGCTGCTTGCGATCGGATATGCCGGCCCGCAGATTTCGGGGATGGTCGAACAGCTCGGACTCGAAGTCGACGAGAGGGGCAACATCAAGGCGGGCGCCGACTACCAGACGAGCGTGCCCGGCATCTTCGCGGCGGGCGACGCCCGGCGGGGACAGTCGCTCGTGGTGTGGGCCATCTCGGAGGGCCGTGAAGCCGCCCGCTCGGTCGATGCATATCTGACGAATCGCGTCAATCTGCCCACGAAAGGCATGGGCGATCTCCCGCGTCTTCGCGCGTAATTGGGAAACGGAATTGACGGATGCGGGTTAGTCTATTTTCAGCTTTGTTTCCATCCCGGCTGCCGTTACCCATTCGCGCGGCCAAGACGACCAGTACAGTTCAGTGATTCAACCAGACTTTTCAACGCCTGGAGACGGCGCGGGAGCGGTTCGTGCGTCCGAGCTTTCGGACGACGCCGGTATGCCCGTGCAACAACTTACGCGTGATTCGCGCTGGATCCGCGTGTTCGGTCCTGCATCGCTCTCAAATCTGGGCCCGGGTTTCGATGCCATCGGGCTTTGCATCAGCGGGATCGGCGACGTGGTGGAGGCGCGCAGGAGCGAGCGGCCGGGCGTCCGGGTCGAGGAGATCCGAGGCGACGGTGGTTTATTGCCCCGCGATTCGAGCCGCAACACGGCGTCGGTGGCGGCACAGGTGGTGCTTGACGAGCTGGGTGTCCGTGAGGGTATGGTCCTGCGTATCGAGAAGCAGGTGCCGTTTGGCTCGGGCATCGGGGGATCGGCAGCGAGCGCCGTGGCGGGTGCGTGGGCCGCAAACGCGTTATTTGGACTGAAGCTCACAAAGGAGGATCTCGTCGAGGCGGTTTTGGCGGGAGAGGAGATCGCGAGCGGCGGCCGGCACGGCGACAACGTGCTGCCTGCTCTGTTCGGCGGCCTCGTGCTCGTATCGTCGAGCGATCCGCACCGTTACCGTCGCATTCCGTTGCTTCGCCCGCTGTTCATCTCGATCGTCGTACCTGAGGTGCAGATCCTGACGAAGACGGCGCGTGAGATGCTGCCGAAGCAGGTGCCGCTGCGGGACGCCGTCCACAATGCGTCGGAGCTGGCGTTCCTGGTGGATGCTTTCCACAATGGCGACTGGGAAATGGTGGGCCGGTGCATCATGGCGGACCGGCTGGTGGAGCCTGTCCGTGCGACGCTCGTGCCGTGTTACCAGTGCGTGCGCGATGCGGCCGTCGAAGCGGGCGCGTTCGGCTGTGCCCTGACCGGCTCCGGCCCCGCGATCTTCGCGATCACCGATACGCACGACGCCGCAGAGGCTGTTCGCACAGCGATGGTCGATGCTAGCATCCGTCAGGGCATCCCCGCCCTCGGCCTCGTCACCGAAGCCAACCCCGACGGTGTGGTGATCAGCGATTGATGTCGCTGTCTGGTCGATAGACGCTTCTGAAATGGGGATAGTGTACTGGATGCAGCGTATATAAAAACTATAAACGCATATAAATCAGGCCATTCCCGTGAAGGCGGGAATCCATGTGGGGCTGCGTGAGGCAGAACCGTTTACGCTATTTGAACCGTTTCCTGGATCCCGGCTCGGAGGCCGGGATGACGGTGATTTTTAGGTAATGGTGATAAAAATGGTTGCTCCTATATTGGCCTAAACCTTTAAAAACAAGTCATTCCCGCGAAGGCGGGAATCCAGGAAAAGTAAATCAAAGCATAGACGTCTCCTGGATTCCAGTCTTCAATCTAAGAAGACCAATCATTCGCAGTAGGCCGAAATACCCATTAAGATGTCTCAGCAATATCCACGGTACGTCAGCACCCGCGGTGGCGGGGGCGTAGTCTCGTTCGAGGAGGCGTTACTGCAAGGGTTGGCTCCCGACGGAGGATTGTACGTCCCGGACCGCGTGCCGGCCATCGATAAGGCCTTTCTGCGGGCGAATAGCAACTTTGCGGAGATGGCGGCGCGTGTACTGCCGTTCTGGCTCGGGGGTGAGGTGCCCGAAGAGCGCCTTGCTGCTATCGCGGAGGATGCATTCAATTTCGACGTACCGGTCGTTCCGCTGGAGGGAGGCGAGTGGACCGGCGTGTACGTGCTCGAGCTGTTTCACGGCCCGACGCTGTCGTTCAAGGACTTCGGCGCGCGTACGATGGCGCGGCTGATGTCGCACTTCCTGCGAGGTCGAAACGAACGGCTCACGATTCTCGTGGCGACGTCGGGCGATACGGGCAGCGCCGTAGCGGACGGGTTTGCCGGGCAGGAAGCCATCGACGTCGTGCTGCTTTATCCCGGGGGGCAGGTGAGCCCCGTCCAGGAGCGACAGCTCATCGCCGAGCGGCCGGGTGTGCAGGCGTTTGCCGTTCAGGGCACGTTCGACGACTGCCAGCGAATGGTGAAAGAGGCGTTCCTCGACCCGGAGCTGGCTGGTGTGCGCCTCTCGTCGGCCAACTCGATCAACATCGGCCGGTTGATCCCGCAATCGCTCTACTACCAGTGGGCGGCAGCGGGCTTTGACGAGGTCGTCTTTACGGTGCCGAGCGGTAACCTGGGCGACCTGACAGGCGGCGTTCTTGCCTGGCTTGCCGGGTTGCCGGTCGGCCGGTTCATCGCCGCACACAACCTGAACGATTTCTTCCCCCGCTTCCTGGCGGGCGATGGAGACGACTACCGCGACTCGGTCCGCACGCTCTCGAATGCTATGGATGTCGGCGTGCCGAGCAACTTCGAGCGCCTGCGCGCGCTGCTCAGCGAGGACGAGATGCGCCGCCGAATCCGGGGCTACCGCGTGACCGACCCGGAGACGCTGGCGACGATGCGGAAGGTCTACAACGAGACCGGGTACGTTGCCGATCCACATACGGCGGTCGGCCTCGAAGCTGCCCGGCGGTACCGCGCCGAGACGCGCGACGATCTGCCGGTCATCGTGCTCTCAACCGCGCACCCGGCCAAGTTCCCCGAGACCGTGAGGGAAGCGCTCGGCTTTGAGCCCCCCGTTCCTGCCCGACTTGCCGCCCTCCGGGACACCCCGACGTCCGTCCTCCCCCTCGCCCCCACCGTAACTGCCCTGAAGGAGCACCTGCTCGTGGCGAGGTGATTGGTCGCCCTACTTAAGTTATCCGATCCTTCAAAAGGCCCATTGAGCGGATGAGTGGGCGGTGCCGTATGTTTTTAACTTTCGGCATCTTTCCACGGCATGACGTTTTATGGGCTCGCGTTTCCTCCTTTGTGCTTTTCCACTGTTCTTGGCCTTTCCGGGCATTTTAAGGGCTCAGCCTTCCCTGGAGGCGGTGCGCGTTGTGGGGGAGGCGCCGGAGGTCGACGGGCGGCTCGACGAAGCCGTGTGGCATTCGGCACCGGCGGCAACCGAATTCCGGATGTTCGACCCACGTCACGGAGCGGAGGCGACTGAGCGCACGGAAGTCCGGATCCTGTTCGACGACCACACGATCTACGTCGGCGCCCGGATGTTCGACAGCGCGCCGGATTCGGTCATCGGACGGCTGTTCAGGCGGGACGACGCGGGGTACAGCGACTGGTTTCTGGTCGGGTTCGACAGCTACTTCAACCGGCAGACGGCGTTCGTCTTTGGCGTCAACCCGCGCGGCGTACAGCAAGATTTTTTGCTTTTCAACGACATACAGCAGGATGACGACTGGGACGCCGTGTGGAAGGCAGCGGCGGCGGTAGACGAAGCCGGGTGGACGGCCGAGCTGGCCATCCCGCTCTCGCAGCTCAGGTTCGAGGAAGGGCGCAACGTGTGGGGCGTCAACTTCGAGCGGCAGGTCAGGCGGCGCGGCGAGCAGTACGTGTGGTCGCTGTGGCCCTCGGACAACAGCGCCGTCGTGTCGCAATTTGGCCTTTTGACCGGCCTCGAGGGGATCCGGCCGGGGGCGCACGTTGAGCTGCTTCCGTACGCCGTCGGCAGGGTGAGCCGAACGCCCGTGGTCCCGGGCGACCCGTTCCGTGAGAGGAACGAGGCCTTTGGGAGCTTCGGCGCCGACCTCAAGTACGGCCTCACCACCAACACGACGCTTACGGCAACGATCAACCCCGATTTCGGGCAGGTCGAGGTGGACCCTGCCGTCGTGAACCTTTCGGCTTTCGAGACCTTTTTCAGCGAGCGCCGGCCGTTTTTCACAGAAGGCGCCGAGATGTTCGCGTTCGGCAATACGCGGACGTTCGGACGGGCAGGGGATGCGAACGTGAACTACTTCTACTCGCGCCGGATCGGGCGAGCGCCGCAGGGGAGCGTGAGCGGGACGTACGTGGACGTCCCCAATGAGACGAACATTGCGGGGGCGGCCAAGCTCACGGGACGGTACGGGCGCGGGTGGTCCGGCGGGGTGCTCACCGCCGTCACGCCGGTCGAGCGCGCCCGGTTCATCGACGACGAAGGGTTCGAGCACTCGGTGCGTGTAGAGCCGCTCACGAACTACCTGGTGGGGCGTGCACGGAAGGAGTTCCGCGAAGGTGCGAGCAACGTCGGCGGGATGGTTACGGCGGTGAACCGCTCGCTCAGCCCGTCGCTCGAGCCGCTCCTGCACGAGTCGGCCTACGTCGGCGGCGTCGATTTCTTGCACACGTGGAGCGGCAGGCAGTGGGCGGTGAGCGGGTACGTCGCGGGCTCTACAGTGGGGGGCAGTGCGGAAAGGATCGCGCGGACGCAGCTTTCGTCAGCCCGGTTTTTCCAGCGGCCGGACGCCGACCACGTCTCGTTCGACCCGACACGGACGTCGCTGAGTGGCTACGCCGGGGAGCTGTCCGTAGCCCGGATCGGGGGTACGCACTGGCTCGGATCGCTTACGGCGCAGACGGTGTCGCCCGGGCTTGAAACGAACGACCTGGGCTTTCAAACTCTTGCCGACCGCCGCGCCCTGACGGGCACGCTACGTTACGAAGAAAGGAATCCGGGCCCAATCTTTCGGAACTATGCGGTCGAGCTCTACAACACAAACACGTGGAACACCGCGGGCATGCGGTTGAACAATCTGACGGCGCTGAGCGTCAACGGCGAGTTTCACAACCTGTGGTCGTTCTACGCCGGGGTCAGAGCGAGGCCGTGGGGGAACATGGACGGTCTGATGCGCGGCGGCCCGGTGGCGCGCCAGGCGGCGGCGCTGTTCATCGAAGGCGACGTCGAGTCCGACCCGCGCCGCTCGCTCGTCGGTGAGCTCGATTACTTCTTCTTTTTCGACGCAACGGGCGAGTACCAGTACGACTTGAGCCTCGGGCTGGAGGTGCGTCCGACCCCCGCGATCGAGGTGAGCATGGAGCCGGCGTTGTCCGTTTCCTACGATACGGACCAGTACGTGACGCGGCACGCCGATCCGCTCGCGACGCGGACGTTCGGGCACCGGTACGTCTTCGGCGACATCAACCAGGTTTCGCTGTCGGTTGATACCCGGATCGACTGGACGTTTCGACCGAACCTCTCGCTCCAGTTCTTCGTGCAGCCGCTGATCTCGTCGGTCGATTACCTCGCCTACAAGGAGTTCCGCGAGCCCGGTACGTTCGATTTCGATTATTACGGCGTCGACCGGGGGAAGATCGCGTTCGACGAGGCCACCGGTCTCTATACCGCGGACCCGGACGGCGCCGGACCGGCCGAGCCGTTCACGTTCGGCAGCAATTTCGGTCAGAAGGACTTCACGTTCCGCTCGCTCCGGAGCAACATGGTCCTGCGGTGGGAGTACCGCCCGGGATCGACGCTTTTCCTCGTCTGGCAGCACCTCAGGAGCAACGAAGACGGGGCGCACGCCCTCTCGGTGGGCCGCGACCTCGACCGCCTCTTCGACACCGCCCCCGACAACATCATCCAGGTCAAGCTAACGTACTGGTTCGGAAGGTGATCACCGTCAGGGCATGGGTGGGAGGATGCGGAGGATGCCGCCGTAGAGCTCGTCGTCGGTGCCGACCGCGACGTTCCCCGTGATTGTGAGCGTGAGGCTCTCTACCTTGAGGCCGTCGAGCGTGGCAAGAGGTTGGGGGGTGGGGAAGAGGGTGACGACCGGCTCGCCGTCTGGTCCCGCCTCGACGCGGCCGACGCGCTGGACCACACTTCGGAAAGGCCCGCGGTCGTCGTCGGGGTCGTACGCCGAGGCGGTGTAGATGAAGCCATCGGCGTCGACGTCGAGCGCCGATACCGTGCGAGTGCCGCCGACCGGCGTGAGCGGGTTTTGAAGTGTGACCTCCTGAAATGGGCCGAAGGAGAGAGGATCTACCGTGAGTTCCGCCCAGGCAAGCTGTGTGGACGGCATGCCGTGTGCACGCTCGGCGTAGAGGAACACGAGGCGATCGCCTGCCCGGGCGACGGCGGCGCCTTCGACGTTCCGGATCGGGCGAGGCCAGTCGACGGTCTCCAGGATGTCGAGCCGTTCGCCGGTGAACTCGGCCAGGAACAGGCGCGTTGTGCCGAGGCCGTCGCCGCCGCTCTCGACGAGCAGGTACCGGTTCGTCCCCGGGATGCGGGCGATGCTTTCGAGGTCGTTGCTCGGTCCGCCCGGCCACGCTACGTCGAGTGGGTGCCACCCGAGCTTCCCGCCGATAGGGGGTAATATCAACAGGCTGGCACGAGGCAGGTCGTTCTCGAACGGATTCTTTGCGTCGTGAACGGCCAGCAGCGTCTCGCCGCCCACCCACGCCAGTCCGCTGAGGTCGGGGAGAGCCTTATACTCCCACATTAAGGCAGTCTCCCGCCCGCCCATGCACCCCACTAAAATCAGGAGTAAGGCGCAATAAATACCGGGGCGCTTTGTGATGAGAGTTGCCATCATTCTATTATTTTGTGAGATAAATATAAGCAATTGTATTTTTACGAGTCGCTAAATGATTTTTACACCCCTATGGTCCCCTCAAAGGGACGGTTTTGTTTTGCTGTATTTCAGGCATTCACTGAAGTTTTAAACGATCAATTTGTTGTGATATTCGATTGATAAGGTATCTGTGACGAACAACCGGAACCCCGGATAGGCAGCTTCTTTAGCGGGGTGGACGTTTTTGTGCGCGTATTTCCGTACCCGTGTTTCCGACCAATCTACTACCCGAAACGCTGTTCATTCCCGAGACGCTCGACATTTCATTCGAGGGGTTTCCGGTCGAAGCCTTTCAGGTGCTGGAGCGCCTGCGTGAGGAGCCGCGCATCGAGCGGTACCGGATCGAAAAGGAGGCGCTACGGACGTTCGTTCAGAATCCGTTCAAGACGTACCGGGACGATCTGGTGGTGAACTGGGTGCTGCCGAACGGGATCGGGTTCGAGACCGAACGGAACGTCTTCAGCCGTATTCTGGAGAATGACTTCGGCGCGGGCGGCTGCCGGCACCACCTCTGGCTGTCGTTCTACCGGCCGGGTCTAACGCGCCTTACGGACATTCAGCTCATTCACAGCCTCCATCCGGAGGGATTCAAGATCGGCCTGTACGCAGGCAGGAGGATGGGGGAGCGGTGGAAAGAAGCGCGCAAACGGATCGACCTGTTTCCGGAAGAGTTCGCGTCGATACAAAAATCGCTCGAATCGGCGGGATTCAAAATGGAAATCGAGCGGAGCGAATTGTTCGTCGTGCGCCTCATTCCCCGCGAGCGGGTACTTGCCGTGAAGGGACGACTGGTGAAGGATGCCATAGAGCTGGTGCGACACGTGTGGCCGCTTTACCGCTTTCTCGTTCGTGAATAAAAGACAAACGGGACCTAAAATTTGCCTCAACCGGATGTTATCAATTTGAATAAGTGGTTACCCGGGCAGGCGTCGTAGTCATTTCCGTCAAATCCCGCGTAATACCGGGCAGAGGGTGCTCCGGAAAGTGCGGCTGAAGTAGGTAGTAGCTGGAGGCGAGCGATGTTTCGGGTAGGGTTCGTGGTATTCGTACTGGCGGCGATGGTGATCCCGGTGACGGTTGCGACTGGTGATCTGTCGCCCTTTGCAGGCGCCATTCTTTTCTTTGCCTTCATGGGCCTCGGCATGACCCTGCTCGCGCTCGTGCAGGGACGCAAAAGTCGACGGGAGCGGAGGGACGATAAAAATGGAACCCCGGAAGCGCACAAACCCTTCAACGACAGGCGAGAGACGGCCCATCAACATCCTGCCGGTGTGTCGGAGATAGACTGGAAGAAGGAGTACAATAATTGAAAAAACCCGTGCGTCTTGCCCTACGCACGGGTTTTTCATGTGTCACACGCGGCTACTTACCGTTGCCTTGGTTGTAGTATCGGCCATTAACCATTTCTCTTAAGTCATTTCGATCCTTTTTGTGTACAATGCCGTTCGTACGCATCCATACACGAATGGACCGCCATGCCGGAAGCCGTCATCTACGAGGTCGTCGACCGAGTCGCCAGGATCACGCTGAACCGCCCAGACCGGCGTAACGCAATCAATCGGAACGTCGTCGAAGGGCTTACCCATGCGCTGGACGAGGCGGAAGCGGATGACCGCGTTCGGGTGATGGTACTGACCGGGGCGGGCGATGTGTTTTCGGCCGGTGCGGACCTCGAGGAGCTCAAAGTGATGGAACCTGCGACGGACACCGAGAACCTGGCCGACTCCGAGCGGCTGGCGCGGCTCTTCGAACGGATCTATCGCACCCCGAAGCCGGTCATCGCACGAGTCAACGGCCACGCGATCGCCGGGGGGTGCGGGCTCGCTGCCGTCTGTGACTTCTCGATCGTCGCCGATCACGCTCGGCTCGGCTTTACGGAGGTTCGCATCGGGTTCGTCCCCGCCATTGTGTCGGTATTCGTGCTGCGAAAGGTTGGCGAGGCGGCGGCCCGGGATCTGCTCCTCCGGGGAAGGCTCCTTACCGCCGCTGAAGCAGCCGAGATCGGCCTCGTCACCCGCGCCGTTTCCGGAAGCGCGCTCGATCAAGCCGTAGATGAGCTCGCCGCCGAGCTTGCACGCGAGACGAGCGCCACGGCGGTTGCGCTCACCAAAAAGGTGCTGGCCGAGGTCCGGGACTTGCCTCTTTCCGAGGCGCTCTCCAACGCCGCCCGCGTCAACGCCTTCGCCCGTACCACCAAAGACTGCCGCACTGGTATCGCCGCGTTCCTGTCCAAAACCGCCCCACCGTGGAAGAGGTAGTCTTGGGTGTTTATGTCTCACGCGAATACGCGAAGGCGCGAAGAATGAACAAGAATAGTCCGCAGATGGACGCCGATAAGCGCGAGTGATTTTTTGTGAAGGGATGAGCAGGTTGGCATCCTTAAACCTTTCTCCACTCCTAACCATTGTCATCCTGAGGAGCCTCGCGACGAGGGATCTTTATGAAATGAGGCCTTCGCGAATGATAAATGGGATGCGAACAGAGCACGTGATCTGTTCGCGCCATTCAGAACCCTCGCACTTCGGGAAGATTCGTCACGTTCGTTCGGAATGACAATGGTGGGAGTTGGTTTAGAGGGATAGGCCTATGCGGGATGTTTGGTGTTACTCAATGCCACAAAAAGTCATTCCGGCTTCCAAGCCTACGAGAGCAAAGCGACTGACGAAGGAAATCCATGTGAGCATACGGCATGCCTTTAAAATTGTGCCTCGCGCAAATCCCTCCTGGATCTCCGCCTTCGCGGAGATGACGTGTTATTATGGTTTTTAGGCAGATAAGGAAGTAACCTTTTTACTTCACCTATACCTTAATAGAATGTCATTCTGGCCTCCGAGCCAGAATCAATGCGAGTATAACGGAGAGTGATTATTCCGACTGTTGGCTCCAGGGTGGGGTAACGTTGTTTGTGCGCGCGTAGGCGATGGACTGGCCGAGGTGCTCGTGCTGATCCGCGAGCATCATATAGAGGGCGGCCTGAAGCGTCGTTTCGCGTCCAAAGAACTGGATCGTCTCGGTCAATCTACTCTCCGGCATGGCGGCAACGGCGTCTTTAACGGTTGTGTACGAGGCGGCGAGCGCTTCCTGAAGCTGAGCAGGGTCGGTAATGGGTTCGGGGCGGTCGTCCATCGACATGGGCTGACCGGCCAGGAGTCCGGACAGCATGCCGTTTTCCATGACGATCAGGTTGAAGACCTCACCTACGGAGCGTACGCCCTCACCCGGGCGCCAGTCGTACTTCCCATCCATGGCCTGTGCAAGGCCCACGTATTTCCGGGAGAGATTATCGAGGTCCCGTGTGACGGAAGCGATGAAAGTGGAACCAGCGCTTGCGGTATCCTGTGCGGACACCGGTATGGTATAAAGCGACGTCGCGGCAATCGTGAGAACGGCCAGAATAATCGGTAGGGAACGGGGCTTCATGGTTTCCTCCTGTTGATGGGTACGGTTGGGAATGAACGTGTTTTTTCCGGATTCCATCTGGGGGCCGTCGAGGTTTCCCGAAGTACCAGCCCGGCAATGGCCGATTATCGGATGGTACTCACGCACCGCCATCGCGTCAATCCCGTACGGGCGCAAAAAAAGCGGGGTCAGGGCGTACCGAGGTGCTCCAGGAGGTCCGTTACTGCGCGTGTGGGATCGGCGTAGTGGAGCTCGAACGCCGGGTTCTCGCGATTGACGCCTGCTGCGGTGCGGACGGCCGCCTCGCCGAGATCGCGCGTGTTGATGCCCTGCGCAAGCAGTCGCAGAGAGGCGGGACCCGGTGTGACGGGCACGATACCCGGATGGTCGGGGTCGTAGACTGGGAAAACGAGCGCGCGGACGGGCGACGGCTCGCGTGCGTAACGGTCGGGCGCTATGTTGACGGTGACCTTGTCCAGGGAGGCGATGCCATCCGGACCCAGCGGTTCGCCGGTGTGCTCGCGGTTGAACGGGGTCAACGGGTAGGGGTGGACGGCGAAGGTTTCGGGGTGCAGGGGTGCAATGTCGTCTGACAGGTAAAACCATCCCGTTTCGACCAGCCGGGCCGTGAGGGAGCTCTTGCCGCTTCCGGTGGGGCCGATCAGGAGCACGGCGCCTGCTTCCGATGCCACGGCGCCCGCGTGCAGCCAGAGCAGCTCCCGCCGGTTGTCGACGTGGGCCTGTATCACCTCGTGACGGGTCCGTTGCAGCACCGGGACCAGAGTTTCGGCTTCGAGCAAGGTCTGCCCGTCGCGGTTCAGGGCGAATCCGCTTCCGGTGCGGACGACTTCGAGCGACGAGGCCGGCGCACGGCCGTTCGTACGGTCCGCCAGCATCGCCCGGAAGCAAAAGGATACCCACGACGTCACGTCCGGGATGGAGGAAGCAACGGAGACGAGCGTGCCTTCAAACGACACGTAAACGCGGCCGTTCATACGAGCAGATCCAGTGAGCGAAACCGGTCGATCGTCTGAAGGATCTCGGAATCGATGACCTCATCGTCGGACCCGTACATGGAGTCGATCATTGCGATGATGGTGTCGACCGTGAACTCTCCGGAACAGAGCTCCCAGACGGCGGCCGCCGTGTAGTTGAGCGATATCGCGGTCTGGTTGCGGTCGTCGTAAAGGACGAGCTCGTCACCAACCTGATACGACGTGATCTCAGGCCTGCGGAGGGGTTTTTCGGAGGTCGAATTTTCAGACATGTTGGCTACCGGGAGGATGAGCGGTCAGGTGGTAGGATACCACACGGGTTTCTGATCGGCAAGCCCCGGCGACCGGCGGCTTTTTGTTACATTCGTGTCGGGCGCGGTTGCCGACCGCAGGCGCGTTCCGTAAACTTCAGTATCCCATCTGTTCTCATCGATTACCCAATCCGTTTTTATATATGGCCACGTTGTATCCATTTCGCGCCTACCGTCCCGTTCCTGAAAAAGTCGAACAGATCGCATCGGTTCCTTACGACGTAATCAACTCCACGGAGGCGAGGGCGCTGGCGGAAGGAAAACCACTCAGCTTTTTGCACGTCGTCCGGCCTGAAATCGATCTTCCCGAAGGCACCGATGAGCACGCGCCGGAGGTCTACGAGAAGGGCGCCGAAAACCTGCGACGGTTCCTCGAAGGAGAGCATTTTACTCGAGAGGAGGAGCCATCGCTGTACGTCTATCGCCTCGAGATGGGCAAGCACGTGCAGGATGGACTCTTCGGGTGCGTGTCGGTCGCCGAGTACGACGACGACACGATCCTGAAGCACGAAAAGACCCGCCAGGACAAGGAAGACGACCGGACGCGCCACATCCTGACGCAGCAGGCGCACGCCGAGCCCGTCATGATGACCTACCGGGGGCAGTCCGACATCAACCGGCTAATCGAGGAGGCGAAAGCGCAGGCGCCGCTCTACGACTTCGTCGCCGAGGACGGTGTCCGGCACACCGTCTGGAAGGTGGCGAATCCCGGAGCGCTCGTCGAGGCGTTCGAGAACGTCGAGAAGCTTTACATCGCCGACGGCCATCACCGATGCAAGGCGTCGAGCCGAGCCGCCGAGGAGATGCGGGCGAAGGGGGCCAAGGATGGCGAATTCGAATTTTTCCCGGCCGTGCTGTTTGCGATGGATCAGATGAACATCCTGCCGTACAACCGGGTCGTCCGCCGGATGGCGCTCTCGCCTGAAGACTTCCTCGCACGCCTGGAAAGAGATCTCGAGGTGGAGCGGGACGTCGACCGGGCGATCCCCGACGAGCCGGGCACCGTCTGTATGTACCTGAAGGGCAGTTGGCACCGGGTGCGCCTCCCCGAGAGCCGCACCGACTCGCCGGTGGACAGGCTGGACGTGTCGCGGCTCAGTGAGTACGTGCTCGCTCCGGTGCTCGGGATCGAGGACGTCCGGCGCGATCCAAACATCGACTTCGTGGGCGGGATTCGTGGCACAAAAGCGCTGGAGAAGATGGTGGACGAGGGGGCGGCGATGCTGGCCATTTCGATGTACCCGACGTCGATCCGGGACCTGGTCGACGTCTCCGATGCGGGTTTACTCATGCCGCCGAAATCGACGTGGTTCGAGCCCAAGCTGCGCAGCGGGTTGCTCGTACACGTTTTCTGAGTGACGGTTTTTGCTGGTCCACATTCTTCGGGTCGGCCGACCGGGCCGTAGCGTTCATTCACAACCGTTAACGAGGTGGTCCATGAAAATCCTCCTGGCAGATACACTTTCGGAGACTTGTATTCGGGCGTTGAGTGAAGAGGGCCATCAGGTGGTGAGCAAGCCCCAGGCAAAGGGAGCCGAGCTGATCGAAGCACTCAAAGAAGAAAAGCCCGAGGTACTGGTCGTGCGTTCGACGAAGGTGCCTGCGGAGGCGATGGATGTGAGTCCAAGCCTGGAGCTGATCGTACGTGCGGGCGCTGGGTACGATAACATCGACGTCGACGCGGCGTCTCGCCGGGGCATCTTCGTCTCGAACTGTCCGGGCAAGAATGCCGCGGCCGTCGCGGAGCTGGCGATGGGGCTTATCCTCGCGCTGGACCGGTACATCCCGGAGAACGTGGCCGACGCGCGCGAAGGTCGGTGGAACAAGGCGAAGTATTCGAAGGCGGAGGGGGTCAAAGGGAAGACGCTCGGGATCATCGGATTGGGCAACATCGGGAAGGAGCTGGTCAGGCGGGCACGGGGGTTCGACGTGCGGATCATTGCCTGGAGCCGCTCGCTGACCGACGAGGAGGCGGGATCGCTCGGGATCAGCCGCAAAGCGAGCCCGATGGACGTGGCGAGGGAAGCTGATATTGTCTCGATTCACGTTGCCGGAACGCCCGATACAAAGCATCTCGCAAACCGGGCATTTTTCGAGGCGATGAAGCCGGGCGCGCTGTTTATCAACACGTCGCGGGCCTCGGTCGTCGACGAGGAAGCCCTGCAATGGGCAATCAAAGAGAAAGGGATCCGGGCGGGTCTCGACGTGATCGACAACGAGCCAGCAGGCAAGGAGGGGGCTTTCGAGCATCTCCTGACAGGCCTGCCGGGCGTGTACCTCACGCACCACATCGGCGCTTCGACCGAGCAGGCGCAGGCGGCGATCGCAGACGAGGCCGTACGGGTCATCGTGGAATACGCGAGAACCGGCCGTGCGCCGAACACGGTCAACCTGGCCGAGCACTCGGCGGCGACGCACCTGCTAACAGTACGGCACGTCGATCAGGTCGGCGTGCTGGCGTCGGTGCTCGACGAAGTGCGCAGGGCGGGTTGGAACGTGCAGGAGATGGAAAACCTGATCTTTGCCGGCGGCGACGCCGCCCTCGCCCGCATCCGCTTCGACGGCGAGCCTGACGAGGACGTCCTGCGCCGCATCGGCGAGCAGGCAGGCGTGCTTGCAGCGTCGGTCATTTCGCTCGATGGGGAGGAGTGAGGACGATACCAAGTTGAGTGCGGTGTCCGTCCGGGCTGTTAGGTAGTGCATACCTTAAAAACTGACGAAGTGACGAGGAATCTTCCCGAGCTGTGGCCTTTGGGATTGGCATAATCGGTAATGAGGTGCGGTGCGCACCCGAGCAATCATCCTCAAAGGCCGCGTTTCAAAAAGATCCCTCACCCGCTGTGCGGGATTCGGGATGACACCATGGGGCGGTGGCAGTAGAGGTAAACCCGGTCGGTTGCCTGTACCTCTCAAAATGTCATCCTGACGAGCCTTGCGAGGAAGGATCTTAACGAAGTGCTGCCTTTCAGGTTTTTTAAAACAGGTGAGAAAGGCACCACATACTGCTCCCCTGGACAGGGAATCAGTCGCGGAGCGACTGAGGGGTAGATCCTCATATTTCCTTCTCTTTTGCCGGGTCAAAAGAGAAGCAGAAAACCCCTTTGAAATCGGAAACGCGCGGATCCATCTCTCCCCAAGATACCCACATCCCGTACCGAACGGCGC
>CBINFS010000028.1:0-46924 GCA_966250015.1 uncultured bacterium | reverse complement strand
GCCGACATCACCTTCCGCGGCCTGGAAGAGTTCAGCGCACAGATTGCCCGGGCCATCGGCAACAAGCTCGTGGTCATCAAGCCGAACATGGTCTCCACCGGCATCCAGCTCGCGGCTACCTATGCCGAAACGCTCGAAGGTACCCTCGAATTTCTCAAATCGATCCGGAAGCTCGACCAGACTGTCATCGCCGAATCTGCCGCCGACGGCCCGGCGATGGGCGGGTATTCCAACTTTGGATACGTCCCGTTAGCGCAAAAGTATGGCGTGAAGCTGATCGACCTCGACGAGCAGCCGCACGAAGTCATCTACGTCTTCAACGAGACCGACTTCCGCCCCCATGCAGTGCGCGTTTCCAAAATGCTGCTCGACGACAACAGCTACGTCATTTCGGCGGCGCGAATGAAGACGCACGACCGCGTCATCGCCACGCTCTCGCTGAAAAACATCGTGTTCGGCGCGCCCGTTAAGGATCCCGGGTTCGCCTGGGGGCCGCGCCGAAGAGAAGGTGCACGTAGCGACAAGGCCATCGTCCACGGTGGGGGCTTCCGCGGCATCAACTACAACCTCTTCCAGGTGGGCCGGATATTGCACCCGGACCTCGCCGTCATCGACGGTTTCGTCGGCATGGAAGGAAACGGCCCCACCGGCGGCACCCCCGTCGACCATCGCGTGTGCGTCGTCAGCCCCGACTGGTACGCCGCCGACCGTGTGGCCATCGAGCTGATGGGCATCGACTTCTCCCGAATTGGTTACCTCAACTACTTCGCCGACGCCGGGCTCGGGGAGGCCGACCTCTCGAAAATCGAAATCCTTGGCGAGCCCATCGAACGCCATAAGAAGAAGTACAAGCTCCACGAGAGGAATCAGGAGCAATCCATCGGCGCCGCCGGGTCCTGATTCCGTTGTGAGCAAGCCCTCGGCCACCTGCCGTCCCGTTAATTTTTGTACCCGCCAGGTACGGACCGCAGGTTGATTGTTTTTTTGAAGTTAAGTACCGCACGACCGGGCCCGAGGGCCCGGTCGTTTTGCTTAAGAATCGGGAGAATCGGGACGATATCCTCTAGGATCACATTGCCCTACCTCACCGGCTCATACATGGATCTGACCATATTTCTTATCCTGGTCCCGTTCGCCCTAACCGTTCAGGTGCTCGCCCTCGTAAAACACTGGCAGCACCACACGGCGTGGGACGGAAAGCTATTGCTCTGGGTCATCGCAGCGGGCATCGGATGGGTCGCCTTCAACACGCTCGAGGTGCTCGCGCAGACAGGCCCCTCCAAGATATTCTGGACCCAGGCTACTTTCGTCATTATTGCTTCCATACCAGTCCTCCTGATTTCCTTTGCACTTCGCCTGGTCGACTGGTGGAAGTATCTGACCCCGGTGCGTGCCACTTTTCTATTTGCCCCGTTCGTTCTGACGGAGCTGGTTCTGCTGACGGCCAACCATCATCAGTTGTTCTGGCAATCTTACCGGTTCGTCTCTGATGGTGTATTCCTGCGAATGACCGTTTCCTACGGCCCATGGTTTTACATCCACGCTGGCTATGCCTTTTTACTGGTCATCACCGCCACTGTGATGATCGTATGGGCCTATCCGCACACGCATAAGCTGTACCGGCAGCAAACCATCGTGATTGCGCTGGGCATTCTCTTTCCGCTTACGTCCAGCATACTCTACGTGCTTGACCTCCTCCCCTGGCAAAAAGACTTTGCACCGATCGCGTACTCTGCCGCCACGTGGGCTTGCGGCCGCGCCATGGCACGCTATCGCCTTTTTGACCTTCGCCCCATCGCACGCCGCGTCCTCGTAGACAACATGCCGGACGCCATGCTGCTTCTCAATGAACGCGACGAAGTGGTGGACCTCAACCCGGCCGCCAGCCAGATCCTCAATACGAACGTCCACACGGCGATAGGCCGGCCGCTTTCCGAGCTCCTTAACCCTCAGTTGCGGAGTGCCTTCGTGCCCATAAAAACCGCAACGGACGTGCAAAGAGAGATCACGCTGCCCCGGAGCGACGGAGAGTACGTTTACGACCTCAAGATGACCCGGATAGTCCACCAGCACGGCATCGAATCGGGACGGCTGATCGTTCTGCACGACATCTCGGCGAGGCGGCAAGCCGAGCAGGTGATTCAGCGCGCAAACGAAGACCTGAAAGCCCGAAACGAAGAGCTCGATGCGTTCGCTCACACGGTCGCTCATGACCTGCGAAGCCCCCTCCAGGCCATCCAGGGCTTCGCGGAGATCCTCCGGGACGAATGGGATGGCCTCTCCGACGAAATGCGCCGCGAGTGTATGGATACGATCCTGGACTCGACCCGGCACATGGACGAGATTATCGACGCCCTGCTCCTGCTTGCAGGCGTACGTAAACAATCGGTCGAGATTCAACCCGTCCGCATGGACGAGGTGGTCGCCGGCACATTGAAAAGCCTCGACAAGCTGATCCACCTCAAAAATGCGTCCGTTGAGGCTGACGACAGCTGGCCCGAAGCGCTCGGGTTTACGCCCTGGATCCAGGTCGTCTTGACGAACTACCTGACAAACGCCCTCAAGTATTCGGGGAACCATCCCCGAATCAAGCTTGGCGCCACGGTGCTCCCCGAGGGGATGGTGCGGTACTGGGTGCGCGACAACGGCCCCGGGCTATCGATCGAACAGCAGGCTCGCCTGTTCACGCCGTTCTCCAGAATCCACGAGGATGGAACCGAAGGGCATGGACTTGGCCTTTCGATCGTCAAACGCATCATGAGCCGGTTAGGGGGCTCGTGCGGCGTCGAAAGCAGCGGCATCGCAGGTGAGGGCTGCACGTTCTACTTCACGCTTCCCGGACTACCCCATAAAACATTTAGCCGCCAGCCTGCCTTCGATCCGCCGGGCGGCGACGGCGACATCGAAACACGTGTTTCTGTTTGAACGATTGTCAGTATATTCCTATCTGGGCATACTCTTATCCCGGCCTCAGAAAAAGGGTGCGATTATAAACTGATTGTGGAAATCGCGTGAGGAATGTTCTTCTCACCTAACTGGGGATCAAACGCTCCGTCAGTTTTGTTATTATATTACCATTAAGGAATATAATAACAAAACTCTGATAGAGCGCTATGGTCATCACACACGAAGGAGGAATGAAGTTCGCCGCACAGATTCGCGGCCACCGGATCACCGTCGATCAGCCCCAAGGGGTGGGTGAAGATTCGGCGCCGATGCCCATCGAGCTGCTCGGCGCTTCGCTCGGCACCTGCATCGGGCTGTACGTACAGCAGTTCTGCCACGCCCGTGGCCTCCCTTACGAAGGCATGCGCGTCGAGCTCGAACAGTACGGCGCAAAGAATCCGGGTAGAATCGGCCGGTTCGAGGTCAGGGTGGTGCTTCCCGAGAGCCTGCCCCCGCAGTATGCGGCGATGATCGAACGGGTTGCCCGGAGCTGTCCGGCGCACAACACTCTCGAGCACGGCGCCGAAGTTGACGTCCAGGTCGAAATGCCCGTTCCCGCGTAAAGGATGCCGGGGGCGGTTTTCTCCGGAAACAGGTGAAACGAACGAGCGCGGCGCTTACCTTTAACATGGTCGCCGGGCCGCTTTGCCTGGACGTTTAGAGGCATCGTCGGATCGAGCGCTCATCGTTCACTCACCCAAACAGCCCTGGGAGGACTTACCGCTATGCCGTCTCCTTTACGATGGTTCATGCTATTCGGTGCGGTTGCGCTTGTTGCTGCCGCATGCGGGGTCGAGGCGCAGGATTCACTTACTCCGGTCCGTGTTGAGGTACGAGAGGTCGATGGCGTCTATCGGCTTTTCCGTGGAGGCCAGCCTTACTACATCAAGGGCGCGGGAGGAGGGGCAAGCAACATGGCGAAGGTCGCCGCACGCGGCGGCAATTCGATCCGTACGTGGGGCACCCGAAACGCAGCGGCCGTTCTCGACAGTGCGCAAGCGCTCGGGCTGACGGTCACGCTCGGCCTCGATGTGGCGAGGGAGCGGCACGGGTTCGACTATTCGGATTCTTCCGCGGTGGCGGAGCAGAAAGAAAGGATCCGAGAGGAAATTCTGAAATACCGCGATCACCCGGCGTTGCTCGTCTGGGCTATCGGTAACGAGCTCAACCTGAATGCTACCAACCCGAAGGTCTGGGATGCCGTCAACGACATTTCCAGAATGATCCACGAGCTCGATCCGAACCACCCGACGACGACCACCCTCGCCGGCATCAACGAGCAGCTGCTCGCCGACGTCAACGAGCGCGCCCCGGACCTCGACCTCCTGAGCATACAGATGTATGCCGCCATCGTCACCCTCCCCGATTTCCTCAAAGCGAACCCGATCGGCCGCCCGTACATCGTCACCGAGTGGGGCGCGACCGGCCACTGGGAGGTCGAAAAAACACCGTGGGGCGCCCCGATCGAGGACAACAGCTCCATGAAGGCGGACAACTACCTCGAGCGGTACAACGCGGCCATTGCCACGGACACGACCCACTGCCTCGGCTCTTACGTCTTCCTCTGGGGCCAGAAACAGGAGCGGACGCCCACCTGGTACGGCCTGTTTCTGGAATCGGGTGAGGAGACCGAATCGGTCGACGTGATGCAGTACATCTGGACCGGCACGTGGCCTGAGAACCGCTCGCCACGGGTGGTTTCGGCCGAGCTCGACGGAAAAACGGCGTACGACGGAATCCGCTTGAAGAGAGGCAATACCTATCCTGCCCGCATCGTCGCCAACGACGCAGACGGCGACTCCCTTTCGTACTTCTGGGACGTCAAGCCCGAGGCCACCGAACTGGGAGAAGGCGGCGACTTCGAACCGACCCCCGAAAGCATCGACGGGCTTATCGAAACCAACGGCCTCGCGGACGTTTCGCTCAAAACGCCTGAGGAGCCGGGCGCTTACCGGCTGTTCGTGTACGTGTACGACGGCAAAGGGCACGCCGCGCACGCCAACATCCCGTTCTTCGTTGAATGAAGCTCAGGGGCTACGGTCAAGCAGGCCGGATGTAGTATCCGATAACCTTCCAGACGTCACCTTCCAGGGCCATGGTCACGGTTTCAACAACCGCCCTGGCCGGGTAGTTCACGTTGAATTGGAGGACGACGTATTCACCGGGTGGTATGTTCGGCAGGTTTTGCGTGTAACCGGCTCCGGCCAGCTCTCGAGAAAGCGGAAGGACGTCCTGTTCGAGCCCAACCTGCGCACGCGCCGCAGCGAGGGCATCCTTCCACTGTGCCGCCGTTATCGCGGCCTTGAGCATGGTGCCCGCCGATTCCCAGCTCGCTTCGGTGTTGGTGGAATCAACGAGTGAAAGCCATTCACGGGCCGCCTTTTCGGCGGCCTCCTCTTTCTGTGCGAACGATGTGGACACGCCGGCTACCGAAAGGATTAACAGGAGAGATACAGCGCGAAGAGTGATACGCATGGAGAACCTCAACGTTGGGTGACGAAACGAGGCTAACGAGGGATGATACGAATAGTATATGATTGTGTGACAAAAAATCTTCACCCGCCCTGTATCACCCTGTTACAAAGCATGAGTCCCCCTCGACACAGTAAAAGTGCCGAGGGGGACGCGCCTTTCGGTACGGCGATTCCCTGTTCCTATCGAATGAGGGTCATCGCCTTCGTGGTCGACTGCACGTCCGTTTCGAGCCGGTAGAGGTAAACGCCACTTGGCACGGCCCGGCCGGCGGCGTCGGTGGCGTCCCACGTGACCGAATAATCACCCGGCGCCAACTGGCTGTCCACGAGCACCCTGATCTCACGCCCGAGGACGTCGTAAAGGGTCAACCTGACGTTCGTCGCGGTTGCGAGGTGGTAGGTGATGGTCGTGGTCGGATTGAACGGGTTGGGATAATTCTGATCGAGCACGATCGTCGAAGGCAGCTCGGTATCCGGCTCGTTTGCCGTTGGAGCACCCGGCGCGACGAATCGGTAAACACGGCCTGTGTTGCCTGTCGGGCCTACCATGTCGGTTGCCAGCACGTACACCTCACCGTCGAGGTCCTGGCCGAAGCCCAACACGAAGTGCGGGAAGCTGTCCATGTCCGCAATCTCGAGCTCTTCGAACGACCACAGGATATCTGTTTCCGGCCGATCCGCTGCGAAGATGCGTCCAGGAAGGGTTACGTCCTGGCCTCCCACGTTCCCCTGGCCGGCGCTCCAGGCCCCGAAGATGTAGCGGCCGTCGAATCCTTCGAGCAGGGAGCCCCGGTAGACGACGCCCCCGACCACCGTAAGGCCAAGCCCACTTTCCTGATTCGAGTTCACAAACTCGATGATCGGGTCGATGAGCTGCGCGCCTTCGTCCGGATGGCCCGCGCCCACGACGTCCGGGCACTCTGCCGGCGGGTTCTCGGGATTGGCAGCGTCAAAGCAGTGCGTGCCTTCCTTGACGTTCCAACCGTAGTTCCCGCCCGCAACGGCGATGGAGACCTCCTCGTAGAAATCCTGGCCTGCATCCCCTACGAACAGCTCGTTCGTGCCGCCCATGTCGAACGAGAATCGATAGGGATTGCGGAAGCCGTATGCCCAGTGCTCGGGCAACGCGTCGGTATCGACGAAGGGATTGTCGTCCGGAATGCCGTAGTTCAAGCCCTCGTCGGGGTTGTCGATGTCGATGCGCAGGATGCTGCCCATCAGGTTCTGGGTTATGTCCTGTCCGTTGCCTCCTTCGTTGAAGTCGTACCAATCCTCAACGTGGCCGTTGGCGACGTCGTCGGCGCCGCCGCCGTCCCCGATGGAGATGTAAAGGTAACCGTCGGGCCCAAAGGCCACCGTGCCGCCGGCGTGGTTACCCTGCGGTTTGTCGATCTGGAGGATGATCGTTTCCGACTCCGGGTCGCCGACGTTCGGATCGTCGCCCGAAACCAAAAACTCGGAGATCGTGCTCGTATTGTTGAACGAATCGGGCGCCCCTTCCCTTAGCGGGGCGCTGTAGTAAACGAAGAATCGGCCGTTCTCCGCGTAGTTCGGGTGGAATGCCAGCCCGAGCAGGCCGCGCTCGTCGTACCCGGGATTCAGCGTCACCATACGATCGGATATGTCGAGGAACGGCGTGTCGCTCAGGGTGCCGTCGGGGTGCAGGATGTGGATCTGCCCGTCTTGATCGACGATGAACAGCCGGCCGGTGTCGTCCGGCGCCTCGGTGAGATATACGGGCTGTGTGAGCCCATGTGCAACCAATTCGAGGCCGATGTCGGCCGTTTCCGTCGGCTCATCTTCGTCGACCACGTTGATCGTCCCACCCATGTACTCATGAGTGAGGCAGTTGTAGTAGAGCACGTCAGGGGTGTTTTCGCCCGGCGTGAACGTTAGCGTTTCGTTTCCGGTTGCGCCGGTGTTTTCAACGCCCTCGTCGTAGACGTCGCCTCCAGCGCCGGATTCACTCGTCGAGATGTAGAACGGGTGAATGGCTGCCACGTCCTGCATCTGGAACGTGTAGGTGACGCCGCGTACGAGCGTCAGGGTCGGGCCCTCCTCGCCGTCGATGACGTACCCTTCACCCCAGCCCCTCCCCGAAAACGGATGTTCCGCCGTCTTCGGCGCTACCGATACCGTGAACGTCGTGCTCTGCGCGACTGCCTTTACCGGAGGAATCATAAACATCACGAGAAATGCAAACAGGCAAAGCCCGGTGCAAACTCTTTCCATCACGAGTAAACGCTGTAGTCTTCTCCGCATATCAACCTCTCCAGGAAATGATTAAAAAACACCGACTCACGTGCCGGCCGACGATTAGCTACACTATGCTTCGGCCGGTAATTCCCGGCCATGACGCTTCGATACGGCACGTCCTTCATTCTCAGTACGTGAAGGCCGCCCTATAATGCACTCCAGTCTTTGTCGTTACGACGATCTCACATTGCGGCACGTGGCCGATGGGGTAGCCTTCTATGACTCTCCTATCTGAATATGGGTACGGCAGGTACAGGTGCCGATTACATCCGTGATTATCTCGTAAACCTGCCTGGAAAGGCTAATGAGAAGATTACCACCGTCGCACGAGGCATGCACAGAAATCACACTTGATTATCCGCCACCAATTCGGTAAAAAGGGTATTCCGTTCGCTGAATCCTCCACCATTGCCAAAATATTGAGTCCACCATGAAGGGTATTCTCCTCTTCCTGCTCCTGCTTTTCGTCGTGCCTGGATTTTCGCCGAATGTGGCGTCGCAGGAGCCGCTTCGCACACCCGACCACATTCAGCTCGAAGGCGATCTGGCAAAAAGAATGAATCTCGTCGAGCGCCGGCTGGCCTCGAACCAGCCATTCGATCTCGACCTGATCGTGCAGGACGTTGCCCGGATCGCTTCGTTGCAGCGACGCTTCGAGGAATACGAAGGGGACGTGTCTGGCCGCTTGCTCGGCGCATGGAGCCTCGCCGCCCGCCTGAGGGGTGAACGGCCCGCCAAGCTGGACTCGGTTGCCGAACGAATTCTCCAGCACCAGAACGCCGACGGCTCCTTCGGCCGCAACCAGCAGCCGGAGGGATGGGACATGTGGGGACGGCAGAACTTCGGCCACGGCCGCCTGCTCATAGGGCTCGTCGAGTACTACCGGCTCTCCGGGGACCGGCGGTTCCTGGAATCCGCCTCAAAGCTCGGTGATTACTTCGCGGCAAACATCCCGAAGTGGACGACGAGCCACGAAGGACATCCGTGGTCGGTGGACGACAAGATCGACTGGAACGACAATGAGTCCGTTCGGCGGCACTTCGTCAAGACGCACCAGACAAGCGTCCTCGAAGCGCTTTTGATGCTGTACGATGAATCGGGCAGCAAGAAGCACCTGGATGCAGCCCGTGCCATCGTGCCGCTCATCCCTTCGTTTGGCCAGTACCACTCGCACTCGTACCTGAACACCCTCACCGGGCTCGGCATGCTCTACGAGCGTACGGGTGAGCCCGAGCTGCTCGACCGGCTCAAGTACGCCTACTGGCAGGAGATCGTCGCCCACAGCCGTCCCGTGGATGGGGGCGTGCCGGAGTTTTATCCTGACGACGCCCGTACCGAAGGCTGCTCTGTCGTAGACTGGCTGCGCCTCAACCTGCAAATGTGGCGGATCACGAAGGAAGCGGTGTACCTCGACGAGGCCGAACGGACCTGGCTCAACGCCCTGAACTTCCACCAGACGCCCATCGGCGCCTTCGGCCACGCCCACCTCACGTCAGATGGCTACGAAAGCACGTACTCGGAATCGTGGTGGTGCTGCATCATGCACGGGCTCTTTGCCTACGCCGACCTGGCCCGGCACATCGCAGCCGCGACGGAATCGGACCTGTGGGTCAACTTCTACACGCCGGCCTCCACCCGGCTCGACGTCGCCGGACGCCCGGTGGACCTGAAGATCGAAACGAGCTACCCGGCGGACGGATCGATCAAGGTGAACCTCAACACCGACAGACCCCGGACGTTCACACTGCACCTCCGGATTCCGGAGTGGGCCGATTCCTGGCAGGCCCGCGTCAACAGTGAAAAGGTTTCACAACCAGCTCGCTACGGCACCCTCTCGATCGAACGGAGCTGGCAGGACGGCGACGTGGTCGAGCTCGACCTCCCGGTTACGCTGCGCGTCGAGGACGAAAATCGTAACCAATTGACCGACCGGCGAGACCTGGGCGACTACCTCCACACCGCCTACTTCTTCCACGGCCCGCTTCTTCTCGGCGCTGACGAGCAGTGGAACAGGGCGCTTCCGGTCTCTGTGGCGATACAGAAGGGCTCCGATTATCGCGTGCCGGCCGATGAATTGGGCGAGGTGCACCCGTTCGCCATCCCCGAAGCGCACTACCGCCTGCCCGCCCTGTTCGACTGGAGAAGCGATGCCGTCACACTCGTCCCGATTAGTGAGTTCACCGGTTACGGCGAGTGGACCGAGGAGTGGCCGAACTTCATGCGGAACGGCGAAAAGCCCATCCACCGCCCCCGCGTGCAGACGAGGCATAAGGTGCAGGTGAGCGGGAGCTGACTGGCCACCGTTCGTATTACCCGAAAACCTGTAAATACAGGTATCCTGGTTCCGGCATAAATACAGTTGCTTTTATAGGTATGAATTTTTAATTATTCCCGTGTCCTGTCTTCTCACCAAACCTCACTCACCATGAAAATAATCGAAATCGAAGGCATCGGACCGAAACTGGCCGAGAAGTTCAAAGAGGTTAACGTCGGTACGGTTGAAAAACTCCTTGAGCGGGGAGCGAGCAAAAAGGGGCGCCAGGAGCTGGCCGCCGCAACCGGCATCGACGAGAAGTTGATCCTCAAATTTGTCAACCATGCCGACCTGATGCGCATCAAAGGGATCGGACCTGAATACTCTGAACTGCTTGAAGCTGCGGGTGTCGATTCGGTTGCCGAGCTCTCCCATCGCCGTGCCGACAACCTTCACGTGAAAATGGTGGAAACCAATCAGGAGAAGAAGATCGTACGGCAGCTGCCTTCGCAGTCGCAGGTCGAGGGATGGATCGAGCAGGCGAAAAAACTGCCCGTCGCCGTGACGCACTAATAGCGAAAAACAATGGGACCGGCCGCTTTCGAAGAGTTAAAAGAATGCGGACCGGTCCCTGAGCTTTCACACTTCTCTTCTCATCACGTCTTGAGTGCGCGGCTCCGGGGTCACACCTCACCGCATGGCGTCCGCCTCTTCTTCGGTTTCGGCGAGGGCGCCGGTAGTCAGTTCCACGACGAGTCGGTCAAGGTCGTAGACGTCGTCGAACGCTTCGAGGATACCACGCGAGTCCACAGCGATCGTCCGGGACCCGTCCGTGCTGAAGATAAAGGCGGACGGGAGGCTTTCGACGTTCCCGTCAAAGACGAGGCCGACGATCTCGAGATCCTTGTTCAAGAGCGGCGAGCCCGAGTTGCCGCCGACGATGTCGTTGGTCGAGACAAGGTTTAGCGGCAGGTTTCGGTCGAACGAAGGCGGCGCATTAAGCCAGCGCTCGGGCAGGTCCCAGCTATCCGCAATCGGCGTACCCTTGTACGAGTGGTAGTGGTCGTACAGACCGTAGAACGTGACGTAAGGCGGGGCTATCGTACCGTTGTATGGATAGCCCGCAATGATTCCGTCGGCAATTCGCAGCGAGAACGTGGCGTCGGGCGGCACGTCGGCCCCAAAAACGTCGTACTGCGCGCGCCCGCGTTCACGGAGCAGCTCGGCCTCCTGCACCTGGAATGCCGTCATTGCGCTCACGTAAGCCGTCCAGCGGTCGACTAACGCGCCGGCCAGCGCCATCGCAGGATCAGAGGAGGGTACGGCATCGATGGCGGAAGCGATTGACGTCGAATCGGAGAAGACGGAACGTTCGAGAATGTCCGCCGCCACCGCTTCGGGGGTGCGACCGGACAAAACGGCGCTCAGCGCCGGGTCGTCGGACAGGTGGGCGGCGATCTGCTCGAGACGAGCCGTGAGGAACCAACGCTCGCGATTAGCGGGCAGGTTCTCGATCGAAAGGATCTGCTGCTTCATGGCGTCGAGCTGTTCGGCGGTAGCACCACGCGCTTTCTGGCGCTCAAAAAGCTGCGCCAGGACGGCACGACGCAGGGTGGCGGATTCCAGTGACGACTGAAGCTGGAAGCCGCTAAACGCACCGGCTTCGGCGGCATACTGCCTTTTCTCCTGCTGGAGCGCAGCTATCCGGTCCAGCAAGTCGCCCCAGGAAGACTGCAGTTTCGGGTCCGCCGCGATTGCCTCGCGGAACTGACGTTCGGTATCGGCGCGGCGGGCCATGAGGATGGGGTCGTTCAGGCCTGCCACCCGCCCGCGATACAGCTTTTCGCTGTTGCTGATGCTCAGGATCTGAGCCTTGAGCGCCGGCGAGGGCGATTCTTCATACTCCTCACGGAGCGCTTCGAGCCGGCCTTGCAAGACGGCCAGCAGGGACTTTTCGGAAACGTCGCGACGGTATTCGAGCTGGGCGACGGACTCCAGCCGGTTGGTCGACCCGGGGTTGCCGACTACGAACACGAGCTCGCCCGGTACGGTCCCACTTTCGCTCCACCGGAAGTAATATTCGTTTTTAAGAGGTTCGTCGCCGTCGTACACGCGGAAAAACGTCGCGTCGAGCTTGTAGCGGGGGTAGGAGAAGTTGTCCCACTCGCCGCCGAAGTTGCCGAGCCTGAGCTCTGGTGCAAAAACGAGCTTCAGATTGTGGTACCGGCGGAAGGTATACGCCGAATAGCGCCCGCCGCTATAGAGCGGTACTATCTGGACGACGATGTCGTCCGTTCCGCTCGCTTCCGCCTTCAGCCGGGCCTGGATCGCCGAAAAGACGGATTGCCGAGCTTGCTGCCTTTGCTCGTCGGACTGTGCTGTGTCGAGTGCGGCGGCCACCTCGTCGGTCACGTCGGCCACCGCGATGAGCTGGTCGGCGTAGAAGTTGTCGACCGGGCGCTCTTCGTCAAGCGAGCGTGCGAAGAAGCCGTCGTTGAGCAGGTCCTCCCCTTCCCGACTGAGCCTTGCCGCAATGCTCCGGGCGCAGTGATGATTCGTCATGACGAGCCCGTTGGGCGAAACGAACGACGCCGAGCACCCCGGTATCCGGAGAGCGCCAAGCCGGGCTTTTTCAAACCAGGCTTCGTCGGCCTCGAACCCGTACGTTTCTCTCAAGTAGTCCACCGGTGGATACTCGAAGGTCCACATGCGCCCGTTGTCGAACCGGCCCGCCCGGACGGTGTCGAGAACGGCCGGATCGGACGATCCCTGCCCGAAAACCTTCGTGCTCCCAAAAAGGAGCAAAAAAAAGAAAAGCCTGCACGTATATGCGGCGATAGAAAAGAATCGAGAAGCCATACCAGTCCTTTCAAGCTGATAAACACAGCTCCGTTTCAGGAGCAGACCGCATAATAGGAACCGGGACGTAAAATGGCGATTCCGATGGCCGATTTTTCACCCTGTTCCGTGCCTCAGTCAAAATCGGCCGGCAGGTCGTCGTTGCGGTAATGCTCAAAAAGGCGGTGGATCTGGCCCTCAGTAACCCTGGAAATGGACAGCGGCGGGAGGTCGTCCTCCGCGAAGAACGCGGCCCCGTCCGTTTCATTACTATCGGACGCCTCCCCTCCCACGATCTCACACCGGATAAAGATCTTGTAGACGTGGAAGGCAAATGGCGGCTCGTGCGGGTGTTTGCTCCGGTCGTAGACGGCGAGCAGCTTCGTCGGCGCCACCTCGAATCCCGACTCCTCGTACACCTCCCGTGCGACCGCCTCACGAGGGGATTCACACGGATCGGCCCAGCCGCCGGGTAACGTCCAGAGGCCGTCCGCAAGCTCCCGGACGAGCAGAATCCGGCCGTCACGGAACACCACCCCTCGGACGTCCACCTTGGGCGTGGCGTACCCGACCTGATCGCTGAAGATGTCCACGATCTCCTCGACGCTCTGCGGCGTTCGGTCGGCCATTATTTCGGCCGCAATCGCCTGCACCTGCTCGAACCGCTCGACGTCATACTGGTCCTTTGCGTACGTGAGCCCGTTCTGGGCAATCGCCTGAAGCCGCTTCGCGCGGTCGAGCATCTTTTGATCGGGCTTCTCTTCGTTCATGCCGGCCAATCCAGTCTGATACCAATCGATAAGAATAAAGCAGATCCTCTACGAACTGAATGAACGAGGGTTCGATAGAGACGAGACAACGAAGGGAATGAGCCAAAAATTGAGAAATGAAAAAGGGAAACCCGGCGCGATTTCACATCCCCGGCACGTCGACGCGGGGGCTGACGGGGACCTCTTCAAGGCTCTTTCCGGCGTACATCAGGAGACTGGCAAGGGCTCTCTGGGCTTCCCGGCGCGCCTCGTTCTCCGGACATCGATCGCGCATGATGCGTTCGATCTCACCGGCTTTCGCCCGTATCATCTCGTAGGTCTCACGGTCGGGTTCCATGACGGCACTGCACGGATCGTCTTTTCAACAGCGGTCTCTCCATGAAGTATCGCTGGAAACGGACCAGGCTTAAGAATCAGGTATGAGTCTGTAGTTACCGTTCCAATGGCCGCCTGGCCACGTCAAACCAGAAGTCGCTCACCTGCCCCAGGGCCTGGCGAAGCCCCGCAAACGTGACGGGTTTCCTTACGAATGCATTCGCGCCAACGTTGTAGGCCTCCTTTACGTCCACTTCCGCGTCGGAAGTCGTCAGGATGACCACCGGTATGCGGCGCATCTCCGGATCGGATTTGATCAAGCGTAGCGCCTCCATCCCGTTCATCCGGGGCATGTTCAGGTCAAGGAGGATCAAAGCCGGCCTCGGGTAGCTCCGCGCATCGGCGTAGGGCCCTTCTCTTCGCAGGTACTCGACCATTTCCTGCCCGTCATTGACCGCAACGACCCCGATCTGGCCCCGGTGCTGCTGCAAAGCGCGCGCGATGATCATCCGATCGTCTTCATCATCGTCGACGACGAGTATCGTGAGGGGGCCGTTCTCTCCTTTCATTCAATTACCGGAGGGTTAAACCGATGGCCGTATACAGGCAGGGCGTATTGACGTAAGTACAAACAATACAAGCTCTAATATACAAAACCGAAAACTGTAAAGCTATGGGATGGCCGGATTGACGTACCTCACATAAGGTCTATAGCCCCCAAAGACGGGAAAAGAGGAATCCATTCCTCCCCCCTGGCTTCCGATCGTTTCGTAAAAGGGCACCGGGGGCACGCACTCAACGCCCCCGGTAAACGATGCGCCATATCTTCCCTTTGAGCGAATCGACCACGTAGAGAGACCCGTCCGGCGCGACGTCGACGTCCATCGGCCGATGTTTGGCCTCGTTGACGCTCATAATCGGGCTGACGCCGGCAAACCCGTCTGCAAACACCTCCCAGTCTCCCGAAGGCGCCTTTCCGTCAAACGGGACGAAGACGACGTTGAACCCCTTTTGTTCGAACGGTGCGCGGTTCCACGATCCGTGGAAGGCCACGAAGGCGCCATTGCGGTACCGCTCCGGGAACTGATCGCTGGTATAAAAGGTCAGGCCGTTTGGCGAGTAGTGGCCGGGGAAACCCATCAGCGGGTCGGCATACGCGCTGCACCTCCCTACCTCCGTGCCGTCCCCACCGTATTCAGGAGAAAGCACGTTCTTCTGTTGGAGGTGGTCGTAGTAGCAGTACGGCCAGCCGTAATCCTTACCCTCTTCCAGCATTAGAAAACGCTCGGCAGGTAGCTCGGCGCTTTCCTCTTCAGAGTACAGCTCTGGCCACTGCTGATTGAGGATGTCCCGTCCGTGCTCGACCACGTAAAGCTGGTCGATATTGGAGTTCCAGGCGATGGCGACGGAGTTGCGCACGCCGACGGCGTAGTGTTCGGCCTCGGCCTGCGTCTGGCCCGGCCGCGAGGCGTCGAAGCGCCAGATACCGGCGTGCCGCTCGACAGCCGGGCAGGGATCGAACCCCGGAGGCTCGATCGCGACGTTCTCATCCTGGCAGTTGTTAGACGGCGCGCCGACGTTTACGTACAATCCACCTTTACCGTCGAGCGCGATCAGCTTGGGGGCGTGCAATCCCTGTACCGGGAATCCGCCTGCAATCTGCTCGTACCCGGGAAGCGGCGCCAGCTCGTCGCCGTCGAAACGGTATCGGACGACCGACGTGTCGGGCGCAAAGTAGAGGTGGCCGTCGTAGATCCCGATCCCCGATCCCGGAAATTCGCCGAAACGGACCACGAGGTCCGCCTTGCCGTCGCCCGTCGTATCGCGCAATCCCACGATCCCTCCGCCGCCGGTCACCCTGCGGAGCGCAACGTATACATCGCCATTGTCCCGAATAGCCATGTGGCGCGCCGGGCCTATGCTATCCGCCACTACGACCGCACAGAAGCCGTCCGGCAGCGTCAAGCCGCCGTTGTCAGGATCGCAGACGATGGCCTGACCGCGCTCGGTGGTACAGGCGGCGAAAGAAAAAACAAGCACGAAAAAGGCCAGCCCGGCAAAAATCCTTTGCATAGGGTCTCCGAAAAGGATAAGTGTTGACTAAAGCGGATTCTTTCAATTGGAAAGGGCGGAATATATAAAAATCCTCAGCGCCCGCGTCTTCTTTGGCTACGATTTCCGCAGATCTCCTGAAATGACGGCAAATCCTTTTGGGTAGTGGTGTTGAAGACAGGAAAGGGCTCCCTGGACCCAATGCTGTTACATTCTCATTCCGAAGCCACTAAACGGGCGCTCAGGCGCGGCGCAGGGGGCATTCATTACAGGTTCGGGACAACTCTCAGGAACGGCCATTTTTTGGGTGTTGTAATAGCCTTAACTCAAAACTCATCCTTTTACCCACTGTATACGCTGGAGGGCGAAGACCATGCTCTGGTTGATCATCATCATTCTCGTCATTTTATGGGCGCTTGGTTATTTCGCCCTGAACCTGGGAGCGGTGCTACACATTCTGCTCGTCATTGCCGTGATCATATTGATCATTCGCCTCGTACAGGGCAGACGCGTCGTTTGATTCTGTAAAATCTGCCAAAGAGGTGGTTATGGTACGGTTTGTTCGGCTCACCGGCTTGTTGATGGTCCTGTTTATGACCGGTTGCACCGACCGTCAGCAGAACGAGGCCAGGGATATGGCGCGTGACACGGGCGAAGCCATTGAATCCGCTGCCTCGAGGGTGGGTCGGGAGCTTGGAGATGCGCTTGCCGCCGTAGACCGCGAGCTGGCGGACCTCGAAGACGACCTCCGGGACGAGCGGCCGGAAGTCCGTGAAAGGATGCAGCGAACCGTCGATTCGCTGCGCCGAAAACGTGATTCCCTTAATACGGAAGTGGAGGAGGTGCGCCGTAACCCCGACAATACGACGGCCGAAGAGTCCAACCGTTTGAGAGACGAGTTACGCAGGTTCAGGGAGGACGTAGACAACGTCTTTGACTGATAGCAGCGGTCGAATACGGCCCGTCTCGTACGAGCTGCAAACAAAAAAGCGGGGTAACGGCGCCCAACGGCCCGTTACCCCGCTTCAATTTTTCAAGGGATGCCGGTTTCGATCAGGCCTCCTCTTCGTTCTCCGGAACGACGCGGATCTTGAGCTGCGCCGTTACCTCGGGATGCAGACGTACCGTCGCCGAGTACACGCCGAGCATACGAATCTCCTCGTTGATCTCGATTTTGCGGCGGTCGACCTCGAAACCGTGTTGCGCGAGCTGAATGGCGATCTGCTGCGGCGTGACGGTGCCGAAGATTCGGTTTTCTTCGCCGACACGGGCCGGCACCGATATTTCCATGTTCTCGAGCTCCGCGGCAACCCGCTGCGCGTCTTCCTTCTTCTGGGCCAGCTTCCGGGACTTCTGCCTGAGCTCTTCCTGAAGGGCTTTTTCGGCGCCTTTCGTGGCCATGATGGCGAAGCCTTTCGGAATGAGGTAGTTCCTTCCGTAGCCGTCCTTCACCGTAACGATGTCGCCCTCGCTGCCCAGATTCTCGACGTCCTTTAAAAGAATGAGTTTCATGATAGTCCTGTATAGAGAAGCATCGGGCCGATTGCCCTTTGCGCTTCAAGTCTCAACGATAGATAACCTGACTGTTTACCGCACGTTGTCTGCGACGAACGGCAGGAGTGCGAGGTGACGGGCGCGTTTCACCGCGGTGGTGAGCTGGCGTTGAAACTTCGCCGATACGCCGGTAATTCGCCTGGGCAGCAACTTGCCCTGTTCGTTTATGTACCGTTTGAGCAGCTCGATGTCTTTGTAGTCGACGTACTGAATTTCACTGGTGTCGACACGGGGCGCTTCCTGTGGTTCGATTGCCATTGTTCTATTACTGTCTTTTAGATCTCACAAATCAGACTAGGCGAGTTCCTCGTCCAGGTCTTCGTCTTCGTCGTCGTCAACCGTCCTTACCGGTGGGACTTCAATCGGCACGGGCTTGCGGATCGGGCGCGACGCATCTTTGCTCTGCTCGTAGTAGCGGAGCATCTTCGCATCGTACCGGAGTGTGAGGTAGCGCAGGATGTCGTCGTCGATTTCGAGCAGGCGCTCCAGGCGTGCGATGGCTTCGCCCGGCGCGCGGAAGTACACGTTGACGTAGTACCCGTTACGCTTTTTACGGATCGGATAGGCGAGCCGGCGGGTCCCCCACTCATCGACCTCGATGATTTCACCGCCATTCTCCTGAATGTTACGGGTTACCCTGGCGACGACTTCTTTGATTTGCTGATCGCTCAGAACAGCATTGACGATGTACGTCAGTTCGTACGTATTGATTGGTGCAGCCATAAATACCCTGTGGAATGTTTAACGGACATGCCCCCACAGCCTGTAGGAGCAGGGCCTGCAAAGATTTGCAGTATAGCTAATCTTGCACCCTTTATCAAGATTTGGGTTCCGTTAGCAGCGGGTGCAAATTCAGATTTGGCAACGCACTCGGTCCGCGTCCGCTCCTAATTCATCCGGATTTTACGCTCGAAGAGCGTGCGAACCTGCTTGATAAGGTCCTCGGAAAGGAAGGGCTTGAGCAGATATCCATCGGCGCCGGCGTCGAGCCCCTCGATGCGGTCGTGCTCTCCGGAGATAGCAGTCAGCATCAAGATGGGGCAATGGACGCGCGCCTCGTGGAGGCGCTCGACCAGGGTGCAACCGTCCTGCCCCGGCAACATCCAGTCGACCACCACCATGTCGTACCGCCCGCAGTAAGCCTTGATCTCACCTTCGATTCCGTTCTCCGCGGTCTCGACCGACATGCCCGCCTGTTCGAGCAACCGCTTGAGATGTGCTGCCAGCGGGGCTTCACTTTCTACTACAAGTAACTTCACAGCCAAACCTGAGATGTCCGAAAACAGTCCGGCCGTATTATCCCCAAGAACGGTGAGATAAGAAAACGAAAAGATGGTGGGGATTGTGTGTGGGAAAGGTGAAAGGGCCATTCAGAGCCCACGTACTACTGCGAGCTTTTAGCGGTATACAGACACAGTTTTTTTCTGGAAGCGAGACGTAACCGTCCCCTTGAGGGGACTACAGGGGTGTAGCCGTTGCGTACTGGTTCAGATTTTGGCCAGGCGTTCGGCGTGTTCGGCGGTGCGGAGGGCCTTAATGATGGGGTCCAGGTCGCCCTCCATTACCTGATGCAGGGGGTAGTTCTTGTTCTCACCCTCGAGCCGGTGATCGGTGACGCGATCCTGCGGGAAATTGTACGTCCGGATCTTGGCGGACCGGTCGCCGGTCCCGACCATCGATTTGCGCGCCGAGTCGCGCTCGGCATGGAGCTTCTCGAGCTCGATCTCGTAGAGGCGAGAGCGCAGCACGCGCAAGGCCTTATCCTTGTTCTTGTGCTGGCTTTTTTCATCCTGGCACGTCACGACGAGGCCCGTCGGAATGTGCGTGATGCGCACGGCCGAATCGGTCGTGTTTACCGACTGGCCGCCGGGGCCGCTTGAGCGGTAGACGTCGATCTTGAGATCGTTCGGATTGATGACGACGTCCACCTCTTCGGCCTCCGGAAGCACGGCCACACTGGCGGCAGAGGTGTGGATGCGTCCACTCGATTCAGTGACGGGCACACGTTGGACGCGGTGGACGCCGCTCTCGTACTTCATCGTACCGTAGGCGTCCGGACCTTTGACCGAAAAAATGATCTCTTTGAACCCGCCCAGCGCCCCCGGTGAGCTATCGAGGACCTCGATCGGCCAGTTGTGCCGCTCAGCGAAGTGGGAGTAAAGGCGAAAGAGGTCGCCGGCGAAAAGGCCCGCTTCGTCGCCGCCAGTGCCCGCCCGAATCTCGACGATGGCGTTTTTGGAGTCTTCGGGATCGCGCGGGATCAGGTCCATTCGGAGCTGTTCTTCGAGCTCAGCCATGCGTTCTTCGAGCTCTTCCATCTCCTGCCGCGCCATTTTTTCGAGCTCCGGATCTCCCCCCTCGCGCAACAGCTCACGTAGATCCTGGTATTCCCGCTGCATTCGCTCGAACTGTTCGATTTTTTGAGCGATGGGCCGCAGCGTCGCGTGCTCGCGGCCCAGTTTGACGAGCTGTTGGGGATCGGTGGCAACCTCAGGCTCCGACATGAGCCGGGTCACCTCTGCGTAACGCTGGGTGATTTCCTTGAGTCTATCCAGGTTGATCATACGAACGCGATCGAAAACGAATAAAAATCCGGGCGCCGGCCGTGAACGTCTTTTTACCCTAAAGGTTCGATGCGCGAGCGGTTCCCGCCTGCGGCGCTTCGGTCACTCTACGGTCACGCTCTTGGCCAGATTGCGGGGCTGATCGACGTCACACCCGCGCATGATCGCAATGTGATAGGAAAGCAGCTGTAACGGCACAACGGTTAGCAGCGGCGAAAGGAACTCCTCGGTCTTCGGTATCTGGATGACATATTCGCACATCCGGTCGAGATCGCCGTTCCCGTCGTCGGTGATTGCGATGACGGACCCTTGCCGGGCGACGACCTCCTCGATGTTCGACATCACCTTGTCGTAGCTGCTGTCGCGCATGGCGATGAATACGACGGGCATGAACCGGTCGATCAGGGCGATGGGGCCGTGCTTCATCTCGGCCGCCGGATACCCTTCGGCGTGGATGTAAGAGATTTCTTTCAGCTTCAGCGCGCCTTCGAGCGCGACGGGGAAGTTGTAGCCACGCCCCAGGTAAAGGAAGTTCGATGCATAGCGGTAGACGAGCGCCATCTTTTTGATCTCGTCGTTCAGCTTGATCACCTCGCGCACCTGGTCTGGAATGGCTTGAAGCGCCCGCAGGTACTGCGCCATCTCCGCATCCGAGATCGTGCGCCCTTCGGCCAGCTTGAGCGCAATCATGGTGAGCACGAGCACCTGCGCGGTAAACGCCTTCGTCGACGCGACGCCGATCTCCGGACCCGCGTGAAGGTACACGCCGGCGTCGGTCTCGCGCGCAATCGTCGAACCGACCGCATTGCAGATGCCGAGCACCATGACGCCTCGCCGCTTCGCCTCGCGAACGGCTGCCAGCGTGTCGGCGGTCTCACCACTCTGCGAGATCACGAGCACCACGTCGCCCTCCCGGAGGATCGGGTCGCGGTACCTGAACTCGCTCGCATACTCAACTTCGACCGGGATGCGGGCAAGGGACTCGATCAGGTACTCCCCTACCAGCCCTGCGTGCCACGACGTGCCACACGCTGCGATGATGATGCGTCTGGCCTCGCGCACCTGGTCCAAAACGTCGATGAGGCCGCCGAGCTTGATCGTGTGATCGTCGGGACGCACCCGGCCGCGCATGCAGTTCTCGAGCGACTCGGGTTGCTCGACGATCTCCTTGAGCATGAAATGCTCGTACCCGCCCTTTTCGATTTGCTCGAGGTCCCACTCCAGCTCGTACACCTGCTTGTCGAGCACCACGTTGTCGATGCTTCGCACCTCGTAGCCGCTCCGACGGATGATCGCGATCTCACCGTCGTTCAGGTACACGACCTGCCGGGTGTGTTCGATGAGCGGCGCTGCGTCCGAAGCGATGAAATACTCACCCTCCCCCACGCCGATGATGAGCGGGCTCCCCTTGCGCGCCGCAATCAGCAGATCCGGGTCGCTTGCCGACACCACGGCGATGCCGTACGTTCCGACTACCTGCGTCAGCGCCTGGTGTACCGCCTCTTCGAGCGGTAAGCCCGTCGATTTCCGCACATCGTCGATCAGGTGGACCAGCGCCTCGGTGTCCGTCTGGCTGTTGAAGACGTACCCCTTCCTCGTCAGGCTCTCCCGGATGGACAGATAGTTCTCGATGATCCCGTTGTGTACGAGCGCGAAGTCGCCCGAGGAGTTGGCGTGGGGGTGGGCGTTCGTGTCGTTCGGCGCGCCGTGCGTCGCCCAGCGGGTATGCCCGATGCCGACCATCCCGGTGATCGGAGCGTGCTCGATCTCCGTCGCCAGGTCCCGCACCTTCCCCTTCTGCTTCCTGACGTTGAGGACGCCGTCGACGATGGCTACACCCGCGGAGTCATATCCCCGGTACTCGAGCCGCTGAAGGCCCGTAAGCAAGATCTCTCCCGCCTGCCTGTGCCCTATATATCCAACGATTCCACACATATATTTCAAATCCCGTTCTGAGCTGCGTCCTTATACCTGCCACGAACCCGAGGGCACCTCACCCGATCCGCCGCCGCCGTAAAATGATGGTGATATCAGGGGCGTGACGGCCAAAAATAGCAACACCCGACGGGCGATCATCGGGTGTATGGCGCATTCGGTATGTTCCCGCTGCTCAGGAGACGACCCCTTCCGGGGTACGCACGGTCCGGCCGATGGCGGTAGCGATGAGGCGGATCTGCCGCATCAGGTCGACGAACTGGTCGAAGAAGAGAGACTGCGGGCCGTCGCTCAGCGCCGTTGCCGGGTCCGGATGAAGCTCCACCATCAGACCGTCGGCGCCGGCCGCCACCGCCGCACGCGCCATCGGAATCACTTTGTTGCGAAGGCCGGTGCCGTGGCTCGGATCGACGAAAATCGGCAGGTGACTCTTTTTCTGGACGACGGGCACAGCCGACAGGTCCAGCGTGTTCCGCGTTGCGCTCTCGAACGTGCGGATCCCGCGTTCGCAGAGAATCACGTTCGCGTTCCCCTGCGACATGATGTACTCTGCACTCATGAGCCACTCCTCTATCGTGGCCGACAACCCGCGCTTCAAAAAAACGGGCTTGTCGGTTTTGCCGAGCTCCTTGAGCAGCGAAAAGTTTTGCATGTTCCGGGCGCCGACCTGTAGCACATCGGCGTAACGAAGGACGACGTCGATCTGCGAGCTTTCCATCACCTCGGTGATCACGCGAAGGTCGTAGCGGTCCGCAGCCTCGCGCATGATCCGAAGGCCTTCCTCACCCAGACCCTGGAAGGCATACGGCGACGAACGCGGCTTGAAGGCGCCGCCCCGAAGAAAGGTCGCTCCGTGTGCCGCGACGTGGGCCGCCGTCACGTCCATCTGCTCCTCGCTCTCCACCGAGCACGGTCCCGCCATCATGATCACCTCGTTCCCGCCGATCACGACGCCCTTCACGTCGATCGTGGTGTTCTCATTTTTCCACGCCCGGCTCGCGAACTTGTACGGTTCGGTGACCCGGTAGACCTCCGCGACCCCGTCGAGCACCTTGATGTGGCGTACGTCGAAGTCCGGCTGCACGCCGATAGCCCCCAGCACCGTCTGGCTGACGCCGCTCGAGCGGTGTACGTCAAAGCCGAACGCGTTTAGCCGTTCGATTACGGCCTGGATCTGCGCTTCCTCGGCCGAGGACTGCATTACGACGACCATGTTCTTCTACTCCGGAATTGGTTTGCTTCGAAAAAATGGAAACAGCTAGCCTGAAATACCTACAAATCGGAAAGGTTCACCGATACCGTTCGAGGGTAAACTTTTCACCCAGGTATCGGTTGCGCACCTCGGGGTCGGAAGCGAGGGCTTCTGCCGTCCCCTGCGTGAAGATGTCCCCCTCGTACAATAGATACGCCCGATCGGTGATCGCCAGCGTCTCGTGTACGTTGTGATCGGTGATGAGCACGCCGATGCCCTTATCCTTCAACCCGGCGACGATGTCCTGGATGTCTTCGACGGCAATCGGATCCACCCCCGCAAACGGCTCGTCGAGCAGGAGGAAGTTTGGCCGGGTGGCGAGGGCTCGCGCGATCTCGGTGCGCCGGCGCTCCCCGCCCGACAGCATGTAGCCCTTCGACTTCCTGACGGTTTTCAGGCCAAACTCGTTGAGCAACGACTCGACCCGTTCGTGACGCTCCGCCCGCGAAATGTTCTGAAATTGCAGGATCGCGTGCAGGTTGTCCTCGACGCTGAGATGCCTGAAGATCGAAGCCTCCTGCGAGAGGTACCCGATACCGCGTCGGGCGCGCCGGTACATCGGTAAGTGCGTGATGTCCTCGGAGCCGAGAAAAATGCGGCCTGCATCGGGTTTGACCATGCCCACGATCATGTAGAACGTCGTCGTCTTGCCTGCGCCGTTCGGACCGAGCAGCCCGACGATCTCGCCGCGATCGACGCTGATGTCGACGTTATGGACCACCGGGCGCTTTTTGTAGCGCTTCGTGAGCCCTTCCGCACGGAGCGTCAGGTTGGTTTCCTCATCCGGTAGGTTCTTCATAAGGCGGCCGCAGATCGATTCACGGCATCGTGGTCGTATTGGCTCCAGTGGAGACGAGGGGCTCGGTGGGAGAAGTCTCGGGTGGAGGTCGAAGCCTTTCCCGCACCCGTTCGTCGTCGAGTAAACCCTCTCGTGTGGGCCGGTTTTCGGGCACCCATAAAAAACCCGTGAGCTCAAATTGATCCGGAATGAGGTCTTCCGGATAGTAGGTGCCCTCGGTTCGCCCGAGGACGCTCGTCCGCGTGAGCTCGCCTCCGTTGAAGTAAAAAACGATCCGATCGGCCGACGTCCGCACGGCCCCGTCAGCCTGGTCCTCTTTGTTGGTCAGGTAGTAGATCAGCTCGGCATTGGGCCCCACCTCCATCGTGCGGAGCGTATCGTCCCGTAGGGTGCCTACCAGCGTTCGGCCTTTGATCTGGTGTATGCGCGCCAGCGCCGAGTCGTATCGGGCGACGAAGGCATTCGGAAAGGCGAACAGCGAATCGGCGCCCCCGGGCGTCGTCCGGTAAAACAGAGTGTCCCCCGTCACCTGTGATTCCTTGAACCACGCAATCGGATTCCGAAAGAGCCGCACGTCTTCTTTCTCTGTGCTGTCGGGCAGGGTGATCCGGTCCACCACGAGCGAGTCCGCCCGGGCGGCAAATTCCTTCTGCCAGGCCTGTACGGAACCCACCGCGATCAGTCTTTCGAGCGAATCGACCCTCGAAGCCTCGAGCACGTCCGCCCGGACGACGAGCGTATCGACCTCGGCCGTCGTTGAATCCTCCCTGAGCTGCACGAGCAACGGGTTGCCGGTAATCTTGCTGTACGACTGCCGGTTGTCGTTGTACGCCTCGTGGCCGAAGAGAAGGGTCCGGACTAGCGAGTCGGGCGGCGACTCGGAATCCTGGCCTCCGATGCGATGGATGAACACGTTGCCGCGAGCCAGTGAAACCTCGGTGTCGCGGTAGTACGTCACCGAATCCGCGGAAAGCGTCGTGCGTTCCTCGACGAGCAGGACGTCCTCGTAAAACTCTGCCCGCTTTTCATCCGAGAAGTACTCGCCTGCGCGGCTGGTGAGCACGGCCGTGCTGTCGACGAGCCGCACCCCTTCGTCGAACCGTGACCGCTTTTCATCGACGAAATAGGTGCCCGAGGGGGCAAACACCTCGACCTCGCCGTCGGCCAGCCGCAAGTCCCCTTCGGCGTACCCGACCTTGTTCCGGCTGTCGTATCGGATCCGGGCGCTCGAAAGGGAATCCCCCTTATCGATGATCTGGACGTTACCCTCGAAGTGAATCTCTTCGCGTGCGACGTACTGCGTGGCCCTGTCGGCCCACAGGTCCGTGCTATCCTGGCGAAGCCGCACGTTACCGCTGAGGCTTCGGACCTCCTCCCCGTTTTCGATGGACCGCGTGAGGAGATCTGCGTTGAGGATCTCGACCAGCCGCACCTTTACCGTGTCGGTCTGCGTTGTATCCTGTGCGCGTGCCGGAAGCCAACCGGTGAGCACTACGAAGGCCAGAACCAGGAGGACAGGTTTCGGCGGAGCGAAACGGTCCGCCGTGCACCGGTAATAGCGTTTGCCCGGCCGATGGGGTCTTCGGTTCGAATGGAGTTGAACCATCATTCTCTCACCGTGACCTTCCCAGTCGGCCGTTTCAGGGTGAACGAGCTGAGGTCCTCGACCGCTTCCAGGTCGAAGCCCTGCAATTGCTCGTTGGGGGTCGTGATCCGCACGAAATCGGACGTGAGCACCTTCCGGTCTGCCTCGAGCCAGATCAGGTGCTCGGTTTCGATGTGGCCGTTGTCCGGCGTATCGACGCGTACGTTGCCCCGCGCTTCAAACCGCTCGTTGTCCTTGTACTGCGTCAACCGGTCGGTCGTTATCGTGGCTGAAGAATCTCCCTGCGCGTCGAAGATGTGTACGATCACCTGCCTTCCGGAGTCGGGTGCGCCGTGCAGCTCGGTATACGTGCTGTCCCCCGATTCGAACCGGGCCATGTAGTCGGCCGTAATCCGGGCGCGCGGGCGGCCGTCTTCGCTGATGTCCAGGTACGCCCCCCAGCTCTCGTTAACGGGCTCACGTTCGCTCCGGACGTCAGCCATCGAAGGCGGCGTGGCCGTCCGCTCGAAACACCCCGGCGCCGTCAGCACCGGTAGCAAACCCAGCAGGAGAATATGCGTCCCGATTCTCGTCATCTACCGCCGATTCAATTCACCGCGCTCCGGTTCATACTCCAACGGACGTGAGCCCCGTCTGTTTTGTCTGCACACAATCTAAATCCGGCACGTCTCACCCGGTGGTACGACGCCGGATCTGACGTGCGCCCCTTCACCGCAGGCTTCGAGTAACCCGGCAAACTCGCGACAGACCGCTTCGATCCTATCCACGGGGCACACACCCAACGGGGCGTAGACGGCTCCGGCCACCCGGGTGGTCGCGTCGACGGTTTTTGTGGCCAGGCTGTCTTTCACCGGCGTCACGATCGGAATGCTCTCTCCATGGGAGAGCCGGCATCCGACGATCAGATCCTCCAGCTCGATGACCTGCCCCCCTGCATTGAAGACGTACGCCTCGCCCTCCCGCCCGAGCCTGAACTCAAACACGTCTGAACCGGCCAGATCGAGGTCCCAGATTGATACCGGCAGCAGGTGCTTGAGGCTGATGAAGTTGCAGACGTCCACCGCGGCATTGATCCGGGGAAAAGCGTCAACCCCTTCACCCGCCGAGCGGAGCAGGTATTCACTCGCCGGCTTGCTCCGCCCGGTAGGACGAAAGCGTCCGTTCCGAAGCATGTCTCGTACGGCGCCTCTTTTCACCTCTTCTTCTTCCGAAAGCGGCTTCCCCCTTTCGGCGATCAAATTTCCGAGGTCTTCTTCGAATCCCGGTGGAGCGGCGTCCATACGGATCCCTTCGGCCACGACGATTCCCAGGATGGTTTGCTGCTCGATCAGGTGATTCTGGAAAACGATCATTACGAATTGTATTTAGTCTTATTTTCAGAATGACGTTCTTACCGGGGCAAACGGCGGCCATCAACCTCCCGGCGCCTCTTTATTATTTTGGTTCGATCCCGTAGGTTATCAGGTTACGTTACAAGCTGGTCACAATATATACAGGAGAGACCGTTATTTGACGTCCAACACGCCGAAGATGCCGGAAGACAAATTTCAAGGCCGGTTCTGGTATCAAAATTGAAACTATAGTTCGTTCATTCCCAGTCGATACTACACGGCGAGAACGTGTTGAACAACCCAAATATCGGGCAGAATCGTTTATGAGCTTCACGATAGAACCCCAGACACAGGAAACGGTAGTCGTTCGCATTGGAAAGGCACTCGACTTCCGCAACGCGGCTGAATTCAAAACCATCTGCCAGGAACAGGTGCGCTCAGGCGCCATGAACTTCGTTCTGGACTTCTCGGAAACCGGGATTCTGGACTCCACCGGGCTCGGGTCGATATTCTCGCTCTACCGTCAGGTATCGCCCCTGAACGGTCAGGTGGTCTTTGCCGCAGTATCGCGGCCTGTCCAGGTTGTTGTACAACTGACGCGCACCTACAAGGTTTTTCGCCAGTTCCCCACGGTGGAGGCAGCCCGTGAATCCCTCGCGTGAGGTCGTGTCAATGTGTGCGCAGGATATTCTCCGAATGCGGGTATTACCAGAAAAGACGTTCGGCAAGCATCGCTTCAGGGATCTCAATTCGATCATCGATAGGGTACACGCTCTCTTTGACGCGTGGGAAAACAGCGATTCGTTCAACCACACCATCGACGATCAAATCCTTTACCGGACGAAGCTGGCCGTCCATGAATGGCTTGCCAACCTCGTCCAGCATGCGGAATTCAATGGGCGTACGCCCGAAATCTCCGTGGAGATCTTACCCAACGGCAAAAGCGTTCGGTGTGTGATCGAAGACAACTCCAACGGGTTCGATCTGGACGCGCAGCTGACCGCCCGTCAGGAAGTACTCAACGCCTTTCCGGAACGTGGTATGGGCCTGCTCATGATCAAGTCGTGCACCGACGTACTCGATTACGAGCAGATCGATCACAGCCGCCACCGGCTGGAGTTCGTGGTTACCGTCAACAAAGACCCGTGGATGAGTATTCCGTTTTAGATCTCCCGGCCAGCCCCCATCCGTTCATGACGGCGAATAAAAATGGAAAAATATTCGATACTGGTTGTTGAAGATGAGCATACGCTGAGGAGACTACTCGAATATCGCCTCAGCAAACAGTACCGCGTCAGAACGGCTGCCAACGGCGAGGAAGCGCTCGAACGCATCGGTGAAGAAATACCTGACCTGATCATTTCGGACATCATGATGCCGAAAATGGACGGGTTTGCCCTCCAGTCAAAGCTGAATGCACAGAAAGACACCCGCGCCGTTCCCTTTATCTTCCTCACCGCAAAGGCGGACGAGCAGAGCCGCCTGAAAGGTATGCGGACGGGCGTGGACGACTACATCACCAAGCCGTTCGACATCGAACAGCTCCTCTCACGCATCGAACGCCTGCTCGAACGGACCAGGCTCTTCCAGACGCAGCTCGACGCCCGCATCGGGTACGACTTCTCCCAGCGGCTCATGCCGAAGAAGATGCCCGAGGTCCCCGGCTACAACATCTACTTTTACAACAACCCGCGCGAACACGGCGGCGGCGACCTCTTCGACTGGACCGAGGCGCTGCCGGGCGTCTACTTCTTTACCATCGGTGACGTGATGGGGAAAGGGATCCAGGCAAAGTTTTACGCCTTCAGCTTCCTCAGCTACGTTCGCGGTACGCTGCACGCGATGCTTCGCAGCTCGATCTCCCCTTCCGAGCTGATGAAACGCGTGAACCAGGTCCTCATGCAGGACGAAGTGATGGAGGAGACGTTTGCCTCGCTCCTGCTCATCCGCTGGGACGTCGAAACCAACGAGATTACCTACGCCAATGCCGGGCACTGCCGGCCGGCGCTCGTCACACCCGAAAAGTCGGAGATCGTGGCTTACAGCGACATCATCCTGGGTCTGGACGCCGAAGCGGAATTCAAGGACAACACGTTCGTCCTACCCCCGGGCAGTGCGCTCGTTGCCTACACCGACGGCCTGATGGAGCAGCGCCTCAAATCCGGTGAGATGATGGGCGAGGAAGGGGTGATGGCGACGGCAGCCGAGGCCTTCGACAAGCCCGATCCCATCCACGCCATGCTCAAAAACGTGCTCTCAAGAAGCGAGCATCCCGAGTTCAATGACGACATCCTCGTCTTCTGGCTGCAACGAAACGCCTGACGTCGAGCGCTACGCCTTAACCCCTCCGGCTGCCGCCCGCTCTTCGAGGGCTCTGTACTCATGCTCGAGTAGCGCGTAGATCTCGTTGTCCCAGTACCGCCCCTCCCGGAACAGGTAGTCCCGCTCCGTCCCTTCCTTCGTAAAGCCCACGTGCTCGACGAGCTTCCGCCAGGCTGTGTTGTACTCGAACGTCTCGCTCGACACGCGGTGCATTTTGAGGTCGTTGAAGCAATAATCGAGCAGCAACCCGAGCGATTCCACACCGTACCCTTTCCGCCAGTAATCCCGGTCGCCGATCGTGACGCCGATCCGGCAATGCCGGTTGGCCTCGCTGATGTTGGCGACGTAAGCCACCCCGATCATCTTCCCGTCGTTGGTGTGGATCTCGAAGTCCCTCGACGTCGGACTCGGATCGTACACCATCTGTTCGAAGCGAGCCTTGAAGTCTCCGAGCGACTCCTCGGCAAAGGGGATTTCGCTGTCAAACCGGTTAAGTTCGGGGTCGTTGTTCCATTCGAAGTGTTTATACAGGTTTTTTAGCTGAAGCGGGGTCAGATGCACTCGCTCACCCCTCTTCACTACGTGTGCCGTGGTCTCCATGTCGTCTATCTCCCGGAACCGCTTCCAAATTGTATTCTGTCCGTTTATCAAGATCGGATCGATCTCGCGAGGGTTCACGACGCATCCTTCAGGCAGTTCCGCCTGTTTCGGCTTCGTTAAAACTAAAGGCCGGAATTCATGACACCGCTGGACGCTTCGGACGCGAGCTCCGGTACAGCGATTCCGCCCTTTCCTTCAGTATCGACCGGTTGACCTTAATCCCCAAATCCGTTCCGCTATCGGAGAGCGGATAATATGCGACGGGCAGCTTGTAGCGGGGCAAAACGGCGGCAAGGCGGGCGTTCACTTTTTCGACGAGTTCCAGCGGCACCGCGTCCGCCTCAGAACGCATTTCGACGAACGCAACGGGCCGGCAGCCGAACTCGTCGTCCTTCACCGGAACGACCACGGCCCGGCCTACTCCCTCGACGGTTCCCAGCAGGCGCTCGATCTCTTCCGGCTGGATGTTCTCGCCGCCTGAAATGAAAAGATTGTCCTTCCGTCCGGTCACGACGAGGTAACCCTCGGGATCGAGGAATCCGAGGTCGCCCGTGTGGAACCACCCGTTCCCATCGACGGGCAACCCGACGCCGACGTACCCCTTGAATAGCGTCTCGCCTTTCACGAGGATCTCGCCGTCAGGCGCGACGGACAGGTTCCGGTAAGGCAGAACCCGTCCGGACGTCCCAAGCTGCTTACGGGAAGCCCCCGGCGGCGTGGTCGTGACTTGCGACGCCATTTCCGTGAGGCCGTAGCTCGTATGGACTGGCAGCCTCCGGGCAACCGCTTCATCCAGCAGTCCGGGCTCGATGGCGCTACCGCCGAGCAATATGGCCTTGAGAGAGGCAAATGCCCGCTTGCCACTTCGCAGCAGCCGCAGAAGCTGCGTCGAGACCATCGAAACGTGCGTGATGCGGTCAGGCTCCAGCAACTCCTCGACGGGTTCGGAGGGATCGGGCACCACGACCGTAGCCCCGGCAAAAAAGCATCGGAACAGGATCGAAAGGCCGCCGACGTGGTACAGCGGCAACGAAAGCAGCCACCGATCGCCCTCCCTCAAGGCAATGTTCTGCCCCGACCCCAGGGCGCTGTAGTAGTGGTTTCCCATCGAGTGAATCGCACCCTTCGGCTCCCCCGTGCTGCCCGAAGTGAACACAATGGTGGCTTCGCGGTCCACCGGAAAAACTGGAGCGTCCGGCTTCTCTACGTCCAGGGGATCTAGCAGGTCTCGCACGTCGAGCACCCTTACACCCGCTCCGAAATCTATCGGCCTGTCGGTCACTACGACCTGGCATTCGGTGCGCGCCAGCAAGCCCTTGATGCCCTCCACGGGGATGCGGGTGTTCAGCATGCAGGCAGTCGCACCTGAGCGAAGGAGACCGGGGAGGATTGCCGCTGCATCGTACCGATCCGATACGTATTCGCCGACGCGTGACCCGGCGGTAACACCCTCCCGTTTAAGCCTTGCAGCAACGGCCGAGACAATCCTGTCGAGGCCGCCCCACGTCAACGAGCCACGCGGGCCGACGAGCGCCGACGCGTCCGGCCATTTTTCGGCCGCCGTCCGAACCGGGCACGGGATCGTCTTCATGGTATTTCCTGCAAAAGCGAAACGTCAGGCGACAAGGCTGCGTGGTAAACGGCATCCGTCTGGATCCGCGCGTTTTCCAGAGGCAGGCGGGTGGGCAAAACGTCTGTAGCGAGATAGCGGTAGGTATCGAGGCCCGCCGGCGTCCTTTCGCCGCCGAGTACGGCGGCGAATGCGACGAGCCCCGCCATTCCCACGCCACTTTCAAACGCAGCACTCACGACGGGCCGAATCCCGTACCCGCCAGCCAGCCGCACGAGGTGCAGCGCACGCCCGCACCCGCCCAGCAAGGTCGGTTTGAGAATGACCGCCGCGACGCCGTCGAAAAAGTCGGGGTCACGGCCGGGTTGCTCGTACAGACTCTCGTCCAGTGCAATCGGCACCGGCGCCTCACGCGCCAGCAGCGGCAAGTCGGAAGGTCGGGCGAGCGGCTCTTCCAGGTACTCGATGGGCTCTTCGTCGAGCCCTTTGACGAAGACAACCGCCTCTTCGAGGCTCCACGCGCGGTTGGCGTCGAGACGGAGCCGTACGTCCGGCCCGATCCGCTCACGAACGGCCCGACACAGGCGGACGTCTTCTTCGAGCGCCCGCCGGCCAACCTTCAGCTTGACCGCTTCGTACCCCTCCGAAGAAAACCGTTCCGCGTCGGCCAGAATACGGTCTTTTTCCCCCACGAGCAGACCGGTCAAAGCGATCTCGCGGGCGGGCTCAGGCGCCAGCACCTCCGCAGGGGTTACCTTTCGCTCCGCGGCAATCAGATTCACCAGCGCAAGCTCGACAGCAAAACGGGCAGACGGCGCCAGGCCGGAGGGCACATCTCTTTCGATGCCTTCGATCCCCTCCGAAGACTCCAGTACCCCAGAAACGTCGAGCTTCCGGAGCGGGTTTAGCTGCCCCATGACGTCGTCCAGCGTTTCCCGGCTGAACCCCGGCAGAGGAGCAGCGTCGCCCCATCCGACGTGGCCGTCCGGCGTCTCGATCCGCACCAGGATTCCCTCTCTCCTCTCGATCGCTCTGCCTCCCAATCGCAGAGGCTTCTGTAGTGGCAGCGTGTAGCGGAAGAGGCGGATCGTCGCGTGCATCAGATCACCCACGTCGCCGAAAATACCAGGCTATAAATCAGCAGGAGGCGGGCGGAGGCGCCAAGCAGCGGGTTCAGCGCAGCCGTTTCCCGTGTAGCGACGAACTTCCGGACGTTCACCATGGCCGGCACGAGCAGCAGGAGCGTCAGCAAAATGAACGGATGCCGGCCGGTGATCAGGTAGATCGACGCGGGAATCAGCAAGGCCGTTACGGCGCACACGGCGTAGAGGGCAACACCGAACCCTCGCCCAAACCGAACGACCAGCGTTTTTTTGCCCGCCGCTCGGTCTTCCTCGACGTCCCGGATGTTGTTCGACAGGAGGATGCACACCGAGAGCAATCCTGCGCCCACACCCATCGCCAGCACGGCAGGCTCAATCGTCAGCGTCTGCACGTAATAGGTGCCGCCGACGGCGACCGGACCGAAAAAGATGAGCACAAAGAGGTCCCCGAGTCCCAGGTAGGCGAGCGAGTAGCGTCCGGCCGTGTAGAGGATGCCGGACACGATCGAGAGCACACCGATCAGAAGAACGGGCCAGCCTCCACGTACGATCAGGTAGATGCCGCTCAACAGCGCCAGGAAAAAGATCAGAGCCGTCGCGCGGCGCATCTGTTCGGGTGTAACGAGGCCGGCCTGCGTAACACGGAGCGGCCCTTTTCGCTCGCCCGTATCCGCGCCCTTGAGGAAGTCGCTGTAATCGTTGCTGAAGTTCGTCCCGATCTGGATCAGGACGGCGCCAAGCAGGGCAAAAAACGCGGAAGGTGCGTGGAAGCCACCCGCTTCAATGGCCATTGCCGTGCCGATCAGGACGGGCGCCACGGCGGCCCAGAGCGTCTTCGGGCGGGCGGCCAGCACCCACAGCGACAATCCCCGCTTTTGTGTTACCGATTCCATGCCAGGCGTACTCAGGGACGATAGGGGAATTTCGAAAAGTCCGGCTTCCGCTTCTCCACGAACGCATTCCGTCCTTCCTGGCCCTCCTCGGACATGTAAAACAGCATCGTCGCACTGCCGGCGAGCTCCTGGAGGCCCGCCTGGCCGTCACAGTCCGCATTCAGGCCTGCCTTCAGGAAACGAATAGCCGTCTGAGAGTTGGCCAGAATCTCGCGGCACCACTGTACGGTTTCCTCTTCGAGCCGTTCGAGCGGCACCACGGCGTTGACGAGCCCCATCTCGAGGGCCTGCTGTGCGTTGTAGGGGCGGCAGAGAAACCAGATCTCGCGAGCCTTCTTCTGGCCCACGATTCGGGCGAGGTACGACGCACCGTATCCGGCGTCGAACGACCCAACCTTCGGGCCGGTTTGCATGAACCGGGCGTTTTCAGCGGCGATCGTGAGGTCGCACAGGACGTGCAGCACGTGCCCGCCGCCAACCGCCCAGCCCGCCACCATGGCGATCACCGGCTTCGGGCACGTACGGATCTGGCGCTGGAAGTCGAGCACGTTGAGCCGTTCCAGCCCCGTCCCCTCTTCCTTGTAGCCCGCGTCCCCCCGGATCTTCTGGTCGCCGCCCGAGCAGAACGCCTCGGTCCCTTCACCGGTGAGGATGATGACGCCGATCTCCAGGTCGTCCCGGGCATCGTTGAGGGCGTGCGACATCTCCTTCACCGTCAACGGCCGGAAGGCATTTCGCACATCCGGGCGGTTGATCGTGATCTTCGCGATCCCCTCGGCTTTGTGGTACTTGATGTCCGTGTACTGGCCGGCTTCTTTCCATTCTATCGTAGGCATGGTCGTCAAATTATGGATTGCAAAAAACTCCTGAGCAGTAAGATAAAGGCTTCCGGGTTTTCGAGGTGGATGATGTGCCCGGTATTGGGCACCGAAACAGCCCTCACGCGGTCGTTGAGCACCGCCATTTTTTCGGCTATCTCGACGTATTTACCGTCGAGTGCGCCGGACATGGCCAGTGTGGGCACTTCGAGTGTCGCGATACGCTCCCACAGGGAAGGCTGCCGGCCGGTTCCCATACCGCGTAACGAACGAGCCAGCTCGTGCGGGTCGTTGGCCCGTCGCGCCTCCAGCAGCCCTGAAATAAGCTCCTCCTTCGCGGAAAGCGTGGCAAAAAGAGGCTGTCGGTACCACTCCTCAAGAAACGAATCGTAATCGTCCGTTTCCAGGCGTATTGCCCGCGCCTCGTCGAGTCCACGCCGCGTGATCCGGTCCACTTCCAGCTCGAGGCCCGGCGACGCGGATTCGAGGCAGAGGCGCTCGCACCGCTCGCCGTACTCTATCGCGAGATACAGCGCGAGCCGGCCGCCCATCGAGTAGCCGACGACGTTCGCACGGGACACCTCCAGCTCGTCGAGCAGGTCCACCACGAGGCGTGCGGCGCCCTCCATCGTATACGCCGAATCGCTGAAGCCCGTCGAATCCCCGTGACCCGGCAGATCGACCGCGAGGCACCGGTACTCCCCCTCCAGTGCATCGATCACGGTCTGCCAGTCGGTAAGCGACCCCATGAATCCGTGCAGGAAGAGGACTATCGGCGCGTCAGCCGGGCCGGTCAGTCGGTGGTTCAGTCTGTTCATCCCGGGGTGTTAGCGTTTTCGGTTCGGGCCACGGCGGCAAGTGCCATTTTTTGGTGAATCGGTACGGTCTTTGTTCCTTTCTCAGCGCCGCTGCGTATGATTCGTAATCGAATCGAAACCGATCCGTAATGGACCGTGCCAGAGGCCATATTCCAATAACTGGGTGAACCTGCTTCGTTAAGAAGCGTACTTTCTCGACCAAAGAAGTTTACGAACGAACGGCGTGCTGTACTACCGCACTTACGAACACCCCACGGAATACGAATGGGTCGTCTTCGTACACGGAGCCGGGGGAAGCTCGACCACCTGGTTCAAGCAAATCCGTGCCTTCAGCCAGCACTTCAACGTGCTGGTGGTGGACTTGCGCGGCCACGGCGAGTCGCGGTATTCGAACAATAAGCCCTTCGATTCACGAAATTACACGTTCGACGACATTAGCCGCGACATCCTCGAGGTCCTCGACCACCTCCACATCGAAAAGGCGCATTTCGTTGGGATGTCGCTGGGCTCGATCCTCGTCCGCAACCTGGCCGAAATGGCGCCCGAGCGGGTGCAATCGTTGATTCTCGGCGGCGCCATCACCCGGCTGAACCTGCGCTCCCGATTCCTCGTCGGCGTCGGCAACCTGTTCAAACGCGTCATGCCATACCTGTGGCTCTACAGTTTGTTCGCATGGATCATCATGCCGCGGAAAACCCACAGGGAAGCCCGATCGATTTTCATCCAGGAAGCCCGCAAGCTGTGCCAGAAGGAGTTCCTCCGCTGGTTCAAGCTGACCTGGCGCATCAATCCACTCCTCCGGTTCTTCGAGGAAAAAGATACGCCGATGCCGGTGCTCTATGTGATGGGAGAGGAAGACCACATGTTCCTCCCGGCGGTACGTCGGATCATCGAGAAGCAGAAAAATTGCTTCCTGAAGGTGGTAGAAGGCGCCGGCCACGTCTGCAACATCGACCGTCCGCACCTCTTCAATCGGTACGTGATCAACTTTCTCCAGTCGCAGGCTGTCGCGGCGGCCTGACCGCGCGTGCGGGATCTTTTTTATCGGGCGATTTTTAATACATTATTGTCCGATTTATGCTTTTCTGCCGTATTATTGAGGCCGAAAGCACAAGAGGCTGCCCACAGATCCTGCCGCGTCCATGAGTAAAGTCGGAGATCCGTCGAATCCCCTTCGCGTTGCCGTCGTTGGCGCCGGGCCAACGGGTTTTTACGCCACAGACCAGCTCCTCAAGCATCCGGAGGTGGCGGTAACGGTCGACATGTACGATCGGTTGCCCACGCCTTTCGGCCTGGTCCGTTGCGGGGTCGCCCCCGATCATCAGAAGATCAAAAACGTCACGCGCGTTTTCGACAAGGTCGCCCAGAATCCCGGATTCCGCTTCTTCGGAAACGTCGAGATCGGCAAGGATCTGACGGTCGACGAGCTCCGCCAGTACTACCACATGATCTTTTATGCGACGGGCGCGCAGGCCGATCGCAACCTCGGCATCCCCGGCGAAGATCTGATCGGAAGCCACTCGGCGACGGAGTTCGTGGCCTGGTACAACGGCCATCCGGATTACCGCCACTGCACGTTCGACCTCTCGCAGGAGCGCGTCGCCGTGGTCGGGGTGGGTAACGTGGCGGTGGACGTCGCCCGCATCCTCAGCCGCACCCCGGAAGAGCTCGAAACGACTGACATCGCCGACTACGCCCTCGAAGCGCTTCGGAACAGCAAAGTCCGTGAGATTTACATGCTTGGAAGGCGCGGACCGGCCCAGGCCGCGTTCACCATACCCGAGGTCAAGGAGCTTGGTGAGCTGGAAGACGCCGACGTTTTGGCGCTCCCCGAAGAGGTGGAGCCTGATCCACTTACGAGCGCCATGCTGGAGAGGGAGCCCGACAAACGAACGCTCCAGAAGCTCGAAATCCTGCGTGATTACGCTCACCGAAAGCCTACGGGCAAGTCGCGCCGGCTCATCCTGCGGTTCCTCGTCTCCCCCGTCGCGCTCGAAGGTAACTCCGACGGCCGCATCACCAGCATGCGCATCGTCCGGAACGAGCTCGTTGCCTCGGGGGACAATCTGCGCGCGAAGCCAACCGGCGTGGAAGAGGTCATCCCGGTGGGGCTGGTGTTCCGATCGGTGGGCTACCGGGGCGTAAGCCTGCCAGGCGTCCCGTTCGACGAGGAAGCAGCCGTCATACCGAACCGAAAAGGCCGGGTGTACGACCCGCAAACCGGCCGCGAGGTGCCTGGCGAGTACGTGGGCGGGTGGATCAAGCGCGGCCCATCGGGGGTCATCGGCACGAACAAGCCGGATGCGCAGGAAACGGTGGAGGCCATGTTTGAGGACGTGGCCGCTGGGAAAATGCTCTTCCCCGCGGAACCCGACCCCGCGGCGATCGAACGGCTGCTCTGTGAGCGGAAACACCGCGTCTTTACCTACAGCGACTGGCTAACGATCGACGCCGTGGAGACGCAACGAGGTCAGGGCCTCGGACGGCCACGAATCAAACTGACCAGTGTGGAAGAGATGCTGGAAGCCCTTGGCCGGCTCGACGGACAACCTTAACCTTCGTCCACTTCCGGAGGCGCTTTTTCGAGCGGAATTCGGACTTCAACCCGCGTGCTTTCCGGCCCCCCTTCGCTCACGATCAGCGAACCCTGGATCAAGTCCACGCGGTACTCCATCCTCCGGTATGCAGCGTCGTCGCTAAGAAACGTCGTTGGCGCGACACCGGCGATCCGAATCTGCAGTGTTGCCTCAGACCCCCGAGCCTTTAGGCCCAGATCGATGTTTTGGGGGCTGCCGTTGCGGACCGCATTGCGGATGGCATCCTGAGCGATACGGTACACGTGCGTCGCCACGTCGTTGTCCTGAACGAGCACCGGAGGACCGACCTCGAAGTAGCAGGGAATGCCGAGCATGCTGCTGGTGCTCTCGGCGAGGCCGCGCAGGGCGTACGTCAGGCCTTCCGGGTGGAAGTCCACCGGGGACAGCCGTTGCGAAAGGTCGCGCGAGTACGCCACGGCGTCGCCGATCATGCCTGCAATGCGGGCCATGCGCTCGGCGTGGTGAGAGCCTTCCTCTTGCAGCTTGCGTAGCTGGACCCCGCTCAGGAGCGCGGTGCTCGCAAGCTGCTGGGCAAGATCCTCGTGGAGGTCATAGCTGATCTGACGTTGCTCGTGTGCCGTCAACCGGGCAATTTCACGCTGGAGCCGCTTACGCTCGGTAATGTCGTAAAACATCACCAGCAAACAGGGTTCGCCGTCGACGTCGATCCGGTCGGCTGAAGCGAGCATGTCGCGCACCTCGTTGCCTTTCGAGAGGAATCGGAGCTCGATACTGTGGCTCGACCCGACCTGCTCCGCCTTCTCGATCATCTCGTCGAACTCACGCGGCTGCACCAGCAGACGGCGCCACGAGAACTTCTTCCGGGTGACCTCCTCCTTCGAATAACCGGTCGCCTCCACGAAGGCCTGGTTGACGTCGATGACCCTGGTGTCCGAAAGCCGTAGAATGACGGTCGCCACGGGCGCCAGGTGAAAAGCCTTGGCAAAACGGTCCTGGCTGGCGCGCAGCTCGATCTCGTTCAGCGTTCGCTGGATGGCGGCGCTAAACGTATTGGCTGCAATGCGGAGTGCCTCGATCTCGGCATCGGTCCAGATTCGATCGTGCCCGCACTCGTCGAACCCCATGAACCCCCACCACTTGCCGTGCACGAACACGGGGAAAACGACGAGCGAGCGAACACCCGCCCGGGCGAGCATTTTGGCTTCGGAAGGAGGAAGATCGGCGGTTTCACCACGGATCACCTCGCCGCTTCCGAGGACTTTTGCCCACCGGCCGAAGCCGTCCTTATCGTATCCGGCTACCTGACCCTGAAGCAGCTCTCGAAGTGGAACGATGCCCGGAGCCGCCCATTCATAACGCAGCTTCGGGTAAAGCACACCGCCGGATCCTTCGGCATTTTCAAAGATGTGCACGCGGCTTACGCCGGCGGCAGCACCCAGCCGGCTAAGGACTTTTCCGACGCTTTCGTCAAGCGAGCTCCCGGCAAGAAACTGTTCGGCTGCGTACCCGACTGCCTGGAGAATGGCATCCCGGTGGGCGAGGCTTTCTTCCGCACGTTTCCGCTCGGAAATGTCGCGCGCCTCGGGAATGAGCATCACGACGTGGCCTTCGTCGTCGAACATGGGTTTGATCGAGAAGTCGACGTAAACCCGGTTCCCTCCCTCTCCGGCGACGATGTCCTCGTACCGAACGAACTCACCGGTTGCCGCACGGGCTATGGCCTCCCGCAGACGATTTTGCGCTTCGGGGGACCATCGCCACCAGGAGCACTCCCAGAAATGTCGGCCGGTCTCGTCTTCGATCCGAGAGCCTGCAAAGTCGAGCGCGGTTTTGTTGGCCTCGAGCAGGATGCCATCGGGGCTCATCAGCCCTATGAACTGAAAGGTCGAATTGAATATCGCGCTGAGGCGCCGTGCGGATTCCCGCAGTGCCCGCTCCGCCTGAACCCGCTGGGTGACGTCCTTTAAGGAGCAGAGAACGAATACGCTCGATTCGACGTGGATGGGACGGAGGGTAACGTCGGCCCGGAATTCCGTACCGTCCTTACGCAACGCCGAGACCTCGAGTGCCCGCGACATAACCCTCGGCGTCGGGTCTTGGATGTACTTCAGCCTTTTCTCCCGGTGTTCCTCCCGATAACGCTCCGGAAGAAGCGCTTCCAGATCCATCCCCACCAGTTCCCCTGGGCCGTAACCAAATAAGGCGTAGGCCTCCGAATTTGCGCCGACGATGACACCTTCTTCGCTTACTACCAGCGATGCATCGAACGCGTACGAGAGCAACAGCTCGATCAGGGGCTCGGCTTTGATCACAGCAGGGGCATCCTGTGTTCGAGTCTGGAAAGCCGACAAAATATCTTGCATGCTCATGCAGTCTGAACAGGGGCGGAGCGCACGACGGGGCACTCCACGCCTACCCTGCTACTCTTTGTCATATCGAGATTAAAGAGATCCGTGTAGCGCGCCCCGGAGGGCAAAAAGAGTATAACCCTCCGATTGTGAAAAACCCGATACGCCGTGCGCGGCACCCATAGTAGTATTGGCACATATTCGACGCCGTTCATGCGCCTAAGGTGCACCTACCACGTACGCGACGCCCCTCACCAGACCACATACGTCAGGGAATTGAAGACTCACGCGAAGGCGCGAAGTCGCGAAGCGACTTGTGGCACGAAGAAAGGCGTTGCTAATCCCTTACTACACCCCTTTAATTCCCTCAAGGAGACGGTTGGAATGTGCCTCCAATCAGGTAAATAATAAACTTGCAAATGTAGCAATTTGCCTTTTTGAAGGCGAAGAGCGACAGCCCCCTTGGGGCTTTGGGAGCATCTCGCTTGAAAAAGGCAGTTTGCGAACAACTCTCCTCATCTTCGCGACTTCACGTACACGACTACTTTTCGATGCGCACGATCAGGACGGTCACATTGTCGTGGCCGCCGCGCTCGTTGGCGATTCGGACGAGCTCGTCAGCGGCTTCTTGAGGGGGAAGCGTCCGAACGATCCTCCCGATCTCGGGCTCCAGAACCTCGGACATTCCGTCGGAACACAGGACGAACGTATCCCCCGCTCGAGGGGTCCCAATGCTGAATATGTCGATCTCGACGTCGCTGTCGACCCCTACGGCCCGGATGAGCGCGTGGCGACGAGGATGATCGCGAGCCTCTTCGAGCGTCAGCACGCCCTTACGTTGCAGCTCGCCGACGACCGTGTGATCGTCCGAAAGTTGCGTCACCTCATTCCCTCGGACGCGGTACAGGCGGCTGTCGCCCACGTGCGCTACGAATCCTTCACTGCCGGAGAGGACGAGGGCGGTACACGTGGTGCCCATCCGGTCCACTATGTTCCCATCCCGCCACATCGCGTAAATGACCCGGTTGGCCTCCTCCACACTGCGGCGTAGACGGGCGGGCACCGTGTCTCTGGACTCGAAAAAAACTTCCTGCACCACACGGACCGCTGTCTCGCTCGCTTCCCGTCCCCTTGCGTGGCCCCCCATTCCGTCCGCCACGATGAACAGCTGGTCTTCGTCCGCGGCCGTCCCGGTCACCGGAAATCGGCCGTACGAATCCTGATTCTCCGAACGAACCTGGCCGATGTGGGTGGCGGCTCCATACGTTACCTGCAGTCCTTTCCTGGTCTTCCACCACGCCATGGCTCGTCCCGTTTTATCGTCAGAAAAGCTTTCCCCGCTACCAAAAGGCCAGACTAACGGTGGGCATACACCGCACGCGTCTGGGTGGTTGAAAGGGATCCAGTTGCCTTTAAGGAAAGGTAGGACGAAAGAAAAGGCAACGCAGCCCATCCGTTATTACCCCGGTCAAAGAAAATACCGGATCGGTGCAGAGCAGACGCCACAGGATTCGACCGGACACACCTCGTCCCTGCGATTGCGAAAATGAGAAGGTGAAGTGGGCAGCACGCGCCGTCAGTTGGCGTGCACCTGGCCGTGCGTCCATTGGACGGCAAATTGCAGCAGTTCGGACACCGTGTCGAAGCCGAGCTTCTCCTTGGCCCGGCGGCGGTACGTTTCGACGGTTTTGCGGCTCAGGTTCAACCGGTCGGCGATGGTATCGACCGTGTCTCCCTGGCCAAGCATCTGAAACACCGCCATCTCCCGGTCGGTAAAGTCATCCACCGCGAAGCCGTGCTTCTGGCCGCCCTTTCTGACGACCTTGCTGATGATGCGTGAGGCCATTCGGTGGCTCAGATAGACCTCACCCCGCATGACCGATCGGATGGCCTCGACCACCTTCTGCGTCGGCTCGCTTTTCATGAGATAGGCAGATGCCCCAACCCGGATGGCGCGCTCTGCGTACACATCCTCACCGTACATCGAAAAGACGACGACGTAGGTGTCCGGGAACTGCGTTCGAATGTTCTGTACGAGATCGAGGCCGTGCGCATCCCCAAGTGATATGTCTACCGTCACCACATTTGGCCGTCTCTCTTTGATGAGCTGCATCGCCTCGCCCGCACTCGCCGCTTCACCACATACCATCAAATCGGCGTGGGAGCTGAGTATGTCGAAAAGCGCCTCACGGATCGCGGGGTGGTCATCCACAATGAGCACACTGATACGTTCCTTTGCGGCAGTTCCAGACCGAGCAGCTGAAGTGGCCGGGAGACGAACGAGTTGTGGATTGAGCATTATTTGATCGGTAAGAAACGGTTAACACACATCTGGCCTTGAGGTAACCGATGTGGAAGTGACGCGGAAGCCGGCACTCTCACTACCCCTACACTAATCCTCCCCCCCGCCATATGTTCGAACGCTCAACACCGATAAACGGCTACGTCCCCTGGACCGGGAGTACTCTAACTACTCTACGCAGACACAAAGCAGAAGGTATGCGGTGAGCATGGAGCCGAAACTTCACCTTTAGCGAGAGAAGTGATGTAGGTTTAGCGCACTTGACAGTCGCTTTATCCTCTGCGCCCCGTATCCGGTCTCAAAAGGCCGTTACGCCATCCCGGCTCCAGCTTCACGGTAGTGTCAGTTGTGGCTGCTGCTGCTCCTCGTCCCCTGGCCGTGCGTCCACTGGACGGCAAACTGCAGCAGCTCGGACACCGTGTCGAAGCCGAGCTTCTCCTTGGCCCGGCGGCGGTACGTTTCGACGGTCTTGCGGCTCAGATTCAACCGGTCGGTGATTTCATCCACGGTGTACCCTTCTCCAAGCATCTGGAAAACGGCCATCTCCCGATCCGTGAACTCATCAACTGCGAAGCTCGGGCGTGTCGATTGGCCCCTGGCCACCTTTGTCAGGATCCTGGATGCCATGCGGTGGCTCAGGAAGACTTCACCCCGCACGACCGACCGGATGGCTTCCACCACCTTCTGCGTCGGTTCGCTCTTCATGAGATAGCCCGATGCACCGGCACGGATAGCCCGCTCGGCGTAGACGTCTTCGTCGTACATCGAAAAAACGATGACGTGTACGTCGGGATACTGGATCCGAATGTTCTGCACGAGGTCCAGTCCGTGGGCATCTTCGAGTGAAATGTCGACGACGGCAACGTTCGGTTTTTCCTTCGCAATGAGGCGCAGCGCGTCGTCTGCATTCCCGGCTTCGCCGCAGAGCTGAAGTCCCATCTTTCCGCTGATCGTCTCGGCCAACGCTTCACGGATTGCGGGATGATCATCCACCACGACGACGCGAATCCGATCGTCCGTCGTTTTCCGCAAGTTGTTCGTCTGATTGATCGAACTCATAGGATGCCCCTCTGTATCGATGATAGTGACGGTTTGTCCGGCCGAATCCGTTTTCGGCTCTGGAAAAAAATATTCGTGATTTCGGGTATCTATTCCGCAACCCCTTCACTCTGTTACCGCTTCATCGAAAATGAAGCGCACATACCTTAGAGAAGGTGATCTTCGGTCTGAGCTGGTTGTTTGGGCGACTGTGCATTGCCATGTATCGGGACGACGCACCGCACGCAGGTCCCCGAATTTGCGCCGTCCTTTCGGGACTCAATCGTGAGCGTCCCGCCGATGGACCGGGCGCGATAGTGCATACTGCGGAGCCCGAGCGACTTGCCGTCCGCCATCTGATTAGGGTCGAAGCCGGTGCCATTATCCATGATCTGGAGGACGATACAATCGTCCTCGCACGTGAGGGAGACTTGAATCTCGCTCGAATGTGCGTACTTCAGGGCGTTGTTCGTCGCTTCCTGTGCGATCCGATAGAGGTGCAGCATCTCCTCACGCCCGGTGACGTTCACTTTGTCGTCCGTCTTGAACTGGCAGGATACTCCGGGAAGCGCGTTGATGTCCTGCACCATGTCGTTGAGCACGACGATGAGGCCATCCTGGTAGAGGTGGAAAGGCGCCAGTCCATTGTGGATCTCCCTTACACGCTGGGACGCATCCTCCGCGAACTGTACCACTTTTTTAGCAAGATTGTAACCGTCCTCTTCCTCGGTAAAGAACCGTTCCGCCAGGTTGCTGCTGAGCATCCGGACGGCGGTCAAAAGCTGCCCCACTCCGTCGTGCAGGTCGCGGCCGAAACGCTCCTGCTGCTCTTCGAGCGCGGCGACCATCTGCTGTTCGAGCTCGACTCGATCCGTCACGTCGTTGCAGCTCCCCCAGATCCGTACGAGTCCCTGGCGGCGCACCAAGCCTACCGCGTTGACTAGCAAGTGACGCCGCTTATTCGGGCCAAGGTGGATAATGTACTCGCCGTTTTTGAGCCGATACTGCGAGTTAACGAAATCCTCGACGACCGTCAGGCCAAGCAAGTGGAAGAACTTGCGCCCGTTCATGCCGATCAGGTCCCGACGGCTGTTTGCACCGACGAGGCGTACGAGCGCGTCGTTACACTCGGCGAGAACGCCGTGCTTGCCAATGAACTTCACCTGCTGCGCACGCGTCAGGTCTTGCGGCATTGGCTCGTTCAGCTCGATGCGCCAGATGGCCTCCGAGATCGTCTCGACGAAGCTGCGGTACCGCTCCTCGCTTTCGCGGATGGTTTCCAGCGCTTCCTTTCGCTCGGTTATGTCGAGGCACGAACCAATGTATCCGACGAGCTTTCCGTCGCTCGTAAAACGCGGCACGCCCGTATTGACGATCCAGCGGTATACGCCGTCGTGGCGCCGCAGCCGGAACTCTCGCTTGAACGCCTCGCCCCGTTCGAGGTAACCCTGGAAGGTGCTGACGACCTCCAGAAGATCCTCCTGGTGGACCGACGCCTGCCACCCGTCTCCCACCTCGTCTTCAAGCGAGCGGCCGGTGAACCTGAGCCAGGTTTGATTGACGTACGTGCAACGACCGTCCGGGCCAGCCATCCAGATCATCACCGGGGCTGAGTCGGCGAGGTTTCGGAACCGCATCTCGCTTTCCTGAAGGGCGCGTTCGGCCAGCTTGCGCTCGGTGATGTCCCGCAGGACGACCTGCGCCGCCCGCTTCCCACGATACCGTATCGGCACCGAAAACCACTCGACAACCCGCTCGCTCCCGTCGAGGCGTATGATGACTTGCTCCTCAGGACCAAAGCTTTCCTCGACCATTGCGGCGACCTTGCGGTCGAACACGGAATGCTCTTCGGCCGAGACGAAATCGTGCATCGTACGCCCGACGATCATGTCGGTCGACTCGCCCCCGAGCAGGGCTGCGCCGCTATCGTTGACGTACAGGATGAGCCGGTTGGCGAGGATCAGGATGGGCTCCGGATTGCGCTCGACGAGCGACCGCCAGCGCTCTTCGCTCTCCCGCTGCGCCTGCGACGCAATGCGGCGTTCGAAATAGGACGACAGAATGTCGCCCAGCACCCCCAGGACGCGGCTATCCTCATCGAGCCAGTCGTGGCGGACCGTCTCGTATTCGAACCCTATGTAACCATACAGCTTGTCCTGCGAGGAGAGAATGGGTACGGCAAGAATGACCGGCGACTGGGATGACGGATCCGCATCCGGCGGCGGGGGATTCCGCAGGCTCTGAGGGTCGTCGTCGAGGTGCTGTAGCCACTGTAGCGAGACGCCTGCGCCTTTTCGTTGCCAAACCGTTACACTTTTGCCCTGTTCAAGCTCGACGTACGGCCTGGAATCCTGCCCGTCCGTTCGATAATCGGAGATCTGTTCGGCGCCGCTTTCCTGGATGAGCAGCTCGTCAGGCGGCATTGTGACGAGGTACACACAGTCCGCATCCACCGCCTCACCTATCGTACCCAAAAGCTCTTCGAAATCGATGAGACCGTTGGAAACCAGGATCCTCGATGCGGCTACCAGAGCGCCTTCAACACGCAGGCGGTGCTCGATACGCGATTCCGCCTGTTCCTCACGTCCACGGTTCCGTGGAAACGAGGTACCTATGGACGCACTCTGGAATTCTTTCCGTAACGCTGAATCCATTCCGTCCTCGTTCTCCCGCTTAACACCTCTACTTGCCGGCGCAACCACCGGCTATTAAATAGCCCCGAATACGTTACGACAGGTTAACCTGCCGCAATCCGGACGTATACCTGGTATTACTCCTGAAACCGTACGTCTGACGTAGCTTCAGTATGTTACATTCTCGTCCACTGTCGGCTTCCTGGAAGAAAAGCCAGCGTATCCGCAGGTTTCCGGATACTTTAGACTACGAAAAAACGAAGCGGCACAGATCATCATTCGCGAAAAAAGTCGCATTTTATCAGCCGCCCCGTTCATGTCTGAAGTATCGGCTCCCCTCTCGTATTCATAAAAGCGTCCCCTCGCCAGGGCAATACCTGGACGCGGATGATACCGTATTTTTTAGTCAGAATGTAATATAAGACAAATCGAGCAGGATAGAGTAACCATATGTGCACACAGGCCATGCACTCGCACGTTATCCCTGTGCCGACGGATAGAATTGCTCTACATTCCGCTGATTGCTCGGGCCGACTGTTTGTGCACGTGAAGCCGTGAATTTGCGAAGAGCTAGATGGTGAGCAACCGCTGTCCGGCCCCTTGATGACATTGCTGACGTATGCCTTTCATAAAGATGCCTCGCCACTCTGCCCCTCGGCATGATAAATTGGGGCGTCGGGGAAAAGGGTAAAATTCGGATGGCTGCCCAGACCTCTCAAACGGTCTTCCCGTCGTGCCGTGCGAGGAGTGTTCATCACGATGTGCTGCTTTTCTGAATGGTTACGAGGGTTCCTACGTGCTGTGCGTACCCTCATTGCCTATTCAGAAGGTTGCATTTCATAAAGATCTCTCACCCGCTTCGCGGGATTCGGGATGACAAATTTGGGGCACTGTTGGTGATGACGAGGCCTAATGATTGCCGATACCTCTCAAAATGTCATCCCGAACGTCAGTGAGGGATCTTCCCGAAGTGCA
>CBINFS010000027.1:0-50378 GCA_966250015.1 uncultured bacterium | reverse complement strand
GTCACCCGCACCGATTCGCCCTCCGACACCTCGACCCGGTCGCCCGGAAGGTGATCCTCGACGGTGAGAAACAGGACAGGACCCGTGGTGGCAAATGTGTGGCCCGAATCGATCGCCGCCTTCCAGCGGTCGTAGGTGAGGGTGTCTCCGGTGTACACGTAAAAGCGCGAGTTCCCGATCCGGGCGGCTTTTTCGAACGGAATGTCATTTAGCCCGTATCGGTGGTCGTTTCCGCACCAGGGGAAGTCCGATCCGGCAACTGCCGTCACCGGGTAACCGAGGTCGAGGAGGTGGTAGTAGTGATCGGTGATGAGCGGCCCCTCCTCCACACAAAACTGGACGAGCTCGACGACGTCCACCTTGCCGCGCAAGCCGTCGAGCGTGAGGCCCCGGTAGCCCGCAAAGCTTTCCCCCTGATGGGCGTACCCGGCGACGCCGCCGAGCTCCCGGATGCGATCGAGAACCAGGTCGTAGAGGTAATACCGATCACTGTAACGAACGCGGTCGCGTGCGCCCATACCCAGGACGTGGCCGAGCTCCGGCGTGCGCGGGTCCTCCTGGCCCGACGTGAGCAGGTAATCGTCGCGCTGGTACACGCCATCTTCGCCCCAGGCGTACTGCGAATAGTAGATCTCCCAGAAATCGCCCATACGGAGCAGGACGCCCACGTGAACGTCCTCTGCCTTGATCCAGTCCAACAGATATGGATTCTCACGCGGAGAGCGCCGGAGGTGGATGTGGCCGTCCGTCGAGTACCAGCCGAGCGCCGGCGTGTTGATCCAGCGCTCTAGGTGATAGGTTTTCTCTACGGAAGCGCCGCTGGTGAGGTCGAGCGTATGTTGCTGAGCAAGGTATTCGTTTCCCTTCGAGAGTGCCAGCGTATAGACGCCCGGCGTGAGGTCGAGCTCGAAGGATCCTGCCACGTAGAACGAGCTGTCGGGCAGGTAGGCATAACCGTCGGCGTGATCCCAGACGCCGTACATGACGCCAATCGCCGCATCTGGCAACGGCGCGACACGTCCATCCGCATCCGTAAGCCGCGCACGCACCGCCGTAGGCTGACCCGTTTCGGCGTCCAGCACGGTGACCGATAGGCGTGCTTGCTGCTTGGGTTCGCCTGACGAAAGTGTAAGCACCACCAAAACGACCAGCGGAACGAGCAAGTAGACGGATCGGCGTGCCATACGCAGTGCAGCGAATTGAGTTAAAGCGCTTCTCCTATGGGTGCGGCGGGTATCCGGCACAGGAAGACCTGCAAAATTTGAAAACAATATCCGAGAAAAGCCGCCGCTCCGCCTTGAACACAAAAAATAACAATCATTTGCGCCAGAATTCGTTTGCGGTAGTTGAAGGTAGCTTATTTCATTGGGTAATGGTAGCCGCACAGCCTGGCAACGTCGTTATCTAAAGGAGGGAGCTATTCAATTCAGGAGGGGCACATCTTTGGAGGGGATTGGATATGAGCGGTGGAGCGATGAATATCTTGTTGGAAGACCGGTTTGTCAGTGAGCTCAGGACGTCGTTCAGGGGTGAGCTGATTCGTCCCATCGATGCCGGGTATGACGAACAACGCAGGGTGTGGAACGGCTCTATAGATCGGTACCCTGCGCTCATCGCCCGGTGTACGGGGGCTGCGGACGTGATGGCGGCTGTGCGGACTGCCCGTCAGCACAACCTCTTAACTGCCGTACGCGGCGGCGGGCACAGCTTTCCGGGCCTTTCGACGTGTGATGACGGCATGGTGATCGACCTTGGCCCCATGAAGGGGATCCTGGTCGATCCGGAGACGCAGAGGGTGCGCGTACAGGCGGGCGTGCTGATCGGCGAGCTCGACCGTGAGACACAGGCCTTTGGGCTCGTGGTCCCGGCCGGGATCGTCTCCCACACCGGCGTAGCCGGGCTTACGCTCGGCGGCGGCATCGGGTGGATCATGCGGAAGTTCGGCCTCACGATCGACAACCTGCATTCCGTGGACCTCGTCACGGCGGAAGGGGAGTTCGTCAGGGCGAGCGACACGGAGAATACCGACCTCTTCTGGGGTGTGCGTGGCGGCGGGGGAAACTTCGGGATTGTGACGGCCTTTGAGTTTACCGCGCACCCGCTGGGTCCACTGGTCATGGCAGGGCCCGTCTTCTGGCCGATGGAAGAAGCGGAGAAGGTGCTGCGATTCTACCGAGACTGGATTGCGGATTGTCCCGACGAGCTCATGACGATCGTGGCCATGCGGAAGCTGCCGGCGATTCCAGGCGCATCGACTGATATGGTGGGCAGGCAAGTCATCGCCGTCGTCGCGTGCTATGCCGGGCCAGTCGAGGATGGCGAGAAGGTGATGAAGCCCCTCAAATCGTTCGGAGCGCCCGTGCTCGACGGGTGCATGCCGAAGCCGTACGTCGATCATCAGCGCACGTTCGATCCCTCGTTTAAGCACGGGGCGTGGTACTACGTGAAGTCGTGTGACTTCGACGCGCTCACCGACGAGATCATCGACATTTTCGCCGATTACGGGAGGCGGATCCAGAGTCCGATAACGAGCATAGCTCTGTGGCAGATGGGCGGCGCCGTTTCACGGCGGAGCGACGACGAAACCGCCTTCAACGGGCGCCGCGCAGGGTTCAACGTCAACATCAACGGCAACAGCGAGACTGCCGAAGGATTCGAAGCGGAGCGGGAATGGGCAAGGGCATTCTGGTCTGCCCTGGCGCCTTTCCATACCAGCGTGTACGTGAACTTCCTCATGGAGGAAGGCGAAGAACGGATCCGGCAGGCCTACGGCTCTCAAAAGTACGACCGTCTCAAAGCCCTCAAACGCAAGTACGACCCGACGAACTTCTTCCGTGTCAACCAGAATATCCCGCCGAGCTGACGAAGCAGTGGGCGACGGTCAGATCCTTTCCGCCGACCGTTAGCTTTTGCAGAGGCAGCGTGGGTACCGCGGAGTAGTCGAAATGGGTAGCCACGCCGCGGCGAATACGGTCGTAGGTGGTCCGATCCGTGATTTCGGCTGAAAGGCCGTAAAAGGAGCCCCAATCTTCGACTAGGGTGTCACATTCCTCCTTCGACGACCGGACGTGGAGCCGGTTTAGCCGCTTTTGGTCCCAATAGAATAAAGGGGCGCCATTGGGAGGCACCGCTCCCTTCCGGCCAATCAAAAAGCCCGGGATTTTTTCCAGCCAGGTGCATCGTACTCGGCGCCCGTAGCCGGTCACACTGAGCACGATGCCGCCGCTAACCGGTGCGTACCAGATGAGCACGGCGCATGCGAGGGGTTTTCTATAGAACCCAAAGGTGACGTGGCGGGTCAGGAGCATCTCCAGGTTTTCACGTCGTTTTGCCGCCGCTCGTTCGAGCTCTGACCAGTCGAAGTAGTAGATGTAGGTAAGGGGAGGTTCCGGGCCAGCCGCACGGCTTAGCTCGGCGTCAAGGTCGATAACGGGGAGCATGGGGTTGTGATTTTTTTAAAACGCGAAGGAAAGCTGAATTATCGGTGGAGGGGTGCTGTTCGTGCCCTTCCTCCAAATCTCGGAGGTCACATTTCATCAAGATCCCTCACCCGCTTTGCTGGATTCGGGATGACAAAATGAGGCGTCGGCGGTAGCGGTATACCCAAATGATTGCCTGTACCTTTCAAATTGTCATCCTGACGAGCCTTGCGAGGAAGGATCCTCCCGAAGTGCAGCCATTCTGATTAGCTCCAGCGGCGAAAGAAAGGAATGCTCCCTTGGACGGGCCAGTCCCGCGCTCGACGCTCGAGGAGCCGTCACGGAGTGCCTGAGGGGTTGTTTGATTGCCTTATGTAAAACCACGGAGGTATATCGCGTGCTCACATGGATTTACTTCGTCAGTCGCTTTTCTCTTGTCGGCTCGGCGGCCGGAATGACGTGTTTTTTTGGCATTTAGTACTAAGGGACGTCCCGCCTTCGGTTTGCATCGACCAAAAATCATCTGCGCAAATCGGTGTCATCTGCGGATGGTAGTTTTTCCTGAAGTCCTTCGCGTCCTCGCGTGAGACCTTTAGTGATTTCACCACCCGGGGTATTTTGACCACCAGCGTTCCGGGTTTTCCGGTACGTCGAGCAGGTCGTCGGCGACCTGTATGATGACGTCACTTAGCTCGAGGTCATTTAGCCAGGCGGTAGGGATGGCCTCGACACCGAGCATCACGCCAAGGATGTTACCCGTGATGGAGCCGGTGGAGTCGCTGTCGCCTTTGTGGTTGACGGCCAGCAGCACGCCGCGTGCATAGTCGCCGCGGGCCACGAGGGCGCAGTACACACCGATCGCCAGCGCCTCCTCCGCCTTCCACCCCTCTCCAATCCTTCCGATCGTGTCCATGCCCGGTTCGGCCTGCCCGGCCAGCTCGCGAGCCAGACCAACCAGTTCCACGCACTCTTCATGGTGCGGTTGGTTACGCAACGCATCCTCTGCCGCGTCGAGCGCGTCATCCAGCTCTGCGCCGTTCAGCAGGTCGTGGATGAGCAGGCTCAGAAAGCCCGCACTCAGGTAGCCGGATGGATGGTCGTGGGTGATGGCGGCAATCTCGCAGCCGAGATCGAAAACCCGTTCGCGGGAGACGAAGAGTCCGACCGGCGCGGTCCGCATTACGCCGCCGCAACCCTTACTACCTTTCAGGTTTGCGACAGGCTTCCCTATCTCAGGTCCCATAAGCGACCTAACGCACGTGTTTCCGGGCGCTCTTTGGTCGAATAGCCTTTGCTCGCGGATCAGCGCTCCGTCAAAAGGTTCTTTAAACAGGGGGTGGCTCGAGCGGCGCCCTTGCGTGTGAAGCCATCGCAGGTAGGCGTGGTGGACGACGCTCGGAACGTGGCAGATACCTTTCGTATGGCTCCGAACCATCGCACGAATCAGCCCCTCCGCCGTGAAAAGGGTCATCTGGGTATCGTCGGTGATGGCGCCTGTCCCCCACGCCCCCGCGACGTAACCGGTCACCCCGTCGGGCGGAAAGCGGCGACGGATCTCGTCATTGTCTCGAATGAACTCAATCGGTGCGCCGAGTGCGTCACCGACAGCGCCACCGAGCAGGCAGCCACGGTAGCGGGAGCGTTGCGAAGGATTTTGCATCAAGGTACCTTTTAGGTTGTAGTGAGAATTCGATCAGCAAGATCGGCAGCAGGATAAGCAAACGCGTCCCGCCGGTTGAGCCATTCTACGCACGTGCATCGCTTATATCGGACATACTGTGTCCGATAGAGAATGGTACACCCCGATATTGTCTCGAAAAAACCCGGTTGCCATGAAATTCGACCACGAGGAATCACGTCTTGAACGGCTTTACAAGCTCCTTCGTCAGAACGACTACCTGACATTGAACGAGCTATCCCGGCGGCTCGGTGTATCGGGGAGGCATTTGCAGCGGCTCGTCGGGCAGCTCCGTGCTCGTGGGGTCGGGGTACATGAACGCAGGAGAAACCGGTTTAAGGAGCTGTTTCTATCGCACGGGGACCGGGAGCTGGAGGGTGGCATCGAGCTGTCGTGCTCGGACAACGAGGCGCTCGCCCTGCTGCTGGCGGCAAAGATCGCGCAGGCGACGCTCGATCCAACGCCGGTCGGGAAGGACCTCGCCAACGTCAACGAGCAGCTTGTTGAGGCGATCGGGGACCGGCCACGCCTCTTCGAACCCGAGTTCGTCTCCGATTACTGGTCGTTCGAGTCGACCGAGCACAGCACCGTACGGCCGGAGGTTTTCAGCGCGATCATGCAAGCGGTCGCGAACAGCGCCACCGTGTGCATCGACTACTATACCGCTTCGACCGGCAAAACGAGCGCGTCGAGGAAGATCGATCCGTACCTGATCGCCCTGCGGGGCAGCTCGTGGCTCGTGACGGCTTACTGCCACGAGCGACAGCGCATCCTGGACTTCTCGATGGCCGGCATCTCGAAGGTAGCGTTCACCGAATCGTATTTCTCCCGTCGGCAGGACTTCGATCCGGAGATCCACTTCCGCGACCGGTTCCGTGCACTGGATGGAGACGACGTTTACGTGGTCGTGCTCGAAGTGGAAGCGTCAAAGGCCGAGTACTTCAAGCGAAAAGAGTATCACTTCACCCAGCAGATAGAAAAGCGCGCCGACGGTAGCATCACGGTATCGTACGAGGTGATGGGTTTGGACGAGATCGCGGCGTTCATCCGTTCGTGGGGACCGGGCGTCCGGGTGCTGGAGCCGACAGAGCTTGCCCGGCGCATCCGTGATGAGGCGGCATCGGTTGCCGCTCTGTACGATCTCCCTGAAATAGCCGGGGTATAGCAACCATGGAAACGCCCCGGCTTGCGGTTTTGCTGGCCCTCTTCACCGGTATCCTGATGCTGATTCCGGAGAAGGCGTGCGGCCAGGGAGAAATGGGACGGATCCGGCCGGTTGCCGGGGCCGACCTGCACAGCACGTACACCTGGGACGGCAAGCACCTGCGTCCGTTGGCAGGGGCGACGCTGCGGAACACCTGGTCATTTGACGGCAAGGTGCTGCGCCCGCTCTCAGGCGCTGACGTCGACGTGACGTACACGTGGGACGGCACCACGCTTCGGCCGCTCTCCGGCGCCACGCTGCACAACACCTATGCGTGGGACGGGCGGCAGCTCCGACCGCAGGCAGGAGCCCGCCTCTCGAATACCTGGTCGTTCGACGGCCAGAAGTGGAGACCCCTTTCAGGCGCAAAGCTCGAGAACACGTGGTCCGTCGAGGGCTTCGTCCCGGTGCCTGTGTGCGCACTTGTTATCCTTGGCCTCGTGCGATGAGATGCATACAGGCCAGGAAGTGCTCATCACCGGACGTCGTTTGTCCGATCACAGGCAATAGGCAACGTATCATACGGCGAGGGTTCGAAACGAGACACGCTGTGACGGGGATTGGGGAGAGGCAGGCAAACTGAACCCAAACACGTACAGATGTGAGCCGAACCATGAAACTTGCCGAAGCCCTCATACAACGTGCCGACCTCCAGACCCGGATCCGGCAGCTCGAGCAGCGGCTCGGGCGAAATGCCCGGGTGCAGGAAGGTGATCAGCCGGCGGAAGATCCCAATAGTCTCCTCACCAAGCTCGAGGAAGCCACGTCCGAGCTGGAAGGGCTCATCCGAAAAATCAACCACACGAACGTCCAGGTGGAGATCGAGCCCGGGCTGAGCCTGACCGATGCCCTGGCCATACGAGACGTGCTCCGGATGAAGGCCAATGCCTACCGGAACCTGGTCGACGAAGCGACCATCAGCCAGGACCGGTACAGCCGATCCGAGCTGAAATACGTCAGCACCGTGGAGGTGGCGGTCATCCAGAAGATGGCCGACGGCTACTCCCGGCAGTGCCGTGAGCTCGATGCCAGGATCCAGATGAAAAACTGGCAGGCGGATCTCGTCGAATAGTACGGTCGGAATGCCGTCTCCTTCAGGAAGCGAGCACTTCCTCCGGGGATACGTCGAGGCGCAGGCGTGCGGGCCACGCCGCTCTCACCGTAATGCCCATCACCGTAACAGGAGCATTCCTTACCGTTAACGTTACTTCCACGTGCTGATCCTGAGGAGGCGGCGTCCACCGTACGGACCCAAACCAAAAAGAGGGAAAATATGATCGAAGGAACTCACCTCACGATGTTCATAGACGGAAAACAGGTCAAGGGCGAGATCACCTTACTCGAGAAGGGGGACCTTTGCATCAAAATCACGAGCCCGTATACCGGACACGAAACGTCCACCCACGTTCCGGCACTTGCCCGCGGACATGTATCGTTCACCGAACCGGATGACAAGCTCAACGATTACGGTGCCAAGCGGGCGCAGGAGCTGCTCGAAGAGCTTTACCGATTCCTCGTTTACTTCGACGAAAACAGGACAGTACTGGAGCGGCGGTATGTGGAGATGACGGAGCGAGCCCGTGGGCTTGAAGATACTTTTTTGAGCGACGAACGGTTTGCCGAAGAAAAGCGGAAACTTAAGATGCAGCTGAAGGCCGGTGACATCGATAACACGGCGTATCAAAAACGGCTGACACCCCTGCGAGAGTCTAACGAACGGCTCGAAGCGGAGCGGTACCTGCTTTGGGACGAATTCGTTGAAGAGAACTTTCCGGACGGGATCCCGCTCGTCCCTCAAAACCTGGGGGTGGGAGCGTTTGACGGGCGAAGCCTCCACGATCTGATCAACGATACGTCCCGGGATTTCTGACCCATACTGCCCCGAAGCCATCATCCTCACACGAAGAACCTGAACCCTCATGGAAACCCGAAGCGATCAAACTCCAGACCCGATTAGGCAGACCCGTTGCGGGCGGCACGTGTTTCTGGAGCGGGACTCGAAAAGGCGATATCTCGTCAATACCTCCCCTGTCGGCATCCGTCGGTTACTCTATTCGTCGGTGGCGTACTACTTCGACATGCCGGGCAGCGGCGACCTCAGCGTGTCGAGCCGTCCGTATTACGAGGTGCTCGATCTGCCGGGCGGCGCGAAGCTGCACGTAGAAGACGTCGATCCCTACGAGGACGGTGCCGTCACCTTTTATCTGGACGAGATCGAATGGGAAGACGGGCTGGTCGAGCGGAACGAGACGCTGACCAGCCAGCAACACCTTTACCACCTTCTGGCCACTCGCGGGAGACACGAGGAGCTTTTGGCCTTAAAAGAGGAGTCCGTTACGGAGATCGCCGAGATCACACGGGAGAAACACCTGATCAAAACGGCGGAGAGCCATACGGTGTATGCTAACCAGAAAACGGAAGGGGAGGAGTCGTAACGGCATCAGGCGACTCGTTGAGAAGACACCTCCATCTTCTGAATGGCTCATTTCGTAGTGAGGACAGCAATCCCGTAGGGGTTTTGTCACCTTCGTCTGTCGTTTGGGTGTATTGACAGCAAATACGTTTTCTTTTGACGGGTTCGAGTGTGATTATGCTGGTGAAGAATCCGCAATACCCAACCCCTGCTGCGATGTGTATTCCGAAGGTCTTTTCGTTTGTGCTGATCTGTATGATGCTGTCTGGCGGTGCAACGGCAGCGACTCCCGATTCCGTGGTGATTGACGTCCAGGAGGGGCGGGTTGCCCTTTCGTGGGGTGGCGCGGCGCGGCTGGTGGGCGGTGTGCCGCACTTTGAAGGCGCCGACGTCTCGCTTCAGCCCGTGCAGGGAGCGGGGGATACGTTCACCTTCCCGACGTCCCAGGGGGAGATCGGCCTGAAGGCACGCCGGGGGGAAGATGCGTCGTTCGTGAGCCTGTACGCGGCGCTGAACGGCCAGCACAGCAGGCGCGGCGAGGACTACGTGGGGTTTTTCTTCGACGCGATGCCGGGCTTCCGGCAGGGCGTTGCGATCTGGCGCTACAAGCCCTGGAACGCGTGGACGAAGCCCATCGCGGTGTCGTCGCCCGGTGAGGTGGAGGACTGGGACGTGCAGCTCTTCTACTGGCAATACGACGACGGAACGTACGGGGCGGCGCTCCCACTGAGTGGTTCCGGCTACCGGACCACCCTCGGACAAACAGACGGCCGCTTCGGCGCCAAGGCAGTCAGCCGCGTCGACGGCCTCGACCCGCAGGAGGTCCCGATGCTCACCATCGGGTTCGGCCGAGACCCGTACCGGCTTTTCGAGACGCTATACGAAGAAGGGCTGCGCCAGATGGGGAAGTCGGATAACCTGCGCAAGAAGAAAGACTTCCCCGAGATCCTCGAGTACATCGGCTGGTGCACGTGGAATGCCTCCGACAACGGCAGGAATCTCGGAGAACGGTTCCTCGTCGAGTCGGTTAAGACCTTTCACGACAACGGTTTCCCGCTAGGGTGGGTGCTCATCGACGACGGCTGGTTTGACCACACCGACCAGGCGCTCAACAGCCTCGAGCCCGACTCGACCCACTTTCCGAACGGCTTTCGCCCGGCCGTCGACGTCTTGAAGGAACGTTTCGGCGTGCGGAACGTCGGGGTCTGGCACGCCCTCGACGGGCACTGGAACGGGATCAACCCCGACTCGCCGCTCGGTCAATATTACCGCCCCGCCCTGTTCTCGTGGACGCAAGCGTCAAGGCCGGACATCGAGAACGCGCCCCTCAAAACCTACCACTTCATCCGGCCGACGTCCGACTCGCTCTACGCCTTTTACGACCGGTGGTACCGCTACTTCAAGTCGCAAGGGATCTCGTTCGTCAAGGTGGACAACCAGCTCGTCGTCGAGCGGATGTGCGTGAACAACTATCCGATCTGGGACGTGGCCGAGGCGATGCACGGAGCCCTGAACCGCGCCGTACTGGAGCATTTCGACGGGACGATCATCAACTGCATGGACATGACGGCCGACGCCTACTTCAACCTCGGCGCAACCGCCGTCGGCAGGGGTGTGGAAGACTACTTCCCGTACGAAGAGGGAGAGACGTACGACCTTCAGCGGGGCAACGCCGCCGCACACGTCTTGCAGGCCGTTTACAACGCGCTTTACTTCGGGCAGATGGTCTACCCGGACTTCGACATGTTCCAGTCGCACAACCCGAACGCGACGCTCCACGCCATCGCCCGGGCGGCGAACAACGGTCCGATCTACCTCACCGACACCCCCGGCGAGCAGCGATACGACGTGCTGTGGCCGCTCATTTACGGCGACGGACGCATCATCAGGAGCGACACCCCGCTGATACCGACCGAGGACTGCCTGTTCCAGGTGCAGGAAGCTAAGTTGTTCAAGGCGTTTTCGCTCGCCGGACCCGGCGGGCTGCTTGCGGTGATGAACCTCGCGGACACCGACCGGGTGGAGGGCTCCTTCCGCCCGTCGGACGTGCACGGCCTCGAAGGAGAGCGGTTTGCGGTGTACGAGCACTTTTCCGGCGAGCTTCAAATCCTGGGCCGCGACGAAGAAGTGCCTGTCGCGCTCGACCGGATGGGGCACCGGCTCTACGCTGTCGTTCCGTTGCAGGAGGGTATGGCGCCGATTGGCCTGGTAAATAAATACAACGCCCCTGCCACCGTGCTCGAAAGCGAACAGGCGGCGGACCGGCTCACCGTTAAGGTTTACGAAGGCGGTCGAATCGCCGTCGCGGCAGAACACAGGCCGTCAGGCGTACTCGTCGACGGCACGGGACACGCATTCGAATACCGGGATAACCTCGTCTTGGTGGAAATTCAAACAGGAGACGAGCCGGTTCCCCACACGATCGAGGTGCTCCGCTAAAAAGCCGGTTACCGCTGCCTCAGTTCTGCCGTTCAATCCGGAAGACGCAGCGCGGGGTGCCGTTCCGTTCACACGTTTCATGGACGGGAGCGCCGATGATCTCGGTCAGGAGCGCCTCTGCCAGCCTGCAAACCTCAGGGTGATGTTGGACGGCCTCGCCCAGGGGGCAGCTACACCCCTGGATGACGAGCATACCGTCCTGTTCCTGGAGCTCGGCAAGGCCTCCCATTTCCCCCAATACGTTCAGGGCGCGGTCGATCCGTTCTTGCAGCGGTTTCCCGTTCAGGGCGAGGGCTTGCTCGGCAGCGAGCTCGGAACCAACCTCCCGCAACATGGCTTCGATTTCGGAAGGAGGGAGCCGCCTGCCCAGCACGTCGAGCAGCCGAGTCAACAGGACGTGATAGGCCTTGGGAAAGAGCTGCTCGGCGTCCGGGGTAAGCGCGTAGACGCGCTCCGGTTTTCGCACGCCGGCACGCGTCCCCGCCTCTCGAACCAGTCCGTCGCGTTCAAGCGTGTTCAGGTGGGCGCGGACGGCGTTGTCCGTCAGGCCCAGCGCTGCGGCCAGGTCATTTACGGTGGCTGAGCCCCGGCGCAGCAGCTGCACCACCTGTCCTCGCGTGCTGGCCAGAAAGCGTTTGCTCCAGCTTTTCATCGGTTGCTCCCCCGGTCTTGCATCAATTTCACTGTAACAAAGATATGACAAAGCGTATAATAAAACAAAAAGTAAAAATATTTATTGACTTATTATTAATTTGATGTAACTTGATCCAGAGATCACCGATCGACGCCGTGGCGCGAGAAGTTACTGCGGCGGCCGGATGGCGGAACGATTCAGCAAAAGGAAGCAGACATGGGTGCATCACAGGAAGAATCTACAGGGCCGGATCTGGCGCAAGGCGTGCCGCTATCTGACCTGAAAGAGGGTGAAATGCTTTCCGGGCAGGTGCAGGGTGAGCCCGTCCTTCTGGTACGGCGGGGAGATTCGATCTTCGCCGTCAGCGCGACGTGTACGCACTACGGCGGACCGCTCGCCGAGGGCCTCGTCGTTGGGGAGACGGTGCGATGTCCGTGGCACCACGCCTGCTTCAGCCTAAGGACGGGTGAGGCGGTGCGTGCGCCTGCGCTCCGCAGCTTACCGCGGTGGCGCGTGGAGGTGCGAGGAGAATATGCATACGTCACGGACAGGCTGGAGGAAGTCGGAACGCCGGTCCGTGCCAAGGTGGAGGGCGAGCCGTCGTCCATCGTCATCGTCGGGGCAGGGGCGGCGGGCGATGCCGCCGCCGACATGCTTCGCCGGGAAGGGTACGAGGGAAGCATCACCCTGATCGGGGCTGACCCTGCCGCTCCCTACGACCGGCCAAACCTCTCCAAAGACTACCTCGCCGGCACCGCTCCCGAAGAGTGGATCCCGCTCCGGGACCCGGACTACTATGTGAAGCAGGGCATAACGTTTTTCCCCAACGTGCGGGTAACCGCCGTCGATACGGAAGCACGGAGCGTGGTGACCGACGACGGCAGGACGTTCGGCTACGACAGGCTGCTGCTCGCAACAGGATCCGAACCGGTCCGATTGCCGCTCCGGGGAAGCGATCTGCCGCACGTTTACACCCTGCGCAGCCTCGCTGACAGCCGTGCGATCATCGCTCGGGCGCAGACGACGCGACGCGCCGTGGTGCTGGGCGCCAGCTTCATCGGGCTCGAAGTGGCGGCGTCGCTCCGTTCGCGCGGACTCGACGTGCACGTCGTAGCACCCGACCCGCACCCGATGGCGCGTGTATTCGGTTCCGACCTGGGGCGGTTCATCCAGCGCCTGCATGAGTCACACGGCGTCGTTTTCCACCTGGAACAAACCGCTACCCTCATCACCGGAGACGCCGTAACGCTGGTTTCGGGCGAGGTTCTGTCGGCTGACCTCGTGGTGGTCGGGGTGGGCGTCCGCCCGAGACTGGAGCTCGCGCAGTCGGCCGGGCTCCAGATCGACGACGGCGTCGTGACGGACGTCTACCTCGAAACGAGCGTTCCCGGGATCTTCGCCGCAGGCGACATTGCGAGTTGGCCCGACCCGCACACAGGCCGGCGGATTCGCGTCGAGCACTGGGTCGTGGCCCAGCGGCAGGGGCAGACGGCAGCGCGCAACATGCTCGGCCGGCGCGAGCCGTTCGAGGCTGTGCCGTTCTTCTGGAGCCAGCACTACGACGTGCCGATCAACTACGTCGGCCACGGTGCCGGTTGGGACCGCATCGACGTCACCGGCGACGTCGAAGGGCGAGACTGCCTGGTCGCCTTCCGTAAAGGGGGACGGACGCTCGCCGTGGCAAGCATCTACCGGGACCGTGAGAGCCTTCAGGCCGAGCTGGCCCTCGAGCGAAACGACGAGGCCACGCTCCAGACGCTCATTCCCGCCACGAATGAATATCAGTCGGCCTGAAGCCGCCTGTTTTACCACAATCTGAATGAATCATGCAAACGAACGAACAGACCAGATATCTCGATATAGAACAACACGAAGCAGGTGACGGCGCCTGCGTCCCTCCTCCCCTCCCGGCGGATTTGCGTGTGCGAGAGACATTAACCCGACACGATGAAGCCGCCGAACAGACGCGGCTGCTGGCTTTGCAGGAAGTCACACGGAGACAGCTCGAGCTGATCGGCGAGCAGCCAGATCGAGCTGGCCTTCGTGATACGCCCGCACGGGTAGCAAAGGCGCTCTGCTGGCTCACGCGCGGCTACGCACTCGACGCACACGAGGTGGTTGGCAGCGCGATTTTCGAAGAAGAACCAGCAGGGGTGGTCCTCGTGCGCGACATCGACATGTTCAGCATGTGCGAGCACCACCTCCTCCCCCTGTTTGGCAAAGTGCACATCGCCTATCTGCCTGCCGGCCGCGTGATCGGCCTGTCGAAGCTGCCGCGCCTGGTCGAGGTCTTCGCCCGGCGTCTGCAGGTGCAAGAGCGGCTGACACGGCAGATCGCGCAGGCGGTCGAGGACGTTCTTCAGCCTCGCGGCGTCGCGGTGATGGTGGACGCCGTACATCTCTGCATGATGATGCGCGGCGTCGAAAAGACGGGATCATCCACCGTGACGACCGCCTTCAGAGGCGTTTACGCCGAGGACCCCGAATTACGTGCGGAGTTCTTCCGCCTTACTGAAGGCCGATAAGGCAACATAGCAAAATTAGGGGCATCGACAGGTCTGCCGATGCCCCCTGAACGTTCTGAAAAATCAATCCGTAGAGTGGATTGCCTCTCTATTCGAGCTCCAGCGCCACGATGGACTTTGGAGGCAGTGTGATCGTTAGCCGGTCGCCCTCCAGCCGGGCGCCATCGAAGGCGACGGGCGCCACGTTGTCCGGCTCGTCGAAGGTGTTGTGCGCGTCTATCGAGTCTCCCGTCAAGATTCGTCCGGATACACGCGTGAACGACATGCCCCGCAGCGAGGTGTCGACGGTGCGCTGTGCGTTGTGGTCCAGGTTGGCGATCGTCAGCAGCACCCGCCCGTTTTTGATCGAGGCCGAGGCGGACAGCGCCGGGATGGTGTCGTCGCCGAACGTGTATTCACCCGCGTCGAGGGTCACGGGAATCAGCTCGGCATCCTGATGTCCTTTGTACATCTCAAAGACGTGGTAGGTCGGCGTCAGGACGAGGCGGTTGGTGCCCGGCTCGGTCAGGATCATGGCCTGGAGCACGTTGATGGTTTGCGCGATGTTGGCCATGCGCACGCGGTCGGCGTGGTTGTTGAAGACGTTGAACGAGATGGCGGCCACGAGGGCGTCCCGGAGGGAGTTCTGCTGATAGAGGAAGCCCGGGTTCGTCCCCGGTTCAACGTCGTGCCACATGCCCCACTCGCCCACGATGAGCCACACACGTTTCCGCGGATCGTACTGGTCCATGATGGCCGAGTGGCGCGTGATGATCTCATCGATTTCGAGGGCTTTTTTCATCGCCCCCATCCACTGAGCTTCCGAGAAGCCGGTTGCCGGTCCCTTGTTGGCCCACGTCCCGACGACGGTGTAGTGGTGCAGGTCGATGCCGTCGATCATGTGGCCGGCCTCGCGCATCAGGACCTCGGTCCAGCGGTAGTCGCTTCCGGCCGGGCCGGTGGCAATGCGGAATGCGCGGACGTCGCCGTAAGAGGGCAGGTACGTGGCAAACCGCTTGTATTCGTTGGCGTAATATTCGGGGGTCATGTTGCCGCCGCAGCCCCAGCTTTCATTCCCGACACCCCAGAAGCGCACGTTCCAGGGCTCCGGGTGGCCGTTCTCGGCCCGGAGGTCAGCCATGGGGCTCTTACCCGGGTGGTTCACGTATTCCCACCAGGTTGACATCTCTTCGATCGTCCCACTGCCGACGTTGCCCACGATGAACGGTTCGGCGCCGAGGGCTTCGACGAGCTCCATGTATTCGTGGGTGCCGAAGCTGTTGTCCTCGGTGACGCCGCCCCAGAGCGTATTGACGATGGTAGGCCGTTCCTCGCGAGGGCCGATGCCGTCCTTCCAGTGGTAGATGTCGGCAAAGCAGCCTCCGGGCCAACGGACGTTCGGCGGATTGAGGCGGCGCATGGCTTCGACGACGGGCTGGTTGAGCTGCCACTGGCCGTCGGCTCCCTTAATCCAGAAACCGTCGTAGATCCCACGTCCGAGATGTTCGGCGAAGTGGCCGTAAATGTGGCGGTTGATGGTAGCCTTTGGGGCGTCGGCGTTCAGGATCAGGCGGTGGGTAGCTGACTGGGCGAAGGCCGTGCCCGCAAAAAGAAGCAGCAAAACCGGAAGAAGCGCTGCCAATCGGAGTGAAGAGGGTCTGTTCATGGCGGGGAGTTACGTTACCTGTTGAGTGGGAAAGGCCCTGGAGGCCGGCGAGCCGCACCGCCTGCCGGGTGAAGGCAGATGGGTGCTCGCGATGCTGAAAGTCAGGGATGAATACAGGCTGTCCCCGGAGGAGCCAGGGCCCCAAAAAACGCTTGCAGGCGCTCGTCGGAGCGTCGCCTCATTATAGACCGGCTACTCTGCTCTGTCAAGACCTTTTGAAGCCGGCCGAACACGTCAGCCAACCCGAATCAGGGTATGTTTAGGGGTAGCAATCGCCACGTTCAGGGACTGGTGTACAGAAGTCTACACGCATTATTCAACAGGTTACACGGCCTCCCATACACACCCAGAAAGGGCCAGAATGATGCGAAAAAGGCGTCTTTCGGGCGATTTCGGAGCTTTTTGTACATTATTTGGGCGCAAGGCTGTTCACCTGCCCCATGCGGCCTTTTCCGGGATCAATCGGCTTAGCCTCTACGTTTTTACTATCTTGTAACCCAATTCGGCACTGGACTCGCACGCTCCTCTTTCCAACTGCTCTCACGTCCCGCTGCGGCGGGTTCGGGTTCGGAAGGTGAGGTCGAGCACACAAGCTCGACGGGCGCGTCACGACAATCAAAAGCGAATACCACCCATGTCACGTATCATCGAAGTTACCGAGCTTGTCCTACGAGACGGGCACCAGAGCCTGCTTGCCACACGTATGGCGACGGAAGATCTGATTCCGGCCTGCGAAGACATCGATAAGGCGGGCTACTGGAGTGTGGAATGCTGGGGCGGCGCGACTTACGACGCTTGCATCCGTTTCCTGAACGAGGATCCGTGGGAGCGTCTGCGTGCGTTCCGGCGCCTGATGCCCAACAGCCGCCTGCAAATGCTTCTGCGCGGCCAGAACCTGCTGGGTTACCGCCATTACGAGGACACGGTGGTCGACCGCTTCGTCGAAGAGTCGGCCGAGAACGGCATCGACGTCTTCCGCGTCTTCGATGCGCTCAACGACACACGCAACATCAAGCGCGCCCTCGAGGCGGTCCGCCGCACGGGCAAACACGCGCAAGGGACCATCTGCTACACCATCTCCCCGCTCCACTCGACGGAGAAGTTCGTCGACATGGCGCGTGAGCTGCAGGACCTTGGGTGCGACTCGATCTGCCTGAAGGACATGGCCGCGCTGCTTCGCCCGCAGCCTGCCTACGACATCGTAAAAGGCATCAAGGAAGCCTGCGGCAAGGACATGCTCGTCCACGTACACGTCCACTCGACAACGGGCGTAACGCTGGTCAGCCTGCAAAAGGCCATCGAGGCGGGTGCGGACATCGTCGATACGTGCATCTCGTCGATGAGCCTCGGGTCCGGCCACAATCCGACCGAATCGCTGGTGGAGATGCTGAAGGGCACCGAATACACGACGCGTCTCGACAAGGAGCGGTTGCTCAAGATCAACGCACACTTTGCCAAAGTCCGGCCGCACTACGCTGCATTCGAATCAAAATTCATCGGGGTGGAGACCGAAATTTTCGACAGCCAGATTCCCGGTGGGATGCTGTCGAACATGGAGAATCAGCTCAAGCAGCAGGGCGCGGGAGACCGTTTCGCCGAGGTGCTGGCCGAAGTGCCGCGGGTCCGCGAGGACGCCGGCTATCCGCCGCTGGTGACGCCCACAAGCCAGATCGTCGGAACCCAGGCCGTCTTCAACGTGCTCATGGGGCGCTACAAAGCCCTGACAGGCGAATTTGCGGACCTCATGCTCGGCTATTACGGTGAAACCGCCGGCAAGCGAAACCCCGAGCTGATCGAGAAGGCTCGCGCGCAGACCGGGAAAGAGCCCATCACGTGCCGCCCGGCCGACCTGCTGAAGCCGGAATGGGAGGAGCTGAAAGCCGCCGCTACCGCCCTGCCCGGTTGCGATGGAAGCGACCGCGACGTGCTTACCTACGCGATGTTCCCTCAGGTGGCGCCCAGATTCTTCGCCGAACGTAGCCAGGGACCGAGAAATCCGAGTATCACGACCCAACCGGCTCCGGAGAAGGCGCCCGAGACCCCGGCTGCCCCGGCTGAAGAAACACATGCGGCAGCCTCAAAGCCCGTCTATGAGGCTGGAACCAGCACGAGACTCAAGATGGTCATCAACGGCCAGCCGTTCGAGGTGGGCGTCGAAGTCATAGAGCCTTAACCGGACTTTTATACCATTGGCCAAACGCCCCGGAGCCAGCTTGACTTCCGGGGCGCTTTTTTGTCCACTCAACGAAGTTTTTTTCTCACGCGAAGGACTTCTGGATAATTACTCTCCGCAGATGTACGCTGATAATGTTTTGAAAGTGAGTAGACAGAAGTTGGGTGTGATTTTCTACTGATTGCCTCAAAAACACGTCAAACAAGCCTCCGAGCCGGGATCCATGTGAGCATGCGATATACCCATAGGTTTCTGCCATACAAAACCCCGCATAGATTCCGGATCAAGTCCGGAATGACTAGTTATTTATGGGTTTATCATATTTCAAGTCCTGCCGTGGGGCACGGTCGGCGCAGTGTCTCACGACTGCATTCGCCTCAAATCCACGACATCCCGGCCTCCGAGCCAGGATTTAAGTGAGTCAGCAAGCCTACAAGGTTCTACCTCACGTAGCCCTGTCCCGGATCTCCGCTTTCGCGGAGATGAGTGTTGGTTAAGGCTGAGAACAAATTTTGACATTCCGCCGTCGGTCTACCCCATCTCCAATTTCATCAGCGCACATCGGCGTCATCTGCGGATTGCAGTTCAATATCCTTCACGTGCGCACAGGGTTCACGGGGCTATGGGCAGGGAGACGCGGAATTCGGTGCGGCCGGGGGTGGATTCGACGTCGACCAGGCCGTTGTTCTGGTCCACGAGGCGGCGGACGATGTCGAGGCCGAGGCCCGTGCCCTCCCCTACGGGTTTCGTGGTGAAGAACGGGTCGAAAATCCTGCCTATCACGTCCTCGGGGATGCCTGGACCGTCGTCGATTATGCGAACGACGACCCATTCACCTTCGAGGCGCGCCGACACCACTACACGCCCACCGACGGGCGCCGCATCGAGTGCGTTATCGACGAGGTTCGCCCACACCTGATTCAGCTCGCCGCCAAAACCGAGGGCGTGTGGGAGGTCCGGCGCCACTTCGACAGACAGTGAAGCCGATTTCCCACGCGCTTTGGCAGCCATGAAGGTCAACGTGTCGGTGAGACCCCGGATTACGTCGACCGGACCGGGCGTCGTCGCTTGGTCCATGTACGTGAAGCCTTTTACGGCGCTCACCAGCGTATGGACGCGCGCTGCCGCACGTTCGATGTCGCGCGACAACCCGCGAACCGTACACCCGGCCGCCATCCAACGCAACGCCGCGCTCAGCTTTTCGCCCGAGAGGGTTTCTGCAAGCTCGTCGAGCACGGCGAGAGTTACGTCGGTATCCGTGAGGGACGCGGCGAGCGACTCGTCGAGGCCGTGATCCTCGAGCCACTCGGCGATCGACTCTTCACGGTCCGACCGCTCGAGCGGTGTGAGCACACTCGTGGCGGCCGTATCAATGCAGATGGTGTGGACGCGGTCGATGAGGGCAAGCTCTTGCGGGTTAAGACCAGCCGCGCCGAGCGCGCGGGCTGCCTGGTCGGACTCGACGAGCGCATGCGCCATGAGCTTTGCGCTCCGAGCGGCGGCAGAGGCCGGATTGTTCAGCTCGTGCGCGAGCCCCGCCGCGAGCTTCCCAAGAGACGCCATCTTCTCCACCTGAAGGTCGCTCGACTTGAAGGCACGGGCCCGGTCGACCATGCCGTGCACGAGCTCCGCCGTGACGTGGGGGCACTCGGCCGCAATCGAATCGAGGTGGACCCGTGCGACCTGGAACATGTCGGTGGGCTCTTCGATTATCGAGTTGCCCGGTGCGGCCGTCATGCGCGAATAAGGCAGAAAGCCAACCACATCCCCCTCTCGCCACGTCATTACCTTGCGCCAGATGCCGCCCTGGTCGGTAAAGTGAGACAGCTTCCCCTTCAGGACGACGTACATGTAATCGACCGGCTGGCCTTTGCGCGCAACGATATCGCCGGGTGAAAAGTGTACGAGGCTGCCGTGTGCAACCAGCCACTCCAGCTCCGGAAGGGGCGCCTTTCCGATCATTTTGTGCGAAGCGAGCCGGGTTATGATGTCGGCGTCGTCTACCTTTGGTTGAGGATAAGTCATCGCGTCACACCGTCTGAAGGTACTGGTGTATCATGCCCACCGTCGCGGATCCTTCGCCGACGGCCGCCGCCACACGTTTGCCGGAGCCGTGGCGGGCGTCGCCGGCGCAAAAAACACCGGGAACGTTGGTTTCGAAGAGGAATGGGTCACGCGCTTCGCGCCAACCGGCGGGCCGCCGACCTCCGGCCATCACGTCGAGCCCGGTGAGCACGAAGCCCTGCGGGTCGCGCATCACGAGGTCGGCGCAGAGGGCCGTTCGCGGCGCGCTCCCGATAAAGATGAACATGGCGGAGGCGGCCAGCTCGCGCTCTTCGCCTGTGATGGTGTCGACCACCTTCACCGCTTCGAGCCGCCCGTTGCCACGGACGGCAGTTACCCGCTTGTTGGCCATCACCTCCACGTTCGGCGTCTCGTGGATGCGGTCGACGAGGTAGCGCGACATACTGGCTGAAAGGTCAGGACCCCGCAGGAGCATCGTGACCTTGCGGGCGTGACGCGAGAAGAACATCGCCCCCTGGCCGGCCGAGTTGGCCCCGCCCACGACGAGCACGTCGCAACCGCGATAGGTCGCCGCCTCGGTGAGAGCGGCGCCGTAATACACGCCTGCGCCGAGAAAGTCGTCGAGGCCGTCGGCTTCGAGGCGCCGCACCTCCATGCCAGGGGCGATCAGAATGGCGTACCCGGTCAGCTCCGACCCGTCAGCTAGGATTACTTTTCGGTACGGATCCTCACGCCTGATTTCGACCACTTCACGGGCGGTGATGATTTCCGCGCCGAAGCGTTTCGCCTGCGCCACGGCGCGTCTGGCGAGGTCGGCTCCGCTCACCCCTCCCGGAAATCCAAGGTAGTTTTCGATGCTCGAGCTCGTCCCGGCCTGTCCACCCGGAGCGTTTCGTTCGATGATAACCGTGCGCAAGCCCTCCGAAGCGCCGTAGACGGCGCCTGCCAGGCCGGCGGGACCGCCGCCTACGACGATCAGGTCGTAGAACGGCGCCCGGGCACGCGTCTGCAACCCGACCTTCTCGGCCAGCTCGTGCAGCGTGGGCTGGTACAGGGTAGAACCGTCGGGGAAGAACACCGCGGGCAGGCGCGCCGCGTCGCCGTTCGCAGAGACGAGCTCGCGGGCAGCCGGATCGGTTTCCACATCGAGCCACTGGTAGGGCACCTGGTTCGACGCGAGGAAGTCCTTAATGGTGTAGGAAGCTGGAGTGAGCGCGTTGCCCGCCACGCGTATGCCGTCGAAGACCGGCCTTGCCCGCGCGAACCAGTCCGAGAGGAGGTCGTCAAGCACCGGGTAGAGCCGCGTGCTGGGCGGCTCCCACGGCTTGAGGAGGTAATGGTCGAGCCTGACCTTGTTGATCGCGGTGATGGCGGTTTCCGTGTCGGCGTACGCCGTGAGCAGCACGCGCCGTGCGTCGGGGTAGATCTCGACCGCCTCGAGCAGGAACTGCGTGCCGGTCATGTGCGGCATGCGCTCGTCGACGAGGAAAAGAGCGACCTGTGCGCCGCGCTGTTTGAGCTCGCGGAGCACGTCGAGGGCCTGGGCCCCGGAAGACGACTTGATCACCCGATAGTCGGAACGGAAGTGGTGCCTGAGGTCACGCTCGATGGCGTTAAGGACTTCGGGGTCGTCGTCAACGGTCAGCAGAACGGGCTTGTTCATGCACGGGTGCTCCGGGGCCAGTCAATCATCCACATCCAGGCGCACGGCTTCAGTCCCACATAACATCCTCACGAGCCATCCGCACACTCCCGGAGGGTGTTCGAACTGGTTTGCCAGGTACACCACACGGCTTTTAAGTATAAGAAGCACTTATACCTCCGTCAACGGTTCCATCCGGCTTTGCGTGCACCGTGACCCCATTAGCCTACCGGGCTGATGTTGCGATTCATCCGAAACAGGTTCTCGGGATCGTATTTCTTTTTGACCTCGACGAGGCGTTCGTAATTGACCCCGTACGTCGCCCGGACACGCTCATCGTCTTCGTCTGCCGTCTGGAAATTGATGTAGGTACGTCCGGTTGAGAAACGCCGGAGCCTGCCCCACGAATCTCGTATCCAGTCCCGGTAATCACTTGCGGCGAAGTCGTCCGGCGCCCACCTGCCCTTCACACCCAGGACAAACCGGGCATCCCGGTTGCCGACGGCCCCATCTTGTTCATCATGGTCGTTGAGCGCCCCACCGAGGTGCAGGAAGCCAAACTCTGCTCCCGGAAGAGGGCATTCCGCAAACAGGTTGCGAGCGGACGACAGAAGGTCGTCGCCCAACCCGGCGAGATACTCGGTCTTCCAGTAATAGTGAAGGCCCTTCGGCTCGGTCGCATCGAGGTAGGATTGGACCTGCGTGTAAGGCTGGGCTTTGAGCAGATCGACGACTGGATCCCCCAGCGCCCGGATCGGAGCAAGGACACGGTCGACGGCGTCCAGGTCACCCGTATAGCAGACCGCCATGGCACAGACTCGCTTACCCCGCCACTCCTCGGGCACAAAGGGCGCTGGTGGGGCAAAAAGCAGGACCAACCACACGGACAGCTCTCGAGGCCCTTCGTCGGTCAATTTACGATAGGCTTGAAACACGTCATCAGCCCGCTCGAAAGGCCAGGCGATTAGGCCGCCGTAGACGGTCGGGCCGACGTCGTGCAGGCGAAAGGTGAAGCGTGTTACGACGCCGAAGTTGCCGCCGCCTCCCCTGACAGCCCAGAAAAGGTCGGAATCACGATTGCGGCTGGCCGTACGGACAACTCCATCTGCCGTGACGATCTCGACCTCTTCGAGGTTGTCGACGGCGTATCCGAAACGGCGCGTGAGGTATCCGATCCCGCCGCCAAGGGTCAGGCCTGCGACGCCCACCTCTGAGACGAAACCAAGCACCGTTGCCAGACCGTGTGCCTGCGTGGCCTGATCGACGTCCCCCAACCGGGATCCGGGTAAAACGTGTGCGAGCCTCGCGTCAGCGTCGACCTTGACCCCGCGCATGCGCGACATATCGAGCATCAGGCCACCTTCAGCGATGGCAGTCCCTGCAATATTGTGTCCGCCGCCTTTGATGCTGAGCAGTAATCCGTGGTCACGCGCAAAGCGAACGGCCGCGGAGACGTCGCGAGCCGAGGTTGGCTGCAGGACGAGTGCGGGGGCTTTGTTGACCGTACCGTTCCAGACCCGTATGGAATCGTCCCAGCCATCGTCGCCCATGCGCAGCAGCGAGCCCTCGACTTGCGATCCCAGCCCGGCAATTGGCTCCGAAGCAAGCGTGACGACGCCGCCATTGCGTCCGGTTATGTCATAGGTAGCTTCCCTCATGGCGTTACCTCCGTTGCAGTCGATTGCGCCAGAGCGGCCCGAAGTGCTTCAAGAAAAGCTTTCGGCTGTTCCATAGCGGGATCGTCACCGGCGTTCTCTATGACGTGAAGTGGCCATCCGTAGCATGTGGCTGCGGCTTCGGCTATGCGAAGGGGCACCTGGAGGTCGTGCCGTCCCCAGATGAGGGTAACGGGAACGTCGATCCGCATGAGGTCGGATGTGGCAATCGGCGGCATGCCGAAGGTTGGCATCAGACTCCCGAGCGCGGCGCCCATACCTGGCGCACGCATTCGATCGAGCGCGTAGGCTGCGATGAGCAACCAGGTCTCGCCCAGTTGCTCGCGCAACCCGATCAGATCGACGAAGCATTGCCGGAAGAGATCGTCCCGCGTACGCTCGGTTGGCTCCTCCAGAAAACGGCTCATGGCCGTGCCGAAGCTCTGCTCCGGCTCGAACGGAGCCAGGCCAAAGCTATCGACGAGCACCAGCCGGCGGAGACGATCGCTGTACGCAGCGGCGAAACGGGCTGCCATGGCTCCGCCGAGTCCATGTCCCACCAGTATGGGAGGTGCAGGACAAGTCTGGCCGATCAATTCGTCGAGCCACGCCAGCACGCGTCCCGTATCCAATTTGCCGTCTCCCGGGGCTGAAGCGCCGTGCCCCGGGAGATCGGGGGCAATCACACGGTGGGATACCGCAAGGTCTGGAATCACCCGCATCCAGAGGGCAGCGAACTCGCCCGAGCTGTGAAGTAGGACGATTGGCGGACCCTCACCGCGCTCGAGCACAGCGGTCGAGATGCCCGCAAGATTTAGCTGCCTCTCCGCGACCGGTATGCCGGCCAGCAACCGCTCCCGGGTGTCGTCGACGTGAGAAGGCCGGTCCAGTTCCATCATTTCTTGCCGAGTGCTCATGGTCACCTCCCTGTATTACTGTTGGCGGTATCTTTCGGGTAAAAAGTATCGAGCGCCCGAAGTCACCGAATCGGGAGGATTAACCAATCGTGCCCGGCCTGTAGAAATGGGTAATTCTATGTAGACGCGCTTAGACGAGACCCTGTTGATAGGCAAATGCAGTGGCTGCCGCCCTGGTGGAGAGCCCTAGCTTGCCCAGGATGTTGCTCACGTGACGGGCTACGGTTTTCTCGCTGATGAACAATTCGGTTGCGATGATCCGGTTGGTCTTGCCGGAAGCGACGAGGCGTAGCACCTGAATTTCGCGCGGCGTCAGCCCACTCGTGCCCCCGGTTTCTCCCTTCCTGGCGAGCTCCTCGACGCGGATCACATCCGGTCCCGCGCCAAGCTGCCGGAAAGCCCAGTGCGCTGCGTCGAGCTCCAGCGCCGCCGTGTCCTCGTCCCCAAGCTCCCTGCAGGCCACTGCGATCAGGACGCGAACACGCGCTGCTTCATAGGGCGCTCTGAGGGCTTGCCAGATCTCCCACGCACGACGCAAGAAATCGAGGGAGGAGCGTGGATCTCCCTCCGCGAGCAGCACGGCCCCGTGAGCGCGATCGGCAACCGCTTGCAGGAACGGCGCGGCAAGTTCGGCGGCGAGCTGCAACAGCCGGTCTGCTGCGACACGGGCCATCCGAATATCTCCTGCGGCAAGCATGATGTCGACACACGCCGGGAGAAGCCTGGACAGCAATCGGCGCTCATGCGTCTCGTCCAATTGACTACGAATAGCCGCCGCTGCGGTGTCGATTTGCCCCTGTTCGAGCCGCAGTAGCGCCAGGCCGGGCTGTGGATTTCGCCCCCACCGGTTTGCCTGTCGATAAGCTTCTTCGGCCTCGACAAAATCACCACTGAGACGGTGAAGCTCGGCCTGTTGATAGAAAGCAGCCCCGGTCGCCACCTGGTCGAGTCCGTCGAGGCACCGCTCGCACGCTCGTTGCACCGTATCGAGGGCTTCCGGCCACGCACCGTGTAGCTGCATGACCTCCACACGACGTACCAGGCACTGATTGCTGTAGGGAACGAGGTCGGGTTGAGACGCACACCAGTGGGTCAGGGCGGAAGTCCACTCCTGTGCCCGTTGAAGATCGTAGACCTCCAGACAGCCCGATATCACGCTGCAATAGACTTCACCGGCAACGATTGGAGACACGTTGCCGGCCTCTACGACAACCATCGCTGCATCGAGCATGCGCACCCCTTCACCGGAATCGCCGTTTCGGATCAGGGCTCGTCCCCACCCGTGCCGCGCCAGCGCAATCAGGTCCGAGTCGTCGAAACGCTCGCCGATTTCGGCAGCCTGCTGGAGCACCTCACACGCACTGGCGGCATCTCCGTCGTCAAGATGCTTTATGGCAACGGGTAGGAGCAGATATCCTCTTTCTGCACAATCTTGCGGCGCCTCGTCGAGCAAGCGCCGGGCTTCGGTGATCCACGCCCCTCCGCGGGCGTGCTCGCCCCGGTTCAACAGTCCGTGTGCCAACCAGAACAGACAGCGGACCGCACGCGCCACCTGGCCGCGACGTAAATGCTCCTGATGAGCCCGCACCCAATTCTCGGCGCTGTCTTCCTCTTTGCCCACCAGACAGGCCGACGTTGCGAGCCGCTCGAGGTCCTCCGGTTCGAGCGGAATCTCCCGATCGGCTGCCGACAGCCGAGTATAGGCATCCGTCCACTGCTGCCGCTGGTATGACTCTCTGGCGCGTTCGAGTAGGTCGGTCATTGTCACAATCGTTGCGCAGTGACTTGTGCACTGCGGTGGACCAGCAAAGAATGACACGCCGCACAAACGAGATACGGTGAGTTCTATACTTGAAAGAACAGGACCGTTACATCAGTGCTCCAGCCCCGACGTGACGGAAGGCTCCTGTGCGTCGGGATCATTGGATGGTCCTGAAGTACTGCCAGTCTGCACAACGACTCTCCGGATCAGCGCTTTCAGATCAGCCTTACGAGGACGTCCGCAAGGTGGGTCAGGCTCGATTGACCTTGGATTGACGCTTTACAAGTCAGCGTTATGAGATTATATTTTCGTGGGATAGTGTTTACTCGTAGAGACATCCGAATGGCCTCTGGCCAAAGGATCGAAACCGAGATACCTGGATTTCCACTGGTGGAATGTGCTGCCGACGTGTGAGACTGGCTGGCAAATCTGGCGCTATGCCTTAGTAGACCACATCATCTTTCTCGCTGCAGGATCTGCCACTCCTGGGTTCGGATGTCCTTTCGGGTTTTTTACCCAGCGGGGACGAACCGATGAGCAACCAATCAGGCACGTCCAGTCAGGTCATTTCGCTGCCGAATGGAGGCGGTGCGCTAAGCGGTATCGGTGAGACCTTCTCTCCTGACCTGCACTCGGGCACCGGCAACTTTTCCGTTCCAATTGCGCTTCCGCCCGGCCGGGGCAGCTTTCAACCGGCGCTCAATCTCGTTTACAGCACCGGCAACGCTGGCGGACCCTTCGGGGTCGGATGGCGCCTGAGCGTGCCCGGCGTTACGCGGAAGACCTCCAAAGGCGTGCCTCGCTACGATGATAAAAGGGATACGTTCATCCTCTCCGGTGCCGAGGACCTCGTGCCGGTGGAAACGGCGGAAGGGTGGACACGCTACCGGCCTCGAACCGAAGGCCTGTTCGCACGCATCTACCACCACCGCACTTCGGATAACGATTACTGGGAGGTCCAGAGCAGGGATGGGCTCGTGAGCCGCTACGGAACGCCCCGCCCCCCGGGAGCGGACGGGACGTGGCAGGACCCCGCCGTCCTGGCCGACCCGGCCAGTAGAGAAAAAGTATTCGCATGGAGTCTCACTGAGACCCTCGATTCCTTCGGCAATCGAATCGTCTACACCCATGAGCGGGATACAGGTGAAGCGGGGCCGCACCACTGGAACCAGCTCTACTTGAGGCAAATCCGGTACGTCGACTTTGAAGATGCGCAGGGGACAGAGCAGTTTCTGGTGTCCGTCACGTTCGAATACCAGGATCTCCCTGAACGATATGATCCGGGATGGCTGGCCAGAAGCCGCCTTTATCCGTTCTCCGACTACCGCGCCGGCTTCGAGGTGCGTACTCGAAGGCGCTGCAAACGTATCCTGGTTCGGACGCACGCTGGACAGGAAAGATTGGTGCGCACCTACGAGCTGGTTTACCTCGACGAGCGGGTAACGGCGGATGAGCTGCCGGAAATGGTGCTGCCGCACAATGGGGCTTCCTTACTGAGTGAGATCCGGGTAGTCGGCTATGACGAAAGCCAGGCAGCCCCCGACCAGCACACCCAGGAGCTCCCGCCACTCGAATTCGCGTATACACCGTTCGCGCCGGAGGGACGCGACTTTTTACCCCTGGAAGGCAGAGACTTGCCGGCACAATCGCTTGCCAGTCCGGACCTGGAATTAGCCGACCTGTTCGGAAATGGCCTGCCCGACATCCTGGAGATGAACGGCACGGTTCGCTATTGGCGCAATCTCGGCGGCGGGCGGTTCGACGTGCCGCGACCAATGCGTGACGCACCGGCCGGGCTTCAGCTCGCCGATCCGGGCGTTCAGCTCATCGATGCCAATGGAGACGGCAGAATCGACCTGCTGGTTTCTACAAACGGGCTCCACGGCTACTTCCCGCTTCTGTTCAATGGCGAATGGGATCGTCGATCCTTTCAGCGCTACCGGCAGGCGCCCAGCTTCAACCTGCAAGATCCAGAGGTGCAGCTCGTGGACCTGGACGGTGACGGTGTGACCGACGCGATCCGGTCCGGAACCCGTCTGGAGTGTTACTTCAACGACCCGGAGGAGGGCTGGAACGGCACGCGCCACGTCGAACGACGGGTCATCGAGGATTTCCCGAACGTCCCATTCTCCGATCCGCGCGTGAGGTGGGCCGACATGAGCGGAGACGGCTTGCAGGACATCGTGCTCGTATACGACGGCAACGTCGAATACTGGCCGAACCTGGGCCGTGGCAATTGGGGACGACGCATACACATGCACGACAGCCCCCGATTTCCTTACGGCTACGATCCCCGGCGCATCCTGATCGGCGACGTTGACGGTGATGGCCTGGCCGACCTGGTCTACGTCGATCACTGCAAAGTCCTGCTCTGGATCAACCAGAGTGGTAACGGCTGGAGCGACCCCGTCGAGATAGACGGCACCCCCCCGGTATCAGACCTGACCGCGGTGCGACTGGTCGACCTGCTCGGTACCGGCATCAATGGTGTACTCTGGAGCACGGATGCGAACGGGCTGACGCGCGGCCGCATGTTCTTTCTCGACTTCACCGGCGGGCTCAAGCCCTACCTGCTCCACGAGATGAACAACCACTTGGGGGCGGTGACCCGCATTGGATACGCACCGTCTACCCGGTTCTACCTCGAAGACCAGCGACGCCCCGAGACGCGCTGGCAGACGCCGCTGCCGTTCCCCGTCCAGGTGGTCGCTTGCGTCGAAGTCATAGACGAGCTTTCTCGGGGTAAACTGACGACGGAGTACCGCTACCATCACGGATACTGGGATGGAGCGGAGCGGGAGTTCCGCGGCTTTGGCATGGTGGAGCAGCTCGATACGGAGACGTTCGAGCGCTATAACACGCCCGGCCTGCACGGGGAAGAAATGACCTTTACCGGCGTCGATACAATTTTTTTCTCTCCGCCCACACTTACCAGGACGTGGTTTCACCAGGGTCCCATCGGCGAAGCAACCGGGGAGTGGCACGAAGCCGATTACAGTGGGGAATACTGGCGGGGAGACCCTCCCCTGTTAGGGCGCGAGGACAATGTAACCGTCCTGCTGAGGACCCTTCCACGCCGCGCCAGACGCGATGCGCTCCGCGCGCTGAGGGGCCGGATACTGCGCACCGAGCTTTACGCGCTGGACGGAACGGAGCGGCAGATTCACCCCTACACGGTTTCGGAATCCCGCTACGGCCTGCGCGAGGAATCCCCGCCGGGATTCGGCGAGGACCGGCTCCGCATTTTCTTCCCGCATCAAACGGCTCAGCGCACCACGCAGTGGGAACGTGGCGATGAGCCAATGACACGATTCAGCTTTACTGAAGACTACGACGCGTACGGGCAGGCACGATCCCAGATCAACATCGCTGTCCCGCGATGGCGACGATCCAACCTGGAGCAAGAGAATCAGGTACCGAGCAGAGTGCTGCCCGCCGGCACGCCGGCGTACATCCTCGAGCATGCGCGCAGGATGGAGCAATACCTTGCGACGCAGACGATTACCGAGTACGCCCAGCGAGATAGCGGCGGCGTCTACATCACCGACCGCGTCGCAAGCACAACGACCTATGAGATCCTGAACAGTGGCCGGGAAGGCCTGTTCGAGCTCAAGGAGAGCATTTCGAACGGCACTGCACCGCGCGCGATCATCGACCATACCCTCAGCTTCTTTGATGGGCCTGCGTTCCGGGGACTGCCTTACGGCCAGCTCGGTGACCACGGAGCCCTTGTACGCACCGAGACGCTCGTCTTAACGCCCGAGATCCTCCGTGAGGCATACCGGAGCGGCGATCGGGTGCTGGATCCGCCCGAGGAACCGCCGTACCTGGCACCGGACGGGGTGGTCACGTGGCCGGCCGAGTACCCGCAGGATTTCCGCGACCGCCTGCCGGCGCTGGCAGGCTACACGTATCACGACGGCAGAGCGGGTACACCATACGAAAGGGGTTATTACGCGCCCACAAAACGATGTGAATACGACTTCCAGCGTAACCGGCCCGGGGCGCGAAGAGGTCTGCTCGTGACGACCCGTGATCCATTCGGGAACGACACCACGATAGCCTATGACCGCTTTGATTTGCTGCCAGAACGCGTCACCGACCCGGTCGGCCTCACCACGACGGCTTCCTACGATTATCGTGTTTTCCAACCGTATCTGGTGACCGATCCGAATGGCAATCGCCAGGCTTTCGGATACACCCCTCTGGGGTTGCCCGCCTGGATCGCCGTCATGGGGAAGGAGGGCGAGAATGTAGGCGATACACCCGAAGTGCCTGGGATACGCTTCGAATATGATCTGATGGCTTTCGAAAACAGCCCACCCGGAGCCAGGCTGCCCGTTTTTGTCCGTACGGTGCGGCGCACGTTTCACGCCCAGTCCGCCGACGTGCCACAGCCCGAGCGTGTCGAGACGATCACGACGGTCGTGTATTCAGACGGCTTCGGACAGGTACTTCAGACCCGGACCCAGGCCGAAGACACGTTGTTTGGTGACGTATCGGTCGGAAACGTACTACCCGCCGACATGGGCGATCTTGCCGGCACCCGGGCGGACGTCGTTGGGCGGACGCGAGGGGTAAACGATCCCGTCCGAGTAGCGGTTAGTGGCTGGCAGACGTACGATAACAAAGGCCGTGTGGTCGAGAAGTACGAGCCGTTTTTCTCAACCGGATGGGACTTCGCGCCCCAGCGTGACGCGGAGCGAGGGCAGCGGATCACGATGTATTACGATCCGCGAGGTCAGATCACCCGCACGGTCCACCCGGACGGATCGGAGCAGCGCGTGATCTACGGTATTCCTGAGAGTCTATCCGATCCGTCCCGGTTCACCCCGACGGCGTGGGAAACCTACACCTACGACGAGAACGACAACGCCAGCCGGACCCACCACACTGAGACGCAGGCCTATCAGGACCATTGGGATACACCCGTAAGCATCGCCCTGGATGCGCTGGGTCGAACGGTCGAATCGGTTGAGCGCAACGGACAGGATCCCGTCAACACCTGGTACGTGACGCGCTCTACTTACGACATTCGGGGTAACCAGGTCCAGGTGATCGATCCGCTTGGCCGTCGTGCTTTCCATGCCACGTACGACCTGGCGAACCGAACACTCCGTGACGAGAGCATAGACGCCGGGAGCCGGCGGTTGGTGCTGAACGCAGCCGGCAACGAGGTGGAGCGAAGAGACGGCAACGGCGCTTTCGTCCTTCAAGCTTACGACCTGCTCCGGCGGCCCATTCGGCTCTGGGCGCGGGACGACGACACGAGTAACCTATCCCTACGCGAGTGGGTGATATTTGGTGACGGGAAGGAAGCCGGTCTTACTGCGGAAGCGGCGGCACGTTCGAACCTGCTGGGCCGCGTCTACCAGTATTACGACGAGGCGGGCCGTGTCACGTTCGAACGGTATGATTTCAAGGGCAATGTCGAAGAGAAGATTCGGCATGTGATCAGTACCTCAGCGGTGCTGGCCGTGTTTGATCCACCCCGGCCGAGTCTACCGCGACGACTGATAAATGTGTTCGCGCGGCGCAGGCCGCCTCCGGACCGGGGAGTACAGGCTTTTCGTATCGACTGGCAGCCGCCACAGAATACGACGCTGGCCGACGCTGCTGCCCTCCTGCTCGACCCATTCGAGTATAGAACTTCTGCACGCTACGACGCACTAAACCGCATTACGGTGTTTGTCTTTCCGGAGGACGTAGAGGGCGGGCGACGAACGTTGCGTACCCGGTACAACCACGCCGGCGCCATCGAGCAGATCGAGGTGGACGGTACAGCCTTCGTAGCGCACGTTGCTTACAATGCAAGGGGCCAGCGGACCCTCGTTGTCTACGGCAATCGGGTGATGATCCGGTATGCCTACGATCCGGAGACCTTCCGACTCGTCCGGCTACGCACGGAACACATCACGCGGCTCGCACCCTTTACTTACCGACCAACGGGAGCCCCGCTGCAGGATTTCGGCTATCGCTACGATCTCGCGGGCAACATCACCTCACTTTTCGATCGTACACCGGGCGGCGGGATCCCGAATACGCTGGATGGCTCGGATGCACTCGACCGTTCCTTCTCTTATGATCCGCTCTACCGTCTGCTGTCGGCTACCGGTCGGGAGTGCGACGTCGAACCGGACCGCCCTCCCTGGGACGACAGGCCTCGATGCACCGACGTGACCCGCGTGAGGGAATATGCGGAACGATATGAATACGATCCCGCGGGCAACCTGACACGGCTTCAACATACGGCACGCAATGGCAGCTTCACGCGCGTCTTTGTCCACGATCCGGCCAGCAACCGTATCGACTCGGTCACTTCGACGAACGGATTCAGTCGACGCTACACGTATGCCAGTGATGCGAGCGGCAATCTCATTCAGGAGAACACCGAACGCCACTTCGAGTGGGATCACAGCGGCCGGATGAAGGCCTATCGCGTTCAGGTGGGAAGTGCAGAGCCCTCTTTGTTCGCACATTATCTGTACGACGCGAACGGGCAGCGGATCAAGAAGCTGGTACGATTGCAGGGCGGAGATTACGAAGTAACCGTTTACATCGACGGGCTCTTTGAACGCCACCTCCGCGTGCAAGGCAATACCCGACAGGAACACGATACACTCCATCTCCGCGACGGTACGCAACGCGTAGCCACCATCCGTGTTGGCGCTCCTTTCCCAGAAGACAACACTCCGGCCATCCAGTATCACGCGGGGGACCACCTGGGCAGCAGTAACCTCACGATTGACGACACCGGGGGGTGGATCAACCGCGAGGAGTACACCCCTTACGGTGAGACCAGCTTCGGCAGCTTTTCCCGCAAACGCTATCGTTTCACCGGAAAGGAGCGGGATGAAGAAAGTGGCCTCTACTACTTCGGAGCGCGCTTCTACGCACCCTGGCTTGCACGGTGGGTGAGCTGTGATCCATTGGGTATGGTCGAGCAGGCCAGCCTGTATACGTACGCGAGAAACAGGCCGATCCGCTTCACCGACCAGATTGGCCTGAACTCCGATGATCCTCCGGACAACCCGGCTGTACGAGGGGCTGTGACCGAAAGAGCCGGCAATAATTTGCTAACACAAAAGGGACAGCAGACCATTCTCGGTAAACAGGTCCCTGTCGGGGAGTCCCGCCTGGATACCGTTCTGGTAAGCAAGGAAGGAGATCGACTGGCGCATTCGGTCGACATGAAGCAACTGGACGTATCGAGGGACAAGTACAGGCTGGCGAAAGGGGGACTTAGCGAGGCAGCCGTTCGGAACCGGGCCAAAGCGGAGCTGAAAGAATCCACCAAAAAGCACGTCGACGACATACGAAAAGCCCTGGATGAGGGCAAGGAGCTGGCTCCCGGATACAAAACGCGCGTCAATGAAACCGTTCTGTTCGAAGTAAGGGGAGCTAAAAAAGGGGAAGTCGCGAAAATACGAAAGATCGTCCAGGAGGTGAAGATTGAAGAGATTGGGCGAGGGCAGGGAATCGGTGCGGGTGTGGTCGAGGAAATCAAGGAGCGTACCACACACGAAACGCTTCGAAGACGAAATGGGATAGAAGAACGCATTCGGATTACGAAAGACCTGTCCGGAAACGTGTTGGACAAAAAAATCATCCCTCGACCCTCACGAGCCGGCTTCGTTGACCTGAAATTGCTGCTCACTGGGGCAGGGCTTTCCGGATTGGGCATACTTGCCTTAAAAGTGGTTCCCTTTATCGGGATCGGCGCCGGAATCACTTCCGCAACATACGAAGCAAGTCAGGGCAATTATGGAACGGCTATTCTGGATTTACTGGGCCTCGTCCCCGTTTACGGCGACCTGCTCGATCTGACTAGGCTCGTGTGGAATGTGTTCGTCGTTCCAACCGTGGACATATTCAAGGATTTGCATGATTTGAGTGCAAACGGATACAACCTGTTTCCTAACTCAAATCAGCAATAGAGAGGGTGGGGATTCCACATAAGGAGGTTGCGTCATGAAACTATTCGGGAAGCGTATTCCCCCGTCGGAAGGAAACCTTCAGCACCTCCACCAAAAACTGCGACTCCTTGGATACGACTTCGAGGTCGGAAAGCGCTCGGACGCGGTAAGTGTGCTCCGCGACTTCCAGCAAAAACGAGGACTCCCACCGACCGGAAAAGCAGACCTACGGACGCTTCGCCTGATCGACGAGGCCGTAAAGGCGTTGCCTCCACGCACCTATGGGGTGAGTGGGAAGGTTGTATTCATCCACGGGAAGGAGATGCGTCCACTCGAAGCGGTGACGGTGCGGGCTTTCGATCGGGACCTGCGCCGCGAAGAGTTGCTCGGGGAGAGTTTAACCGATGCAGAAGGCGGGTACCGGATACCCTATACGAGCAAGCAGTTCGCACGCGCCGAGAAAGCCCGGGCAGACCTGGTCGTTCGCGTTTTCTCCCCGGAGGGGGTTTTGCTCACCGCCTCGGAGCCGATCGTAAACGCTTCGGAAGAGGAAACCGTCAACCTCACGGTCACCCCACGCGACCTGCCCGAGGAACCGGTACCTTCGGAATACGAGCTCCTCGCCACGAACCTCACGCCCATCCTACTGGACGTGTCGCTGTCCGATTTGACCGAGGAGGATATCGACTTTCTGGTCAGAGAGACCGGCGCCGAACAGGAACACATCAGGATTCTGACCCGGTCCGCCAGGCTTTCGGAAGAGGCCATCCTGCCTGCCGAGGTGTTCTACGGGTTCGGCCGGCGAAATCTGCCGCCGACGCTGGAGGCACTTCGTGCACTGGACCTCAAGACACTTCGTGACGCGCTCCTTTCAGCCGTCGATCAGCACATCATTCCGGCGTCGTTGAAGCCGGCACTCGACGACATCCTGACCCGTCTCAAAGCTCCGCAGCAAGAGCAACGTCCCCCCGAGACGGTGCTGCGCGAATTTATGGGTAGACTTCTCACCGAGGAGACGGCGAAGCCCCTCGGCGGCTACACGATCCGAGGATATGAGCTAAACGGAGACGACACGCCCCAACATCTCGGCTATGACGTCACCGACACCTCCGGACTCTTCGCCCTCGTATTTCGCATCACGCGAGAGACAGAAGCGACGCCGCGCATTGCGTTGCACGTATTCGATCCGCAGGGAAAGGAAGTCTTCAAGACCGTCGTTGAAGCCGGCTCTGACGGGAAAAACATCGTAGAAATCCGTGTTCCCGTACCGGATCCGACGTCAAAGCCGGCGCCGTCACTCGAAGAGCTGGCTTCCGCGATCTCGCTGGACCTCCCGACAGAATTGCGCGACGTCTTGAACGCGCACGACATCGTCACGCTGGAGGATATCCGCACGGCGGGCGGCCTCCGTCATCTGGACGGCCTGCCCGATGGCGACGAGATGAGGCCGGCAATAAACCGTCTCGAGGCGCACGCCAACCTCAGCGTGCTATCGCCTGACGCGCAGGTGAATGACCGCCTCATCGGGAAGGGTTACACCAGTGTGGCTTCCATTGCGGGTACGCCGCGAACGGACTTCATCGATTCCATTCAAGAGGAGATCGGCGCCCTGCCGGCGGCGCGTCTTTTCGAACGGGCAAATAGTCAGAATGCCTACCTTCATAACCTATCGACGCACGTCCGGAGCAATATCTTCAACGGCTTTCAGCCGGTCCCGGGTGGCGGCCGCATCCTGGAGCTCTTCCCTCGGCGCTGCGGGTGCGACGACTGCGAGGCTGCCGTGAGCCCGGCGGCCTATCTGGCCGACCTGCTCGACTATACGCTCACGTACGTAAAGATCAACAACCAGGCTATTACGCTGGATTTCCTCACGCGGACCTTCCACCAACCCTTCAGCCGTTTGCCGGCCTCGTGCGATGCGGTCGAGGAGCAAGTCCGGCAGGTACGGCTCTGTGTCGAAGTTCTCCGGAGTTATCTTCGCGCCACTGCAGATCCGCAGGATCCGGCCTGGAGGAGCCGGCTGGATCTCCTCGCCACCGACGAAGCGACGTTCCGTAGGGCGGCCTTCGATTCGCTGCTCCTCCAGCTGGGGACGTCCTTCGCGGAAATCCGGCTTGCCCGGCATGCCGGAGCGGAGGAGCGCCAGGCGCTGGCAGATCGGTTAGGCATCGAACTTGAGCATCTCGACGATCTATACCTGCTGCCGGCCGACCTGATTGAAGAAGCCCTGGAAAGACTGTTTGGACTACGGGCGACGGTGCTGGCCAACGGAGACCTTCCCGATCCACTTCGGAACGTGGCCGAACCGGACTTGCTGGCCTGGAAGAAAGCCTACCTGCGAACACAGTGGTTCCGGCAGGACTGGCCTGCCTTCCCCCACACCGAGCAATGGTTATTCGTTGCCGACCCCGCCTACGCGCAGGAGCTGGACAACCAGGTGCTTTCGGCTAACTTTCTACAGGTGTTTACCGACCACGACCTTGCCGTCTCCCCGAATGCCCGGGTCATCGTCCTTCAGGCGGGGGAACGCTGGGTCATTCGCGACGACCCGGACGCTTACTTCCTCGATGTTTCGCCGGGAAGACTCAACGTGTATGTGGAGCGTACGTTGCCGCTCATCGACCCGGACGTGGTCGGCCCCGACGACCTCCGAAATCCCGCGGCAGGCGACCCGGCTTTCGACCTCTGGGCGCAACGCCGCGTGTGGGTAGATGCCAGGCTCCAGGAGCTTGAAGCCATGACGAGACCTGTGCTGGATGCGGCTGGCAACCCGGTGCAAATCCCGGACGTGGACCAGATGGTCCAGCACATGAGCCAACCCGTCAGCTACAACGGGGTCGACGTGACCCCATGGTCCGGCGCCCCGCAACGGGCGGACCTCGAAAGGCTCTTGAGCTCGTTATCGCAGGGCGCCGACGTGGAAGCGACGACCGTCAGGATCGAAGGCGAGCTGAGGCTCAGTGTCGAAGCCTTCACCCGGCTGATGGAGGTCTGGAACCGGGCACGACTCTGGGAGCAGGAGCCGAGCCGGGAGCCGGTTTCGGAGCCGGAATGGCGTGAGCTCCGCTCCATTCTTGTGCAGGCACAAAAGACCGCATTTTTCCGAACCTGGGTCCAGGAAGAGCGGGAGACTCCGATTTTCTTCGACTCCAGGACGTTCTGGGCCTCGCTCAGTGTGCCGATGGAAGGCGATTGGCCGCCGGTGGCGGCATCCCGTCTCCCGTTCGTCGATCCTGACCTGACCGGAAGGGCTGAGCTCCCCGACGCGCCGTTTGGACGAAACGTCATCACGCTTTGGAATGACCGCAAGGCGTGGCTGGAGGACGAATCGTGGCTCGGTCCCCGGCGCGACGCTCTGCGTACCCGGCACGAGGCCGCGGGTTTTGACGCCGTTTTGCGGGACGTCTTCGGTGATCCGCTGCCCGCCGCATTCGACGAAGTGTGGGACGTGCTGAACAGGGGGTTAGCGGAGGGTGATCCGGCCCTCGTCGCTGCGCTGGAGCGGCTTCGCACCGAGCTGATGCTCGACGAAGAGCGCTTTCGTACGCTGATGCAGGCCCGGGAGAGAGAGGCTACCCTTACCGGACGTGTGTCTGTAGACGAGTGGGAGGCGGTTTACGACATTCTGGCCGGCGTTCTTCGGAGGCAGGAGCAGGAGCACCAGGACTGGGCGCAGGAGGAGGCCAATCTCGGGCTGACCTACTGGCAGGCATTCAAAGCGCACCTGCCCCGTTGGCGTGCCGCCGCAGGCGTCCGGAAGCAGTGGCAGGAAGCGCTCGCGAACCGTAACAGCCTGCCCCTTATCGAACCGGACCTCATCGACGCGACGCGCGATTTCAAACCGCCCCACACTCAGAATGAAGGATTTGCCCTCTACCGCGATCGTAACGACCGAGTTAGCCAGCAGCTCGATCAGATTCGGAATGAACCGCGTGTACCCGATGAACCCGCATGGCTGCGCGACAGGGTGAGTCAGCGCCTCGGGGTGACGATGCAGGACCTGATCATCCTGGACGGTGAAGCCGGGGCCGGTAATAACATTTCCCAACGCCTCGCACAGCTCGGCCTGACGAGGGTCGCCTTTAACCGGCTTCTTCAGGTCTACAGGGCGCTCGATGCTGGCGATTTGGTACGGGACGCCGAGTGGGAGGACGTATTCGCCATCCTGGTGCAGATCGAGAAGCAACAACAGTATGCCGCCTGGCGAGACGAAGAGCGGGCTCATGGCATCACGCTGAGCCCCGACATCTTCCAGATCCCCGACTACGGTCCAGGCCGTTTTCCGGAGCCCCTGCCGCGCGTGCTACCCGATTGGCGGGCGAGCTACGGCGACCGCCAGGCCTGGGAGGACTCACTCCAGGCTCGCATCGATCAGGAGCAGGCCGTTACTGAAGCGCTCGATTCGACGATCCGCGCTGCGGAAGAGGCAAGCCTGCCGATGCTGCGAGATGCCCTCATCCAGACTACTGACGCGGCAGTCCCGAAAGCAAAATCACTTGCCGATCGGCTCTTAATGGATACCGAGGCGGGCGCGTGTCAGATGACGACACGCATCGGTCAGGCGATCGAGACCCTTCAGGGATTGCTCTCGTCGATTCGGACCGGTCAGATCCAGGACACGTATAGCGGCCTGGAGATACAGGACGAAGACTTCGACGAAAAGTGGCAGTGGATCGGTTCTTACGCCACCTGGCGCGCCGCGATGTTTGTCTTCCTCTATCCCGAAAACATCGTGGTCCCGAGTCTGCGCCCGAAGAAGTCGCCGGCATTCCAGAAGCTCGTCAATGACTTGCGCGACGACAGCCGTCTGACGCCCGATTTTGCCTGCCGCGCTGCCCGGGCGTTCGAGTCGTATTTCCGCGACGTGTGCCAGCTTACAGTGGAGGCAACCTGTCAGGCGCGTACGCGCCTCCACAGAGGAACGTGCCGGAATCGGGCCGACGCCGACGAGGTAGACCTCCTCTATATGTTTGCCCGGGGACAGGAAACCAACACGGTGTACTGGTCGGCCTTTGACCCTTCTGACCCTACCGGTTATGCCCAGACCTTCTGGACGCCGATCGAGCGCCTGGAGAAGACGATCAAGCTCATTGGCGCCGTCCCCTATGAACGGAATCAGGAGCAGCGTTGGGTCTACCTGTTTGCAGTGGTCGACGATGACGGTGAACAGAAGCTGGCCTTCATCCGGTACGACCTCGAACAGCAGCGCCTGGACGCCGAGCCGACGGTACTCGAAGAGATGCCGGAGGACGCCGTAACGTTCACGGCAGTCGTAAAGCAGCACCAGCGCGTTGCAAACCCACCACACCTCGCCATTCGCGTTCCGAGCGGCGCCATATACGACCGCCGCCTCGACCAGGCCGGCATCGACTGGTCGGAGGGCGAGTGGCGGACGCTGGTCGGCAATAAGCTGGGCGCTACGTTCAACCGCCTTGAGGCGATGGTCGATTCGGGGGAAAAGAGCTTCCTGATTTTTGTCTCAGACAGGGCTGACCGGATTCGCTACAAGGAGTTCAACGAGGGTCTCCTGGAGCTCAAGCCGGGCCCGGTGGCCGTCGGAATATGGCGGGAGGGTCAATTCCCAGTGCATCGGGTTTTCATCCGGGGGAGCGACCAGTCGCTGTATTCCAACGATTGGGATGCGGCCAATGACACGTGGCTGGGCTGGCAGTCTCACGGCGGCTTTTTGACGTCCGATCCCGGCATCATCTCCAATTATGCCGGCTCTATCTGGCCGAACTACCTGTTCGCACTTGGTCAGAATGGCGAGCTGCAATACCTCTGGCTGGATGAAACGCCGACCCAGTGGCGTCCCCTTGGCATACGGGGAACGTCAAGGCCATCAGCCTCTCTCACGCCCGATCAGGGTGACGATTACTTTCTGGACGTATTTGTCCGGGGCGAAGACGCAGCCCTCTACCATCGTCGCTATGTCACGACTTACAGCTGGACGCCGCAGACCGGTGTGCGCTGGTCGTTGCCGACGCCTCAACAGGCGTGGCGGCGCCTGGGGGGAGAGCTTGCGTCTGCACCGGCCATCAGCGCATTCAATCACACGCGGATCATCGACGTCTTTTCATTGGGTGCCGACGGTGCACTTTTGCGGATGGAATTCGACCCCGTGCCGGGCCAGATCACCAACACGGTGTCGCTGGGCGGAACCTGGACGTCCGATCCGTGCGTGGTCGTTCCCAATCTGGGAGGATGGCGTTTCCTCTTCATCCGGGGAGAAGATAACGGGCTTCGCTTCCTCCGATACCATCGGACGCAGGCCGGCGTGCTTCAGCCGACCGAATGGGTGGAGCTGGACGGCGAGTTTGCTTCTACGCCCTCAGGTGTCAACGTATTCGGGGCGTATCGTGATATCCTTCACATCCTCGCGCGCGGCCGTGACGATGAAATCTGGCACGGACGGATGAGGTTGGACAGCCTGACGGAAGCCGAAGGGAATACCTGGCTCGGCTGGCAAACCATCCAAGATGGGGTCCTCCATGCGGGAGACGATCAAGGGTGGGTCGAGCTGGGAACGGGCACGTGGCTGGGGGCCTTTCAGTGGGCGCAGGGTGACGAGGTATATGCCTTCTGGCGGGATACGGCCACTACGTCCCGCTATGCGGCCATTGCGCCGCTGCGGGGTGTGCAGTCCGTAGCGTCGGGACAGAACTGGATCGATTCGCTCGCCATACACGCCGGCGGCAGCACGTCTACTGCTTTCACGCGGCTCGCGTACACTCGATGGCGGCCATGGCTCCCGGGGTTTGTGCCCTACCGTTATCGGATCACCTTTCAGCGAACGGGGACCGACCTCGTGGAGTCCGAGACGGTACCCATCGCGCCTCGAATCGTCTCGAGGGACCTGACCGGACGTCCGCTGGTCCCCGACCCGTTCATCATCACGGAAAAGATGAATCGGGACCACCTACAGGGAAGGCGCCGGCAGTTGGCCAGCCTGTTCAGTGAAGCCGATGCCCTGCCGTGGCCCGCTTCCATTCTAACGTACATCGAGGAGGCATACTATTTCGTGCCCCTGCACCTCGCGCTGCAGCTCCAGCGACGCAGGCATTATATCTCCTCGCTGGACTGGTTCCGCAACGTATACGATTACAGTCGGCCTGTCGCCGAACGTAAGATTTACCACGGGTTGGTAAGGGAAGAGTCGCTTCCAGCCGTTTTCGCGCGGGACGCCGACTGGCTGCTTGACCCGCTCGATCCGCACGCCATTGCCTCCACCCGTGCCAGTACGTATACCCGTTTCACGCTGCTGTCGCTGGTTCGCTGTTTTCTCGACTTCGCAGACGACGAGTTCACGCGCGACACGTCGGAATCGGTGCCCCGCGCCAGGGTTCTGTATGAGACTGCCCTCGAGCTGCTCGGCTTACCGGAGCTGAATCAGCATCTCGGTCTCTGCAGTGACATCATCGGAACCCTCCAGATCGACCTTGAGCAGACCATCGTCGCAACTGCACCCGCGTGGGCCGGTGCGTGGAAGGCGCTCGTCGCGGATCTGGGCGGCATTACGAATCCCGAGCTGCTTCGTGCCACTACCAACGAGGTCAGAAACGCCCTGCAAGCCAATCGCCCCTGGCAGGATCGTTTTGCGGAGGCAGAAGACCTTGTAAGTCAGGTCAGGGCAGGACAACCCGCCACTCCGGACCTCGGTGCACTCCTCGATGCAGAGCCCGAACGGGTATCGAGGGCTTTTCAAGGCCTAATGACCGCACCGGAGGTCGTCGACGCACTCGACCGAGTAGGCACACTGGCGGAAGAAGACTTCCTTCAAGCCCTTACGATTGTGTCCGCACCCGGAGAAACCACGCTCCCGGCAAACCTCGAGTTGCCTGGCGCAGGCAACGCCAGCGGCGATGGGTTCGGGCTTTTCGGTCGAACGAACGGCAACCCCACCATATCGACCACCGCCCTCAGCCCGGCGCTTCTCAGAGGCGCGATACGTACAGCCCAGCGGACGCCCGTTCCTGTCCTTCCGGGCTCCGTCTCTTACGACTTCTGCATCCCCCCGAACCCTGTGCTGCGAGCCCTGCGGCTACAGGCCGAACTTAATCTCTTCAAATTGCGTACCTGCCGGAACATTGCCGGTATGGAACGGCAGTTAGAGCCGTACGCAGCGCCGACGGACACGGAGAGCGGTCTGCCCCAGATCGGCGCCGGAGGCTCACTCGTCCTGCCGGGCACTGTTTCGCTGCAGCCGACGGCGTTCCGCTATCAGGTCCTCATCGAACGAGCGAAGCAGCTCGTCCAGCTCGCCGGCCAGATCGAGGCCGCCATGCTTGCCGCCTTCGAAAGGCGAGACGCAGAAGCATACAACCTGTTGCAAGCGCGGCAGAACGTGCAGCTCGCCCGCGCCGGCGTACGCCTGCAGGACTTGCGCATCCGGGAAGCCGAAGGGGGGGTGAAGCTGGCGGAGCTTCAGCGCGAAAGCGCTCAGATCCAGGCGGATCACTATCAACAACTGCTGGACGACGGGCTTTCGGCGCTGGAACAGGAGGCCCTTGCGCTGCTGTCGACGTCGGTGGACTTCCAGTACGCCGCGTCTGCCTTCAGCTTTGCGGCAGCGGCGAGCCACGCCGTAGCGGCTGCGCTCAGCTGGTCTGACTTTACCGGGTCTGAAAGGGCTTCATTGTTGGCTGCGGCTGCCTCATCCACGGCCAGCGGCCTTTCGTCGCTGGCGGGTGCCTGGTCGACCCGCTCGTCGATCGCCTCGGCGCGGGCGAGCTACGAACGCCGGGCACAGGATTGGGAGTTTCAACGGGTGCTCGCGCAACAAAACATCCGGATAGGCAGCCAGCAAGTCAGTATCGCAGAAGATCACGTGCGTGTGGTGGGGCAGGAGCGTGAAATCGCCGAGATGCAGCACGACCATGCCCGGGACACGGTCGAGTTCCTGACTACAAAGTTCACAAATTTAGAGCTTTATGACTGGATGAGCGGTGTGATGGAAGGGGTATACAGCTTTTTCCTCCAGCAGGCCACCGCCACCGCACGTCTGGCCGAAAATCAGCTTGCATTCGAACGCCAGCAGATACCCCCTGCCTACATCCAGGCGGACTACTGGGAGGCGCCGGCCGAAGACGGAGCCGGCGCGGGCACCAACGGCCAGGCGATCGATCGTCACGGCCTTACCGGTTCCGCCCGTCTGCTCCAGGACATCTACCAGCTCGACCAGTACGCCTTCGAGACGGACCGGCGGAAACAGCAGCTGGTGAAGGTGCTGTCGCTGGCGAGTGTCGATCCATTTGCCTTCCAGCGCTTTCGGGAAACCGGTGTTTTGCCCTTCGAGACTCCAATGGAGACGTTCGACCGCGACTTCCCCGGCCACTATCTGCGCCTGATCAAACGCGTCCGTGTATCCGTCATCGCCCTGATTCCACCGGGCGAAGGCATCAAAGCCACGCTTTCGGCCACCGGGCTTTCAAGGGTCGTTATCCGCAGCAACGGGCTCTTTCAGCAGAGCCTGATCCGGCGGCCTCCAGAGTCGGTCTCGCTGAGCTCACCGAGCAACGCCACGGGCCTCTTCGAGCTCACACCCCAGTCGCCGGAGTTGCTGTTGCCGTTCGAAGGGATGGGGGTGGCGACGAACTGGGAGCTGCGAATGCCCAGAGCGTCCAACCCGTTCGACTACAGCACCATAGCCGACGTCCTGGTTGCCATCGAATACACCGCACTCGACAGCTTCGATTATCGCCAGCAGGTGGTTCAGGAACTCGACCGGAGCATCAGCGCTGACCGGCCCTTCAGCTTCCGGCACCAGTTCGCCGACGCCTGGTATGACCTGCACAATCCCGATCAGACGGCTACACCCATGACCATTGGATGGGAAACCCGGCGCCAGGACTTTCCTCCGAACGTCGAAAACCTGCGGATACAGCATGTGGTGCTGTATTTCGTCCGTGCCGGTGACGCCTCCTTCGAAATACCGGTAACCCATCTTCACTTCACCGAGGTGAATGCGGCCGGCGCCATCGGCGGCGGGTCGGGGTCCATCGACGGGGTGATCAGCACACGTCGGGGCAACGCCGGCAGCTGGACGCCGATGATCGGCAAATCAGTCATCGGCAGGTGGGAGCTGTCCCTGCCGAATACCGCAGAGGTCAGAGATCGGTTCAAGGATGAGCAGATCGACGACATTTTGCTCGTCATCACCTACTCAGGCCGGACGCCGGCGTGGCCGGTGTGATGATTGCTGTACCTGCTTCTGTGCGAGCCGAAGTTTGCTGCGATGAGATAAGTCATCGTCCTTCACGTCAAAAAGAGGGCTCACGCGAAGGCGCGAAGACCGCGAAGGGAGACATGCTCCTCGATCAGGGTTTTGCTGTCTCGAGATTACATCCCTATGATCCCCTCGAAGAAGATGGTGACGTTTAGCTCATGGAGACCTCTTGCCAGGCCTTTATGTCATAAACAGGATCGTCGTCTTCGCGTGTAAAAATGGACTGCTCAGGCAGCGAAATCTAACCACAAGAATAGGAGAATGAAGTATGCGATATGATGCCGTCATTATTGGGGGAAGCTTTGCCGGACTGTCTGCGGCCCTGTATATCGCGCGGGCACGGCGATCGGTCTCCATCATCGACGCCGGATCACCCCGCAACCGAAATGCGGCTCATTCGCACGGCTTCTTCACGCAGGACGGCCGCGAGCCGGGCGCCATGCTGGCCGCCGCGCGCTCACAGGTAGCGGCCTATCCCACCGTAACGTTCATCGAGGGGAAAGCCGTTCGCGCGGTGAAAGAGCAGGGTAGCTTTTACGTCGGGCTGGCTACGGGAGAGGGGTTTGAATGCGCTCGGCTGGTCCTCGCTTTCGGCATTTCGGACGAGCTGCCTGCCATTCCGGGGCTGGCGGAGCGCTGGGGACGTTCCGTGCTCCATTGCCCGTACTGCCACGGCTACGAGTTCAGCGGACGGCAGCTGGGCGTTCTGAACGTATCGTCGATGTCACCCCACCAGGCCATGCTCATAGCCGAATGGGGTCCGACGACACTTTTCCTGAATGGAGACCTCGAGCCCGATGATACGACGCTCGAAATGCTGCGGGAGCGAAGCATATCCATCGAACCGGCGCGGGTGAGGGCGCTGCACGGCGACGGCGTACAGCTATCGAAGATAGAGCTGGCGGACGGGAGAACGCCAGCCCTGGACGCCCTCTACCTCGGCCCTCGCACGCACCTGAACAGCGATATTGCCCAGCAGCTGGGCTGCGAGCTGGACGAGGGCACTTTTGGCCCCGTAATCCGAACCGATCCTCAAAAGATGACTACCGTACCCGGTGTATTTGCGGCAGGGGACATCTCGCGGGCGTCCCACAACGTGACCTGGGCATGCGCCGACGGCGTAATGGCCGGCATGGCCCTTCACCGCTCACTGGTCTTTGTTCAGTAGCCGACCACCTCGATAATAAAGTAAAACGCCCAACCGACGGCGTATTCGTCGGTTGGGCGTTGTTTTGCAGGCTACCCATTGAGAATTGCTCTTAAGCCTTAACCGTTAACCAGTACCAATCGGAGCCTGCGGCTAATGCAACCCCCGCTTCCACACGTGGAGTTATCAGTATTGCACCGTGACGGGTTTGTCGTCGTAGATGACGGCCCGGTGGAGCTGGACGTAGGCGGTCGGCGAGGGGTTGACGATCTTCAGGCGTACGGTGTGCTTGCCACGGGGCAGCTCGTAGCGCCAGAAGGGAACGAACTTCCGTGCGTGTTCGGCAGTCGGGAGCTTCGTCGTTTCGACGAGCTTGCCGTCGATGTAAACCTCGGCTTCGAGCACCTCGTCGACGTCCCCGGTCTTTCCGGCATACCCGCTGACCGTAAACCCGATGCCTTCGAACTCGAAGGTGGTTTCGTCGCGGAGCCGGCGGTTGAGGGAGACCTCACTAACGGGATAATGGCCTACGAAGCTCTGCTCGAGCGGGACCGGTGTGACCTTTTGAACGTTGATGGTCACCTTTTCGCCGTCTACCTTGCCGCCATTACGCTGGATCATTTCGAGGGCGTGGCGGAAGGACATGTCGTAGACGTCGTTCAGGGAGATCGTGGTGTACTTGAAGTCGATCGGTTCGACCTCGGCGAGCCCCTGCTTCCAGTAGTCGGGGATGTTCTCGTAACCGAGGATAGTGCCGAGGATGCCGCCGGCTGTGGCGGGGTTACAGTCGGAGTCCTGCCCGGCGCGTGTGGCAATCTGGAGGGTCTTCGTGAAGTCACCCTTACCGTAGAGCAGGCCGAGCACCACGTAGGCCGAGTTGATCTTGGCGTCGATGTTGAATGGCCGGAAGACACCGTCGGGGCAGCCGTAATCCTCGGACCACTTCCGTTCGATCTCGAACCAGGTCTGCTTCCAGTCGTCGGGGTACTGCTCGTACCAGCGGATGACGTCGGCAATGGTCTGGTGGAAGGTGCTCTCCTCGGGGATGGCCTTGAGGGCCTCGCGGACGACGTATTCGACGTCGTTCGACGTGAAGGCGAGTGCGTACATGGTGGCGACGTAGACACCGCCGTACCAGCCGTCGCCGTAGTTCATGATGTGGCCTACGCGATCGCACACTTCGGCGGCTGCCGCAGGCATACCGGGATTCATCAGGCCGGCGAAGTCGGCTTCGATCTGGAAGTCGATGTCGTCTGCGCCCGGGTTGTTACGCCAGTGGCCTGACTCGGGGGGAAGGATCCCGTTCAGGATGTTGTAGCGGGCATTCTGGTTCGCGTGCCAGAGCTGGTAGCCGGCGTTGGCGAACGCTTCGGCAAAGTCCTTTGCCGGGGCGTCGAGGCCTTTTTTGTCGAGGACGTCGACGAAGGTGAGGTCCATGTAGATGTCGTCGTAGAGCCCGGGCGCATTTTCGTACCACCACTTCATGTATCCGTCGTACCAGGGGATGGTAACGTAGTCCTGGATCATGGTGCCGTTGTAGCGGAACTCGGTCGGTCCGCCGAAGGTGACGCCGATGGTCTGGGCTGCCCAGCCGCCCTTGATCTTGTCAAGCAGCTCTTCTCGTGTCAACTCGACCGTCGACTGCGCAAACGCGGGCACGGCAAAGCCGAATACGAGGAGGACGAGGGGTAGCAGTCTCGCTTTCATGTTTTTAGTCTCGATGGTGGAAAATGGCAAAATTTCGTTGTATCGGTGGCGCCCAAAGGGACTTCAATTGCCGTTCGCGAGCGCCTGATAATTCGGAAGCGGCCCGTGAGCGGTGAGCTCGGAGATCGACGTAAAATAAGTACGATCGTTGTACCAGTGCCCGACACCCCCCGCAGTTCCCTTGATCCGGATAGCCGTCGTTTCGACAGGCTCGAAAGCCAGCAGGTATTCGACAAAATGGGGTTTGTTGTAGGGCTCCGCTCCCGGTGCGAGCGCTGGGGTCACGATGAGGTTTTCGACGGACTTCCACCCACCCGACTGGTCCCGATACTCGACGCCGAGCGACGTAAACCACCCGCCGCTTTCCTCCATCGCACCCGTGTGAAAGCCGATGAGGCCGACCTCTCGGGGCTCGGACCACTCGTAACCGTAATAGTCTTCGCGCGGTGCGGAGGAATCGGTGATGCTGTAGAAGGTCGACCCGTCCCCCACCTTGATTCCGTCGCGGATGGCTTCCACGTCGTCCACGTACAGGGAGCGGCCGACGGTCAGCCACATTTTGTCACGCACCTCGGTATTGGTGCGCCTCACGGATGCAATCACACTGGCGGCTTCCGGCGCCAGGTTGGACTCACGGACTACCAGAGGAATCGACTTTTCAACTTGCGACGCACCGGACGTTGCGCGGATGGTAACGGGAAAGACGCCGGCTGCTTCCGGTACACCCGAGAGGCGGCCGTTCGCGAACTGCAGCCCTGCGGGCAGCTCGCCCGACGCCAGTTCCCAGGATATCTTACCTTCTCCTCCTGATACGAGGAACTCGTACGCCGCCTCTTCACCTTTCACCAGGTAGGGCGCGGGCGCATTCGGAAGCTCGAAAGGAGGTACGAACGTGGCGTTCTTCGGAATGAGGTAATAGTCTTTACCGTCTTCGGTGATCCGTTTCCCACCCTTTGCAAGGATGATTTTCTCCCCCTGTTCGGCCATCCGCCTGGCCATATCCTCGATGGAGGCATCGGGCACGTCGTGGCGGCTGACGTTCTTGTAGAAGTCGTTGAAGGGCTTCGTCCAGCCCTCGACGGGATAGAGCAGGTCGTGCGGGATGCCGTCGAGGCCGACCACGATACCCATGAGGCCGCTCATGGTAGCCGCCTGATTGTCGGCGTCAAATCCCATGGCGCAGGCGAGGTCGAGTGTGCGCTGGAAGTCCCCCTGGCCATACAGGAGAGCGAGGATGCCCGCTGCACCGTTCAGGTTTGCATTCCAGATCGTCCGGGTATCAACGGGCTCGTCATCGTAGTACGCCTTAGCCATTTCCGCCCGTGCGGCCTGCCAGTCGTCCGGATACTTTTTGTAGAGCTCTTTCATGTGCTCGACGGTGCGGCTGAAGCGCGAACCGGCGGGCATGACTTCGAGGGCCATATCGATGAGCCTTTCGACGTCGGATTCAAAGAACGCACCGGCGTAGAGAGCGCCGTAGAACATCGTCGGCTCGACGCCCCATCCGTCGTTCGTTATGCGAGCAGCCCACTCGGACTTCTGCACGGCATACCGGATCATACCCGGCGCCGTCACAGCCCAGATCTCGTTGACCAGCTGGGGGTCGATCTGGAACCAGTGGGGGTTGTAGTCCTTCATGCCGGAGACGGGCGGGTCGAAGCCGAAGTGCATCAACCCGAGGGCGCCACGATTGGCAAGCCAGACCCGATCGCGAACGTGGTGCAGCCAGGCCCCCTTCAGGTCCGCGTAGGAAGGCTCGGGGCCGTATTTTTCCATCTGGAGGAGGTAGAGGTACTCGAAGTCGGTGTCGTCGTCGGAAAAGGCGCCACCAATTTCCCTTACCTGCCCGAGCATGGTGCGATAGCCGTGAATGTAATCGGCGGGATCGGGATTCTGGACCTCGTACCCGTAGGGGAAAGCGTCAGGCCCCGGTTTCTCAATGTGCTGGTTCTCGTGAGGCAATCCGTAGATGTTCCCGATGATCTGACCCAGCCACGAGGCATAGACCTTTTGCTGATACTCGTCGACGCCGATGCGGATGTACTCCTCCCCCGACGAACAGGCTGACAGACTCAGAACGCAGAAGAGCAATACCGGGGCAGCAAAAACGGTGTTAGCAGACCGCAAATAACGTTTCATTTTCAAGTGGATTAACGTGAAGCCAAAAACGGCTATGGAGTCGCCTGTGTCCGTTGCACTGCCAGGCTATCCGTTCGTTCTTCAACAAAACGCAGTATCTCCTCATGCTTCGGCGCCGACGGTTGGGCTCCCAGCCGTGTCACGGAGATCGCCGCGGCCGCCGAGGCAAAACGGACTGCTTCGAAAAGGTCACCCCCTTCCGAAAGCGATGCGGCGAGCGCACCGTTGAACACGTCGCCCGCGCCGGTCGAGTCGATCGGAGTAACCTTATAAGCGGGCAAGAGCACGTGATCGTTTTCCGTAGCGACGTAGACGCCACGTGCTCCGAGCGTGATCAACACCGCATCGACACCCTTTTCGCGTAACACCGTCGCAGCCGAAAACAGCGACTGCTCGTCGGAAATCTCGATGCCGGTGAGGAGCTCCGCTTCCGTCTCATTGGGAGTTAGGACGGAGACCTGCCGGAGCAGGCTTTCGTCGAGCGGACGTGCAGGAGCCGGATTGAGCACCACTCTCGTACCGGCATTGTACGCGATTTCAGCCGCCACTTTTACCGTTTCGATCGGTATCTCGAGCTGAAGCAGCAGAACGTCGGCCGAAGCGATGACGTCCGATAGTTGCCGCACGTAGTCCGCGTCGAGCCGGTCGTTCGCGCCCGGAGCAACGGCAATGCTGTTTTCTCCCGCGTGGTCAACAAATATGAGCGCCACGCCGGAGGGCGAATCCTTGACCCGCTTGACGTGGTCCGTATTGATACCGTCCCTGAGGAAACCTTCAACCGCCCGCCGCCCCAGGTCATCTTCGCCTACGCACGCGAGGAACGTCACCTGCCCACCGGAGCGGGCTGCCGCAACGGCTTGATTGGCGCCTTTACCACCGGCAGCCGAAAAAAAATCTCCACCCAGAACCGTTTCTCCAGGTTTTGGAATACTTGGGACTCGGATCACCATGTCGGTGTTCGAGCTGCCAACAACTACAATCTTACCCATAAACTATCTATTTCAATCCCCTTAAGGGGTACTCAGGCGATGCGCGCGATGATGATCAGGGTCAGGCCGACCAGGAACGACAAAAACATCACCGCCAGCAACCGATTCGTCCCCGCCGGCGCAT
>CBINFS010000026.1:0-52115 GCA_966250015.1 uncultured bacterium | reverse complement strand
TATCGTCAAGTAAAAGAGCTCGATCGACGTCAGGAAGCGGCCCGAAGCTCAATGTCGTCGAAGTCGACTTCGGAGACGTCGTGGACGCTGTTCGAGTCGCTCCAGATCATGATGGAGATCGGCTCGTTGGGCGGGTCGTCGCCGAAGAGCTCCCGGTAATCCTGTACCACGTCCCGCTCGATGCGCTCCCACCTGCCGGTGCCGTTTAACCCTGAGGAGACGACGAGGACCTTCAACCTGCCATACGAAACGACCGTCCCTACGGGCAGGATCGAGCTGTAGGTGTACTTAATGCTGCGCGGTCTCCCGAGCCAGTCTTTCGAGAACGTGACGTAGACGGCCGCGCCCGAGTCGTTCTTGTCTTCAACGTCTTCCCGCGCTCCTTCCGGGAGGCGGATGGCACGCCATCGCCAGGAGAGCCGCGGGTACTCGTCCAGCTTCCAATCGAACTGCCGTCGATTAAAGAGTAACAGCCGGTGGGCGCGGTCGTAAGTTACGGCACGGACGAACTGGTTATTCCCTTCCCTTTTGACGACGAAGAACTCTTCTTCGGTCATAATGTCGGGCGTGACGGCGATTATTCGCTGGCGCCCGTCGACAAACCGCCAGTTCGTCGGAAGCCCGCCTGACGGATAGGACTCGAAGTCATCGAGCACGAGCGTTTCCGGGCTAACCTGGCCTCTGGCAGGAGACTGCGCCAGGCCGGGAAACGCGAGAAAGCTCATTATCACGACGAGGAGCACCTTCGTCAGTTCCATTTATTCGCAGCACTAAAATTTTCTTGCGGTGACGCGAGGTCAATCGGGTCGAAGGTATCAAACTCTGTGCCTCCGGAAGCCTCAAGCGAGCGCGCTGATCGGACCGGCATCGGGTTCATCCTCGCTTACTTTGTTCCCAATGGGGGCATGTTGCAAGGGGACTGAATTTGGGGCTTTTCGCCTGTCGAACAGCGAAAGCGTCAAAAAAAGAACAAAGTTGACCGACTTGTCGAGCACGCTGGCCACGAGCATCATACCGGCTATTCCAGCCGATGAAACGTCCAGTATACGCGACAGCTCGACGCTGGCGCCGAAGAAGATCAGGTCGCGGCTCGGGAGGAACGGGATCCGGCTCGTGACGAGCTGTACAGCGAAGAAGGTGAGCCAGACGCGCAGCTCGACGTCGGGAAGGACGACGGACCACTGAAGCACCTGAAGCAGGCTTACCAGGGTCAGGCGCGTGACGTGCAGCAGGAATATGGCCACCATCGTCCGGCCCGACACCCTGAAAAGGACACGCCGAAACCTGACCGCGAGCGCAACCAGCGCCGTTACGGCGAGGGCGCCCAGAATGGCGTAACCGGTATTGGTCGGCGTCAGGAGGCCATCGAGGGCAATCGACCCCGAGAAAAAGAGCACGACCAGCACCGTTACGGCGAAAAACGTGGAGGCGACCGACGAGACGATCGTGTTGTCCTTCACCGTGCCGAGAATCTCACGCTCGCTCAGCGACAGGCGCTTCTTAGCCCACGCGTACAGGTATACCTCGCCCGAATAGCCCAGCACGTCCTTGTTGTAGACGCGCTTTTTCAGGAATGCGGGCAACCCCGTCCAGAACGGAAAATGCCAGCTCAGCCGGTACGCCAGGCTGTCCATGACCGGGAGCGCCAGGTACATACCGATGAAGATCAGGTAGAACCAGGGCGTAACCGGCAGCGAGCGCCAGATCTCTGCCCAGCCGATCGTGGAGAGCCGGTAGACCAGGTAGACGAGGATACCCGCCGTCAGGGTATACCGCAGCACGCGGCCGAACCGTGCGGCAGCCGGAGATTGCAACGTTGACTGTAGCTGTTTCCTCCACTCCGGGAGACGGGTGCTTATCCAGGCCAAGATTACTTTCGTTTATTCGTTCGAGACGGCCAGCGGCTCGCCCAACCGTTCCAACATTTTAAGCAACGGTTCGCGAGACGAGTATTTAGTCAGAGAGTCCAGTGCGTATCTGCGACCCTGGAGGCCCATGTCTCGGAGTCGTGTTTCGTCAGAAATCAAATCGATTATCGGCTCGACAAAGTCATCCCTATCCAGTAGCAGGCCGGTGTCGGCCGGGATCACTTCGGGCGAGATAACAGAAGCAAAAGCAGCCCTGGGCAATCCGCATGCCGCTGCCTCAGCGAGCACACGGGGGAAAAATTCCCTCAGCCCTGCGTGGAAGAACAGGCGTCCTTTATTCAGGACCGGCGCCAGCTCTCGGTTGGGAATTTTCCCCAGCCAGGAGATTTTGGGATAACGAGCTCGAAGCTCGGCTTCTGCCGGGCCACTCCCGACCACCGCGACGCGCAGACGCTCGGAGAGCTTCCCCAGCGCATCGAAGGCATACTTCTTATAATACGATTCCAGCCGGGTAACCGAGATCACGTCCCACTCTTTCTTCACTGCGGGCAAGGGAACGAACCGGTCGGTATCGATACTTTTCGGAAGGAGGACGAGCTTATCACCGTCGACGGGTGACCGCCAGAAGCGGCGCCCGGGATCGGCCAGCAGTCTCCGCTGTATTTCCGTTTCGAAAAACACCAGGGCAGCGGAAGGGACGTATCGGGTGTAGTACTTCCCCCCTATAACGAAGACGTAGGGCGTACCGGTAGGAATTAGGTACTTCGTCAGGAGCCGTACGCCGGCGCCCCCGTCAACACCCTTGAGCACGCACAAGTCCGGCTTAAAATCCGCAGCAAACGCAACGAGCGCGTCGCTGTACTGGAACTTGGTCCTTTTGCCGCCGCCGCTCGCCGCGAAAAGACGAATCGTATAGTCGCCGAATCCTTCGAGCCGTGACGTGTGGACGGAGGCCGCACGATCGACGCCCCAGAGCTCGACGGTATGCCCGAGAGAGGCCGCGATGCCCGGCATCCAGCGGTCGCGATTTTCGAGGGCAAGCCACTGGTCCGTCGTCCAGTGGTCGTGATAGATCGGATAGGTCTGTACGAATGCGATACGCATTTAAGCAAAAAGAGCCCGCTCGACACCGTTCCACAACGAGCGGGGGGACCGTAAGGGTCCAACCATGCCATTCTCCCCACTCCTTTCCCGGAGCATTTTCTTCTACAGCCGCCACAAGCTGCGAGAACAGTAACGGAAGGGGGATGTTTCGTGCGAAATAAATGAAGCATCCCCGGGCCGTACCGAATCTGCCTATGCGAGTATGCGATCGATGGCCTGGAGCTCTTCTTCGGAAAAGTCGAGCCGGTTCAAGGCGCCGAGGTTGTCTTCGAGCTGCGACACACGGCTGACGCCGACGAGCGCAGAGGTCATCTGCGGGTGGCGCAGCACCCAGGCGAGCGCGAGCTGTGCGAGGGATTGCCCACGCGCCGAGGCGACGTCATTCAGCCGGCGAATGCGTTCCAGGCGATCCTGGGTCAGGGCGTCGGACTTCAGGAAGCCGTGGGATTTTGCGACGCGCGAGTCTTCCGGGATGCCTTCGAGATACCGAGACGTCAGCATGCCCTGCGCCAGCGGGGAGAATGCGATGCAGCCGAGCCCTTCACGTTCGAGCACGTCGAGCAGCCCGTCCTCGATCCACCGGTTGAACATGCTGTAGGAGGGTTGATGGATGATGAAGGGAGTTTTCAGCTCGCGAAGGATCCGGGACGCCTCGGCGGTCTGTTCAGGCGAGTACGATGAAACCCCCACGTATAACGCCTTACCCTGGCGAACGGCCTGGTCGAGCGCCCACATGGATTCCTCGATCGGGGTGTCCGGATCGGGGCGATGGTGGTAGAAAATGTCCACGTAATCGAGCCCCATCCGTTTGAGGCTCTGATCGAGGCTGGCCAGCAGGTACTTGCGGGAGCCGCCGTCGCCGTAAGGTCCCGGCCACATCAGATAGCCGGCTTTCGTGGAGATGATGAGCTCGTCGCGGTACCCGTTCAGATCACGGCTCAAGATGCGGCCGAAGGTTTCCTCGGCCGACCCCGGCGGCGGGCCGTAGTTGTTGGCAAGGTCGAAGTGGGTTATCCCGAGATCAATTGCCCTGAGGACGATGGCGCGTGCGTCCTCGAAGCGGTCGACGCCTCCGAAGTTGTGCCACAGGCCCAGGGAGATCGCCGGTAGTTTCAGGCCGCTTCGGCCACATCTGCGGTAAATCATGTCCTGGTAGCGGGTATCGGAGGGCGTCTTCTGCATCGGGAGAAGGGGTGGGGTGGTACATGATGGTCGCGGGCAATAATAGGAGTTGTCGGGGGAAAAACGAACGGCTCGAGCATTTTTCGCATCGACGTGGACAGCCCCGACACCGGAATTGCCGCGATACAGGAGGAGCGGCTACGCTAACAAACCGACGGCGCCGTCTGGCCGAAGGTCAGCGGCGACGGAGCCGATGAAATAATAAAACCAAGCCCTCATATAGCTTCGAGGTCTCACTGGAGCGTCAGGCCTTTCTGTTTCTCATTAGCGGCTGATCGTCCGATGGGCTCCCGCGAGGTACGATGATTTGGATTCCTGATCGGGAGATCCAAGCCAAACCGGCTCCGGTATGCGTGCACGACGAGATCGGCGAGTTGTTGCATGTCGAAGGAGCCGGAGCTCAGAACGAGGTCGTAATCCGACGCATTCGTCATGTCCCGGTGGAAATTGAGCCGGACGAACTCGATTCGTTCCTTATCCTTTTGACGTATGATTTCACCGGCCTGCTTCAGATCCACGTTGTGTTTTTCGGCATACCGGCGGATCCGCAGCTCGAGTGGGCAAACGACGCGAACGCGCAGGGCAGGCGTATCGCGCAGGATGCAATGCGCGCCTCGCCCGACGATAACGGCTCTTCCGTGAGATGCGATAGCCCTGACGATCCGGATGAGGGCGCGGATGTAATAGATGTTCGTTCGTTCCGAACCCATCAGCGCGCCGTGGATGATGTCCTCGATGGCTGTTTTGGGCCGTTCGTCCATCGAATTGAACGTCGTATCCAGGCAACCGCTTTCCTCGGCGATGGCCTCGACGATCTTCCGGTCCCAGACGGTGAAACCGGTCCTTTCGCCCAGAAGCACACCGAGCTCGCTGCCTCCCGCCCCAAACTCACGCGAGACGGTGATGACCGGCCAGGTGCGCACCGGATCTCGCGTTCGAGGGACACTCGCCTGCTGATACATCCACCGCCGGACTTCATCTTCGATGATTTGCTCGACTGTTCTTGACATGGCTACACCCTTCCTGGTTCTAAACGAATGAGTCGATCGACCACGAATACAAAGAACGCCCGTTATGGAGAAGGTAAATGGATTTAAATAAATAAGCTTGGTGAAAATCCCGCCATGAGGCGGGCAATTGTAAAAGAAACGGCAAGGTCGCGTCCAAGGTGGATCGAAACGCGGTGGATTATGCTTTCACAGGCTCCGTGGCGACACGAGATGGGGTACAAAAGAAGTCTGAAACGAGATGGAGGGGATCGGCCATGAAAGGAAAGAGCACGCTACAGGCGGTCGGGAGCGGCGCCGCCGGAGCGCTTGCGCTCACGGCATTACACGAGTCTGCCCGGAGAAGACATCCTGACGCTCCGCGAATGGACGTGTTGGGGAAACGCGCAATCGTAAAGGGCTTGAAGCGTATGGGCCGCAGGCCGCCGGAGCCCGACGCCCTTCATCGGATGACTTTGCTGGGAGACATTGCAGCGAACTCGCTGTATTACAGCCTGGTTGGAGCGGGGCGAGGGCCGTGGGTCTGGTTTCGAGGCGGTCTGCTTGGGCTCCTTGCCGGCATCGGCGGCGTTTTACTGCCCGGAAAGATGAGGCTCGGCAGGCGTCCAAGCGGCCGCACTTCCCGGACGAAATGGATGACGGTGGTTTGGTACCTCACCGGAGGGCTTGCGGCTGCTGCGGTTTCCAGCCTGCTGACGCGTTTCATGCGCGAGGATACGGAGGGCGTATCGGCAACGCAAGGTGAGGGCGCGCCCGCATAGGCGTCGCCTTGTGGAGGACTCAGTGAGAAACCGCTTCCTCCGTTTCCTGATCCGTTCTGGACAGCGCCGCGACGAGGCGTGTTATCTCTCGTTCGAGCGAGCTGAGGAGGGGTCCCGCATCCTGGATTCTTCCGGTTCGGGCGGCGGCCTCGAGCTCTCCGGCGGCGTTGAAGGCCCGTCGCGCCTGAAGGCCTCCCAGGCCGCCCTTCAACCGGTGCGTAGCCTCGTACAGGTTGATGGCGCTGTTTTCTGCGAGAGCCTTCCGGATGTCTTCCATCTGTTCGTCGACGTGCTCGAAAAATGACCTCGTGATCTCGCGGAGGAACTCGGTGTCGCCCTGGACCTGGCGGAGTAGCGCCTCTCTGTCGAACACTTCCGGGTCAGTATCTGATTCGTGGCAGTTCTGGACAACCATGGGGGGAGCGGTTGACGTTTTGCGTGAATAGCGCTTGAGCACGCGTCGAAGCGCATTGACGTCGATGGGTTTTGAAATAAAGTCGTCCATCCCGGCGGCGAGGCACGCCTCCCGGTCGTCCAGCATGGCACGGGCAGTCAGCGCGACGATCGGGATGTGATTGCCGGTCCCCGCTTCCCGCTGCCGAATGATGGAGGTTGCTTCGAATCCGTTCATTACCGGCATCTGGACGTCCATCAGGATCAGGTCGAACGCCTCAGACTCCCACGCCTTCACCGCCTCGAGACCGTTGTGAACGGCCGAAACCGTATGCCCGCGGTTGACGAGCAGGCGAATCGTGAGCAGCCGGTTGATCTCGTTGTCTTCAGCCAGCAGGACGTGTAGTGACGTTCCATCGGCCTCCTCTTTTGAAGAAGAGTCCCCGGCAGCCCCGTCCACGTTGGCGCTTTCTTCGAGCCTATTCATGCCGAGCGCAAGCATGATCGTATTCAGCAGCTCGGACCGCGAGAACGGTTTCATCAGACTCGCGCCGATCTCGAGCTCCTTGCACCGCATGAACAAGCCCTGGCGTGTGGCCGACGTGAGCAAGACGAGGGCTACTTCGTCGGCGCTGTATTCTTTACGGATGATTTCCGCCAGGTCGAACCCGTCCATTTCGGGCATGTGAAGGTCGAGGAGGACGAGCGGGAATGGCTTCCCGGAGCTGGCGGCCCGTTGCATGGCCGCGAGCGCCTCGATCCCACTTGCGGCGAGCGTGGGCTGCATCGACCAGCTTACGAGCAGGTCGTTGACGAGCCGGCGATTCGTCGGGTTGTCGTCCACGACGAGGACGGGCATGCCCTGCATGGACGTCGGAGGCGTGCTGGCAGGCCGCTGCGGCAACTTGGCACTCACCTTGAATCCGGCGGTGAAGTAGAACGTGCTCCCCTTCCCCACCTCGCTGTCGACCCATATGTGCCCGCCCATCATTTCGACGAGCCGGGAGGAGATCACGAGCCCAAGCCCCGTGCCGCCGTAGAGGCGTGTGGTCGAGCTGTCGGCCTGCGTGAAGGCTTCGAAAATGAGGTCGCGCTTATCTTCGGGAATCCCGATACCCGTATCGCTAACGGAGAACTTCAGAACGACGTCCTCCTCGTCGGCCGAAACCAGCTCGATTCGAACGACGATCTCGCCTTTTTCGGTAAACTTGATGGCGTTTCCGACGAGATTGACGATGACCTGACGCAAGCGGATCGGATCGCCCACGAGACCGTCCGGAACGTTGGCGGGGACATCGAAAAGCAGCTCGAGCCCCTTGTGGTGCGCTCGCAAGGCCAGCGTTTTCAGGGTTCCGCTCACGCTCTCCCGCAGGCTGAAGTCGGTGTTTTCAAGCTCGAGGCGGCCCGACTCGATCTTCGAGAAGTCGAGGATTTCGTTGATGATGGTGAGCAACGAGTGGGCAGACGACTGGACCATCGTCAGATACTCGCGTTGCTCCCGGTTCAGGCTCGTTTCGAGCACGAGCTCGGTCATACCGATGATGCCGTTCATAGGGGTCCGGATCTCGTGGCTCATGTTCGCCAGGAACTCGCTTTTCGCACGATTGGCGGCCTGTGCCGCCTCTTTGAGGGCGGCTTCGTTGATGAACCGTGCGCGAATGATCTCCGTCTGCGCGCGGACGCGGCGCCGGAGGACCGTGATCCACGCGAGCGACAGGAGCACGAGGAGCGCCATGCCGCCGACCAGCCAAAGCGTGTGCTTGAGCGTCCACCAGGGTGCATCCTCCAGTACAATGACGTCCGATTCGTCATTCAGGAAGAGCCTCATGGCAGTGAGTGTGATCGAGCCCTGCGAATCATCGACCGCTACGGAGTAGATCCCACGCACTTGAAGCAGGCTCCCCGACCGAAGCGAGCGAGTGCGACGCCCGACCAGTTGTTCGGGTATGAAAGACTCGAAGATGAGGTCTCCAGCCTGGAGCGAGAGAACGTAGTGGTAGCCGACCTGTCGATGGTCGAGCAAACGGGCCTCGAGCTCGACGTATTGTGCATCGTAGTCACCACTGAGAATCTGACGCGCGTCGAGCCGCTTGGGCTCCACCTTGCGGCGCTCACCGGTCAGCCGGACCTTGCTGAACTGGAGAGCGGGGGTATAGCCACCGGGAGCGGGGAAGCCGACCACGTCGACGACGTCGCCCGGTCTGGCGCTGGTGTCTTCCGCGAGCATGATATACAGGCCACCCGTCGAGTCGGCGATAAACATCTGCCGATTGCCATGACTGTAGGTGACCGTTCCGCGAATGTGCAGCCGATGCGGAACGACCTCATACGGCATGAACTGGAAGAAGCGGTCGATGGTCTGTACGGGGAGCTCGAACGGATCAGGCGCACCTCTTTCGAGCACCTCGACGAAGCCGTCGCCGGGTGTGAAGATTCGGAGGCCGATCAACTGCCGCCGCTGGTTAAAAATGGTGCCGCAGGCACCCTTCACCCGAATGTAAGAATCGACGAGGTCGTCGCGAGGTATGGGGTTGTCCTCGGCGGGAAACTGGACCAGGAAGCGTCGCAGCCCCCAGGCGAGGCTCAAGATGGTATGGCCATATTCATCCACCTCGATCGACTGCACGACGCCTTCCACCTCGACCCACTGGCTGTCGAAGCTGCCCGAAAACATGTCTTCGAGCCGCGCCGTTGCGATGTGCGGCATCGGGGCACGCCCCAACACGCGCACCTCGGAGCCCGCGATCGTCGGAGCAAAGTCGCCGGCGGTGGTAAATCCGCTCACTTCGACGAGATCTCCGTGGGACGCCTGGTAACGGACGCCGGACAGATTTACGTAGATGCCCGCCGTGTTATCCTGAACGAAGATCGTGGCCCAGACGGGATCGGAATAGGTAACCACACCCTTCACACGGACCGGAATGCCCGTTCTGGCTTCGTGTGGGGGTAATGACCGGATCCACTGCACCTCGGTAAGCGGTGGACGCTCGATAGTCTCTTTATATTCGACGTCAAACAAAACCTCCGGCACGAAGAGGTGGGTGCCTTCGCGTTCACCGGACTCATCGATGATTGGAGCGGGTACGCCTTTCAGGCGGATCTGGCGGCCGACGATGTCCGGACGCAGGTTGTTGGTACGGAGGACGCGCGCAGTGACCCGGTTCAAGCCATCGGCGAGCTCGATGGTCAACATACCGTCGAGGACTTCGGCGGAGCGTACGACGGCATTGAGCTCGATCCATTCGTTAAAATGCTCGTCGATGTCGGCCATAGGCACGAGCGGAGCCTCGGGCACGTCACCTTCTTCGAGTGGCGTCAGCTCAATGTTCGAGATGCCCCTGTTCGGTGTGTCGAGCGTCCCCGTAATCCGGATGCGTTGCCCCTCCTTGAGGTTGAACACTTCATCCGGAGGATCGACGTACAGGGCGCCGGTGGTATCCTGCACGTACAGCTGGTTCCATTCGGGCTGGTAGTACGTGACGACGGCTGTAAATTCGACGGGATGGCCGAGAGCAACCGAACCATCTGCCGCCTCCCTTATTTCACGCACACTCGACAGGGTAGATGGGATCCGAGACGTGGAATCGTCGCAGGATGCAGCCGACGTCAGAAGGAGAATCCCTACTGCCAGCAAAGCAATCACGTGCCGGGTCCGGGCTCGTTCAGCCCTCGATGATCGGTGACCACCAACCGTTCGAGATGATGGTATCGGCCTCAGCGAAAAAAAACTACGAAACCGTATTGTATAATCTGCTTCCTTATTTTCAGGGTTCGTGATGTACTGCATGGCGGCGGTTCTTGACGGTCTTTACCACACCCAAGTATCGGACTCTCAAACCGCCGCTAAAGTGAGAAATGGTTCCGAATTCAGAATTAATGAAGGATAATTGGAAGCAGAGCCCCGGTATTCTATGCACGCCGGAGGGTTTCACCGCGGAAAGGGGTGCTGATTACGTTGCAAAATCGGTCCAACCGCGTATTTTTCTGGAGTAGCCTCGCCAGTTTGAACGATAGCGAAGGAGAAACGAAAGCGCTTTCCTGCCGGAATAATTATCGGGCAAACATTACGGACACTTAATCCGGGGGTTAGTGCAGCCGATAATTGGATTTGCAAAGGCTCCATTCTACTATCCCGAAACGATGAGGGGAACGGTATTTGTGATCCAGGGGCATTGATTCGAGTGTTGTTTGTTTCCTTTTATTGACTGGCTGTTGTGAACGAATTCGCCTCATTTGACGCCCCCACCCTTTTGGAGGATAAGCTCTCCCGAGAGGTAGGCTTTTCGATGCGGGGGTCTGCCACATCGAGTCGATCGCTGACCAGCCTGTTGCATCGATTGCTTCCCGACATCGACGAAGATTCCGAAGGCTACCGGCGAGCACGGTTGCTGGCAGCCGCCAACTTCATCATGTTCTTCGTCGGCCTGGGCTTTGCCTTCATCATGTGGGTAATCGGGCAGTACTCCATGACGAACATCCTCGTCCTGGTCTTCGGGAGTGGCCTGACGGCTCTGAACCTCATACTGCTCAAAGTGACGCGTTCAACCCGGTTGATCGGCGCCCTCTTCCTTCTGGAAATACTGGCGGTGATCTCCTACCAGGCCTTTACGGATCACGGGCTTATGGACCCGCCGCTCCTGTGGAACCTCGTCCTGCCGTGGCTTGCCGCGTTTTTCGTTGGGCCGGTATACGGCTTTATTTACGGGGGGCTCGTGGTCTGTGTGACGATTGCCTTCTTCGTGCTCGAGTGGACTGGATACCCCTTTCCGCGTGTTTCCAGCCCCGACGTCATCTGGATGTTCCACCTTATGGTGGCCTCGAGTGTAGCGATGTTCGTCGGCTACCTCGGGTGGCTGTACGAAGGGCATACCCTGGGTACGCTGAAGGAGAAGAATCGGAAGCTGAGCAAGGCGCACGAAGCGTTGCGGACGTCGAGCGAACGTATGGTCAGCATCGTCGAAAGCATCACGAGCGGCTTTTTTGCACTGGATCAGAACTGGCGCTTCACCTACGTAAATCACAAGGCGGAGCAATTACTCGGAAAGAAGCGGGAAGACATCATCGACCGGAACGCGTGGGAGATTTTCGCCGACACCATTCCCCGGAGGAGCCTCGCTGCAATGCGCGCCGCCGTTCGTAAGGATAAAGCCGGCAAATTTGAGGTCAATTACCTGCCACAAAACCGGTGGCTTGAAATCCACACCTATCCATTTTCCGGGGGACTTTCCGTATACGTGACGGACATCACGGACCGGAAGGAATATGAAGCAAAACTCGTCGAAGCAAAAGAGCGCGCCGAGGAATTGACGCGGCTAAAAAGCTCGATCCTGGCCAACATGAGCCACGAGCTGCGCACGCCGTTGACAGCGATCATCGGTTTTGCCGACGTGCTCGCCGGCGAAGTTGCAGCCAAGGATCTCGAGTTCGTCGAGTTCATCCGGCAAAGCGGCCGTAAGCTCACGGATACGCTCAATTCGGTGCTGGACCTCACACGGCTGGACAGCGGCGCGCTGAACCCGGTCTTCAACAAGGTTTACCTTCCGACGCTCGTCGACAAGGTCGTCTCGTACTATACGCCGATGGCTGAATCGCGCGGCCTGACCCTGCGCACCAAACAGGACTGCCCGAGGATCTATGTCTCAACGGATCTGGAGTTTATCGACCGGATCCTTTCGAACCTCGTCGACAACGCGGTAAAGTTCACGGAGGAAGGATTCATAGAAATCGACGTCACCGAGGAGGCAGATCACGTAGCAATACACGTAAGCGACACCGGCATCGGGATTTCAGAGGAGTTTCTGCCGCACATCTACGAGGAGTTCCGGCAGGAGTCGATCGGACTCGACCGGTCACACGAGGGCAACGGGCTCGGGCTGGCGGTCACCCGGCGGCTCGTAGAGGCGCTCGGAGGGCAAATCGAGGTTCAGTCACAGAAGGGAGTCGGGACGCGCTTTACGGTCAGGCTGCCTCTGGCGCAGGAGACGGAAAACGTAGAGGCTTAGAACCGGAGCGATTCGGCCGGCGGTGATGTCTGCGGCCGGATACTCGGTGGTGGAATTACTGGAGCGTGGTTTCCTGGGCGTGGGACCACCAGATCATCATCCCCTTTTCTGACGAGCCGAAGGGACAGTCCGCATCGCAGTATTCGCGCCACATCATTTCTCGTATTCTTGCGGCAAATACCGGATCCCCGCCGGCGATTTGAATGATCTTCAGGGCGAGACCGTTATCCGAAACGGCATCGGGGGTCACGTTAGAGACAGGCTTCTGAATTGGATTGTCCATCGTTCTCCGCTACGTAGCGATCGGCAGAAAAAAACCGGCACAAAGCCTTCTACACGTCGATCAGGGTGCTGCAAATCACATTCCACCAACACCGTGGCACAAATCCATTTGGTGCTCAGCGAAATAAACGCCATCGAATGAGGTGAAAAACGCGCCACTGGCTTGACAATTCACTTCCTTATCAATAATTACAATTCCGTCACACAGCTATTTCCTTGCCCTGGAAGTCCCATGTCCGAAGTTATTTCCTATTCCGGAGGGGAAAATTTTTCCCTCCGGGACGTCCTTCTGAGAGGAAGGAGACTCAGCTTTGACGAGCGCACCAAGTTTTTTTCCGGATGGATTGGAGGCCTGATTGAACGGGGAGATGGCCTATTCCTGCGAAGGATTACGCAGACGGAAGGCCGTGAGGTCGAGATCATCGATCCGCACATGAAGCAGCCCCGCCGGATGCTCATGTTCGGGTCGAACAACTATCTCGGCCTGACCACCCATCCGTACGTGAAGGAGCGAGTCAAGCAAGCGATCAACGTCTACGGAACTGGGCTTGGAGGCCCACCCATTCTAAACGGTTACACCGCACTCTGCGCCGAGCTCGAGGAACGCCTGAGCGCCATGAAGGGCCAGGAGGAGACGGTCATCTTTTCGAGCGGGTACGGCACCAACGTCGGCATGCTCAGCAGTATCCTGGGCAAGCACGACGTGGTGTTTTACGATGCGTACAGCCATGCATCGTTCCACGACGGGCTGAAGATGGCGGATGCGCCGGCCACGAGGTTCGAGCACAACGACGTTGAAGGGCTGCAAAAGCTTCTCGAGAGCGTGTCCGCGACGAAGCAGGGGGACGTGTTCGTTGGGGTCGAAGGTGTTTATTCGATGGACGGCGACCTGGCGCCGCTGGACCAGATCGTGCCCCTGACCAAAAAGCACGGCGCCATTCTGATCGTCGACGACGCCCACGGTACGGGCGTGATCGGGCCGCAGGGAAAAGGCACCGCGAGCCACTTCGGCGTCGAGAGGGACATCGACATTCTGATGGGTACGTTCAGCAAAGCCTTCGGCGTCACCGGCGGCTTCATAAGCGCCTCGAAACCGGTGGCCGACTACATCCGGTACCTGTCCCGTTCGTACATGTTTTCGGCAGCGCTGACGCCGATCGTACTGGCTGCGGTATCCGCCGCCCTGGACGTCATGGAGCGGGAATCGTACCACCTCCAGCAGCTTTGGGCAAACGTCGATTACGTGGCGCAGGGCCTGCGGCGGCTCGGCTTCGACATCCATCCCCAGTCTCCGATCATTCCACTGATCGTACCGGAGACGATGAGCATCCGGAAGGCGGGATTCCACTTCCACAAGAGGGGCATCTTCCTGAACACGATCGAGTACCCGGCCGTACCGATCAACCAGCAGCGCTTCCGTATCAGCCTGATGGCTTCACACACCCAGGAGGACCTGGACCGGCTGCTCGAGGTGATCGAAGAAGTCTGGGCCACGTTCAACCTGCCTCAAGCCGACACACGCAGAAAGGAAAAAGTCAGAGAGGCTAAAACCGGAATTACCCGCCCCCTGACCTGACCCGATCAGGGGGCCGCGTTCCGGCGGATGAGGTCCATTCTCCGGGCCAGCTCGGCCTCCCCCGGGAATTGCTTGAGGAGTGCCTCCGTATACGGTAGCGCCTCCGGCCACCTCTGGCGCTGGAGGTAGAAAATGGAGAGCGCGTTGAGGAAGTCCGGCTGCTCCGGTTCGAGCCGGTAGGCGTTCAGGAGCAATTCTTCGGCTTTGTCGTCGTCACCCAGCTGCTGAAAAGCAAGTCCGGCATTGTAGCTGACGCGTGCATGTTCCGGATTCAGCCGTGCGGCAGCGAGGAGGTGTTCGGCAGCCTCCGCGAGCCGGCCGGGATCTTCGGCAAGCAAAAGGCCAAGCATGTACCGGACGTCCGGCTGGTCGGGATCTTGCCGAACGGCGGCGCGAAGCTGCTCTTCAGCCCGTGCGCGAAGCAGCCGTGCATCGCTCGCCCTGCCGGCCTGCTCCGCCTGCTGCCGTCGATAATCGAGCAGCATTGCCAGATTGATTCGCGCCGGTGTAAACGTCGAATCGAGGCGTAAGGCGGTTAGGTACCGTTCTTCAGCTCGCTCAGGGTTGCCCAGGTTTTCTTCGAGCACCGCCAGGTTCAGGTGGGCGGCCGCCTGGTCGCTGACGGCTTCCTGGCTTTTCCGGTATTCGTCGAGGGCCTGCCGGAAGGCGCGGGCGTAGTCGGAGCGGGGATCAGCGCCGAATCGCTCGGTGGCGCTGCGGGAAAGCGTCCGCGCGGCCTCCACACGCACGAGGCGCAGGGAATCGGTGAGCAGAGGCGCTACCTGGTCAAAAATCTCGTCGACGGGCAGGTTGCCCAAATTTCGGATTGCGGTAAACCGTACGAGGGGGTCCGGATCGGTGAGCGACTGTCGTGCGGCGCGGTAGGCGTCGTCGGATTGGTAGCCGGTGAGAATGGAAAGGGCCGTTGCCCGAACGATGCCCGCACGAGCGGTATCGGAGGCGAGGCTGATCAGTCTGGCCTCCGCACCGGGATCGCCTTGTCTGCCCGCCACGAACGTCGGGGCGAAGTGGGGCTCGTGCAGGCGATTGGGGCCGTACCAGCTCACCACCTGTCGCGCGGCCCACTCCGCGCTCTGGTCCTCGTGGCACCGGTTGCAGACGTTCGGGATGCCGAGCTTTACGGAAAGGTCGGGGCGGGGAAGCTGGAAGCTGTGGTCCCGCCTCGGATCGACGACCATGTACGGCCGCTCGGGCATGTGGCAATCGACGCACTGCGCGCCCGGCTGCGACTCGTCGGGATGGTGATGATGCAGCGGCGAATCGTAGACCGCCGGATCGTGGCATTGGCTGCAGAGGTCATTTCCCTCGAGGAACGTGCGCGTGCTGTGGGGATCGTGGCAGTCGGAGCACCGCACCCCGTTCCGGTACATCTTGCTCTGTAGGAAGGAGGCGTATTCGTACACTTCATCCTTGATCTGCCCGTCCGGATAGTACAGCACGTCTTCGAGCAGCTCGACCTCGTAGTGATCGTAGTAAGAGTCGCCAGGCAGGAAATTGGGATCGATCACGCGGCGGCGTGAGTGGCACGGGGCGCAGGTTTCGATCTGCGTACGCGCATTCTCCGGACCGGAAAGGCGTACGGTGAAGCCGGAGTTGGTGGAATCGTATGGAGCCCCTCCCTGCTCGGCTTCGCGTGCGAGTGCCACATGCCGTTCACCCGGCCCATGACAGGCTTCACAGCTCACGTCGATCTCGAACCACGTGGTCCGGTACGTATTCGTCGCGACGTCAAAGTTTTTCTGGAGGTCGGTCGAGTGGCAATCGGCGCACATGTAGTTCCAGTTCATTCCCCCGCCGGTCCAGTGCAGCCAGTCGCCGGGCTCGATTTTTTCGTCCGGGTAGAGTGAGAACCAGCGCTGCTTTTCGGTGTCCCAGGCTACGGTCAGGGCCTGGAGGCGGCCGTCAGGAAACTCGACAAGGTACTGCTGGAGCGGCCTGGCGCCGAAGGTGTACGCGACGGGAAAGGTCTCAGACGTGCCGTCCTTACCCTGGGTGTGGACGAAGTAGCGATTCTGGTCGCGGAAAAACCGGGTGGTGACGCCGTATTGGGTAAAGGTGGCGTCGTCGAAGTCGCCCAGGACGGACTCGGGTGTTGCCGGGTCCATGGCGAGGTCGTGGTCAGACCCGGTCCAGAGGGCCGTCTCCGTCTCGTGACACTCGGCGCAGACCTGCCGCCCAACGTATCGCATACCGGCCCGTTCTTCTCTCGGACTTAGCGGTCGCGACGAATCCCGGGTGTTTTCGCGGCACGCCAGCGCAAAAAACAGCAGAACCGGAAGGACTACCATCCCCGCCATGCGAAGCGGGACTGCCCTGGCGCTGACAGGTTTATTCACGCTACGTACGTCCCTCACCTGAATCATTCGACCGCTCATCCGGAAAATTCAAACTCGATCCGGGCAATGAAGATATGCCAAAAGTGGGATAAGGTAGTCATTTGAGCTGCGTTAAGGTGAGGGTACATGGGGAGATTCGAAGAGACTCCAAAAATTTCCGTCCGCTGATGACGCTGATGTGCGCAGATGATTTTTGAACGGGTGACGTGATGCACTTGGGTTCCTAATTACACTGCCCACCCGGAGCGTCATCTCCGCGAAGGCATGGATCCAGGAAGTCATACGGCCTTCTCCCGCCTTGCTGCCCTTTCTGACTCTTGTCTGGATCCCGGCTCGGAGGCCGGGATGACGTGTTTTAGGGGTATTCCGTAGAAAATCCCGTCACGCCTTCGGTCCACCTCCATCCAAAAAATCATCTGCACTGATCTGCGGCCATCTGCGGATTATAATTACACATCCTTCGCGTCTACTCGCCTTCGCGTGCAAACAAAGACCCACAAAGAAGCGAAACCGTACCTGCCCATAAAGCACAGCGAAGTCTCGTAATCGAGCCGGAAGCGCTTCGAGGAGAATCTTTAATTTGTCCTCATTCATTTTCAATAATCGCCTACCTTAACGACAATAACTAAGGACAATCAACCAGATATCCTTACATTTTTCTTGGAGGCTTGTTGGATTAGCAGGTATTTTGTCGCGTTTTGCGCCGTCGAATTGGCCTTTCACCCAGACGCCGCCAATACAGTGTTTATACCAATACCTGCAAATAAAGCCATGCCTCAAATAGATTACGCTTCGAGATCGAGTAATGCGTTCACGCTACGACTGCGACTGCAGAACCAGCCGGGCACACTCGACCGTGTGACGTCCACGATTGCCGACATCGGCGGCAACATCGGTGCGATAAACGTTGCCGAGGTAGAGAAAGACTACCTGGTCAGGGATTTTGCCATAACTCCTACCAGTCCAGACCAGATACGCGAGATAGCCGACCGGATCCCCACGCTGGAAGGGGTAGAGCTGATCAGCGTGGTCGATCGAACGTTCAAGCTTCACGAACGGGGGAAAATCGAGGTCGTCGGTAAGCAGCCCATCCGAACCCGTGACCAGCTTTCGATGGCCTACACGCCGGGGGTGGCGCGTGTCTGCAAGGCGATCCACGAGGACGTCTCGAAAGCGTACGACCTGACGATCAAAAGCAACGTAGTGGCGGTGGTGACCGACGGAACCGCCGTGCTCGGCCTTGGCGATATTGGTCCGGAGGCGGCGTTGCCCGTGATGGAAGGGAAAGCCCAGCTTTTCAAGGATTTCGGGTCGGTCGACGCTTTCCCGATCTGCCTCGCCACCAAAGACGTGGACGAAATTGTCCGGACCGTCAAGCTGATCAGCCCGGGATTCGGAGGGATCAACCTCGAGGACATCTCGGCGCCACGTTGTTTTGAGATCGAGCGCCGCCTCAAGGAAGAGCTGGACATTCCGGTCTTCCACGACGACCAGCACGGAACGGCGGTGGTCACGGCAGCCGCCTTCATCAACGCCCTGAAGGTCGTGAACAAGCGTGCCGAGGACGTCAAGGTGGTGTTTGCCGGGGCCGGGGCCGCCGGCACGTCCTGCACGAAGATGCTGTTGAGCCTGGGGGTTCGGAACGTCATCGGCGTGGACCGTCAGGGCGCCATATACAGCTCACGGCCGGGCATCACCCCGGAGAAGCTGGAGTATGCGAAGATCACGAACCCCAACGAGGAAAAAGGCACGCTCCACGACGTGATCAAGGGCGCCGACTTCTTCATCGGGCTGTCGGCTCCAGGGTTATTGACCGTGGACGATCTGAAGCAGATGGCCGAGCGGCCGGTCGTGTTCGCAATGGCCAATCCGGACCCGGAGATCACGCCGGAGGAAGCTTCCCCGTACGTGGCCGTCATGGCGACGGGGCGAAGCGACTATCCGAACCAGATCAACAACGTGCTGTGTTTCCCGGGACTCTTCAAGGGAGCCCTCGCGTGCCGGGCATCGGACATCACCGAAGAGATGAAGCTGGCCGCCGCCTACGCCATCGCCGGGTGCATCGACGATCAGGCATTAACGGCCGATTACATCATTCCAAGTGTTTTTGACACGACGGTTGCAGATCGGGTAGCGGAAGCCGTAAAATCTGCTGCCATCGCCGGAGGAGTCGCGCGGATTGCAGAGTGAGGTCAGGGCGATGCGCGGAACTCGTTAACGGGAGTTTCGGGCTCACATTCCCATCGTATCGCCATGGCCGAACGTCTCAAGGAACGGTTTTTCACGACCACCTCCATCACCGAATTTGCCGACGCCATTGCAGGTGTAAGTCCCGTCTTCGACCGGGAGGGATTCCTTGAGTGCATCTACGACGCCGATTGGGAGGAGCGTGAGCTCAAGGACAAGATGCACCACACGACACGGTGCCTCCACGCCGCCCTTCCCCTTCCTTATCCGGAAGCGCTCGACGTTTTACGGAAAGCCGCGCCTTCCGTAAAAGGCTTCGAAGCCCTGGTGTTTCCTGACTTCGTCGAGATGTACGGCCTCGACTACCCGGATCTCTCCCTGGAGGCGCTTGGATACTTCACGCGGTTCGGGAGCGCCGAGTTTGCCGTTCGGCCGTTCCTCATACAGGACCTTGGGCGCGGGATCTCCTATTTGCTGAAGTGGGCGGACGATCCGGACGAGAACGTCCGGCGGCTGGCGAGCGAGGGATGCCGCCCGAGGCTGCCGTGGGCGATCGCGTTGAATGATTTGAAGGCCGACCCGGGGCCGATCCTCCCCGTTCTGGAGAAGCTGAAGGACGACCCTTCCGAGATGGTCCGCCGGAGCGTCGCCAACAACCTCAACGACATCTCGAAGGACCACCCGGACCTCGTGCTGGACGTTTGCCGGCGCTGGTACGGGGTTTCGGAACGGACGGACGCCCTCTTGAAGCACGCGTGCAGAGGCCTGCTCAAGGCCGGAAACCCGGCGGCGTTGCACATCTTCGGTTTCGACGCACCCGAGCAGGTGAGCGTGGAGGGCTTGTCGGTGGAGTCGAAGCAGTTTCCAATTGGAGGCACCCTTTCCTTCGGCTTCACCCTGCAAGTCCAGGGCGATACGGCGTGCAGTGTGCGGCTTGAATATGTAATCGGCTATCGGAAGGCCAATGGGAGCCTGTCGAAGAAAGTGTTCAAGCACTCCGAACGTACTTACGAACCGGGGACGTACACGATCAAAAAGCGGCACACGATGCAGGACATGTCTACGCGCAGGCACTACCCCGGCGAGCACCACCTGTGGATCCACGTCAACGGACATCCGAAGGCCGACACCTCGTTCGTGCTCGAACCGGTGGAAATGGTTTAGCGCCGCGCCTGCCCTCAAGCAGCCTCGTGACCGGGCTGGATGACCTTTTCTTCGGCGGCTCCGGAAACGTCCGCTAACGGTCCGCGGGCTTCGCGAGCAACCGTGGGCACGAACGGCAGGACCCTTTCGACGGGTGGAAGCCCTAGGATCGCCCGGGCTCGGTTCAACGAGTCGTCGATGTTTCCCAGCACGTTCTCCTCGCCGATCTCGTCGAGGAATCCCGAGCGTTGCATGGCCACGAGCGGTTGGGCGTGGACGCCGGAGAGCACGACGGCCGTGCCTTCGCGTCGCGCCCTTTCGACAACTTCTTCGAGCGCCTTCAGCCCAGTCGCATCCATCGAGAGTACCTTCCTGAGACGAAGAATCAGCACGGCCGGCTTATCCTGTAGGCCGCTCAGGGCGTGCTTGAACTTGTCGACGGCACCGAAAAAGAACGGGCCGTTCACCTCGAATACTTCGACGCCTTTTGGCACGATGCGTTTGCTCAGGCTGTTCGGGTCTTCCTTCTCTTCTTCATCGTCGAACAGGTGCGTGATGTAACCGACCTGCGTCACTTCGGCCATCTGCCGCATGAACAAGAGTGCGGCGAGCACGACGCCTACCTGCAGGGCGACGGTCAAGTCGACCAGTACCGTCAGGCCGAACGTAGAGAGCAGCACGACCACGTCGCTCTTCGGGCTGTGGAACAGCTTAAAGAAGAGTCCCACCTCGCTCATGTTGTAGGCGACCACGATCAGGATGCCGGCGAGCGTTGCCATCGGGATGAGGGTCGCCCATCGCCCGAAAAAGATCATGATGAGGAGCAGGGTGACGGCGTGGACGATTCCGGCGATGGGCGTCTTGCCGCCGTTTTTGATGTTGGTGGCGGTGCGTGCGATGGCGCCGGTCACTGGGATACCGCCGAACAGCGGCGACGCCACGTTTGCGACGCCCTGTGCCACGAGCTCCATGTTCGAGCGGTGCCGGTTTCCCGTCATACCGTCGGCGACGACGGCCGATAGGAGCGCCTCGATCCCGGCCAGGAGCGCGATCGAAACGGCCGGAGAGAACATGTGCAAAGTCAGCTCCCAGCTCAGGTTCGGGAGACGTGGCGAGGGCAGCGTGCTCGGGACCTCACCGAAGCGGCTGCCAATAGTTTCGACGGGCATTCCAAGCAGGTGCACGAGCGCCGTCGTGGCCAAGATGGCAATCAGCGACCCGGGGATTCGATGCGAAACCCGTGGCCAGTAGAGCACGATCCCCAGCGTCAACAATCCAATCAGGAGAGCGTACGGATTGAAGGTCGACAGGTGTTCCAGGTAGGCGGGCCACTTTTCGACGAATCCGGCAGGCACGTCGGCCATTTCCAGCCCCAGGAAGTCCCGTATCTGACCGGCGAAGATGATCAGTGCGATGCCGGTCGTAAAACCGACGGTCACGGGAAACGGGATGAACTTGATGACGGATCCGAGCCGGGCGATGCCGAGCGCGATCAGCAGGCCGCCGGCCAGGAGCGTGGCCGTCGCCAGCCCGTCGTATCCGTACTGCTGGACGATGCCGTAGATCAGGACGATGAAGGCCCCGGTTGGCCCGCCGATCTGCACGCGGCTCCCGCTCAGCAGGGAAACGACGAGTCCACCAACGACGGCAGTGTAAAGGCCCTGCTCCGGACCGACGCCGGAAGCAATGGCAAATGCAATGGCAAGGGGAAGAGCGACGATGCCGACGATGACGCCGGCCGCAACGTCTCTGGCCAGAAGCTCCTTCGAGTACCCCGCTCGAAGTACGGTGACCAGTTTGGGAACAAGCCTGGACTGAGGCATTTTTGCGGCCTCCCTCTGGAGGGCCACGCTAAAATCTATGTAAAAGTCCCACCGGCGGCCGACCCGATCGGTCTCGCTGCACGAGCCGGGTGAGAGTGATCAAAAACAAGCTCCCTTATTCGTGCGAAAAAGCCGTCTGTTCCGCAAGCGGTCTATTTAATTTGTGCGAAGTGCATTGTCGGAGGCAGGTACAAAAAAACAGGGCGCTGCCTCGAAATGAGCACGGTTTCTTTATTGTGACGCGGTATGCAAGCAGTGAGGATTTCCGCGTTCACGTTTCGAAATCGTGCCCATTCCGGGGCAGCGCCCCTGCGTGCGATTAAAAAGGGCGGCAGAGCGTTTGTTCCTTTTACTTTTAGGGCAAGTACATATTCAAAAAGGGCCTGCCTCCTTAAGGAAGCAGGCCCAGGCTTGATCTTTACGAACAAGTTTTACTGGCCGAGCTGAAAGATCAGGCCTCCCTGGATCGCCAACACCTCCCAGTCACCCGTGACTTTGGCTTTGAGCTGGGCGTAGGGCCGTATGTTGCCGAAGCCGAAGACGGCGCCGCCGAGGATGTTAAGGCCGGTGTCTGTGGCGTCGAAGTCCTCGATCGACGACCTCGAAATGCCGACCCCTGCGCCGAAGTAGGGCGTAAACATCTGGTTGTCGATGCCGAAGGGAAAAAGGGCGTTTATGTCGATCTGGAGCAGCGAGCCCTCATCGACAAAATAGTAGTCGAGGGCCGGGGCGATCAAAATCGGCAGCGTCGCGATCCCGATGCGGACGTCAGTCCCTATGCTCAGCTCCTCGAACGTCCCGAAGTCGTACCCGATGCGTGGCCCGATGGCAAACGTGGTCTGCGCCGATGCCGTACCGACGCCGGTCAGCAGGACAACGGTACAAACGCTGAAAAACCATTTCGTCTTGTTCATGGTATCCGTGCAAATTGATTCCTATCTGTTGGATTGTCCCTCCTTTCGGGAGAACCGGCAAAGAATACCCCACCGGGCGGCGCCAGGCAAGCATAGCAGGCTAACCAGAGGTAACCACGGGGTAACGCTACCAAAAACTCCCAATCTCCGTTATCTTTTCGTCGCAATTTCCCGATCCTGGAAGGACCTTCCGGCCGTACATTGCCCCGAGCCGGCCTCGAACCCAAATCGTTAGTGTAAACGTGCTGACAAGGTCTTCGTTATTCTTCCTCCTGGTCTTTGTTTTCGTGAGCCCCCTTTCGGGAACCCTGTTCGCTCAGCAGTCACCGTTGAAGGGGATCGTGTGGGAGCAGCCGGAAGACCTAAACCAGGCCGTTCAGGATCTACAGCAAATGAAGCAGGCGGGCGTCCAGGCCGTGAGGACGGGTGTCGTCAGAAACGAACAGCTTTTGACGCTGGCGGATACGCTCGGTCTGGTCTTTTTCCAGGACATACCCATTGCTTTCCTGACGGCGGAGGGGCTCATCGACAGCCTGCCGCGCGCCCAACGGCTCGTACAGCCGCTCCTCGAAAGGGCGCGGCGTCATCCTTCGGCGCGCCACGTAGGACTCGCCCGGTTGTCCGACACGAGCGACCCGGCAGCGTGTGCCTATTTCGAGACGCTCGTCTCCGACATACGCCAAGAGGTGGGCGATACGGTGTCGGTGTACTACACGACGATGTTTACCTCGGCGGACCGCTGCGGGCGAATAGTCGACCTCGTGCTCGTCGACCTCAGGGACCTGGAGCCGGTCAGCCAGATGCGGACGCGATGGCGTGTGGCCGCTGATTCGATGGAGGCCAATGCCGTTGGAATTGCCGCGCTGGGGACATGGGTTTTGCCCGCTGCCAATGGCGGATTGCGGAGGCCTCACTCCGAGGAAAGCCATGCCCGGTACCTCGAAACCAGTCTCGACTGGTTTTTCAACGCACTCAAACAGGATCAACCGGCGGCCGTGTTTGTCTACCGCTGGCGCGACGATCTATCGGGGATTGCTTCACCAGGACACAACCCCGAAGACCCGTACCTCCGGTCCTATGGAATAATGGCTAACGGAGCTGGCAGGGCCGCCTATCAGGTCGTTGAGGGGTTTTATACGGGCAAACAGATGGTCTTTGCCTTTCCGGGAGGCGAAGCGCCGGCCTACCACGTTTCGTGGGCCATACTGGTGGGCTGGGGCATCCTGTTCATGCTCGGACTCTTTTACGCCACGTCGCCCCGAATGCGGCAAATGATCCAACGGTATTTTCTGGCCAAAGGGTTCTATCGGGATGCGATCCGCGAGGGACGCGGCATGCTCCTGGGTTTGGCGTCCGTTTTTTTGACCGGGCTCTCGGCAAGTGTAGGCATGCTCGGTGCGGTGATCCTGGAAACGGTCCGGGACGAGCCAGCCCTGGTCATGCTTTTCCGGTGGCTTCCGACTCGTCTGGCAGACGTTCTCGTCGAATTGCTGAATCAACCGCTGATGGTGATCCTGCTGATCGGCAGTGTCTATGCGTTCAGCCTCGTCCTGTGGAGCACCATTCTTTCCGCCATGTCGCGAAGACGCTATCCGCTCTCGCCCGGACAGGTGATGATGCTGGTGGTGTGGCCGAGGTGGCCGATATTCCTGCTGATGGTGGCGGCGATGATAATGCCGACCATACCACACGAGTATTCGATGAGGATGTGCCTGGTCCTGGTGGTCGGGCTGGTCATCCTGACGCTCAACGCGATGGTTCGGAGCCTCTACGACTTCACCACCATCGCAAGGGTGCCTCCCCTGCTCTCCATCGCTGCGGCCTTCAGCAACCCGCTCGTCCTGTTGCTGGTAATAATCGCCGCAGCAGGGACGCAGTTCACCCCTGAGATCCGTTATCTCTGGAACCTGATCACGCTGGTATGACGGGAGCCCTCAGACCGTCGCGGGATTGACCATCCCGTTCGTAAAGATAGCGTGGCCATTGACCGGGACCGCGATGGGCTGCTCCACGGCCAGCTCCTCCCATACCCTCGACGCGAAGTCGTAGAAAGGTTGCTTGTGGTGCAACCATCCAAAGTGGAGGACGTACGGCGTGACGTCGTAATAGTCGCCTTTTCCGGGGAGGCTGCTAAGGACCCTGATCAGCACGTCGCGCAGGGCTTTATTCCGCAGACCCCGAAGCGAGTAAACGAGCCGGTCGGCGTAGTACCGGCTGGTAACCTCTTCGAAATTCGGGTCGTAATTGGTGAGCCCCTCGACGAAGTCGAGCTGTGGGCTATTGAGCCCCTGGAGCCACGGAAACACGGGAAGGCGGAGACGGCTCATGGCCATCGCGAGGCTCCACTCACACGACTCCTCGTTTCTCCCCTCCTTCAGCCGGCTCCTGAAGTGCGTTTCGGCGTGTTGTGCCAGAAAATAGGCGGCGGTTTCGGATACGATCTGCGCGTATTCACGATCCTGGCAGTAGATCATTCCGGCCTGTACCCTGGGAAGGCCGGTAAGCCCGAACCGCTTCATCGTGGCCCGGCGCTTGTCGAGCAGGATGTCACCAAGCACCGCAAGTCCTTTCGGGCCTCCAAAGAAGAAGTCCGCCCTTTCGAGGCCGGTGGCGGTAAAAGAAAACGCCGAGAGCTGCGCCCACAGTGGATCCGGATTCTTGCACCAGATCATATCCGAATCCAGGAAGAGCGACCGGTCATACACCATGAACTTGTCCAGATGGTGTTTGAAGCCGACGATCGAACGGTTTTCCTTCGGGAGGATGAAGATATCCTGGAAATGGTGATCGAGGCCGGCCCGCTTCAGGAGCGACAGGTGACTCTGTGGACAAAACAGTGCGACCGGCCGTTTACGGTCGTAGCGCCGCAAACTCACGACCGAGGCCAGCGCGTGACGCACGAACCGATCCGGTCCGTAGGTATGTAAAACGTATCCCTCTATTGGTACGGACATCTATTTATAAACCTATAGCAAAGTGTATCAATCAGGCTCCTCTGAGCCGGGTCAATTGAGCGGGTCACACCGCGCTCCTTCATTTTCATTTTCGGAGGGCTGCGGATGCAGGTTCTCCGAAACCGACACCATTAAAAGTGCCGTTCCCGTGATCACGGCAAACTTGCGGCTGTCCAAAAAAACCGCCCCGTCAACGTCCGGCAGAAGGCCAAAGTTCTCAAAGACGTACGTACCTGTCGTCGGCGGGAGACGCTTTATTTTGCAGCCGTTACCTTTTCCAGCTTCTTGTTCAAGCTGGCCATCAACGAATCAAACCCCTTTTTACGAATGACACTCTGGAACGAGCGGGCATACCCTTCCGCCGTGCTCACGCCATCCAGCACGATGTCCTCGACGCGCCACTGGTTATTCCGGAAGCCCATCATGTAGTCGACACGGGTCGGCACGTCCTTGTACGTCACTTCCGTCACAACCTGTGCTTTGTTGCCGTTTACCGTAATGCTCTTGTACGTGACCGGGGTCTGGTAAATACCCAGGTCCGCCAGGGACTGCGAGCGAACGATCTCACTGAAGACGTCAATGAACTCGGCCCGCTGGTCAGAGGTCAGGTTATTCCAGTGGGGGCCAAGCGCGGCCTGTCCCATGGCTTCAAAATCGATTATCCCGTTAATGAGGTCCTTGAGCTGCTCTCGCTGCTGCTGAGTGAACGTCGTTTTGTTGCCCAGCACCGACTTGATCTCACGATCGCGTTGCTCGAGCATCGAACGGATCGCCTGCTCCTGGTTCTGAGCGATGGCAGCCGTCCCGGCGACTCCAATCAGGAGCAGCAGGGAAAAACACAGACTAAAAAACTTGTTTACCATAACAGACATATCTCGTTAGCGTTTAATTCCATAACCCGGTAGAATGCGGGATTAGCGGCCACATTCAGGACCTCCCTGTCTTAGTCAACAAGTGTGCCACTCTCAGCCCGGCTAACGAGTGTGCCTGTCGCGTTGAGCAGGCGAAGTACGGCAACGTTGTAATCACGCACGGCGACCAGGTAGTTTATTTCGAGTTCGAGGTTGGACTGTACTGCTCTAACGAGATTTTCAGTATCACCGAGATCAAGGTCGAAGTTGATCGTTTCAACGCGCAGCCACTCCTTGCTGAGCTGAAGCGCTTGATTTTGAGCATCAAGGGCAGCCCGAGCGATGAGCATATTTCGGTACGCGTCTTCGACTTCAAAGAGTATCAATTGCTGGGCGGCGTCGAGCTGGTAGCGGACCTGGTTGAGCTCCGCTTCCGCCTGTTCGACGCGAGCCTGTGTTTGTACGAAGTTCAGGTTTTGCCGAAAGCCGATCCCTGCCTGGAGCCCCCGCCCGCGGAGGGGGTCGCTGATGTAGGGGTTTGGCTGCCGGTACCGGCCGGGGGTTCCGGCAAGCCGCGCAGAACCGGCCAGAAACAGCTTCGGGTAATAATCGGAGCGAGCGACGCGTACGAGGGCGTCCCGCGCCTGGATGCCGGCTGCTGCCTGTTCGAGCTCGGGCCGGTTAGCGAGCGCCAGCTCGAAATACGTTTCGAGGGAGTCGGGCGTAAACTCGATGGGTTGAAGCACGTCCGCTCGAGGTGCGGCGACGGTTCCCTGCGGGAGGAACAGCTGCCGGGTGAGGCCGGCGTAGGCCGTGAGGCGGCGCTGTGTGACCTCGGCCACCCGGCGGAAATACTCCTGCTCGGTGATGAGCAGCTGCGCCTCGTCGGCGTCGTCGACGTCCGGCGCGCCTTCGTCGAGCAGCCGCCTGATTTCCGCCTTGGCCTGGTCCACGATTTGCCCGGCCTGGAGCGTCAGGCGCGATAGGGCATCGGCCAGCAACACGCCGTAGTAGAGCTCTCCGGTGCGGAGGGCAACCTCGAGCATCTTTTGACGAACCGCCGCTTCTTCAACCTCCACCCCGTATCGAGCGGCTTTGATGCTTCCGCCGAGCTCACCCCAGGTGTAGATGGGCTGCACCGCTTCGAGTTCGATCTGATTGAACGGGCGAAGCGCACCCCACTCATTACGCACGTCGGGATCGAGGTATAGCCGGTCGGTCGGGGTATCGTTGGGATTCTTAAGGCCAGGGGCCGGTGCGTGGGCCGTCGTGGCGCGGAACTCCGTCAGAAACCGATTGGCACGGGCGAACCGGTACCGGGCCTCCGCAAAGTCGGCGGTTGACGCTGCGATGTCGATCTCCGGGCTCCGGTTAATGGCCTCGAGAATGGCCTCGCCCAGATTGACGCGCAGGGTTTCCGGTGCGGCTATCTGCTGCGCGAATACGTTTCCGCCCACGAGCAGGACGGCCAGGCTCCAACCCATTGCCATTCTGATGAGTGCTCGAAACAACGCGCAGCGTATCGATTGTGTGAACAAAGCGACCAGTGAATCTAAGAAAAGCAAGCCCTCATGGGGTGAAAGGGCCACATTCATACTCCGACTCTGTTGCGAGCCGCATCGAGCCTTCAGAAAGTAACACGAACCGCCCTACGGGATTTTCAGATAGCCTAGAACTATACGCGACGGACCCGATCAGGGAAATCTTTCGGAACGACAAAGGGTTCTGGTCGCATTTTCTCCCATCGGAAGAGGGGCACGAGGTCCCGGGGTTCACAGGCGACGGGGCGATCCAGAATCCCCAGCGTATAGGCGAGGTAGCCGGTAAGCTGTTGGGGTTGGACGCCGTTTTCACGCAGCGAACGGAGTGAAAGCGCCGCGTCTCGTTTGGACAGCTTCTCGCCCTTTTCATTGAAAACGAGGGGCACGTGAGCATAGGACGGGGGGCTGCCTCCCAGCGCTTCGATCAACTGGATCTGTCGGGCGGTCGAGCCGAGCAGGTCTTCGCCGCGCACCACTTCACTTACGCCCATGAGCAGGTCGTCCACGACCACGGCAAGCTGGTAGGCGTAGAACCCGTCGCGACGCTTCAGGACGAAGTCCCCGGTCGTCTGGTCAACCCGTTCGACGATTCGGCCAAAAACGCGATCCTCGAATGTGACAGGCCGGTCGTGCACCTTGAAGCGAATGGTCGCCTCGGGGTTTTCGGCCGTTTGTAAGGCCTCGAACCATCCCGGATCGAGGCAGGCCGGACGAAGAGAGGCGGGATAAGGCGAAACTCGCTCGTTGCCGTGGGGTGCAGACGCAACGCCTTGCAGGTCCTTTCGGGAAAGGCGGCAGGGGAACAGCAAGTCCTTCTGGAAGAGTTTCCGCAAGGCTTCGTCGTACCGATCGTAGCGTTGCGACTGGACGTACGGGCCGTAGCGGCCGTTGGGAAGGCCAGGTCCTTCGTCCCAATCGAGTCCGAGCCACGCCAGATCCTCCTGTGCGGCTTCGGCCATGCCCTTCACGACTCGAGGAGTGTCCAGATCTTCCAGCCGCCAGATGAACGTACCGTTTTGCGACCGTGCGGATAGCCATGCGGTGAGCGCCGTGCGGGCGTTACCGATGTGGATCAGCCCGGTCGGGGAAGGTGCGTAACGTCCCCGCACCGGACGTTGCAAAGGCTGTTGCGTGAAATTGATCAGTTGAGTCACTACTTTGGAATGACCCGGTAGAACACGGCAAATTTTCCTGTTAGAATGCGGCAGCCAACCGCATCGAGTCAAGATGTCAATTTACAAAGGTCCACAGCCCCTCGGCGCCATACTGAAAGAGGTAATACAGTCGCTGGGAATCCAGCAGAAGCTGGACGAGGCGCGCATCATCGAGGCGTGGGCGGAGCTGGCCGGCCCCCAGATCAACGGCGTGACCGATTCTGCCTGGGTCAAAGACACGACGCTCTTCGTAAAGATCACCTCTTCGGTCTGGCGACAGGAGCTCCACATGCAGCGGGGCGCCTGGTGCAACCGTCTGAACGCCCACCTGGGCGCAAAACTGGTCACCGAGATCGTATTTCGGTAGCCCCTCCCCGATCACGCCCGGACGTGGCCGTCGCCGATGCAGATCCACTTGTAGGTGGTCAGCTCTTCCAGCCCCATCGGTCCCCTTGCGTGCAGCTTTTGCGTGCTGACCGCCACCTCCGCGCCGAGCCCAAACTGGCCGCCGTCGGTGAAGCGCGTGCTGGCATTCACGTACACGGCAGACGAGTTTATCTCGTTTACGAACCGTTCCGCGTGCTGCCAGTGATTCGTCAGGATGCTATCCGAGTGTTCGGTGCTGTGGTCCTGGATGAAGGTGATCGCTTCGTCGACGTCGTCCACCACTTTGACCCCGAGGATGAGCGACAGCCATTCCTGGTCGAAGTCGTCGGGTCCGGCGGGTACGACGCGCGCACCGGAGGGTTTATCCTCGAGGATGGCACGGGCTTCTTCGTCGGCGCGAAGCTCCACTCCGCTGCGGCTCAAGCGTTCAGAAACCAGGGGCAACAGCTTCGGAGCGATAGTCCGGTGGACGAGCAACGTGTCGAGGGCGTTGCACACGCTCGGCCGCTGCACCTTCGCGTTCTCGATGACGTCGACGGCCTTCTCCAGGTCGGCGGATTCGTCGACGAAGATGTGGCAGATGCCTATTCCGCCGGTGATGACGGGGATCGTGGCGTTTTCGCGGCACAGCCGGTGCAGGCTCTCTCCACCACGGGGCACGATCATGTCGACGTACTTGTCGAGGCGGAGAAGCTGCGTGACGAGGCTGCGATCGGGGCTATCGACGTACTGAACGGCCGATCCGGGCAAACCGACTTCCTCGAGGGCCGACTCGATCACGCCAACCATGGCCCGGTTGCTGCGCAAGGTCTCACTTCCACCCCTCAGAATCGCTGCGTTTCCGGTCTTCAGGCAGAGGGCGGCAATGTCGATCGTCACGTTGGGCCGGGCTTCATAGATCACCCCGATCACCCCGATGGGTATCCGGCGTTTACATATACGGAGCCCGTTGGGTAGCACGCGGCTGTCAAACTCCTCCCCGACCGGATCCGGCAGCTCTGCGACTTTCCGCGTGTCGGCAGCCAGAGAAGCGATCCGCTTCTCATTCAGCATCAGCCGATCGATCAACGCCTCCGACAGGCCTTTTTGCCGCGCGTCGTCGAGGTCCTGGCTGTTTTGTTCGAGCAGGTATCCCGCCCGGGCTTCGAGCCGGTCGGCAATCTTCAGCAGGGCTTCGTTTTTGCGGGCTGTGGACAGAACGGCCAGCTGCCGGCTTGCCTGCCGGGCCATTTGCCCCATTTTTTCGAGATCAACCATCTACACTCCTTCTGCTGTTATTATGAAAGCAAATACCTCCCACGCCTCATACGAGAATGAGATCGTTGCGATGAACGGCGACGGGTCCGAAGGCATACCCGAGGATAGACGCAATCTGGTCGGAACGACAGCCTTTCAGCCGGTCGAGGTCGCTGCTGTCGTAACGGGCGATGCCTCTTGCGAGCTCGCGGCGATCCTCGCTGTAAATGTGGATCGTATCCCCTCTTTCGAAGACACCTTCCACCGCCGTTATGCCTGCGGGGAGGAGGCTGCCGCCTGCTTGCGTTAGCGCCTTTTCGGCTCCACGGTCTATAATAACCCGTCCGTTCGGGATCGTTCCGGCAAATATCCACCGTTTCCTGCTTTCGAGCGGGTTCTCGATGGCGGGGAAACGAGTACCTACGGTTTCGCCGCGCACCACGCGGGTAATCACGTCGTCGTAATCCCCGGCGGCAATGACCACGTCCGTGCCCGCTCTGCGGGCAATGTCGGCGGCTTGGAGCTTGGTATGCATCCCTCCGGTGCCGAGGCCGCTGACGCTTCCGCTCGCGGTGCGGCGGATCGTTTCGTCGATTTTCCGCACCTCGGTGATCAGCTGCGCGTCCGGTTCTATGCGGGGGTCGCCCGTGTAGAGGCCGGGCTGGTCGGTCAACAGCAATAACAGGTCGGCTTCGGCGAGCAAGGCGACGAACGCCGACAGGTTGTCGTTGTCGCCCACCCTGATTTCCGCCGTCGCGACCGCGTCATTCTCGTTGATGATCGGCACGATCCGATGGTCGAGCAGCGCCTGGAGGGTATCGCGCGCGTTGAGGAAGCGCAGCCTATCGGTCAGATCAGCCCTCGTGAGAAGCATCTGGCCGACGTGGACGTCATAGATGCCGAACAGGTCTTCCCATATTTGCATCAGGCGGCTCTGGCCGACGGCAGCGAGCATCTGTTTGATCGTGACAGTGGCCGGGCTCTGGGTCATGCCCAGCCGTTCGCGGCCGGCCGCAATGGCGCCGGAGGTACAGATGACGACTTCGACCCCATCACGAAGCAGGCTTGCGCACTGCCGCACGAGGTTGACCATGGCCGCCCGGTTCAACCGTTGCGTTCCGGCCGTGAGCACGCTGGTCCCCAGCTTGACAACGACGCGTTTATACATAAAGCCTTCGGGCTATTCGCTGACTGAAAAAAATTGCATCCAAAATACGCGACAACCAAAGAAAAGAGCCATAAAAAAGAGGTTAACCGATAAGAAGTAAGGCAGGCCTATGTTTCCTCCTACCGAAGGCCATTTGAAGCTGAAGGCTCAAGAAAATCGCCTGCCTGTGGCAACATATTCACACGATTGCCGAAACGTCCGTAGCCTCGCACACGTCCGGTAGTCGATGCCCTGCCAACGATCAGGTTTGAGGAGAGGAGATACGGAGATGACACCAGAGAATATAGATCGCATAGAGGACGAGGATTCACGTCCGCCAACCAAAAAGGAGCAGATCATATCGCTTTTCATGTCGGGGGTTAACGAAATCGAGGATCTGGCCGCGCTGACGGATTCGAGGCCGAGCTACGTCGCTTCGGTGCTTCAACAGGAGGGTTTCATATCGGGATATTTCGATCTGTACACGTCTACGATGCACCCCATGAACGCCTACTCCAAGTTTTTCGCAGGGCGCTTGGGTTTCCGGGACATGGAGCGGGCCAGAGAGAGCATCGACCTGATCGACCGGCTTCACAAACAGTTTGACCGAATCGGAGACCGGGCAGGCCAGTTCCACGCCATGATGATGGCCCTGATCATGTTCAATCGGGCGAGGTGGACGGGAAAACCACGGGAGGCAGAAGTGTTCCGAAGCTGGCTCGTGGAAGAGCTCGATCGCGCCGCCTACGACCCGGACCTGGTCGCCGATAAACAGCGCGACGACCAGCAAGACCAGTAGCCCATTCCTTCAACGCAAGAGGTATCGTGTTAACCATCGAAAAAAGCCTTTGGTGGCAGCGTGGCATCATTTATCAGATTTATCCCCGTTCCTTCATGGACTCCAATGGGGACGGAATCGGCGACATAGAAGGCATCATCAGAAGGCTCGATTACCTCGAGTGGCTCGGGATCAACGCGATTTGGATCTCTCCGATCTTTCCGTCACCGATGGCGGACTTCGGTTACGACGTATCCGATTACGTCGGCATACACCCCATATTCGGGACGATGGATGACTTTGACCGGTTGCTCGACGAAGCGCACCGGCGCGGCTTCAAGCTCCTCCTCGACTTCGTGCCGAACCACACGTCGAGCGAGCACCCCTGGTTTATCGAATCCCGTTCGTCACGCGACAATCCGAAGCGGGACTGGTACCTGTGGCGGGATCCGGCCCCGGACGGCGGCCCGCCGAACAACTGGCTCAGCGAGTTTGGTGGCGGAGCCTGGGAGTACGACCAACACACGGGCCAGTACTACTACCACGCTTTCCTGAAAGAGCAGCCGGACCTGAACTGGCGCAACCCCGATGTCCAGCAGGCGATGCTCGATGCCATGCGGTTCTGGCTGGACCGAGGCGTCGACGGTTTCCGCGTGGACGTCATGTGGCACATGATCAAGGACGAGCTCTTCCGTGACAATCCGACGAACCCCGATTATCGCGAAGGCCAGAGCCCGTATCGCAGGGTCATTCCGGCATACTCGACGGATCAGCCGGAGGTGCATACTGTCGTTCGCATGATGCGGGAGCTGGTCGACGAATACGACGAGCGCGTGATCATTGGAGAGATCTACCTGCCGATCACGAAGCTGGTTGCCTATTACGGTGAAGAGGGGTTGGGCGCTCACCTACCCTTCAACTTCCATCTGATCTTGCTGCCCTGGAACCCCCAGATAATCGAGGCGGCGATCAACGAGTACGAGGCTTCCCTTCCCGATGGCGGATGGCCGAACTGGGTGCTGGGTAACCACGACAACCACCGGATCGCAACCCGGGTAGGATCGGCCCAGGCGCGGGTGGCGGCTATGCTGCTGCTCACGTTACGCGGCACTCCCACGATGTACTACGGCGACGAGATCGGGATGCGCGACGTCGAGATCCCGCCGGACCAGGTGCAGGACCCGCAGGAGCTCAACGTCCCCGGACTTGGCCTCGGCCGCGACCCCGAACGCACGCCCATGCAGTGGGACGATTCGGAGAACGCAGGCTTTACGACCGACAAGCCCTGGCTCCCGGTGGGCTCGGACTACAAGGAACGCAACGTCATCTCCCAGAAGAACGACCCGCATTCGATCCTGACGCTCTACAAACGGCTCATCGAGCTCCGAAGCAGAGAGGCTGCGCTTTCCGTCGGCGACTACCTGCCGTTCGACGTCAACGAGCACCTGATCTCCTACATCCGGGACGGCGGGGATCGAAGATTTCTGGTCTCGCTGAACCTCACGCACACGCCACAAACCCTCAATCTGCGCGACCTGAAAGGGCGGATCGTTTTGAATACTCACCTGGACCGGGAAGAGGACGTAGCCCGTTCGCTTCAGCTTCGCGAAGACGAAGGCGTCATCATCGTGTTGCAGGAATAATGGGCATTTCCCAAGCAAAAAACCCGTGTCTCGCCTCCGGGAGCCGAGACACGGGCCAATTTGTACGGTCGATATTTGGCCGATCTACTCGATCACCCAGGTATCCCCTGAGACGAGGAGCTTTTCGAGATTGCCCTTGCCCCGTTTTTGTGTGATCGCGTCGATCTGCGCCTGCACGGACGCCTCGTACGTGGGCCGGTCTTCGCGGTAGATGACGCCAAACGGACGCGGGAGGTCTTCCTGCCAGAAGCACCGGGCGAAAATCTCGGCCATCTCGCGGCTCGTCTCGTCGTAGACGATGCAGTCATTCACCGACCACTCCCCGTTCTGGAGATCGATGACCTCGAGCTGCAGGCCATTCAGGCGGATGCCCTTTTTGCTGCCGTCGAAGACGGCAGGTTTGCCGTGCTCGACGAAGATCGCACGCTCCATCTTGGTTTCCTTCTCCGTGTACTCGAAGAAGGCGCCGTCGTTGAAGATCACGCAGTTCTGGTAGATCTCGACGAACGACGACCCCTTGTGCTCGTACGAACGCTTGAGGATGTAGTGAAGGTGTTTCGGGTCGCGGTCCATCGTCCGGGCTACGAAGGAGGCGTCGGCGCCCAGGGCCACACTCAGCGGATTGAACGGGTGGTCGACCGACCCATAGGGCGTGCTCTTCGTGACCTTCCCCGTCTCGGAGGTCGGGCTGTACTGGCCTTTCGTCAGTCCGTAGATCTGGTTGTTGAACAGCAAGAGCTGGACGTCCACGTTCCGGCGCATGAGGTGGATCAGGTGGTTGCCCCCGATCGAGAGCAGGTCGCCGTCGCCCGTGATGATCCAGACGTCGAGCTCCGGACGGCTGACCTTCAACCCGGTCGCGATGGCGGGGGCACGGCCGTGGATTGAATGGAGGCCATATGTGTTCATGTAGTAAGGGAAGCGGCTCGAGCAGCCGATGCCGCTCACGAATACCTGGTTTTCCCTCTTGACGCCCAGCTCAGGCATGAGGCGCTGAAGCGTGGCCAGGATGGCGTAGTCACCGCAGCCGGGGCACCACCGAACGTCGGAATCCGACATAAAGTCTTTGCGCGTAAGCGCCGTCGGAGCACCGTTTTCCTTGATTGCCGGTTTTACGGGGATCGCAGCCGGTTTCCCGGATCCATTCGTCGGCAAAGCGGCCGGCCGAGCCGGAGGAGCACCGGGCTTGACAGGAGCGGCTTTCGGAGGTGAGATGGTCTTTGGCCCGGCCGGCCTCACCCCGGGTGGCAGGGTGGGCTTTTTCGTTCCGGGTAGTCCGTTTGTTTTTACGTTCGGCTGATCGCCGTGCTGATTCTCCGACATAGTTGACTCTTATTTTCACCGGCCGTTTTGCAAAAACGATCCGTTTATCGATTCCAAGTACTCAGTGCCCCAGGAGCTCGTAGATCTTGTTCTCGATCTCACTTGCCTTGAACGGAAGGCCCTTGATCTTGTTGAGCGGAATGAACGGGAGCAGGTAGCGCTCCCTCAAAATCCGGACGAGCTGGCCGTTGTTCAGCTCAGGCACAAGCAAGTGCTTGAAGCCTGAAAAAATTTCGGGGAGGTCGGGAGGCATCGGGTTGAGGTAGTGCAGGTGAACTCCACTGACCTTTAGCCCTTTTCTCCGTGCCCGTTCGATGGCTGCGTCGATGGCGCCTTTGGTTGAGCCCCACCCGACCACCAGCACGTCGCCCGTCGGGTCGCCATTGATTTCGGTCGGCGGGATTTCGCGCGCTATGCGCTCGACCTTGTCGGCACGGAGCTGCACCATAAACTGGTGGTTCTCGGGGTTGTAGGAAACCATCCCCGTTTCGTGCTCTTTTTCGAGCCCTCCGATGCGATGTTCTAGCCCCGCAGTGCCGGGTTTTGCCCACGGGCGGGCAAGCGTCTCCTCGTTTCGGACGTACGGGAGGAAGTTTCCGTCCCTGAGCTGATGATCGTCGTCAGGGCTGGCAAAGGCCGCGTCGAACTCGGGCAAGGACTCGGGTTCGGGCACCCGCCAGGGTTCCGATCCGTTGCCGATATAGCCGTCGGCGAGGAGAATAACGGGGGTCATGTACCGCACGGCAAGGCGGCAGGCTTCATAGCCGGCACGGAAGCAGTCGCCAGGTGAGCTTGCAGCAATGACCGGAATGGGCGCCTCTCCGTTCCGGCCGTAAAAAGCCTGGAGGAGGTCGCTCTGTTCGGTTTTCGTGGGCAGGCCTGTAGAGGGACCGCCGCGCTGCACGTCGATGACGACGAGCGGCATCTCGGTCATCACGGCGAGGCCGAGCGTCTCCGTTTTCAGGGCCATGCCGGGGCCGCTCGTAGCTGTAACGCCGAGCGAGCCTCCGAAGCTTGCCCCCAATGCGGCGCCGGCAGCGGCAATCTCGTCCTCCGCCTGGAACGTGATCACGCCGAACTCCTTGTGCTTGCTCAGCTCGTGCAGCAGGTCAGAAGCGGGGGTAATCGGGTAGGAGCCGTAAAACAGCGGGAGACCGCTTTTCTGGGATGCCGCGATGAGGCCCATGGCCAGCGCTTCGAGCCCCTGTACCGTACGATAACGGCCGGGCTTCAGTTGAGCGGGCGAGATCTCGTAGCGAACGAGGAATTGCTCGGTCGTTTCTCCGTAGTAGAACCCTTGCTTCAAAAGCTGGGTATTGGCCTCCAGCAGCTCGGGTTTGTCTTTGAACTTGTAATTCAGCCAGTCCAGGGCCGGTTGTATCGGGCGGGAATACAGCCAGAGAGCCAGCCCGAGCGCGAACATGTTTTTGGACCGGTCGATCTCCTTGGTGCCCAATGGTGAATCGGAGAGCGCCTGACGGGAAAGGGTCGTCAGCTCGACCGGGATGACCCGGTAGGCATCGAGCGAGCCATCCTCGAGCGGGTTTTGCTTATATCCGGCCAGCTCGAGGTTCCGGGCATCGAAGGAGTCCACGTTCACGATGATCGCACCGCCGATCCGCACTCGCCCAATGTTGACCGCCAGAGCGGCCGGATTCATGGCAACAAGCAGGTCCACTTCGTCACCGGGCGTATGGACCCGAGTCGAGCCGAAGTGAAGCTGAAAACCACTTACACCGTAGGTCGTACCGGCAGGGGCGCGGATCTCGGCGGGGTAGTCGGGCAGAGTCGCGAGGTCGTTCCGGGCATACGCCGTAGCGAGCGTGAACTGCGAGCCGGTGAGCTGCATGCCGTCTCCGGAATCGCCGGCGAACAGGATCGTCGCCTCCGGAATATTCTCGACCTGTTTTTTCGTCTGTATACTGCTCATTTTGAATATTCGGGACTAAAAGAATCGAGGCTGTCCTCGCTCACTAACGTACACCTTGAAAAAAAGGTGCCACTATCCGAAATAGTTTTCGAACTGGCACCTGTCAACACCTGCCCGAAGGTAAGCGTAAGGGACACAAGCCAGACGAGCAGGGTAATATGAGAACAAAACGCAAATTGAAAACGTTTACGACCGTCAAAAATTAATGTTTTCGTCCTCCGGGTATTCATAATTCTTCAGTGAAACCGGAAACGCCATTATCCGATCGATTGCTGTCATAATGGTCTCATACGCCCAAACAACGGAGAATATTACCGTAACGGTGCGTCCGGGATATCTCGACGGCCGTTCGGACCTCATCAACAAGCAGTTCGTCTTCGGTTACGCCGTCGAGATCAAAAACCGGAGTGCCCGGCCGGTGCAGCTTTTACGCCGACACTGGATCATAAAGGAATCGAGCGGGCGCGTCGAGGAAGTGGAAGGTGAAGGCGTTCTGGGCATTCAGCCGATCATCCCGCCAGGACAGTCGCATCAGTACTCGAGCTTCTGCATCCTGCATTCGTTTACGGGTTCGATGGAAGGGACGTACCTGATGCAGGATTTCGAGGGAAGGCAGTTCCAAATTCAAATCCCTCGCTTCACCTTGCAGGCCGCCGCAAACTGAGGCTCCGGGCTATTCTCGAAAGAGAAAATCGAGGGGTTGATCGGGGTGGTGTTCTTCCGGATCGCGACCTTTTTTGAAGAGCCGGACCGGTTTACCTCCAAGCAGACGGATGCGGCCGTTTTCGATGCGCAGGATGCTCCCTTCTCGCAGACCTACGACGTAGACGTCCGGATTCAGCTCGACGAACTCCTCGATACGCTCGGCTCTCGTTTCGCCCTGGTGGCCCACAGGATGCGCGTCGGTGTAGTGCGGGTTGATCTGGAACGGCACGAGGTCGAAGGTGCGGAAGCTCGGCGGCTCGACGATGGGCATGTCGTTGGTCGTTCGGAGCGTGGGGCAGGCGACGTTAGCCCCGGCGCTCCAGCCGATGTACGGTATCCCGCCATTCACGCGTTTCCGAACAGGTTCGACCAGACCCAGCCGGTATAGCTCGCTCACGAGCCGGAACGTATTCCCTCCACCCACCACGATGGCTTCTGCTTTCAGGACTGCCGCAACCGGGTCTTCCACTCGATGAACGGACGTAACCTCGTAGCCCATCGGCGTCAACACTTCCCGCACGCGATCGGCAAAACTGTCGTAGGAGAACCGGACTGCTGCAAACGGGAAAAACAGCACCTTGGAAATCGAACCGCCGAGAAAATCGGTGATTTCATGGGTTGCATGCTCGAGAAATGCACTCCCGTGGTTGGTCGAGTTGCTGAGAAGCAGCAGTCTCTTGTCAGTTGGGGTACTCATTCAGTCTGATAAAAGAATCACGGTAGGAGGACGGGGTTGAGGCGTAGCTCTCCCGTGCGAATGAGAATCGACTTTATGCGCGTCTTTTGCAACCCTGAGACTTCTCGCTTGCCGGATATGGCTTACCACCCCGGCATCAGCTGGAAGCCGACGTACGCCCCTTTGCCCGGACGCTGGAACGGATAGGCGTAGAACATCTCGAGCACCATGTACCCGAACAGGTTGAAGCGCGACGAGACCCCGACGCTCGTGACGGGGATTCGATCGGGCGAGCGGCGCTTGAACGCAATCACCGGCGGCTCTTCTTCGGTCCACGCGAGCCCGGCATCAGCAAAGAACGACAGTTCCGTGGGCAGGTACGGGAAATCGAAAAGGGCAAGCACCTTCGGGCCAAGTAGCGGGATCCGAAGCTCGGCGCTCAGAAGAGCGATCCGCGTACCAAACAGCCGCTGGCTCTCCGCACACCGGCCGTCGGGACGACGTGTACACTCTTCGCCTTCATCGAAGGAGTTGAATCCGTAGCCCCGAACGAAGCCGGGATAATAGGAGGAGCCGAGATACTCCCGCCCAAACACCGTCTCGTCGTCCAGCTTGGCGCCGTAGTTACCGATGTGCAGGCCGCGAACGGCAAAGGTGAACGGTTTGAAGTAGAGGTACCTCCGGTAATCGGCATGGACGGTTACGAACCGATCCGTACCGACCATGGGCGCGATTTGAAAACGATAGCGTCCCCCGACGATCGGCGACGTGAACGCGCTCATCGAGTAGTCGCCGACGATACCCACCGAGCCGAGGAAGAAATAGGATGCCGGCGGGGCCGGGAGCGATTCCCGATCCCGATAGACCTGCCCGAAGGGATCGATGATGTAACGCTCCACCTCGAAGTCGTAGCCGTACCGGACGAATCCCCCGCTTACCTCAACCCGGCGTGTCGTGGAGAAGGGGTAAGCGCCGACGGCGCTGACCTGATCGATGAAGATCCGGTATCGCTGCTCCTCGATGACCCGGATGATATCTCCCGTCCGGGGGTCCTGCTGAAAGTACATGTAGCTTCCGCCCAGCAGGAACGGGATGTGGCCGGCGGTAAGCCCGTAGTTGAGCCGGTTTTTCTGGTTCAGGTACGACACCTGGCCGCCGACGTCCTTGATGGTGCCGTTGGCCTGCGCGATGATGGCGAGGTTATGATTGCCCAGCATGTCGCTGAAGAAGAACCCCACGCCGCCTCCAACGCGAGAACCGAAAGGTCCGCCAATCGAGGCTCCGAAGGTGGGCGGAGCGACGTAGTCGAGGCGGAGACGCGCCGAATAGTTGCGGACTTCGTATTCGGTGTCGCCGGGCGGCAGGCCCGTCAGGGGACTGTCGAGGTAATCCTCAACGAGACCCTGGTTGACGGCACGGATCGGAGGCAGCACGCCAACCGATGCAATCCCTTCGGTTTCCTCCACCACCCGCTCACCTTCCAGCTCCGAAGCTTCCTTTGAAAAGACGGTATACCGGTTATTCGAGAAGACGGAGAACATCATCCGCCCGCTCTGCATCGCGACGGACATGGCGGGCGATAGGGCTGTGATCCCGCTGACGCCGGTGGCCAGGTTCGTCAGGCGGAAGGTCTCGTTCGACGTGAGGTCGTAGCGGTAGACGTCCTTGAACCCATCCTGATCGGAGATGAAGTAGAGGCTGCGCCCGTCCGGCGAGAACTGCGGATTGTGGTGCAGGGCATCGGTGAAGGGAGCGATCGTCCGGATTTCGCCGGTATTGATGTCCATGAGCGCCAGCCGCATTTTGCCGTGATTGAGGGACGAGAAGTCGCTCCCTCCATCGCCGCGGTCGGTCACGAAGGCAAGAGTGTTTCCGTCGGGCGACCAGGTGGGCTGCTGGTCGGCGTAGCGATCCCGGTTGAGCTGGCGTACTTCGGACGTTTCGATGTTCAGAAGGTAAAGGTCGCTGATACCCCCGTCGATGCCGGAGAAGGCTATCGTATTCCCATTCGGGGACCAGGCCACGTGCGTGATGGCGCCGACGTTCTCGACCATGATCCGGCGGTCGATGTCGCCTGAATTGACGTTGAGGATCGAGATCTCGTTGTCTCCTCCGGAGAAGGTTACGAACGCGAACCGCTTCCCGTCGGGCGACCACGACCCGGCCGAGTTGATAAATCGCAGGGCATCGAAGTGTGGATTCGAGTTCAGGTTCATCAGCTTTTTGACGACCTGGCCGGTCTCGGCATCCGCAATGAAGAGGTTGATGGAGAAGAGGTCACGCTCGGAGATGAAGGCGACGTATTTACCGTCGGGGCTGATGACGGGCGAAATGTTCATTTCGCCCGCGTCAATGTTGGGAGCGAGCACCCGGCGCCCCGCGCTATCGGCAGGCGTGCGGCCAACGACTTGAGGCAGATAGGTGTCCTTCACCACCTGCGCCCACTCCTTGGAGAGCGAGTCCGGCGTGATGCCGACGGTGTAGACGAGGGCCGAGTCGAGGCCGGCGCGGCCGGCGAGCTTGAAGAGGTTCGTCACGGCGCCGTCGCCGTACTTGCCGCCGATGTACGCCATGTACGCCTGCCCGAAGCGGTAAGGGAAGTACCGCGGGTCGCGGGAGAGCTGCTCCATTGTCGGCAGGTCGTCTCGGATGGCGGCGTCACGCAGCCACATGGCGGTATGGGGGTCCTTGCGGCCGATCGAGAGGTACTCGGCCATCCCTTCGATGGCCCAGAGGGGAATCAGGCTCAGATCGAAGCGAGTGTTTTCGGCGGAGCTCGAGAAGGCGATGTCGTACTGGAAGGAGTGGACCAGCTCGTGCCCCAGGACGTGGTCGGTGTCACCATAAGACCCGGTAAGGGGCATGACGACTCGTTGCTTCAGCCCCTCGGTAACACCGCCCGTACCCTCGCCGATGAAGCCGCCGATCACGTTCGTCTGCTGGAAGTCGGCGTCGTTGGCGTAGAAGATGATCGCCTTTTTTTCGTTGAAGTCGCGCAGGAACGTGCGTGAGTGGCGGCGATACCAGCGCTCCGCCATCCGGGCGGCATCACGAACGGCTTCTTCCTCTTCGGGATAGAAGTAGATGTCGAAATGCTCCGTACTCAGCACCTGAAACTTGAAGTTGTCGTACTGCACCTTGTTTCGCCCGAAGTACTGAGCGTAGGCAGAGGAAGCCGTGAAGAGCAACGCCGCGCAGACGGCCAAAAGGGTCGAGAAAAAGTAGGTCCTGTGCATGGAATCACCCGACTTCTGGAGCTAAACCCGCATCGTACGTCTTTATTAATCACCCATTGACGTGTTATGACCTCGTGCGAACCGGTCCGAAGCGAAAAAAGCAAGCTTTAACGCAGATACACGGGTTTACGTCGGGGATTATTTTCAGAGATGCGTACACCTCTTAATAACGCACTTCCTTTCATTATCTTGTGTTACTTCGCCAAACGCAACAGGTTGCGCAAAACGGTGGCAACAGTTCTCATGATACTGTTACACCTGAAATAAAGAACATGCTACATCCGGGTATATTTTTTGGGATTAATCCAGATTGCCTCCCATGCCGACCGGGGGGCGTGTAATAACGGCGAAATGAACTGACGGAGTGGAACACGGGGCGCTGCGCATCTTTCAAGTTTAAGTGCAGTTATCCAGCCCAGGCAGCCTTTTTTCGTGGTATGGACGAGTATCGGGTAAGAGTAAGGCTTTTCAATTTCATCATCCTCGCCGTGCTTGTCGTACTTGGCTTACGGCTGGCGCAGCTCCAGCTAATCGACACGGAGAGCTACATCGGTGAATCGCGCAGCAATTCCATTCGCGAGATCCGGGTTCATCCTGCACGCGGCGCCTTTTTCGATCGTAACGGCAAGCTGATCGGGGACAACACGCAGACGTACGCGGTGACGATCACCCCGCGTTATTTCGACGAATCAAAAATTGGACTGCTTGCAGACCTGCTGGAGGTACCGGATTCGGTCGTCCAAAAAAAGCTCGAAGAAGCGAGGGCGTGGAACGCCTTTCGGCCGACGAAGTCGTTCCGGGAGGTTCGACTGGACATTTTCAGCCGGCTACTCGAAAACCTGTACGAATTGCCGGGTGTAGGGTACGAGATCGAGCAGAAGAGGCGGTATCCATCCGGCGTGCGGGCTTCGCATGCCCTGGGGTACATCCGTGAGATCACGGCGAGCGAGCTCGAACGTCTGAAAGACGACGGGTACCGGCAGGGGGATCTTATTGGCCAGACGGGGCTCGAACGCCGGTACGAACCTTACCTCCGCGGACGCCTGGGCGCCGAGCTCAAGCTGGTCAACATCCGCGGAAGGGCATTCAGCTCGTTCCGGGGCGGGCTCGAAGACAAACCGCCGTTGAGTGGCTACAACCTGCGCCTGGCGATGGACCGCGACGTGCAGGCGCTCGCCGAATCGCTGTTCGTCAACAAACGAGGCGGGGCGGTCGCATTGGACGTCAAAAATGGCGGCATCATTGCGCTCGTCAGCGCGCCCGACTACAACCCTGACGTCTTCGCACAGGCAATCAAGCCGGCGGTGTGGGACTACCTGACGAAGAGCAAATCGCGTCCCATGCTTAACCGTGCGACGATGGGCCGGATGCCTCCCGGTTCGACCTGGAAGCCATTCATGGCCCTGATGGCTCTGCAAGAGGGATACATCACGGAGAACTCCCGGGTGAACTGTCCCGGCTATCACCCGATCGGTGGCGGCCGCGCATTCCGGTGCATGGGCGTACACGGCTCGCTCGACGTGAAGACGGCCATTCAGCGGTCGTGCAACACGTTCTTCTTCGAGATGATGAACCGGGCGGACGTCAACACCTTCTCGAAGTACGGCCACATGTTCGGCTTTGGCGAGCCGGCGCCGACTGACATCGGCGAGCAGGACCCCGGGTTGATTCCAGATTCAGCGTACTTCCGTCGAAAGACGGGAACCGACGAGTGGGGTCCGGGATGGACGTTGAGCCTCGGTATCGGGCAGGGCGACATGGCCGTTACGCCGCTTCAGCTTGCGCGGTACATGATGGCCATCGCCAACAAGGGGATGCTCTACGCGCCCCATCTCGTAGAAGAGTTGATTCACCCCGAGACGGGCGAACGGATACGGCCGTGGCTGCCCGCTCCGAAAAGAATCCCCATCGAGGAAAGGCACTTCGATCTCGTCCGTGAGGGGATGAAGCTCGTGATGGAAGCCGGTACGGGACGTTTACTTCAGATTCCGGGCATCCCGAGCGGAGGCAAAACAGGCACGGCGCAGGCTTCGAACAAGGGTAAGGACGATTCGGTCTTCATCATGTTTGCTCCCTTCGACGACCCCCAGATTGCGGTGGCCGTAATGGTTGAAAATGCCGGCTTCGGCGCTTCGGCAGCCGGGCCGATCGCAAGCCTCATGGTGGAGCAGTACTTGACCGGCAAGATCGCCGACACCCCCGCACGGAAGGCGCTCATGCAACGGGCGTTGAACGCGAGCAGCGCCCTGCCTCCCGGATGGACGCTGGCCGACGTACAGCCCTTCGAGGACGATGAAGAGTAGGATAGCCTTGTTCGCGAATTGATCGAGTAAGTATGCGTACGTGGTATAGAAATCTCGATTACACGGTCCTCGTGACGTGGCTGTTGCTGGTCGGGGTCGGCCTAGTGGCGATCTACAGCACGACGAATGGTCCGGCTGCCGAATTTTTGCTGGAGAGTGTTCGGAGGAATTTCTGGCGTCAGCTCACGTGGGCAGGCATATCGGCCACCGCGATCGTCATCGCCCTCATGTTGCCAGTGCGGTTTTTCCAGAAGGTTTCCTACCCCGTCTACATCCTCACGCTGTTATTGCTCGTTGCCGCTCTTTTGTTCGGCCGTGAGATCAACGGCGCGAAGTCGTGGCTCGAGATCGGACCCATACAGCTTCAGGTATCGGAATTTGCGAAGGTCGGGACGGTGCTCGCCGTGGCGCAGCTGCTCTCGTCGCGCCGGCCGAACGAGAACTACATCCGGTATGCTCTCGCAGCCGTGGGGCTACTGATCGTCCCGGGAACGCTCATCCTTCTTCAGAATGATACCGGCACCGCCCTGGTGTTTTTCGCGCTGGTTCCGATCATGCTTTTCTGGAGCGGCTTACCGATCGTTACGGTTCTTCTGATGGTTTCACCGGCAGTGGCCGGTTACCTTGCGATAGTTTACCTCCCCGCCGCGATAGCCTTTGCCATCTTGTTCACACTGGGGATTCTGTGGCACACGAGAGAGCGATATCTGACGCTCGTGGCGGGCGTATTTACGGGAGGAACGATTGCCGTGGCAACCGTGGCGCTCACGGCGATCTTGCAACCGCACCAGGTTGCGCGAATTCTGTCGTTCACGAACCCGGAGGCCGACGAGTTCAGGGCGGGGGTGGGCTTCCACCTGGTGCAATCCAAGGCCGCGATTGGCTCCGGCGGATTGTTTGGTAAAGGATTCCGGCAGGGCACGCAGACACAGGGCGCTTTCATCCCCGAGCAGTCCACCGACTTCGTCTTCAGCGTGATCGGCGAGGAGTGGGGATTCATCGGTTCGATTTTCTTGCTCATTCTTTTTGCCATTTTGCTCACCCGGCTTGTCACGCTAGGCGCACGGGTCAAGCATCCGTTTGGCAGTATGATCGCAGCCGGTGCGGCCGGCGTCTATCTGGTCCACGTTTTCGTGAACATCGGCATGGTGACCGGTCTTTTGCCGGTCATCGGTATTCCGCTTCCGTTCGTATCGTATGGCGGGTCGGCGCTTCTGGCGAACTCGGCAATGCTCGCGGTAATCTTGAACCTGCACATGCGCAGGGACGACTTCTCCATTTACGGCTACTGACCGGGTCCGAGACTGGTTATTATGAGGCAGGATTCCGGGGACGCGCCAGAGATCACCTTTCGGAAGGCGGGAGCCCGGCTCCTCGAGCTTGGCCCCGAGCTGATGGCGAGGCTGCTCCGGACGGGTGGCGCGTACGCCGACATTTTCTACGAGTACACCGTCCAGCACCATTACGCCTGGAAGCAGACGCAGCGGCGTCGCAGGCCTTCGCGGTCGTCGCGGCGTGAGGTGATGGAGGGGGTGGGGTTCCGGACCACGACCTGGACGGATACGGGTTTTTCGACAACCCGAATGCTGGGGCGCCGTGCCCTGTACGACGCCGCGGATGTCGCAGCCGCCATCCTCCCGGGAGGAACACCACCCACCGACACGCACTCAACGTGGAAAGATCTCCCCGAAGGCAGACTCGCAGAACCCGCCGCAGAATCGCCAGAGGTCAACGAGATCCTGCAGGCAGCGGTCGATGCCGCACTGTCCCTCGGTGACGGCGTAACAGAAGCCGGCGCCGAGTATTATGACCGCACGCGCTACCGGCTCGTGCTCACGTCCGAAGGACGAACCGCTCCGGATGCCCGGTTGCTGTCCGGTCTGCGTGTTACGGTTCACTACCGGCGCGACGGCAAGGACGTCCGGGCTGAGGCGTTGAGGGGCGGCGCGGGAAGTGTGGACTATCTCTTCCAGGAGCTCCCCGAGCAAACCGCAAAGGCAGCCGTCGAACAGGCCATACGATTAGCCGATAAGCGGAAGCCGGCGCCGGGTACGTATCCCGTCATATTCGAGGGGGGCTGGGGTGGCGTGTGGCTTCACGAGGCGGCCGGGCACCTGCTGGAAGCGGACGTTGCCTCGACCCGCTCCAGTCTGGAGCCCGGAGCAACCGTGGCGGCCGAAGTCGTCACGATCGTCGACGACGCCACCCTTCCAGGAGGCAGAGGGTCGGCAGCCTTCGACGACGAAGGGCACCCGACGAGCCGAACGTGCCTCGTCAACAACGGAAAGGTAGAGCAACACCTTCTGGATCGTTGGCATGCCTCCCGCATGGGAAGGACATCCACCGGCAACGGGCGGCGACAGGATTACCGCTTCTCCCCTCTCCCCCGCATGTCCAATCTGTTGCTGCTCGGTGGGCAAGACAACCCGCAGGATCTGGTCGCTTCCGTGCGTGACGGCATATACGTCATGCAGGTTGGCAAAGGCCGGATTCATCCGGGGCACAACCGGCTGTCGCTGGAGGTCATCGAAGGTCGACGGATCGAAAACGGGCGCCTTACCGAAACGCTGGGTGATTTCTGGATTTCAGGACTCGTTCCCGACCTGCTCAGAGACATACGGGGGATCGGGACGGATTTCAGGATCGATCACGCACGCGGCGTATGTGAAAAAAGTGGGCAGACGGTGCCGGTTTCCATCGGGGCGCCCTCCGTCCTCATTTCAAGCCTCACTGTACCGGATTCTGAGGGATAGCTACCGAAACTGTTTTTGCTCGTTTTGTTTAAATTGGGGTGATGCTGGAATTCGACCCCGGCCAGCGGCCGGGGCTTTTTTGTATAAGCCACAATCGAAGTACCTCCACCGTACGGATCGAACTGACCATAGATGAAAACGTATCTCGATAAGAAAATGCAGGAAGTCCTCTCCGCACTGGATGGCGTGCCGGAAGGCTTCAAACCCGAGTTTGAGGTCCCCAACAATCCCGAACATGGGGACGTGGCGACGAACGCCGCCATGCAGCTTGCCCGTCATCTCCGCCGGCCTCCCCGGCAGATAGCAGAGGACATCGCCGAACGTCTGCGGGCCGTCGTCGATCCGGGGTACATTTCAGAGGTTTCCGTTGCAGGACCGGGCTTCCTCAACGTTCGTTTTTCGAACAACTACCTGGCCGTGGCGCTCGCCGAAATTCTCGAAAAGGGATACGACTATGGACGCACGGGAGACGGCGCAAAGACGGCGATCGTCGAATACGTGAGCGCCAACCCGACCGGCCCGCTAACCGTCGGGCACGGACGAAATGCCGTGCTGGGCGACACGATAGCCAATCTGCTCGAGTGGACCGGCTACAAGGTCACACGCGAGTACTACTTCAACGACGCCGGGCGGCAAATGCGTGTGCTCGGCGAATCGGTGAGGGCACGCTACGAGGCCATCGTCCGGCCGGACATACCGGTCAAAACCATCACGGTCGGTGAGGGCAACACGGTCACCGTTCCCGAAACCTTTCCCGAAGACGGCTACCTGGGTGAATACATCGTCGAGATCGCGCAGGCGATGTACGAACAGTATGGCGACAGCCTGATGAGTACGGCCGACGTAAAGCCCTTCAAGGAGGCTGCCGTCGAGCGCATCTTTGCCGAGATCGACGCGACGATGCGCCGCCTCGGGATCAAGATGGATACGTATTTCAACGAGCACACGCTCTATGAATCGAACCGGATCTGGGAGGTGCTCGAGGAGATGCGGAAACGGGGATACGTGTACGACCACGACGGCGCCGTCTGGTTCAAAACGACCGCGTTCGGAAAAGAGCAGGACACGGTGCTCGTGAAAAGCACCGGTGAGCCCACCTACCGGCTGCCCGACATCGCCTACCACGCCGACAAGCTCGAGCGCGGCTTCGATAAGGTCGTCGACATTTTTGGCGCAGACCACATCGCCACCTATCCCGACGTGCTCAATGGGGTGTCGGTGCTCGGGTACGACGCGTCGAAGGTGGACGTCATCATCTACCAGTTCGTCACGCTCGTCCGGGGCGGAGAGCCGGTCAAAATGAGCACGCGTAAGGCGAACTACGTTACGCTCGACGAGCTGATGGACGAGGTTGGCGAAGACGTGACCCGGTTCTTCTTCCTGATGCGCTCGCCGAACACGCACCTCGAGTTCGACCTCGACCTCGCGAAAGAGGCCAGCGAAAAGAACCCCGTCTTTTATCTGCAATACGCGCACGCGCGCATCTGCTCGATCCTGAGGAAAGCCGAAGAGGTCGGCTTTGCCTTCCAGGAGGATGCCGACCTGACGCTTCTCCGGCACGAGGCCGAAATTGCCCTGATCAAGGAGCTGCTGCTCTTCCCGGAGGTCCTGCAGCGAGCGGCAGAGACGAAGGAGCCCCAGCAGGTATCGAACTATTTGAGGGACGTCGCGGTAGCATTCACGCAGTTTTACGGCAACTGCCGGATCGTCGGTGAGGAGCCGTCGCTGGCCACGGCGCGGCGCGCACTGGCGGAGGCGACGCGGATCGTCCTTCACAACGGGCTCACCGTTCTCGGCATATCGGCGCCGGAACGGATGTAAAGTGCGGGAACCCTCATCGCACACAACGGACTTTGGATATGAGAGTTGCTTTTCAGGGAGAGACCGGCGCATTCAGCGAAGATGCCGTCAGGGCGCTCTTCCCCACGAGTGAACCCATACCGTTTCTTTCGTTCGACGCGGTCTTCGAGGCCGTTGCATCCGGCGAGGTCGATCGCGGCGTCATCCCCATCGAGAACTCCCTCTTCGGCAGCGTCCACGCGAACTACGATCTCCTTCAGTCGAACGACCTGTGGATCACCGACGAAATCAGCGTACGCATCCGTCACCACCTGATGGGGTTACCGGGGACCCGGCTCGAAGACATTCGAAAGGTGTATTCGCACCCGCAGGCGCTTGGCCAATGTAGCAAGTTTCTCCGGGAGCGGCTCTCTCACGTCGAAGCCATCCCGGCGTACGACACGGCGGGTTCTGCCAAAATGATCGCGAGCCGCGGCGAGCGGGATGCAGGGGCCATCGCAAGCCTCCAGGCCGCCCGCGAGTACGGCCTCGAGATCCTCGCCCACAACATCGAAAACAACCAGCACAACTACACACGTTTTCTGGCGCTGGCGCGAAAAGAGGAAGGAGAACCGAGCGTGCCGGAGGGACCGGCCAAAACTTCGATCGTGTACGCCATGCGAGAGAACGTACCCGGTGCGTTATTCAAGAGCCTGGCCGTATTTGCCTTGCGAGATCTGGACCTCTACAAGATCGAAAGCCGGCCACTCATCGGGAGCCCGGGGAATTACCTGTTTTACCTGGATCTTCAAGGATCGATCGGATCGGACGTCGTACAGCGGGCAATAGAGCATCTCAGAGAGATTGCGGCTTTCGTGAGGGTGCTTGGCTCTTACCCGATTGGCCGCATGCTGGATTGACCATTTTTCTCGTATTTTGAAGCGTTCCATTACGTACTGGATCGGACGTGGCACTATCGTACAGCATACGGGAAGGGCTGGCGGGATTCCGCCGGGCGAAGTTTGCCGCTTTTACCTCGACGAGCGCGATGGCCGTAGCCCTCGTACTGATCGGACTCTCGGGGATTGTTGCCATCGAGACGCAGCGCATATCGAGCTGGCTACGGCAGCGTGCGGGTGAGCTCGAGATCTTCGTAGAAAACGCCGAAGAGTCCGTACTGCAGGCGCTTTTTCAACGTGCCGCCGGTATGCCGGGGGTTGCCGAAGCCGAATACGTATCGCCGGAAGAGGCACAGGCGATCTTCAGCGAGGAGTTTGGTGAGGGCGCCGACATCTTTTTCGACCAGCCTTTTCTTCCGGCATCGATCAAGGTGCGCGTGGAGCCACGGTATGCAAACCCGGACAGCCTGACGCGACTTGCGGAAGAGTTCGAGTCGTGGAATCGTGTGGACGAGGTGGTCTTCAACCGGGCGTTGCTGATCAAGGTGCAGCAGAACCTCCGGCTGTTGACCATCACGGGGCTCTCGCTCGGCATCCTGGTGGTGCTCGCCTCGCTTTTTCTGGTCGCCAATACGATTCGCCTTACGATATACGCCCGGCGGCTGCTGATCAGAACCATGAAGCTGGTCGGTGCGACGGATAAGTTCATACGGCAGCCGTTCCTGGTCGAGGGCATCGCTCAGGGCGCACTTGCAGGGCTGGCGGCATCCGGTCTTTTGTGGCTGCTTTACATGGGCGCATCGGTCTACTTGCCGCAGATTGGCCGGCCGGGGCCGCTTTTCATCGCAGGGTACGTGATCGGTTTGACCCTGACAGGGGGCGCTCTCGGGTGGTTTGGATCCCTTCTCGCGGTACGCAGGTTTATCAAAAAAGTAGCCCTGCACTGACGAGATCGCGGTCGCAGGCTAAAAATACGGGCGGACCCGGCATACACACATCGAGATGACTACACGCACCCCTGCCCTCCCCTATGCACCTGTGACGATACTGGTGCTCGCCCTGCTCTTACTCTCCGGCTGCAAAGAAAAACAACCCATTGGCCAGACCGAGGAAGGAGCCCTCATCCTGGGAACGACCGAAGTCACGGAAGCCATCGAACGGAGCGTTTCGCTGAACAATCGCACCCTCGTGCTTGAGGGGTTTGCCGGTTCGATCCGCCTGAACGGAACGAATGAGGCCCAGGCAAGGCTCGAATTCGTCAAGAGAGCGCGGGGTGGCGACGACGCGGATGCCCTGCGAAAGCTGGCGGGCATCTCGATCGATGAGGTGGGCGACAACCAGGCTTACCGCTACGCGATGCGCTCGGAGGATGCGGGACTGTCGTCGGTTGACGTAACCGGAGTGGTACCGGCGGCAACGAGTGTACAGATTCAAACGGAAAGCGGTCACCTGGCGCTGTCGGGCGTGGAAGGCCCGATCCGCATAACGCACCAGAACGGCAACGTCGAGATTGCGGGCGCGAGACGGTCGGTGGAGGCCGAGACACGCTCGGGCGACGTCACGCTGGGGATCCCGACCCTCGCCGACGGCTCGACCGTCCGACTGAGAACCTACAACGGGGACGTGTATCTGACGCTCCCGCAATCGACTTCTGCCACGATCGAAGCCTCGACGAGCGCGGGCTCGGTGGTAGTGAACGGGGTCACGTTTGCGGAACGGACCTTCACCCCTCGTGGCGCCGGCGCCCTGTTCCGCGGCCGCCTCGGCGAAGGGGGTACGCAGATCTCCCTGCAAACCGAAAACGGTTCGATTCACATTCGCGAGGGATCGGTCCTCAGCCTTCCCGAAACGGATAGCCTCACCATCATCGAGCCCGGTCTCCCCACGGATACCCTTGCCCCACCGGACAGCTCCCCCTTCCCCACCGATAGCGACACTACCCTTCAGCCTCTGCCGATGGACACCACGGTGGTGGCTCCGCCCGATACGGCAGGCGTTGAGTGATCTATTGTGATTCTCCGGAGGGTTTTTGTGCGCGCGAAGTAAATAGGGGGCAAGTGCTGTCCGTGCCCTATTTGCCATTCGCGAAGGCCTCATTTCATAAAGATCCCTCACCCGCTTCACGGGATTCGGGATGACAGAATGGGACGCTGGCGGCAGTAGAGGTAAACCCTGTCGGTTGCCTGTACCTCTCAAATTGTCATCCTGACGAGCCTTGCGA
>CBINFS010000025.1:0-53084 GCA_966250015.1 uncultured bacterium | reverse complement strand
ACATTGAGCTTCGGGCCGCTTCCTGACGTCGATCGAGCTCTTTTACTTGACGATATTCTTCTGGTAATAAGTGAATGTCTAGTATTTTTCAGAAACTCAGGCCTTTCATTCGCTGGATCGTCCGACACAATATGGTCGTGCTGGGCATCGCCCTGCTCGTCTCGGCCGTCAGCATGTATTTTGTAGTCCAGCTCCGTATCGATACTGATCTTTCCAATCTGGTTCCCGATCACTATCCGAGCGTCCAGGCGCTGGAGAAGCTGCGCGAAACCGTTGGCGGAGAGTCCGACGTTGGCGTCGTGATCGAAAGTCCGTCCTTCGAGGCGAACAAGACCTTTGCCGAAGCCCTCATTCCGCGCGCTTTGGAATTGGAGGACCCCAAAACGGGCGAGCCCTACCTGACACGCGTCGAGTACACGCGCGACACCGAATTCCTCGAAAACAACGCGTTATACTTCGCGACACCGGACGAGCTCGATAGCCTCTACAGCTATCTCACGAACAAGATCGAAGAGGCCAAGCTCGAAGCCAACCCCTTCTTCTTCGATATCGAGGACGAAGAGGACATGGAGGAAGAGGAAGATACCGTCGGAGCTTCGATGATGGCTTTGTACGAGCAGATCGTCGGAAAAGAATATCCGATATCCGACGACAGCACCATGATGCTGCTCCGCTTCTTCCCCTCCGGTGCCCAGACCGACATCGGGTTCATCGAAAGGCTCTATTCAGCCCTCGAGGCGCTGATCGAGGAGATGAATCCGGCATCGGTTCACCCCGAGATGGAAACCACGCTCTCAGGCCGGCTGCTCCGGCAGGCCGTCGAGGTGCGCGCCATTACCGACGACGTGTTCAGTTCGTTCGGCGCAGGCGTTGCGACCGTGCTGATGACCGTGGTCTTTTATTTCCTGTACAAAGGATACCGGGCACGTTCGGGCGGCCGGTACTCGAAACGGGCGTTGCTCGTCGAGCTCAAGCACTTGCCCATCATGGCCATTCTGATCGGTCTGCCGCTGCTGATGAGCCTCACCTGGACTTTCGCCTTTGCGTACCTGTCCTTCGAGGTGCTGAACTTGATGACCTCGACCCTGGGTCTCGTGCTCTTCGGCCTTGGCATCGACTTCGGCATCCATACGTACGCCCGCTATACCGAAGAGCGCGCGAAGGGACACAGCATCGAACAGGCCGCGGAGATCACGTTCCTCAGCACCGGGCAGGGAGTCACCGTTGGGGCGATGACCACCGCGGCTGCCCTGTACGTGCTCACCTTTGCCGACTTTCGGGGCTTCAGCGAGTTCGGCCTCGTCGCCGGAACGGGTATCATCTTCGCCCTCATTGCCATGATGCTCGTGCTGCCGGCGCTCATCACCTTCTTCGAGAAGATCAAATTTCTCGAGCTGGAACGCGTCGGCGAGGGGATGGCCGCGCATACGAACACGAAACGCTTCCCGGCCGTTCGCCCGATCCTCTTGGGCAGCATAGCCGCCGTGATCCTGGCGATCGTCATGATTTCGAGGGTTGAATTCGAGTACCAGTTCGGAAAGCTCGAACCCGAGTACGTCGAGTACAGCCGGCGCCTGGCAAAGGAGCGACAGGTCGTCGACAATGGCGGCCGCCGGAACCCGGCGTACGTCGTCGTCGACGATCCCGACGAGGTAATGCCCATCGTGGCCGCCCTCAAGCAACACGCAGCCGCCGATACCCTTACGCCGACCATCGGATCGATCGAGAGCCTCCAGGATCGCTTCCCCCTCACGGAAGAGGCGAAGCTGGATAAGCTGGCACGGATTGCCTCCATCCGTGAGCTGCTCGACGAGCCGCTCCTCCAGGCGGAGGAGTCTGTCGAGCTCGAAAGAGTCCGGCGTGCTGCCTCAACGACACGGCCGATCGAGCTGAGCGAGGTGCCCGAGTTCCTCAGAAAGCAGTTCACCTCCAAAACCGGTGAAATGGGCAACTTCATCATGATCTATCCTTCCGTCGGGCTCTCGGACGGCAGGAAGTCGATGGAGTTTGCCGACGACGTGGGGAGGATCGTGACGGCCGACGGCAAGGTTTATCACGCCGGCTCAACGTCACTCGTCGCGGCCGACATGTTCAGGCTGCTCATGAAAGACACTCCGTGGATGGTGCTCGGTGTGTTCGCCGTCGTTGCGCTCGTCATGTACCTGAACTTCAGATCGATCAAGTGGTCGGCCGTTGCCCTGATCCCGCTGGTCGTCGGGGTCCTGTGGATGATCCTCCTGATGGAAGTGTTCGGGATGAAGCTGAACATGTACAACCTGATCGTGCTGCCGGCCGTGCTCGGTATCGGGAATGACGCAGGGGTGCACCTCGTCCACCGTTACCTCGAAGAAGGGAAGGGAAGTATTCGCAGGATGCTCAACTCGACGGGCGAGCACGTCTTCATGAGTTCCCTGACGACGATGATCGGTTTCGGAGGTCTCTTGCTCAGCTTTCACCCCGGTCTCCGTTCGATCGGCGAGCTGGCGGTGGCGGGTATCGGCATGACGCTCGTTGCCGCCCTGGTCTTCCTGCCGGCGTTGCTTCAGTGGATGGAGGATCGGGAAAAGCCCGAGGCGCCTGCATCAGGCACGGACGGCCGGGCGCTCACAGGCCAGAAGGTCGTCACTGAGGCACCGTGACCTCACGTTCTTCCTGCACGCCGGAGAGAGACCTGAACACGTTGACGTGCTGCTCGACGACGGTCGGCCAGCTGAACGTGTCACGGACGTAGCGGGCGGTGTGCTCTGATAGCGCTCGAAGCGAGGCGCGGTTTGCGTCGTAGTGTCTGATCAAGCGGGCAAAAGCCTGTGCGTCGCCGCTGGCTACCAGGTGCCCGTTGATCCCTTCCCGGACGACGTCCCGGATTCCCTCGATGTCAGCCGCTACGGTGGGAAGGCCGTTGAGGCCGGCTTCGAGCATCACGACCCCGAAGCCCTCCATGTCGCCGCGCACCGGCCTGTTCGGCATCACGAACAGGTCCGAGGCTTTGTAAAGCGTCGCCAGGCTTTCGTCGGAGATCCGGCCGAGCAGGCGTACCCGGTCGGACAGGTTGAGGCGACGGGCTTCTTCCCGGATCACCTCTTGCTCCGGCCCGTCGCCGGCAAGCCAGTACACCACGTTCTTCGGCAGGAGCGGCATTACCTCGCGGACGAACCACGCAAACCCTTTGCGCTCGACCTGCCGGCCGACGCTGCACAGCAAGAACGTATCGTCACTGAGCAGTGAGGCGCTTCCCGTATACTCGGCGGCGAGGATGCGTTTGCTTTCAAGCCGATCCCGGTGAGACAGAAAACGCTCGACGTCGATCCCGTTCGGGATCACGTGCAGCTTGTTTTCCGGTAGACCTCGTTCAAGGCAGGCCTCGCCCGTCGCACGGCTGACGGGCAGGACGGCATCCAGGGCATCGAAGATGTGCGGGACGAACCGCTGGTAAGCCGCTGTCGGCAGCGTAACGTCCCGCCCATGTGCTATCGCGGCGATCTTGACGGCCGAGCCGTTCATCCGGCGCCGCAGCGGGACGGCCACCGAAGCCGTAACCATCGACGAAAAAAGAATACCGTCGATCGCTTCCCGACGAATGAGTTCGTACGCCTTTCGATAGGCTGAAAACAGAAAGGGTAGCGTCTTGAGGTGAGTCATCCGCCAGGAGCTGCGCAGCACCATAGGGATTAACGTCACACCGCCATGCTCCTCGAGCGACGCATAGAGCTCCGTCGCTACACGTTGCATGCCTCCCACGTTAGTGTGGGGGCGATCAGGGGGAGGAAATGAGTGAGATACAAATAAAAGGCGCACTGCGGAGACTTTAATGCTGCAGAACGATGCCCTCCTCGGCTCCCCAGTGGGAAAGGCCTACGTCGTGCGGACAGCCATCACCCGAGTACAGAACCCCGGGATTGAGAATCTCGTCGTAGTATCCGTTGATCCGGGCCAGGACGCTATCCCACTCGTACGTCTTTGCGTGAGCACGCGCGCGCTCGCCAAACTCGTACCGGATAGCAGGATTGGTGACCAGCCGCTCGACGTGTTCGAGGAACGACCGGACGTCGCCCGGAGGCGCAAGGTACCCCGTCCTCCCGTGTTCGATGAGCGCATTACTGCCGGTCGCGTCGGCGCAGACCACCGCGAGCCCCGAGGCCATTGCCTCGAGCGTGACGTTGCCGAAGGTTTCGGTGTCGCTGGGGAAAAGAAAGACGTCCGATGAAGCGTAGGCCCGGCCGAGCGCTTCACCGTCGAGATAACCAGTAAAAATGGTGTCGGGCAGCCGGCTCTGGAGACCTTCGCGTGCAGGTCCGTCTCCGACGACCAGGCTCCGGTGCGGTACACCCTTCGCTTTCAGGCCTTCGATCACGTCGGCGAAAACCGTAAGACCCTTCTCCCACACGAGGCGGCCGATGAACGAGATGACCACCTCGTCGTCGCCAATTCCCATCGACGCACGCCAGCTCATGCTCCGCCTGTCCGGAGTGAAGAGGGTCGTGTCGACGCCCCTTTCCCAGAGCCGCAAGCCCCGGCTCACCCCGTGCTTCCGCAAAACGGCAGCCATCGAAGGCGACGGTACGTAGACGTGCCGGCACTGATTGTAGAAATGCCGGAGGTACTTCCAGAGCAAGCCTTCGAACTTCCCGAAGCCGTAGTATTTCAGATACGAGCTGAAATGCGTGTGGTAGCTGCCGACGGCCGGGATACCCCATTTGTTGGCCAGCCTCAACGCTTGAAAACCCAGTAGGTCGGGCGTGGCAATGTGAAAGAGGTTTGGCTCGAAGGCATACAGCCGCCGCCGCTCGTTCCTCGACAGCCCGAGTGAAACCCGGTATTCCCGCCGGCCGGGGGCTGAAATGCTCGGCACCGGCACCAGAGTTCCCGCGTGTTGCACGGGCGGGTCGTCGATCGTCGGGGCGAAAACGAGCACCTCGGTGCCGTTACGCTCGAGGTAATCGACGAGGCGGTTCAGCGTGAGCGATACACCGTCCGCAATGTGATTGTACGCACCCGTAAAAAGCGCCACACGCTTCTGCGTCACTTGCACCTCAGGAGTGCTTTCCTTGCGAGGATACGGCGGCGAAAACTCTATCATAAAGGTAAGCTATTCCTTTTGAAATTCATCACTTATCTCGCCCGGTACGCTGTGCCTGCTCGACGATTGGTTCGCACCTCTCAGATCAGGACGACCCGAAACGCCGTTGACGCCAGGTTCCTTCATCGTCGGCTTTGTATCCCCTGGACTATCCGATAGCCGCTCCTTACGTCGTAGAGGTAACACGGGATCTCTCCGAGTACGACGCTTTCCGGCTAAACAGGCCTACGTCGAACGAATCGTTAAGATACATTTCAAATGCCTCGTGGGCACGCTCGTTCAGACGAAATCGTGGGTGGCCGAAGAGGTCACCCCGGACGTAGCGATGCCACCCGTAAGATACCAGATCGGGCAACCGGTTCCGCATTTTCGTAAGAAAATGCTTTCTGTCCCACGTATTGTTTCCATGAAAGCAACGGATGTGCAGGTAGGCGTCCTCTGCCGGCAGCATGTAATATCGCTTACCGAGCCAGTATTGCTGGTAGACGCTGTCCTCTGCCTTCCGCATTTCAGGGTAACGCGCCGCGTCGTCGCGGCGGTGCATGATGCTCCCCGGCCAGCCGTTTGGGAGATAGCCGACGTAGGGATGGTCGAAAAACTCCTCGGTGTCGAGGTGTACGAGCGAGCCATAGAGTGAGCACGCATCGTATCCCTGCTCCAGGACTTCCACCTGTCGCCGGATGCGATCCGGATGGATCCAGTCGTCGTCGTCCCACTGAAGAATGTACTCCCCACGGACGTGCTCGAGGCTGATGTTGCGCAAACGACCCAACAGGTTTTCCTCTCGTCGTTCGAGTTTGATGTACCGGACGCGGTCCGACGGCAGGTCCGCCAGAATGGGAGCCAGGTCGGCCTCGCCGTCGTCCACAACGATGAGCTCGCGGTTCGGGTACGTCTGATTTTTGAAACAGCGTACGGCGCGACGCACCAGGTCGGGACGGTTAGCCGTCACCATCGTGCAGCTTACGAGGGGATGGTTGTTTGAAGTCATCAGGCAGACAAAAACGGACTGTGCTAATACGTTTGTGGTTTAAAGGACGTCTCTGAGGAACCGCCCGGTGTGGCTTTCCGGATGCGCTGCGAGAGCTTCCGGCGTTCCCTCCGCGACGATGAATCCGCCCATCCGCCCCCCCTCGGGGCCGAGGTCGATCACCCAGTCCGACGATTTGATTACGTCGATGTTGTGTTCGATGATCACCACCGAGTGCCCTGCGTCGATCAGACGGTTAAACGCAACCATCAGCTTCCGGATGTCGTCGAAGTGCAGGCCGGTGGTGGGTTCGTCAAATAGATAGAGTGTACGTTCGTGCGTTCCGTTACCAAGGTGAGCGGCAAGCTTGATTCGTTGCGCCTCGCCGCCCGATAGCGTATTGGAAGGCTGGCCTAACGTCAGGTAACCCAGGCCGATCTCCTTCAAAATGGATAGTTTGCCCACGAGCGCCGGCACGTCGGCGAAAAAGTCGACGGCCTCGTCTACCGTCATGTTCAGGATGTCGTCGACGTTCTTTCCGTTGTACCGGATCTCGAGCACGTCCTGCTTGTACCGTTTCCCCTTGCAGGCCTCACATTCGAGGTAGAGGTCGGCGAGGAACTGCATCTCGATTTTCACCATCCCCTCGCCCTGGCACACCTCGCACCGGCCGCCGGGCACGTTGAACGAAAAATAACCCGGCCGGTACCCCCGGACGCGGGCCTGATACGTACCCGCCAGAAGGTCCCGGATTGCGTCGAAAGCCTTGATGTACGTCACCGGGTTGCTCCGGGACGACCGCCCGATGGGACTCTGGTCGACCATCTCGACGTGGTCGATCAGGTGATGGCCCCGGATGGCGTCGTGCGCGCCGACCGAGCCCTCGCTGTCGAACGTGCCCTTGATACGCCTCAGTCCCTGATACAACGTATCGTGGACCAGCGTCGACTTGCCCGATCCGCTGACCCCCGTCACACATACGAGCACACCGAGAGGGAACCCGACCGTCAGGCGCTTCAAGTTGTGCTGGCGTGCGTTTTCGATCACGATTTTGTATTCGTCGTCAACCGGACGGCGGTGCTGGGGGACCTCGATCCGTTTCGTCCCGCTCAGGTATGCCCCGGTCAGCGAGCGCTCGTTTTTGAGGATCTCGTCGTACGTTCCCTGAAAGATGACCTCACCCCCGAAACGGCCCGAACCCGGACCGAGGTCGACGATCTGGTCGGCGTGGCGCATCATCTCGGCGTCGTGTTCGACGACGATCACCGTATTGCCGATGTCGCGGAGGTGCTCGAGGATTCGGATGAGGCGGTTGGTGTCACGCGGGTGAAGGCCGATCGACGGCTCGTCGAGCACGTACAGCGACCCCACGAGTGAGGACCCGAGCGAGGTGGCGAGGTTGATGCGCTGGCTCTCGCCGCCCGAGAGCGTCTGCGACAACCGGTCGAGCGTGAGGTAATCGAGCCCGACCTCGACGAGGTACCGGAGGCGTTTGCGAATCTCCTCGAGGACGCGTCCCGCCACGTTCAACTCGAACTCGGTCAATTGAAGCTCATCGAAAAACTTCTGGGCGTCGCGTGTGGTGAGCTCGGTGACTTCACCGATGTGCAGCCCGCCCACCTTGATGTACAGCGCCTCCTTTCGTAACCGATAGCCGTGGCACTCCGGGCACGTCGCGTATCCCCTGAACCGCGCGTGGTAGATGCGGTAGTGCATCTTGTAGGAATGGCGCTCGAGGAACTGGAAAAACCCGTTGATACCCGGATATTCCCCCTTGCCCTCCCAGATGATCTGTTTTTCTCTGCTGGAAAGCTGTGCGTAGGGGACGTCGATGTTGATGCGTTCTTCCGCTGCGACGCGGATCAGGTCGCGGAAGTACTTGCTCCACTGCTCGGTTCTGAACGGCGCAATGGCGCCCTGCCGGATGGACAGGTCGGGCGACGGGATGATCAGGTCTTCATCCAGTCCGGGCACGCGCCCGAATCCCTGGCACTTCGGGCACGCCCCTAACGGATTGTTGAACGAAAACAGATGCGGTGTCGGCTCCTCGAAACGAATGCCGTCGCGCTCGAAAAACTCGCTGAAGGCCAGCGAATTGCCACCCTGAATCTTTATGACACAACGGCCGCCGCCTTCCCTGAACGCCTGTTCGACCGAGTCCGCAATCCGCGAAAGATTGGATTCGGAATCTTTCCGCACCGCCAGCCGGTCTACCAGGACGAGCAACCGGTCTCTGGTTGCCCGCACCTTGTCGGGCGGCGTTTCGTTCAAGTCGACGATCGTTTCGGCCTCACCCTTTTCTGCCTGCTTTTCAGTCGGTAACGCCACCAGGCGGAAGAAACCTTTCTGGAGCAAGACCTCGAGCTCGTTCCGGAGCGAGCTCTTTTTTCGCTCCGGGATGGGGAAGCACAGGTAAAAACGGGTGCCGTCGGGCAGGTCTTCGGTAACCCTTTCGGCGACCGACCGGGGCGAGTCCTTTCGAACCTCTTCACCGCTGATGGGCGAGATCGTCCGGCCGATGCGGGCGTACAGGAGGCGGAGGTGGTCGTAAATCTCCGTTTGCGTCGCGACGGTGGATCGGGGGTTTTTTGAGGTGGTCTTTTGTTCGATCGCAATTGCCGGCGCAAGGCCCGTGATCAGGTCCGCGTCGGGTTTGTCCATTCGTTCGAGGAACTGCCTGGCGTACGCGCTCAGGCTCTCGACGTACCGGCGCTGCCCTTCGGCGTAGATGGTGTCGAACGCCAGCGACGATTTGCCTGACCCGGAGGGCCCCGTGAAGACGATCAGCTTGTTGCGTGGAAGGTCGAGGTCGATGCCTTTCAGGTTGTGCTGCCTGGCGCCTCGTATCACCAGGCTGTGTTTCGCCGCTTCACGCGCCTGCTTGAAATCCTTCGCCGAAGCGGCCACGTGCACCGCTACACTATCGGTAATCTCTGTCATCAGCTGAATCGGGTATCAAACCTCTCCACAAAATCATGACCGGAATCAACGTTCTACTCACGGCTCAGGAAATGGATGCCGAACGAGCTATGAATACTTTCGGATGATGACACCCCTGCGTCATTCCCTCTCATGCTCTCATTTTCTTCTAACGCGAAGAAGGGACTCCGAATGATCCGCCGATGGACGCGATCGTTTATGTGGCGGAGCTGATCTATGGCGTGACGTTCAGTGCTACTAGAAACACTAAATAATTAATTATGTCATCTCCGCGAAGGCGGAGATGACGTAAAGGGTAAGGTCCTCAGAAGCATTGAACGTCCCGCCTTCGATCTACTCCCACCCACAGAACATCAGCGCAAATCAGCTGACCATTGTGAAGTGGCGCGATAGGAACAGGGGGGCGCGACGGCCGGTTGCATGTTTCGAATGGGCAGCCTCGCTCCGGAAGGCCGGCCTGACTTCCCTGCGAGCTTGCTTCTTCAAAATGCCCCAATGGCCGACGTGCAGTAATGACGTTTCTTAATCCTCTCATTTTGTTGGGCTTGATAGCAGCGGCCATCCCGCTGGTTATCCACCTCTTCAACTTCAGGCGCCCGCGGAAAATCGACTTCAGCTCGCTCGCCTTTCTGCACGAGCTGCAAAAGACGACGATGCAGCGTGTCCGCATCCAGCAGTGGCTCCTGCTTCTTCTCCGCACGCTCGCCATCGTATGCCTCGTCCTCGCTTTTGCAAGACCCACCCTGAAGGGAGGGTTGGGGAGCGCCGTAGGCGGGCGAGCCAGCACGTCGGTTGCGGTGGTGATCGATAACTCCTTTTCCATGTCGCTCAGAGACGAGCAGGGAGAATACCTCGCGCAAGCTCGGGAGCTGGCTGCCGGGATTCTGGACCAGATGGAAGGCCAGGACGAGGCATTCATCCTTACGACGAGCTCCAACGAACGCGCTGAACCGGCTCCGGCCAGCACGCGGAGCGCCGCCCTCGACGCCCTGAATGACATAGCGCCCCATCCTGGCTCCGGAACGGCCAAAGCGGCCCTCTCGCGTGCTTCCGAATGGCTCGAGGAAGCCCGCCATCCCGTCCGCGAGATCTACTTCATCTCGGACCTTCAGAAATCAACCTTGCTCGATTCGCTTGCCGGCCCGTTTGATCCAGAAGTCAGAACCTTCATGGTTCCTGTCGGGAACCGGACCTACGAAAACGTCGCGGTCACGTCTGTGGAGGTCGTGAGCCGTATCATCGAGGAAGGGCAGCCCGCACGCATTCAGGCAACCCTCACGAATTACGGCAGAGAACCGATCGAAGACTACGTGGCCGGTGTATACCTGGAAAACGAGCGGGTTGCGCAGGCGACGGCAGACCTGGAGCCCGGCGCCTCCACCACGGTCGAGTTTTCGCTCATTCCCAATCGCCGCGGATGGCTCTCCGGGCTCGTCCAGATCGAAGACGACGCGTACGAACACGACAACGTGCGCTACTTCACGTTGCACGTTCCTGAGCAACGGAGATTGCTTCTCGTGCAGGGCGAAGGGCAGAACGTCGAACATCTGAACCTGGCCTTCTCGCCCCGCCTCACCGAAGGCCGGCAGCTCTTCGAGATCGATCGGATTACCGAACGCGAGCTATCGACGAGAACCTTCGGAGCGTACGACGCCCTGATCCTGGCAGGACCCCTGTCGTTTTCGAGCGGCGAAATTGCTTCGCTCGCACGCTACGTCGAGGAGGGAGGCGGCCTACTGCTATTCCCGAACCAGAATGCGGACGTCCAGGGCTATAACGGTTTTCTCTCCGCTCTGGGAAGCGGGCAGGTGACCGGTTTCAGCGGTTCCGCCGGCGGCGAACAGGTCGTCGCCGGCCTGGGGCGTGTGGACTACGAACACCCCCTCTTCGAGGGCATCTTCGACCGCCGTCCAGGCGATGACCGCGAATACCGGCTCGAGCCGGTGAGCGTCCATCTCGCGATGAACTACTCGGCCGGCTCGGGCAACGAGCAGACGCTGATCGAGCTGTCGAACGGGTTCCCCTTTTTGCAGGAGATCCGGCACGGGAACGGTGTCGTGTTTCTTGCTACCGTCGCACCCGACCTCAACTGGAGCGACCTGCCCGTGCGGGGGCTGTTTATCCCTCTTATCTACCGGTCGGTTTACTACCTCTCGTCCACTGAGTCCGTCCAGGGAGAGCAGTTGACCGTCGGCCGTGGTGGCGAGTTGCGCCTGGCGAGCACCGGCGAGCGAAGCACGGTCCGGCTCGTTAGCCCGCTGGGCGAGGAGTTTACTCCAGAACAGCGGGACCTGCCCGGGTCCGTTTTGCTCCAGCTCGATGGTTCTTTGATTACCGCCGGCGTTTACGACGTCCTTTCGGGCGAGAGATTGATCAGGCGAATAGCGCTCAACGTCGATAGCCGGGAATCAGACCTGTCGAGGTACTCCGGGCGCGAGGCAGCCGATCTGCTCTCGCAGGCGCTCGGCGCCGAAATCCGGTTGATTGGCGGAGCCGGCAGCGACCCGGAGGAGGTCGCCAGGACCGTCCGCGAGCAGCGAAGCGGAACCGAATTGTGGAACGTCTTTCTGGCCCTGGCGTTGATTTTTTTGGTGGTAGAGATGCTTGCTGGTAAGAAGTGGCGACCAGAAACCATTCCGGCATGAGATGCCCTGAAACCGTAGAAAATCAATGAGCTGAAAGGCAGATGTTCGGAGAGTCGGACCTACTGTTGTCAATTCACCTCGCATTGCTCTTCGGATTCGCCGCCGTCACGTCCCTGCTTATGATCGTGACGATCGCGAACCGCCTGAGGCTGCGCCGCGTCTTGACTGGTTGGCCCGCCGGGCGGCTGTTTGGATTTCCCGTATGGCCCTCCGTTTTCCTGGTACTGGTTCTGGGCTTGCTCGCCTACTCGATCCTATCGGGCCATGGCGTGGCGCCCGCCATCTTTGCCGGCTATCTCGTTGGAGGCGCTTTCTGGTTCGTCTCGGCCTACTTCTCGTCGTTTATCATCATTTCTGATTATGGGATCATATTGAATAGCAACCAGGCCGGTCGTGCGATCGCCTGGGGTCAGATCATCGATTACTTTGAGTTCACAAGAGGTAAGAAACGCGGATACGTCTTCTTCTTTTCCGACGGTGAATGCGGGCGAAAACGCCTCGAACTGACAGTACCGGACGTCAGACGCCGGGAGGTGCGGGAGATCGTTGCCGCAAAGCTCGATGCACGCTTTGAATTTGACCTTCAACGGACCTACGGGAAAAAAGCACTTGAAGGCTGATGACCACCTGCTGATCCCTTTTCGTTGCCCGTACGGCACAGTATTTGACCACTCAGTGGAGGTGGGGCGGTTCGCCCCACCTGACGTTATTGTATCACTTTTCGTAGTCGCCTTTTGAATAATACAAGACCGAAAAATCTCGAATCCGCCATCCTGGTAGGGGTCGTAACCCCTAAAACGACCGCGTGGGAGGTCGAGGATTCGCTGAACGAGCTTGAACTGCTGGCGGATACCGCCGGCGCTTACACAACCGATCGGATCATACAGACGCTCAACCAGCTGGTCAGTGCCACGTACATCGGATCGGGCAAAGTCGAGGAGCTGAAAAGGCTCGTCAAGTCAAGGAACACGGACCTCGTCATATTTGACGACGATCTGTCACCCGTCCAGATTCGAAATCTGGAAAGAGCGCTCGGATGCAAGCTGCTCGACCGGACCGGCCTCATTCTGGACATCTTCGCCCGGCGTGCCAAGTCTGCTACGGCGAAAACGCAGGTAGAGCTGGCCCAGCTCGAGTACCTCAGGACGCGGCTCACGCGGCAGTGGAGCCACCTCTCCCGCCAGAAAGGTGGTATCGGGACCAAAGGCCCGGGTGAGACGCAGATCGAAACGGACCGCCAGCTCGTGGCCAACCGGATCGCCCTGCTGAAAGGGCGCCTGAAGAAAATCGACCGACAGAGGACGACGCAGCGTAAGGGAAGGAGCCGCTTCACGCGCGTTTCCCTCGTGGGGTACACGAATGCCGGTAAATCCACGTTGATGAATGCCCTGGCCGAGACTCAGGTGCTCGCAGAAAACCGGCTGTTCGCCACACTCGACGCCACGACACGCGTGGTATCCCTCTCGCCGAACAAAGACATCCTGCTAACCGACACGGTAGGTTTCATCCGGAAACTTCCCCACCGGTTGATCGAGAGCTTCAAAAGCACGCTGGATGAGGTGCGGGAAAGCGACGTGCTCGTGCTGGTGGTCGATGCCACACACCCCGGCTTCGAGGACCACATCCGGGTCGTCAGGGAAACCCTGAAAGAGCTTGACTCCCTCGACAAACCCACCCTGATAGTGTTCAACAAAGTGGACGCACTCGACGAGCTCGGGATACTCGAAAGCCTGAAGAGGGAGTACGCCAACGTTTCGTTTGTCTCTGCGCTGAGAGGCATCGGGCTCGAAGACTTCAAGGCCCGGCTCCTCGACCTGATCGAACAGGATTTCATCGAACGCGTGGCGTACGTGCCCGTTTCGGAGCCCAGGGCGATCGCGCACATTCATACCGTGGCCGATGTAATTTCGGAAGAGTACATGTACGCTCGTAACGGAGAGAAAGAGGCGCAGCCCGAAGCAGTCGCCCGCCTTCATTTCCGTACCGATAAAAAATATTTGAACGACTTGCAGCAGATGCTCGAGCGGTTCGCGGGGCTCAAACCCGAGCCGGTGACGTGAGGAATCAGGCCGGCAATCTGGAAGGCGGCAGGGGACTTTTTAAGCCCCCTGTTGCACTTGCCTGATGTTCTTTGTAACTCTTATGTGCCTGTGTGCTGGTAGTGTGTGATTTGTGCAAAGGACCTGTCAGGATCTCCTGATCGGCACGCCGATTGCACAAAATGACCATAGCCGCGGTTCGGATGAACCGGATCGCGCCGTATGATGGAGTGGGAATGATGCCATGACAGTCCGGAACCTTATCAGTCGTGCTACTCCACCTCTGAAACCGAATGACTCGGTGGAAGAGGCGCTCGGTTTGTTGATGGAATTGCGCGTCCGTCATTTACCGGTCGTCGATAATGAGGGCTTCCTGGTAGGGCTGATCTCTGAAGACCAGCTGCTCGATTCATTCGGTCCGGACGTTGAGATACGGGATCTGCTTTCCGGCAAAGTTTTGAGCGCGCATCCCGAGAACCACGTTTTCGACGTGACGAAGACGATGGTTCAGCACGATCTTACGACGCTGCCCATTGCGGATGAAGACGGCCGGTACGTCGGCCTCGTCCGACGGCACGACATATTTGACCAGTTCGCTCGTATGCTCTCCACCCAGGAGTCCGGCGCGATCCTGGCGCTCGAGATCGAACCGCGCGATTACTCCCTGGCACGGCTCGTGTATACGATCGAACAAAATGACGTCAAGATCCTCTCGATCGCATCGGAGCCTCCCGATACGCCCGACGGGCGAACACGCGTCACGCTCAAGCTGAACGTCACCGACGCCACCCGCGTACGCCACATGCTCGAGCACAACGGATACCACGTGGTGGCTTCTTTCGGCGAAAGCGAAGATGATGAAGACCTCCTCCTGCGTGTGCAGGCCTTCATGCGATATCTTGAGGTCTGAGCGTACCCCTTCTCAACGTTCACTTATCCGATGAGGGGCCTGTCGCCGGGCTCCTTTTTTGGTTAAAACCGGCTCGACGATGCCTTCCGGAAACCAGAATAAACCCTCTGCTCATGACTGAATTCGTTGGGGAAAATGCTCGATTTGAGGCTGCGGTGCTCGAGACGATGCTGCTGCTCTCGACCCTGTCCACCGCGGCCGACGTGAGCTACGGCGTAATCGAGCGCCGCGCCGGCCGCGACCCGTCTGCCCAGGAAGAGCCGGACGTCGCACGAGCGTACCTTTACCGCGACGTAGCGGAGCTCGACGACCTGCTGATGCGCCTCCGTTCAGGCCTCGTCTATACCCGGTACGCCGTTGAAGACCGCCACGCCTTGCTCGTACGGCGCTTCGACATGCTTCTGGTCGTCCGCCGCATCGATCGTATCCTCCAGTCAATCCATCAACGCCTCCTGAGCCTCTACCCGGACGTCAGTGCCGAGCTCGTCGAAGAGGTGCGTGAGGTACATTCGACCCTCCGTTTTCAGCACGAAACCACCGACGGAGATCCCTCCCTCGACGACCTTGCCCTCCTCGTCGAACGAATCCTGGACCTCGGTGAGTGGATGCGGCGCGAATTATGATTCGAAAAGCTCCGCAGGCGCTTTTCGTGCTGAAGGAGTCGTTGCTGCGCCGTATTTTAAGCAGGTAATCCCTGCGTGAACCGCCTTTTTTCTGCGATTTTTGGAGAACAGTGGGCGGGGATAGGCGTTCAATTTCTGCTTTCAGGATCTTGTTTTTTGTAGACTAACATATCTCGTATCGGCGTGCGTACCGGTCGAGACAAGAGCATTTTATGACTGTAGAGGAAAAGGTAAAGTCCAACGGATACGGCGCTTCGAGCATTCAAGTCCTCGAGGGGTTGGAGGCTGTCCGGAAACGCCCGGCGATGTACATCGGTGACGTCGGAATCCGTGGACTCCACCACCTGGTGTACGAGGTCGTCGATAACTCGATCGATGAAGCCCTCGCCGGCTTCTGCGACCGAATAGACGTCGTGATCAACGAGGATGGATCGGTAACCGTGACGGATAACGGGCGCGGCATACCGGTCGACATCATGGAGAAGGAGGGACGCTCGGCGCTCGAAGTGGTCATGACCACCCTCCACGCGGGCGGGAAGTTCGACAAGAACACCTACAAGGTGTCCGGCGGCCTGCACGGTGTCGGTGTTTCGTGTGTCAACGCACTCTCCGTCTCGATGATTGTTACCGTCAAAAAGGACGGTTACATCTGGCAACAGAAATATTCCCGTGGCCATCCGATAACCCCCGTGGAACAGCTCAGGCCGATGGAAGAGGGTGAAGACACCGGTACCACGGTGCAGTTCTGGCCGGATCCGACGATCTTTCAGACGACCGAGTTTCGCCTCGACACCCTCGCCGACCGCCTCCGCGAGCTCGCCTTCCTCAACAAACAGGTCTACATCACCATTGAGGACCGCAGGGAAGAGGACGAGCAGCTTCGTCGCGAGGAGTTCCACTTCGAGGGTGGCATCGTCGAGTTCGTCACCTATCTGGACGAGACGCGCAACTCCATTCTCGACGAGGTGATCTACATCGAAGCGTCGGATGCCGAGGTGCCGGTCGAGCTGGCCATGCGATACAACGACGGCTACACCGAGAACGTCCTCTCCTTCGTCAACAACATCAATACGCACGAGGGCGGCACCCACGTATCCGGTTTTCGTCGCGCCCTCACGCGCACGCTTAAAGTCTACTCCGAACGAAACAACCTCCTGAAAAACAACAAGGTGGAGCTTTCGGGTGACGACTTCCGCGAAGGGCTGACGGCGGTGCTCTCGGTCAAGGTGGCGGAGCCTCAGTTCGAGGGGCAGACCAAGACGAAGCTCGGCAACTCGGAAGTGCAGGGCGCCGTCGAATCGCTCGTGAACGAGAAGCTCGCTCAGTGGCTCGACGACCATCCCCGCGAAGCCAAACGTATCGTGGACAAGGTCATGCTCGCTGCCCAGGCTCGTGCGGCCGCTCGGCGGGCACGTGAGCTCGTCCAGCGGAAAGGCGCTTTCTCCGGCGGCAGCCTCCCCGGGAAGCTGGCGGACTGTTCGTCGAGAGATCCTGCCGAAAGCGAGGTCTTCATCGTCGAGGGTGATTCCGCAGGCGGATCGGCCAAGCAGGCCCGCGACCGCCACTTCCAGGCGGTCCTCCCGCTACGCGGCAAGATCCTCAACGTCGAAAAGGCCCGCCTGGACCGCGTCCTCGAAAATGAGGAAATCAAAAACATCGTGACCGCACTGGGGGCCGGCATCGCCACCAGCGATGACGACCTCGACCTGTCCCGCATCCGGTATCACAAGATCGTGTTGATGACCGATGCCGACGTCGACGGCGCGCACATCCGTACGCTGCTCCTTACCTTCTTCTATCGCCATCTGCGGCCCCTGATCGAGAAGGGCTACATCTACATAGCCTTGCCGCCCCTCTATCGCGCCAAACGCGGCAAGGAAGAGTACTACGCCTGGACCGACGATCATCTGCAAGAGATCCTCACGCAGATGAACGTCGACGGGAAGGGGAAGGTCGCCATCCAGCGATACAAAGGTCTTGGCGAGATGAACCCCGAGCAGCTCTGGGAGACCACGATGAACCCCGAGACGCGGCGTTTGCAGAACGTGACCATCGACGACGCGGCCGCCGCAGACCGCATCTTCAGCACGTTGATGGGGGATGCCGTCGAGCCCCGCCGGAAGTTCATCGAACGTAACGCCAAATACGCCACCCTCGACGTTTAATTCCTGGTACCGTGAATCGCCCTTTGCAGGAGTACCTCTCCGCTGATCCGGTCCTTCCGCTTAAACGGGAAGGGCCGGACCTCAGCATCGTGGTGCCCGTCTACGACGAGGAAGAGTCGCTCCGCGAGCTCGCTGCCAGGATCCGCTCGGTCTGTACCGAAAACGGCTTCTCGTTTGAAGTCTGGTTCGTCGACGACGGCTCCCGCGACCGCTCCTGGAAGGTCATCGAAGCGCTTCACGAAGAAGACGACCGGTTCGCAGGCATACGCTTCCGCCGCAACTACGGCAAATCCGCCGCCCTCGCCGTCGGGTTCGAAAGGAGCTCGGGCCGCTACGTCGTCACGATGGACGCCGACCTCCAGGATGACCCCGCTGAAATCCCTGATATGGTCCGGATGCTCGAAGAGGGCGCCGACCTCGTCAGCGGCTGGAAGCGCAAACGGAAGGACCCGCTGGGCAAAACGATCCCGAGCCGCTTCTTCAATGCCGTCACGCGCGCGATCTCGGGAATACCCCTCCACGATTTCAATTGTGGCCTGAAGGCCTATCGCCAGGAGGTCGTCAAAAGCGTGCGCGTCTACGGCGAGCTGCACCGCTACATCCCGCTGTTGGCCAAGTGGGAAGGCTACGTGCAGATTGCGGAAAAGCCGGTGCTGCACCACGCAAGACAGTACGGCCGCACGAAGTTTGGCCTCGAGCGCTACATCCGCGGATTCCTGGATCTGATCACGGTGTTTTTCCTGACCCGTTTTGCGGCGAGGCCCATGCACTTCTTCGGAACGCTGGGCACCATCTCGTTCGTTCTGGGATTCATCATCAGCCTCTGGCTGAGCTATGAAAAGATTGTCCTCGGTTATCCACTCGGAGATCGGCCGCTGCTGCTCCTTGGATTGCTGATGATCCTGCTCGGCACGCAGATGTTCACCACCGGTTTGCTCGGTGAGATGATCATCAGGCCGCGAATGGAGCAGACGTCCACCTACCAGGTCGTAGACGTCGTTGAGCCGCCAGGCTCGCGGCACGATGGGCGCTGACCCGGTTTCGCACTCAGCCGCTTTCCCTCACGCCTCATGAAGATTGCACTCGTCGGTCCCACGTATCCGTATCGAGGGGGTATTGCGCACTTTCTCGAAACGATGTACCGGGGGCTGGGCGCCAGGGGGCACGAGACTTTTGCCGTGACGTTCACGCGCCAGTATCCTGAGCTGCTCTTCCCGGGAAAGACGCAGTATGAAACGGCCGAGGTGGAGGATCCGGTGCCGGCCAGGCGCCTGCTCGACACGGTAAACCCGCTGACCTGGATCCGAACGGCGCGGCACCTGGCAAAGCTCAAGCCGGACGTCGTCTTGTTCAAGTTCTGGATGCCGTTTTTTGGACCCTCGTTCGGCACCGTAGCCCGATATCTCAGGCGGAAGGGCATAAAATCGGTCGTCGTCGTGGACAATGCCATTCCCCACGAGCCGCGTCCCGGCGATACCCTGCTGAGCCGGTACTTTCTTAAAGCCTGTCACGGCTACCTCGTGATGTCGGATGCGGTCGAGAACGACCTGGCAACGCTTGGCATCCGCGAGCGCATCGCGAGAGTGCCACACCCGGTCTACGACATCTTTGGTCCGTCTATGTCGCGTGAGGAAGCACGCCGCGGGCTCGGGTTGCCGGACGATTCGCCGGTTTTGCTCTTTTTCGGTTTTATTCGGCGGTACAAGGGACTGCACGTCTTGCTCGATAGCATGCCGCGCGTGATCGAGCGGATTCCGAACGTCCGACTGGTGGTGGCAGGGGAGTTCTATGAGGATGATGCCCCGTATCGGGAGATCGTCCGGCAGCACCGTCTCGAAGAAAACGTTCGTTTCGACGCCGACTACATTCCAAACGACCGGGTGGCACAGTACTTTTCCGCCGCCGACGTGGTGGTGCAGCCTTACGTTTCGGCCACACAGAGTGGCGTAGCGCAGATTGCTTACCAGTTCGACCAGCCGCTGATCGTGACGGACGTCGGTGGCCTTGCCGAGGTGGTGCCCGACGGACGAGCCGGTTTCGTCGTTCCGCCCGAGAATCCGGAGGCACTGGCCGACGCCATCATCCGGTTCTTCGAAGAAGATTTGCGTGACCGATTCCGTGAAGGAGTGCGTGAGGAGAAAAAGAAGTACAGCTGGGACCGCCTGTACGACGCACTTGAAGAGCTCGTAGCGAAATGATGCCCCCCGTCATCATTCTATGTGGAGGGTTGGGGATGCGCCTCCGGCCGGTCGTCGACGACCGGCCGAAAGTTCTCGCTCCCATAGCCGGGTCTACCTTCCTCGACCACCTCCTCAGGTTTTTGAAAGGGCAGGGTGTTTCGGACGTGGTGCTGAGCACGGGCTACCTCGGTGAAATGGTCGAAGCCCATGCCGGAACGGGCGAACGGTACGGGCTTTCCGTGCGGTATGCACACGAGCCGCAGCCGCTTGGGACCGGTGGCGCCATCCGGTACGCGCGCGATCTGCTGGGGATTGAAGGGCCCGTTATCGCCATGAACGGGGACACGTTCTTTTCCGGGTCACTCGAGCACTTGCTTCACTTTCACCGGTCACGTCCGAAGGCTGCCGGTACACTGTCGCTCGTCAAGGTGCCGGATGCAAGCCGGTATGGGTCGGTCAGTATCGACCCGGAGACGGGCGAGGTCGAACGATTTGTTGAGAAAAACAAACGTGCAGCCACATCGTGGATCAACGCCGGCCGGTACATGCTGACGCCTGAGCTGATCGACTCGATCCCGCCTGGCAGGAACGTATCGTTAGAGCGGGACGTTTTCCCCGCCTACGTTCGCCGTGGGCTGTATGGATGTACGTTCCCCGATGCCCACTTCCTCGACATCGGCACGCCGGACGATTATGCACGGGCTGCCGATGTGCTCTCCCGGTTTTGACCGGCCCCACTATTCCGTAAGTCTCGGTGTTAGGCAAAAAAATCATTCGCGCGCGAGCACCCTTGCGCCTCAGCTTCGGCGGAGGCGGGACCGACGTGCCCCCTTACGTCGATGAAAGGGGCGGCCACGTGCTCAACGCAACCATCAACCGGTACACTTACGTCACCCTCGTCCCGAACGACACGGGCACGATAACGCTGAGGTCACTCGACTACGGGGACACCGTCACCTACTCGGTTGAGGACGAAGTACCGCCGTTCGACTTTCAGATGGACCTCGCCAAGGGGGTCATCAAGCGGCTCGGCGTCGACAAACATCGGAAGGGTTTTGACCTGTTTACGCACACCGATTGTCCTCCGGGTTCCGGTCTGGGGGCTTCGTCTACTGTCGTCGTCGCCCTGATCGGCGTTTTTGACGCCTGGCTTCGGCTCGGGTTGAATCGGTACGAGGTCGCGCGGCTCGCCTACGACATCGAACGAACCGACCTTCAGATCAAGGGCGGCAAACAGGATCAGTATGCCGCGGCCTTCGGCGGCTTCAACTTCATGGAGTTCGACCGCGACAACGTGCTCGTAAATCCGCTGCGCGTGCCGCCGGAGTGGGTCGCCGAGCTCGAGTACTCGCTCGTCCTTGCCTACACCGGCCAAAGCCGCCTCTCGTCCGACATCATCCACGATCAGATCCGGAACTACCAGGAAAACCGCCCCGATCCGATCCGGGCGATGGACGAGACGAAGAAGCTGGCGACGGAAATGAAGCAGGCTTTGCTCCACGGCTCCTTCCGACGGTTCGGCGAGCTGCTGCACGAGGCGTGGGTGGTGAAAAAACAGATGTCCGACAAGATTTCGAACCCCAGGATCGACGAGCTGTACGAAGCGGCGCGTGCCGAAGGGGCCCTCGGCGGAAAGATATCCGGGGCAGGCGGCGGTGGGTTCATGTTCTTTTTTACCGGGTTCGACCGGCGGCATCACGTGATCGAAGCCCTCGAGGCGCACGGGGCTGAGGTCGTACACTTCGGATTCACGGATACGGGGATGCACACATGGACCAGATGACGCCGGACGAAGTCACCGCCTGGATCGAGCGGCAGATCGACGAAAGTATCGCCGTCCAGCAGGCCGTTCGGGCGATGGCGCCGCAGCTTGGTTCGATTGCCCTGAAGATTGCCGGCGTCCTCGACGGGGGCGGCCGCGTGTTCATCTTCGGGAATGGGGGCAGCGCCGCCGACGCCCAACACTGGGCCGCCGAGCTGTCCGGCCGGTTCTACCTCAGCCGTCCGAGCCTGCCCGTGTTCGCCCTCGGGACCAACATCAGCCAGGTCACCGCCGTCGCCAATGATTACGGCTTCGAGGAGGTGTTCGCCCGGCCGCTGGCGGGAATGGCAAAACCGGGCGACGTCGCCATCGCGATCTCCACGAGCGGGCGCTCGCGCAACATCATCCGTGCGCTCGAAACCGGCCGGGCGACGGGGCTCTACAACGTGGGATTCACCGGGGCGTCGGGGGCCGAAATGGCACCGTTTTGCGACGACCTGATCCGCATTCCCACCGCCGACGTCGCCCGCATCCAGGAAGGGCACGAGCTCTGCGGGCACGTCATCTGTGCCGTGATCGAGCGTACGCTCTTTGGCGCTGCCGGCCATGATCGATAAAAAACGCCCTGCCGTCTTCTTGGACAGGGACGGCACCCTGAACCGGGAAGTGAATTACCTGCATCGGATCGAGGACTTCGAGTGGATTCCCGGTGCACCGGAAGCCGTTCGCCGGCTCAACGACGCAGGCTTCCTCGTGATCGTCGTCACCAATCAGGCCGGTATCGCCCGAGGCTATTACTCCGAAGACGACGTGGAGCGGCTCCATCACCACATGCAGCAGCTGCTCGCAGAAGCGGGCGCCCACGTGGATGCCTTCTACTACAGCCCCTACCACCCGGAAGGTACCGTCGAGCAATATCGCCGCCAGTCTTCCTGTCGAAAGCCCGGAACGGCGCTCTTCGAAAAAGCCGTACGCGAGTGGAACGTCGACTTGCAAAAATCCTTTGTCGTTGGCGATAAAGAGTCGGATATTCAGGCCGGAAAGGCGCTCGGCATACCGACCATACTCGTCGAGACCGGTTATGGCGCCGCGATGAGATCGACCACGAGCGCCGACTACGTCGACCCGGACGTCGGCGCGGCGGTATCAAGAATCCTGAAATCATGCAGTACGACCCCATAAAAGACCGGCTCGGGAGCATCTTCAGCGCCCGTCCTGCCATGCAACGGCTCTTCTACCGCCTGCTCGACCTTTTCTTCCTGCGGTCGTGGTACGTCCGGCGCGAGATCCACCGGATTTTTGCTTCCTTTCCGCCCGGCCGGACCATCCGGGTGCTCGATGCCGGCACGGGCTTCGGCCAGTACGCCTATTACATCGCCCACCGCTTCCCGAGCGCCCGTGTCCATGCGGTCGACGTGAAGCAGGACTATCTCGACAACGCCCGCCGATTCCTCGACCAGACCCCGGAAGGCAAACGTGTAACACTCGCCGTCGACGACCTGACCCGGCTCGAAGCCGAGGGCCCCTTCGACTTCATCCTCTCCGTCGACGTCATGGAGCACATCGAAGACGATCGGGCGGTCTTCAGAAACTTCGCCCGGGTACTCCGCCCGGGTGGCCTCGTCCTCATCAACACCCCCTCGGATCTCGGGGGGTCTGACGTCAGGGAGGAGGGTGAGACCAGCTTCATCGAGGAACACGTCCGCGACGGGTACAACCTCGAAGAGCTCCAGACCAAGCTCCGGGATGCCGGGCTCGAACCCATCCGGTCGATTTATACCTACGGTGATTACGGCTCGCTGGCGTGGCGTTTGTTGATCAAGTATCCCATGCTGGCGCTCGGGAAAACCCGCGCATCGGCCGTTGCTCTTCCCCTGTACTATCTACCGGTGTTTCCCCTCGGGATGGCGCTCAACGCCCTCGACGTCCGCTCCAAAAATGAAGCGGGCACGGGTTTGCTGGTGGTCGCTCGAAAGCCTTTCGAGCTGCTCGCGTGAATTCGTCAACTACGGGGAACGAGTTGCTCACCGGAGCTTCTTATTTCCTTGGTTGATAAGCCCGCAACCCTACCGTATTTTGAGCAGGCATTTCTTTGCCTGTCCCACCATCCGCTGCGAATCACCCTAGACACGACGGATCGGTTGCAGGACGCCTGCTTCGACGGAAAAACCACCAGTACCGTGCAGACCAAATACATTTTTGTTACCGGAGGGGTTACATCTTCCCTGGGAAAGGGGATCGTCTGTGCATCGCTCGGCCGCCTGCTTGAAGCACGCGGGCTACGGGTGACGATCCAGAAATTCGATCCGTACATCAACGTCGACCCCGGCACGATGAACCCCTACGAACACGGGGAAGTCTACGTGACCGACGACGGGGCTGAAACCGATCTCGACCTCGGACACTACGAACGCTTTCTCGGCCGTCCGACGAGCCAGGCCAACAACGTCACGACGGGCCGCGTCTACCTGGAAGTGATCACCAAAGAGCGGGCAGGCGCCTATCTGGGAAAGACGGTACAGGTGGTTCCCCACATCATCGACGAGATCAAACGATGGATGTACAAGCTTGGGGAGACCGGCGAGTACGACGTCGTCATCATCGAGATCGGCGGCACCGTGGGCGACATCGAAAGCCAGCCCTACCTAGAAGCAATTCGGCAGATTCGGTACGAGGTCGGGCGCTCGAACGCCCTGGAGATACATCTGACCCTGGTGCCCTACCTGAACGCCGCCGGTGAGCTCAAAACGAAACCGACGCAGCATTCGGTAAAAACGTTGCTTTCCTTCGGGCTTCAGCCGGACCTCCTGGTGTGCCGGGCAGAGCATCCAATCGATCCGGACATGCGCCGGAAAATCGCCCTCTTCACCAACGTCGAACCTCGCGCCGTCTTTGCTTCTCTCGACGCCGAATCGATCTACGAGGTCCCGCTCTTGCTCAAGGAAGAAGGGCTCGACGAGTTCGTCGTCGAGCGTCTGAACATCGCCGCGGAGAAGGGGGAAGGCGCGCTCGAACCGGAAGCCCGGCTCGACGAATGGATCGACTTCCTCAGGAAGCTGAAAAATCCACAGGCAACCGTCCGCATCGGCCTGGTCGGGAAATACGTCGAGCACCAGGACGCCTACAAGTCCATCACGGAGAGCTTCATCGTGGCCGGCGCCGCCAATGGCGTTCAGGTGGAGCTCGAATACATCCTCTCGGATAACATCACCGAGGAGAACGTCTCCGAAAAGCTGAGCGACGTCGCCGGCATCCTGGTCGCACCCGGTTTCGGCGACCGGGGAATCGAGGGCAAGATCACCGCGATCCGCTACGCGCGGGAAAACGACATCCCGTTCTTCGGCATCTGCCTGGGCATGCAGTGCGCGGTCGTCGAGTTCGCCCGGAACGTCTGCAACTGGGAGGATGCCCACTCGACCGAGTTTAACCCCAAAACGAAGCACCCCGTCATCGACCTGATGGAGGAGCAGAAACGGCTCTCCGACAAGGGCGGCACCATGCGGCTCGGCGCTTACGATTGCTACCTCGTCGATGGCTCCCGCGTGCGGGAAATGTACGGCCGTGCCGAGATCCGCGAGCGCCACCGCCATCGCTACGAGGTGAACAACATCCTGCGCTACAAGCTCGCCGAGCACGGCATGAAGTTTACCGGCATCAACCCCGGGCGCGACCTCGTCGAGATCGTCGAGCTCCCGGAAAAGCGCTGGTTCGTCGGCGTCCAGTTCCACCCCGAGTACCAGACCGTCATCGGCCGGCCGCACCCGCTCTTCGACTCCTTCGTAAAAGCGTGTGTCGCCTTTGCCGGCGAGCGCGACATGATGAAGTCGCCCCGGCAGTCACGCCGTCAGAAGCCCGTCCGCCTGGCTACCGCCAAGATGTGACCGGGGCGCCGGTTCCTATCGCCGCAGCATAAACCCGGCCGCGACCGCAGCCAGACCTGTCCCGGCGAGCGAAACCCAGCGCTTGTTCTTGTTGAGCCACACCTGGGGGCTGTACGACTTCGCACGGTCGTCGAACACGCCGTGCGCCCCGGGATTGGTATCCACCGGCTCCCACAGGTTGGACGGCCGGTTCGGGTCCTCGGGCTCGTCGATCATCTGGCTCTCGTACCCGGTCTGCGAAAGGTACCAGTCCGCAAAAGCCGGCGCGAGCTTGTTGCCGACGATGGCCTTCAGGCTCGGAAATCCGACGACCATTTCCCGCTTTTCGTTGTACGCCGCCCACATGATCGCGTCTGCCATGAGCTCGGGCTGGAATATCGGCGGCACCGGCTGGGCCTTCCGGGGGAGCTTGCTCAACACCCACCGAAACTGCGGCGTGTTCACGGCGGGGAGGTGGACCATGCTGATCCGCACGTTGCTTTTTGCGTGGAGCAGCTCGGATCGAACCGAGTCGAACATGCCCTGAATGGCGTGTTTTGCCCCGCAGTAGGCCGACTGCAGCGGGATGCCCCGGTAGGCCAGCGCCGAGCCCACCAGCACGATCGAGCCCCGGTCCCTCGGCCGCATCCGCTTCAGCGCCGCCATCGTCCCGTACACCGTCCCGTGGTACGTCACGTCCGTCACCCTGCGGTACTCCTCCGGGGTTATGTCCTTGAACTCCGCGAAGATCGACGTCATCGCGTTGTTGATCCAGATGTCGATCGGGCCGAAGCGGTCCTCCACCGCCTGCGCCGCCGACTCGACGTAGCCGGCATCCGCAATGTCGCCCGGCAGAACCAGCGCCTCGCCTCCGAGCGCCTCCACTTCGTCGCGTGTGGCTTCGAGCCCTTTCATGCCCCGTGCCATCAGGCCGATCTTTGCCCCCCTGCGCGCGAACGCCTGTGCCGTCGCCCGGCCGACACCCGCCGATGCCCCGGTTATGACCACTACCTCTCCCTGTCTGCTTTCCATGTCGAATCTCGCCTCAAATCATTCACACTGGCCAAAACTTCGGCACATACCACACGACACGTGGAAAGGTTGGATGATTCGGTGTAACGATCTCGGATATACCCGATCGTTGCAGAAGAGCTGGGACCTCTAGTACCGGCGCAGGAGGGCAAGCACGCGGCCGACGGCGTAACAGGCGGGATTCCCCGGGACGAACGTCTCTTCCGAATACGTCCGGTCCGAGGGGAGCAGGTGGATGCGTCCGTTGGCAAACGTGTACCGACGGACGACGAACAGATCGCGTACGAGAAATGCGCCGAGCTCCCCGTTGTGAAGCTCCCGCCAGGGGATCTCCTCCACGACGATGAAATCCCCTTTTCGGATGCCCTCGTTGTTCATCCCATCGTCCTCTGCCCGGCCGACCAGGCACCGGTCCGGACCGGCGGCGCTCTGGATGAATCGGTAATCGATGCTCAAAAAGCCGTTTGGACGAACGCGGAGCTTTTCGGGCTGATCGCTTGGCGTCCGGCTGATGATGATCAGGTTGGGGACCTCGACGTCGAGCGCGAACGGATCGCGATCGGGCTCCACCAGCGTCAGTCCCCGCGCGGCGTGGCGCTCCCGCGTGAGGTACCCTTTGTTTTCGAGGGCGGCCAGGATCTTGTGAACGCCGTTCGTCGAGCGGATCTCGAGCGCGGCGCCGATCTCGTTCAGCGTCGGTGGCTTCCGATGACGCTGCTGGTACGACCGGATGTACTCGAGCGCCTGGTTCTGCCGTTCCGTCAGGTGCGTTCTCATCGGCCGCGTGCGCTATAGAAAGGATAGACGGCTGTGGGTGAAAATATTTTCACCCACATACAATAATAGGTGAAAATATTTTCACTTTCAAGCATCGCCGACCGAATTACCTCGATTTCACCAATTCATCATCCCTTCTTTCCGCGGAACGTGTATGAAAAAAAGAACCTTTCCGGCAAAAATCCTTGACATTCAATGCGAATGCTGTACCTTAGGGGATAGGTGGGGAAATGTGGGGAAAATGCCCATGAACCTCTAGCAATCCATCGTATCCGCCCGCTCCGGATCGCCTAAAACATGGCTGGCTTCAAAGGACAAGCCGAGTATTCAGTAGACAACAAAGGCCGGGTAGCCATACCGGCCAAAATGCGTAATGTACTAAACCCCGAGGCAAAGAACACGTTCGTCCTGACCCGCGGCTTCGAGAAGTGCATATTTATTTATCCACTTGACCGGTGGGAAATGATCGAAGCCCAGGTCAGCAGCCTGAACATGTACAAGGGTGAGGCCAGGGACTTCGTGCGGATCCTGATGATGTTTGCAGACGAGGCCGTCCTCGACGGCCAGGGGCGTGTGGGCATCCCGAAAGCGTTGATGGATTATGCGGGGATCACCGAAAAAGCCCTGATCCTGGGCGCTTTCGATCGGATCGAGCTCTGGGACCCGGCCACCTTCGAGCAGTACATCAACGCACAAACGGCCAACTACGAGACGCTGGCCGAGAGTGTGATGGGAATGGCCGATGCTGCCCAGCCACGATAAAAATAGTGGGGAAAAAGGGGGGAATGTGGACGACCCGTTGCGCTTTGCAACCGGCTACCACGCTCCTGTTCTTTGGAAGACTGTCGTAGAAAACCTGGTTACGGATCCGGATGGAACGTACGTGGACGGTACGCTCGGCGGGGGAGGCCATGCCGCCGCACTGCTGAGCGCGCTCGGACCGCATGGGTGCGTCGTCGGCATCGATCAGGATGCCGACGCGCTGCAAGCCGCCGGGAGCCGGCTCCAAACCGACGTCGAAGCCGGAAGACTGAAGCTCGTGCGCGGAAACTTCCGGCACGTCCGGTCTCTCCTGCAAGACCTTGGCATCGACCAGGTGCAGGGACTCCTGCTCGACCTGGGCGTGTCGTCGCACCAGATCGATCGCCCCGAACGTGGCTTCAGCTACATTGGCGAGGGCGCACTGGACATGCGAATGGATACCCGGACCGGCATTACGGCCGGCGAGATCATCAACGAGTGGCCTGATTCCGAGCTGTGGCGGATTCTCAAGGTGTACGGCGAGGAGCCTCGAGCGAGCGCGATCACGCGGGTGATCGTCGAAAATCGGCCCTTCGCCACCACCACGGAGGTGGCGGATACGATCCGGGGAGTCATCCCGGGACGTGACGCCGTGAAGACGCTCTCGCGGGTCTTTCAGGCGATCCGCATCGTGGTCAACGGCGAGCTCGAAGCCCTCGAGGAGGTATTGGAGGCCGCCGTCGAGATCATCCGGCCGGGCGGCCGGATCGCGGTCATCAGCTACCACTCCCTCGAAGACCGGCGCGTAAAGGATTTTCTACGCTACGGCAACTTCAAGGGAGAGCCCGTTCGCGATCTGTACGGCAACCTCCAGACGCCCTGGCGGCTGATCCATCGGAAGCCGATCACGGCGAGCGAACGAGAGGTGGCGGCGAACCCACGGGCGCGCAGCGCGCGCTTGAGAGTAGCCGAACGAACGAGTGATACGGAAAACGAACCGTAATACGGATTGCGGTTGGAAACGTCGGTATGGCAACATTGAGGAAACGTCTTTCGGAGTCGGCAGCCGTCGCCCAGCGTGAAGCGGGATACGGGAGTGGGCCCTCTCCGCTCGTACGGCGGGTGCAGTCTTCCCGAAAGACGGCGACCGTCCGGAAGACGAGCCGGAACGGCATCGGACCCGGCTGGAGCAGGCTATCGACGAAAGCCGGCAGCATCAGCCGTCCGAGACGGGTCTCAAGCCTCGACGCCATCTCAACCCTCCGCTTTGCGTTGCTGGTACTGGTTGTTGCAACTGCCTTCACGCTTTACGTGGGGCACGTGCACGACATGCAGGAGCTGCTGGCCAACCTCCAGCGCGAACAGAGAGAGAATCTGAGATTGCATTTGAAATACAACCGGCTCAAGGGTGAGTTCGACCGGGCTACCGGCCCTGCGATCATCTACGAGCGGGCGCGTGAGATGGGATTGCAGGAAGGCATCGAGTACGGGCCAACCATCGTGATCGAATGAGGCGGGAAAAACGTGGAACCGAGGGATCAGATACTGACACGTCTTTACGTGACGCTCACCCTGTTGAGCCTGGTCCCGGTGTTCGTAGTCTTTCAGCTTCTTCGGATCCACCTGCTCGAAGGGCCTGAGCTCCGCGAGCAGGGGAAGCAGCAGGCGAGCTCGTATATGGAGATACCCGCCATTCGCGGGCCGATCCTCGACCGCGCCGGGCGTGTGCTCGCAGTCGACGCTGCCCGCTACGAGCTGGCACTGGATCCCACCGTTCAGGGGTTCACGCAACAACTTGCAGAATCGTTCTTTGACAGACTGTCGAGATTGACGGGCCGGCCGGCATCCTCGTTTCGGAGGGCGCTTCGGTCGAGCCCGAGTCCGCAATACGTCCGGCTGATGCGCGACCTCAGCGAGGAGCAGAAGGAGGTGGTCGAACAGTGGGGCATACCGGGACTGATCCTCACGCCCGAGTTTGCACGTCGGTACAACTACGGGAAGACGGCGGCACACGTGTTGGGACACGTAGACGCGGACGGTAAGGGCATCGCAGGCATCGAGCTCCAGCTCGACGAGTACCTGAACGGAACGCCGGGTCGCCGATCCCTCAAAAGAGACCGGCTCGGCATCCGGAAGGCGCTCGTCGGCGGCCGCGTCGTCGAACCGGAACACGGCGAGACCGTCGTGTTGACGATCGACCTGATCCGCCAGACCATCGTCGAGGAAGAGCTCGCACGCGGGGTCGAAGAAATGGGAGCCGCCTGGGGCACCGCCATCGCGATGGATCCCTACACTGGCGAAATCCTGGCCCTGGCGAACGTCCCCACCTACGATCCCAATCGCCCGGGCGCCTTCAACACCGAAGCCCGGCGAAACCGCGCGATCACCGACCGTTACGAACCGGGTTCGACGTTTAAGCTGGTGACCGCGGTGGCTGCCGTGGATCAGGGCATCGTCTCCCTCGAAGACACCGTCGACACCGGGCCGGGATGGGCTTCCTTCGGAGGCCGTCCCCTCCGCGACACCCACGCCCACGGAAAGATTACCGTCGCCGACGTGATCGCACAATCCAGCAACGTCGGCGCCGCGATGATCGGCACCCGCGTCGACCGCGGCGTTTTCTACCAGTACGCACGCAACCTCGGCTTCGGTCAGCCGACCTGGATCGACCTGCCGGGCGAGGTGGGGGGCTACCTGAAGAAACCGTCGGACTGGAGCCGGACCACCCATTCGCGGATGAGCATCGGCTACGAGGTGGACGTCACCCCGCTACAGATTCTCACCGCATACGCAGCCCTGGCGAACGGTGGTGTACTCGTACATCCCTACATCGTCGCCGAACGGCGGGACGTGACCGGCCGCACGGTCTGGACGGCATCAACCGACTCGGTGCGCCGTGCCTTCAAGCGCGAAACGGCCCGGAAGCTGATCCCGGCTTTCGAACGAACGATCACCGACGGCACGGCCAAACGAGCCCGGATCGAAGGGTTGCCGGTCGCAGGGAAGACGGGGACCGCCCTCAAGGCGTCGGGTGGATCCTATCAGGCAGGCGCCTACCGCGCCTCCTTCGCCGGCTTTTTCCCTGCGGACGACCCCGTGGCCGTCCTGGTCATCGTGCTCGATGAGCCGACGGTCAGCGGGTATGGCGGGACGGCTGCCGCGCCGATCTTCCAGCGCATCGTGCAGCGATGGCTGGGCACCTTCCCGAAGGTTGCGGAGCGGCTGGCGCCCACTGGCACGCTTCCCGAGGAGTCTCCCGCGCCCCTGCCCGACGTACGGGGATTACCCCTCAACGTCGCTGTGGCGAAGCTGACGTCTTCGGGCTACGACGTCGAGGTCCCGAACAAAACGAAGGGTACGGTTACCGAACAGCGCGTGAGCTCGGAGAAGGGTAACCGGCCGTCGAGCGCGGTCAGGCTCGTGGTGGATGAATCGGATAGCCTGCGTGTCGTACCGGACCTCACCGGCCTCAGCGCACGGCAGGCCGCGTTCTGGTTGACGTCCCGCGGCATCGGCGTAAAGATTGAAGGCGCCGGAAGGGTGGTATCTCAATCGCCCGCACCCGGAGCGCCGGCGCCGGCGGAGGTCACGGTGCGTTGTCGATGAATCGTAGCGGTACCAGGTATGCGACAGGGATCTTTCGAGGTCATGCAGAGTGTGCGCCGTGCCCGTAAGCACTATACTCGACAGTTATTTAGATGAAAATAGAATTACGGTCTCTGCTCGATCGCCTGGACGAGGCCGGGCTCATTTTAGAAAGGCAGGGACCTGTAGACGGTATTTGGGTCGACCATCTGGCAAACGATAGCCGGAAGGTCGCGGCCGGTGGGCTGTTTGTCGCCATTCGTGGCAAGCTTTCCGACGGCCACCTGTTCATTGACAAGGCTGTTCAAAACGGAGCCGTCGCTATCGTGTACGAGGCGGCGCCGGAGGAGAAGTGGAGCCAAAATACCTCCGGCGTCGCCCTCGTACGCGTTACGAATGCGCGAGCTGCAATGGCGGAGCTATCCGCCGCGTTCTACGGAGATCCTTCAAAGCGTCTCCGGATGATCGGCATAACGGGTACGAACGGTAAAACGACCACCACCTATCTCGTACACCACCTGCTCACGGTTCTCGGCGTAAAGGCGGGACTCATGGGCACCGTCGCCATCCTGGCGGGCGACGAACCGGTCGACGCCTCCCTGACGACCCCCGACGCCCTCGAGCTCAACCGAACCCTGAAAAAAATGGTCGAGGCCGGATGCACCGCGTGCGTAATGGAGGTGTCCTCTCATGCCCTCCACCAGGATCGCGTTCGAGGCATACCCTATCAGGTCGCCGTCTTTACCAATCTGACCAACGACCACCTCGACTATCACGGCACGATCGAAGCATACCGGCAGGCCAAAAAAATCCTTTTCGACGGTCTTAGCCCGGATGCGGTGGCGGTCTACAACGTAGACGACCCGACGGGAATCACGATCGTTTCGGATACGAGGGCGCAAACGATATCATACGGGCGCAGTGAAAAGGCTGAAATACGGCTCGAAGTGCTGGCGGATTCGATCGACGGGCTGCACCTGCGCATCGACGGAATCGAAAGAAAATTTCGCCTGGTTGGCCTTTTTAATGCCTACAACCTGGCCGCCGCTTACGGCGTCGGGCGCGCACTCGGCTACTCACCCGAAGTCATCCTGGAGGCGCTGGCAACTGCGCCTCCCGTGCCTGGACGATTCGAGCAGGTCCGATTCGCCGATGGCACCACGGTGGTGATCGATTACGCCCACACCCCCGACGCCCTCGAAAACGTGCTTGCAACACTGGTACGGACCAAACCCGATAACGCGGCGCTGTGGTGCCTCTTCGGGTGCGGAGGCGATCGCGACGCGACGAAGCGCCCCACGATGGGCCGCATTGCGGAACGGTATGCCGACCGGGTGATCGTGACCAGCGACAACCCGAGGACGGAGGATCCCCTCGCCATCATGGAGGACATCCGAACTGGAATGGAGCATCCGGGGAATGCGATGTGGATCGCGAATCGACGCGAAGCCATCCATCAGGCTGCGGAGCTTGCAGCGCCGGGCGACGTCATACTCGTCGCCGGTAAAGGACACGAAACCTACCAGATTATCGGTACCGAACGGATTCCCTTCGACGATCACGAGGAGGTCAGGCAGAGCTTCTTTTCGCGAGGCCTCATCGAGACCCATTGACCACCACAATATGAAACGCATGAGCTGAAACGCTAAGGCACCCCCGACAACGTTATGCTTTACTATTTGATCACGTGGCTCGAAGAGCTCTATCAACCGCCTGGCTTCCAGATCGTCCAGTTCAGTACGGTCCGTGCTTCCCTGGCGGCGATAACGGCGCTGTTCATTGCGCTCTTTGGAGGACGGGCCATCATCAACTGGCTGAGCCGCAAACAGCTTGGCGAGCAGATTCGCGAAGGCGACAATGCGGGTGCCGTAAGCCACGCGCACAAGGCGGGCACCCCGACCATGGGCGGCGTCATCATTCTGTTCGCAATGCTCGGCGGTACGCTCCTGTGGGCTCGGGTGATCGAGGTCTGGGTCTGGCTCGTCGTCCTGGCGACCGTCTGGATGGGGGTCATCGGATTCGTCGACGACTACATCAAAACCGTCAAAAAAAACAAGGAAGGCGTCCCACCCATCATCAAGATCGTCGGGCAGGTAAGCATCGGGCTCATCGTGGGAGGGGTGCTGTACTTCTATCCGGCTTTCCAGAGCTTCCACACGCTGACGTCCCTACCCTTCGTTACCGACGGACGACTCGATTACTACTTCTTCAGGGATCTCGTAAACGGGATCGACCTCGGCTGGGTCGTCTATTTGCCGATTGCCGTTTTTGTTATGACCGCCGTGTCGAACGCGGTGAATCTGACCGACGGACTCGACGGCCTGACGACGGGCGTAACCGCATTTGTTTCGCTTGGTCTGGTCGCCCTGGGATACATCTCGGGTAACGTCGAGGTGGCGGACTACCTGAACGAGATGTACCTGCCGGGAAGCAGCGAAACCGTCATCTTCGCCGCATCGATGGCTGCGGCGTGTTTCGGCTTCCTCTGGTTCAACGGGTATCCGGCTACGGTATTCATGGGGGACACGGGGTCGCTTGCGCTCGGCGCTGCGGTGGCAACCCTCACGCTGATGCTGCGGAAGGAGCTGCTGCTCCCTGTGCTCGGGGCGATCTACTTCCTCGAGGCGCTCTCAGTGGTCATTCAGACGAGCTATTTCAAGTTCACGAAACGGACGACTGGCGTCGGCAAGCGCGTCTTCAAGATGGCGCCCCTGCACCACCATTTTGAAGCACTAGGCACCCACGAGGCCAAGATCGTGACCCGGTTCTGGATTATCACGGCGGTCACGGTGATCGCCGCAATCGTTTCACTGCGTGTCCGCTAACGTGATGCGTAAACTGTTGTAAAGTAGCTGCTGTATGTCACCGACTGAGCTCAAGGGAAAACGATTCACGGTGGTGGGAGGCGCCCGAAGCGGCCTGGCGGTGTCACGCCTGCTCGTCCGTGCAGGCGCAAAAGTTTTTTTGACCGATAAAGCGCCGGCCTCTCCGGGCATCGAAGCCGCACTGGACGAGATCGGGGTTACGTACGAGTTTGGCGGCCACACACCACGTGCACTCGAGGCCGATTATTTTGCCGTCAGCCCCGGGGTGCCTTCCAGAGCCAACCTCATTCTCCAGGCTTCACGGAGCGGGATACCGGTCTTCTCGGAAATCGAAATCAGCTCGTGGTTCTGCAAGGCGCCGATCGTAGCCATCACGGGCGCGAACGGGAAAACGACGACGACGAGCCTGACGGGCCACCTCTTCAGCGCCTCGGGCCGTAATACCTTCGTTGCGGGCAACATCGGCTTTCCCTTCGCCGATTACGTCCTGGATACGACGCCCGACGATGTGGTCGTGCTCGAAGTGTCGAGCTTCCAGCTGGACCACGTCGATACCTTCAGGCCTCGCGTGAGCCTGTTGCTGAACATCACGCCGGACCACCTCGACCGTTACGAGAACAACTTCGAGCTATACGCTCGCAGTAAGGCGCGGATATTCGAGAACCAGCGGGAAGGCGACGTACTCGTGTACAACCAGGACGACCCCGTCGTCCTCGAACGGTTGGAAGTGGCTTCCGGCCGGGAGGGGCCACGAAAGCTCGGCTTCAGCCAGGAGCGGGAGCTCGACGAAGGCGCCTTCGTGCGCGGCGACTCGATCTTTATCCGCCTGGACGGACGCAAAGAGTACCTGATGAAGGCCGACGAGCTGTCGCTTCGAGGAAAGCACAACCTCTACAACGCGCTCGCCGCCGTCCTGGCAGGTCGCGTGCTCGGCGTTTCGCTCGAGTCCCTCCGGTCGAGCCTGACGAACTTCAAAGGCGTTCCGCACCGGCTCGAGTTCATCCGGGAGATCGACGGGGTACGGTACATCAACGACTCGAAGGCCACGAACGTGAATGCAGTGTGGTATGCGCTGGAAAGCTTCAAGGAGCACGTCGTCCTGATAGCAGGCGGACGGGACAAAGGGAACGATTATTCGCCCCTGATACCGTTTGTCAAAGACAGGGTGAGAGCGGTGGTGGCCATAGGGGAAAGCGCGGACAAGGTGGTGCGTGAGCTCGGACCCGCTGCGCCGGCAACGGTAGTTGCACGTTCGATGGAAGAGGCGATTTCGGAAGCACGACGGTTTGCCAAACCGGGCGACGTCGTGCTGCTGAGTCCCGCCTGTGCCTCCTTCGACATGTTCGACAACTACGAGCACCGCGGAGATACGTTCAGAAGATTGGTCGAGGCGCTTTAGCTCCTCCCGGTTCGGAGTTTCAGGTAAACGGTAAAGCTGATGAGTGTCGCTACACTGCCAAGATCGAAGATGAAGTCGTCGGCGCCGGCGGACAAGTACATCGTGTGGATCGTCCTGTGCCTCTCGGCGATTGGTGTGGTGGCGGTCTACAGCGCGATCACGTTTCTGGCCGAAACGAAGTCCGGCGCTGACCCGGAGTTGTTTCTCATGCGGCACCTGATTCGCCTCGGGATAGGGCTTGCCATGCTCGCCGTCTTCAGCTTGATCGATTATCACAAGCTCGTCCGGATCAGCAAGCACCTGCTCGTAGCGTCGATCCTCCTGCTGATCGCGGTCAAACTCATTGGTGTGGCTGCCGGTGGCGCCGAACGGTGGATACAGCTTGGCTCGCTCACCTTCCAACCGTCCGACTTTGCCAAGGTATCCCTCGTACTATACTGCTCCCTCTTGCTCACGAAGAAGCAGACCTACATCAAGGACTTCCACCGCGCCTTCCTGCCGCTGATGTTCTGGATTCTGCTGACGACGGGTTTGATTGGAATCGAGAATCTGTCGACGGCCCTCATCGTCCTCGCATCGGTTCTGTTGATGTGTTTCGTTGGGCGAGTCAGCATACTGCACCTGAGTGGGTTCTTCATCCTCTGCCTCGTGCTGGCAACGGGTCTTTTGCTGGTCTCTCCGCACCGGGCTGCACGTGTCGAAGCGTACCTCGGCGTCAAGATCTTTCCGAACACCACCGCCGAACAGGTCTTCGACGTCCAGGCTGAAGGCTACCAGGCCCAGCAGGCGCGAATCGCCTTTGCCATGGGAGGACTGACGGGCGTGGGGCCGGGAAAGAGCGTCCAGCGAGACTTTCTGCCCGCCCCCTACAACGACTTCATTTTTGCGATCATCGCGGAAGAGTACGGTTTGATCGGGGCGCTGGCGCTGCTCGCATTTTTCGTGTTGCTCCTGTTCAGAGGGTTCATTCGAATAGCGAGGAGCGCGCCCGATCCGCTGGGGCTGTTCCTGGCGACGGGCATCACGACCACGGTGGTGCTTTACGGTTTCGTGCACGCAGGCGTGGCCTGCGGGGTGCTGCCGGTGACGGGCCTGCCGATGCCCTTCGTTTCGTACGGGGGCACGTCGCTTCTCGCGACGGGGGCGTTGGTGGGAATCTTGCTCAACATCTCCCGGCAGGTCAACAGACCGGCCGAGAGGCGATACGCGTAATGACGGATTAACGGCGATGGTTCGTGCACCACGCATACTCTTTGCGGGAGGAGGGACGGGAGGTCACGTCTACCCGGCCATAGCTATTGCCGACGCCGTACGGTCGATCGAGCCGCGGGCTGCCATCGCCTTTGCAGGCACGAAAGAGCGAATGGAGTGGGAAGCCGTACCCCGCGCCGGGTACGCGATCCACCCGATCACCGTCTCGGGTTTCCAGCGCACGCTCACGCTACGGAACGTCCTGTTTCCTTTTCGTCTCATGAAGGGATTCGCACAAAGCTGGTCGCTGATTGGAAATTTCGACCCGGACGTGGTGGTCGGCACCGGCGGGTACGTGTCGGGGCCGGTACTGCTTGCGGCGAGCCTCAGAGGCCGGCCGGTTGTAGTGCAGGAGCAGAATGCGTACGCGGGGGTCACGAATCGGCTGCTCGCCAAACGCGTCAGCCAGATTCACACCGCATTCCCCGAGGCCAACCGGTATTTCCCACAGGATAAAACGATCCTGAGTGGAAATCCCACCCGTAAAGACCTCCTCCGGGCGAGCCGCTCAGAAGGCCGTGCCTACTACGAGATTCCGGAGTCGACGAAGGTGCTGCTGGTTTTTGGTGGCTCACTTGGCAGCTTCGCCATCAACCAGGCTGTCGAGCGACATCTTCAGGCATTGCTTGCAGAGGAGTCACTGCACCTGATCTGGCAGACGGGGGCAAAGTACTACGACGCCGTCGTGGGCAGGGTGCAGCCCCATCCGAAGCTCAGGCTGCTCAAGTACATCGACCGGATGGACCTTGCCTATGCGGCGGCGGACGTCGCCCTTTGCCGTGCCGGCGCGATCACGTGCAGCGAGCTGATGGTCACCGGTACCCCGGCCATCCTGGTGCCCTCACCGAACGTGGCTGAGGACCACCAGACGAAAAACGCGAAGAGTATGGCCGACGCCGAAGCCGCCGTGTTTCTGCCGGAAGCCCGACTGGAAGACCGGCTGCTCGAAGAGGTGCGCGCACTGCTCGGGGACGAGTACCGGCGAAAGCGAATGGCGGAAGCCGCCCGCGCTCTGGCGCGGCCGAACGCCGCCGAGGACATCGCGCGCCACGTGCTCGCCCTCGCCGGATGGAGCGCGGACAAGACTTGAACCATAGAGAATCTACCTCGCCAAACGCGCGGGGTCGTGAATAAAAACCTTACTCAAATGTCTGAACGACGTAGACAACCGCTCCTCGGGCGAATCCGAAACATCCACATGGTCGGAATCGGCGGGATCGGTATGAGCGGCATCGCTGAAGTCCTGTTGAATAGCGGCTTCCACGTGACCGGCTCGGACAAGAAAAAAACCGAGGTTACGGAACGCCTCGAGACGCTCGGCGCCGTCATTTACGAAGGGCACGCGGAAGAAAACGTAGGTGACGCCGACGTGGTTGTTTACTCGTCTGCCGTACGTGCAAGCGAGAATCCCGAAACGCTCGAAGCCGAGCGTCGGCGAATCCCCCTCATTCCGCGGTCCGTCATGCTCGGCGAGCTGATGAGGGTTAAGTACGGCATCGGCGTGGCGGGCACGCACGGAAAGACGACGACAACGTCCATGATCGGGCTGGTTGTTACCGAAGGCGAGTTCGATCCCACCATCATCGTAGGGGGTAAGGTGACGGTTTTTGGGTCCAGCGCCGTCGTTGGCGAAGGGGACATCATCGTGATCGAAGCGGACGAGTACGACCGTACCTTCCTCCGCCTAACGCCTTCTCTGGCGGTGATCACGAACATCGAGGAGGACCACCTCGACACCTACCACGACATCGACGACATCAAGCAGGCGTTTTTACAGTACGCCAACGCGGTCCCCTTCTTCGGCGCGGCGATCCTCTGCCTGGACGACCTCCACGTACAGGAGATCATGAGCCACGTCGACCGGCGCGTCATCACCTATGGAACGTCGCGACAGGCCGACATCCGGGCCGAGAACATCGAGACCCTCGGGCTGAAGACACGCTTCGACGCCTTCTCGGGTAAAAACCTGCTCGGTTCCATCGAGCTTCAGATGCCGGGGATGCACAACGTCCGGAACGCCCTCGCGGCCGTTGCGGTCGGCCTCGAGCTCGAAATCGACTTCGGCAAGATCCGGAACGCACTGGCGAAGTTTTCGGGCGTCCAGCGGCGATTCCAGAAGATCGGCGAGCAACGCGGCATCCTCGTGCTCGACGACTACGCGCACCATCCGACTGAGGTCGCGGCCACGCTTGCGGCGGCCAGCACCGGCTTCCCGGACCGTCGCGTCGTTGCGGTCTTCCAGCCGCACCTGTACTCCCGTACACGCGACTTCCAGGTCGAGTTTGCCCGGGCGTTCTTCAATGCGGACGTGCTCGTCCTGACCGACGTCTATGGCGCACGCGAAGAGCCCCTCCCGGGGATCACGGGCGGCCTCATCGCCGAACTGGCCCAGCGTTACGGACACCGGGACGTGCACTACGTGGAAGACAAAGAGGCGCTGCCCGAATACCTCGCCGGGATAACCCGGGACGGCGATTGTGTGATTACGATGGGCGCCGGCGACATCTGGCGCTACGGCCGAAAATTGCTCGACCTGCTCCGCAACTGAGCCTCCACGAGCCTTTTGCAGGCAAAGTTTTATGGGTAAGAAAAGGAAAAAATGGCGGGTACTCGCGAAGCGGCTGACGGGTCTTCTGACCGTCTCGCTTCTCGCTGCAGGTGCGTTTTTCGCCTGGAAATGGGTGGCGGAAACACCGTGCACACGTATCGACGTGACCGGTGCAATACATGCGCAAAGTGAAGAGATACTTGCGCTCGCACGCGTCGATACGGGCGCCGCGCTCTACGATATCGATCCCGATCTCGTGGAGGACAGGGTTCGCAGGCACCCGTGGGTTCGCGAGGCGCGTGTGACGCGTATTCCCACCGGAACGCTCCGAATAGACGTCGAAGAGCGCACGCCGGTCCTGCTCGTGCTCAACCGCAACGGTGAACCTGACCGATACCTCGACTACGATGGATACGCAATGCCACTGGTGGAAGGTGTGGCCTACGACCTACCGTTGCTTCGCGGTTACGAAATTGCACGCGACCGCCTCGAGCCGGTGGAATCGAAAGCGCTCCAGGAGCTGCTCCTGGCGCTGAAAGACGTAGACGACCTCGTCGACGCGCTCTTATCCGACTTCGAGGTCCGTTCAGAAAATGATATTTGGCTGTACACGACTCCAATTCCCGGGCGGAATGCTGTTCCGGTTCGCCTGGGATACGGCGAGTACTCGAAAAAATTTGAGATGCTGGGGGCCTTCTGGAAAAAAGCGGTCCTCACGCAACCGAACGTTCGGTTCGATCTGATTGACCTCCGTTTTGACGGTCAGATTGTTACAAACGAGCAAGCAGCAAGTTAACGGCTGCACCGACGGGTAAGGTTGTTTTCGCCCGGCCGGTGGCATCCAGAAGCAGGAAGTAGAATCTATGAACGAACGCATAGTAGTCGGGGTAGACATCGGGACCACGAAGGTGAGCGCTATTGTCGCTTCTGCGGATGGTATCGACAGGGTCAACATCCTGGGGGTAGGCCTTGCCCAGGCCGACGGTCTCAATCGCGGCGTCGTCGTCAACATCGACAAAACCGTTGCCGCCGTCCAGCAGGCCGTCCGAGAGGCCGAGCGCGCTGCCGGTGTGGCCGTCCGAAAGGTCATCGTGGGTATCGCCGGGGATCACGTGCAGAGCTTTCAGAGCCGTGGCGTCATCACGATCTCCAACCGCGACGGCGAAATCACCCAGCGCGACGTCAGACGTATACTCGACGATACCACCCACGTGGCCATGCCCGCCGACCGCGAGATCCTGCACGTCATCCCGCAGGAGTACATCGTCGACGGGCAGGATGGCGTGGCCGACCCCGTCGGCATGAGCGGCGTACGCCTAGAAGCCAACGTCCACATCATCACCGGCCTCGTCTCGGCCGCAAAAAATATTTACCGGTGCATCGAAAGGGCCGGATATGAAGTGGCGGATATCGTCCTCGAACCGCTGGCCGCGTCCTTTGCCGTCCTGCACCCGGACGAAAAAGAAGTGGGCGTCGCCCTGATCGACATCGGCGGCGGAACGACCGACATCGCCGTTTTCGAGGACAATACCATCCGGCACACCGCCGTAATAGCCGTCGCCGGCAACAAGGTCACCGACGACATCCGGAAAGGCCTCGGGCTCATGCGTGACCAGGCCGAAAAACTCAAATGCAACTTCGGCACGGCAGTTGTCGATCTGGTAGCGCAGGATGACGAGATAACCATCCCCGGCCTGGGTGGACGCCCGGAAACGAGCATCAGCCGCAGTACACTTGCGCAAATCATTCAGCCCCGGCTCGAGGAGATACTGGAAATTGCTGCAATCGAAATCAAGCGGAGCGGCTACGCCCGCCACCTCTCGGCCGGCGTCGTGCTTACCGGTGGGGGAGCCCTGATTCCTGAGACGGCCCAGCTCGCCGCCGAAGTAATCGGGATGCAAACCCGGATCGGCAAGCCCATCGGGCTGGCGGGAGGAATGGTCGAAGAAGTCAACGATCCGAAGTTTGCCACGGGCGTCGGGCTCGTCCTTTACGGCTTGCAACCCGAAATCATCAACGGCAAGCCGTTCCGCGGCGACATGGGCGAACGGCTCACGCGCGAGGAACCGGTACCGGAAGAATCGCTCCTCAGCAAGTTGACCGGGAGGATGAAAACCTGGTTCGACGAGCTCTGATTTTTTGAACAGCCACAGAATTAACTGTACATAGAAATTATTCACAGATTTTGGCTCCGGGATCGCTCAACCCGGCGCCGGTTAATGGACTTATAACGAACCACTACTGGAGGGACCACATGGCGGAGTACTCAGCTAACTCACGTTTTGCGTTCGACGATGCGCTCAATGAGGAAGCAAAGATTTGCGTCGTCGGCGTTGGCGGTGGCGGCGGTAACGCCGTAAACAACATGGTCGATCGCGGCATTCACGGTGTCGAGTTCGTGGCCATCAACACCGATGCTCAGGCGCTGATGAATAACAAGGCGCCACACAAGATTCAAGCCGGCCGCGTACTGACGAAGGGCCTTGGCGCCGGCGCCAAGCCCGACATCGGCGCAGAGGCTATCAAGGAAAGCCGTGAGGAGATCGAAAGGGTCCTCCAGGGCTTCGACATGTGCTTCATCACCGCCGGAATGGGCGGCGGTACGGGCACCGGCGGCGCACCCGTCGTCGCTGAAATTGCTAAGAATCTCGGTATCCTGACGGTCTCTATCGTAACGAAACCCTTCGATTGCGAGGGCCGCCGGAGAAGCAAGACCGCCGAGGAAGGCCTGTCACTGCTGCGCAAAAATGTCGACACCCTCATCGTCATCCCGAATGAACGATTGCTCGACATCGCAGAGGCCAATACCAGCCTCATCGAGGCGTTCGGCAAGGTCGACGACGTGCTTTACAACGCGACCAGAGGCATAAGCGACCTGATCACCGTGCACGGCCTGATCAACCTCGACTTTGCCGACGTCAAAACGACCATGCAGAACGGCGGCACTGCCCTCATGGGCGCCGCCACGGCTTCCGGCGAGAACAGGGCTGAACGCGCCGCCATCGAAGCGATATCGAGCCCCTTGCTCGACGGACTCTCCATCGCAGGCGCCACCAACGTCCTCGTTAACATCACCGCCGGCCGCTCGCTCGGTATTCGCGAAGCCACATCGGCTACCAGCATCATCCAGCGCGAAGCCGGCGACGAAGTGGAGGTCATCTTCGGAACCGTCATCGACGAATCGATGGGCGACGACCTCCGCGTAACCGTGATCGCCACCGGCTTCGACTCACACGATTACCGGAGAGAGGGAGCCGTTCGCCGGACCGTACCCCTCGATCCGCATACGCCAAACTTCCACTACAAAGGCGAGGACAACCTCAAGAACCTCGACGAGCCTGCATTCGAACGCCGTTCTCCCCTGATTTCCGCTACGCCGGATAGCCGGTCGGCCAGGGAGGACGGGCAATCCAATGGAAAGCCCGAGCATACCGCCAAAATCAAACGCCTGCACGTCGACGACCTCAAGGAACGTCCCGAACGTATCCGGAAGGACAACTCCGACGTGCCAGCGTTCCTGCGCAAAATGATGGATTGATGGTACCCGCCGTGTGGACCCCCGAGTCCCTTTTATAAAGGTTCTTGCCAGGCCAGAGGCTTGTGACATACCGTGGTCACCGGGTCGGTGTACGTTCATACCACCCGGTTGAGCCGGTTGCACATCCCTCCGGACCCGCTCACACCGCTGACTTTTTGGGCCCTCCAGCCCTGCCACAGGCCCCTGAGCAAGGCCTTCATCCTGCACGGCGCTGCGTCGCTGTGCAGGGAAATGTGGCTTGGGGCGAGCGGTTTACCCGCAAAAAGGTATCCCTTCGCCCTGAAAGGAAGAGCCGCGCCTCGTTCGTTTATGGAGGCGCGGCTCTTCCGTTAATAACGCTTGCGTCCAATCTTGACAGATCCCGGCAATTTGAATCGGTCAGGCCTCCCTTACTTTAACAAGTAAGGAATTGACGCATCATTTGTAACATATTTCGCCTCTTCCTGACTTCAATGCTTCTTCACTAAAGTGTTTTTCAAAAAAACTATTTTTCCACCGGCCTCCCCTGATTCATACAAAATTATCCGAAAACACGTGTCAACGATCCTGATCATTGACGACCACGAGGTCGTCGCCGAATCGCTCGCTTATCTGCTCAATGGTGAGGGCTTCGATACACTCGTCACACGTAGCGGACGTGAAGGACTGGAGGCAATCGAAAATCACCAACCGGACCTCGTAATCTGCGACTACGCAATGCCGGGTATGACCGGCCTGGACGTGCTCAAGGTCCTGCGTGAGCACCCACGGCTGTCGAAGACGCCGTTCATCATGCTCACCATGTTCCGCGACCTCGACGAAAGCGCCAAAAAGGCGGGAGCAGACGCGTTCCTGTCCAAAACCAACGGACTCGACTCGCTCCTGACGACGGTGTACGACCTCGTTAACAAAAAGAAGGACAACGGCGCCACTGCCTGACGCGTACGTTACCCACCTACAGACGGAATCGAGGCGCTGAGCTGCCGGTCGGCAGATTCACCCCCGCACGAGGTTCTTCGCGACGAACCAGATGTTCTCCTTCCGCTCGCGAAGGCGGCGGGTGAAGTAGGGAAGCCACTCCGTGCCGTACGGGACGTACACGCGCATGTTGTAGCCCTCGCCGCGAAGCTTGACCTGCTTCTCCGGCCGGAGACCGTAGAGCATCTGGAACTCGAAGCGATCCGACGGAATGCCCTCCTGCGCCACGAATTGTTTTGTCGCGTCGATCAGGCGGTCGTCGTGGGTGGCAATGCCGGGGTACGGCGCCTCTTTGATGAGCATCTTCATGTATTCAACGAACCGCTCCCGGATCTCACCCATCCGCTGATACGCTATCTCCGGCGGCTCCTGGTACGCTCCTTTGCAGAGCCGGACGCGCGCCTTCATCTCACACATGCGCCGGACGTCTTCCGCGGTCCGCTTCAGATAGGCCTGGAGTACGATTCCGACGTGTTCGGGATACGTCGGGCGCACTTCTTCGAAGATCGAGATCGTCGATTCCGTGATGTCGCTCCCTTCCATGTCCAGCCGGACGAACACGTTGTCCTGCCGGGCCACTTCGAGGAGCCGGTGCAGGTTGTCGACGCAGAAGCTCCGGTCGATCTTCTGCCCCAGCATCGAGAGCTTGATCGAAATGTTCGTCTTGAGGTTTTCGTTCAGCCTGTCCCGGGCGATCCGGTGGACGAGGTCGACGTAGTTGTTGAGGGCTTCCGTAGCAACCGCCCGGTCGCTGACGTATTCACCAAGGAGATCGAGGGCAACCGAAAGGCCTTTTCCGTTCAGGCTTTTGACGACCGGCAGGGCTCCCTCGAGTGATTCAGCGGCGACGAAACGGCGGGCAAGGATAAAGGGTAGTTTCATATCAAAAAGAGAAAAGTCGGCATCGAACGGCGAAGATTATGGAGCGCAGCCTTTTACATGCAACCCTTTTCTCTTTCAATTTTTAGCGAGGGAAACGCGGCGGGTCTCAGTCGCCCAATGCCTGCGAGAGGTCGGCGACGAGGTCGTCCGCGTGTTCGAGGCCTACCGACACGCGGATCAGCGCTTCGGGCGTGCGCGTCGGCTGTGGTTCCGACGAAGCGCGGTGCTCGATCAGGCTCTCGGTCCCTCCCAGGCTCGTGGCGCGGGTGAAGACGCGGCATCTTCCCACCACCGCAATCGCCTCTTCCCGTCCTCCGGCTACTTCGAACGATAGCATACCGCCGAAGTCCTTCATCTGCTTCGACGCGATCTCGTGGCCGGGATGCGAGGGCAAGCCGGGATAATGAACCACGCGGACGCGAGGGTGGCCGGCGAGGAATCGGGCCAGAACACCCGCACTTTCGCATTGCATGTGGAGCCGGGCGGCCAGCGTGCGGACACCCCGGAGGCTCAACCAGGCGCTGAACGGGTCCATCACCGCACCCCCGGCCGTCTGCACGAACCGAATGCGCTTGAAGAGGTCACTGTCCTTCCGGGTAATGACGGCTCCGCCGAGTACGTCTGAATGTCCCCCGATGTATTTCGTAACAGAGTGCACGACGAGGTCCGCGCCGAGGTCGAACGACCGCTGGATGAGTGACGGGGTCCACGTGGCGTCAACGACGAGCGTTGCGCCCGCCGCATGCGTCAGCCCGGCAACCGCTTCAAGGTCGGTTATCTTCAGCATTGGATTGGACGGCGTTTCCGCCCAGACCAGCCTCGTCTCTGGGCGGAGGGCGGCTTCGAATGCACCGAGGTCGGTCATGTCGACTGCCGTGAACTTCAATCCCCAGTCGCGGAAAAGGTCGTGTACGACGCGTCTGACCCCGTAGTACACGTCCTCCGGTAACACAACGTGGTCCCCTGGCCGAAGCGCCTGCAACACTGCCATGGAGGCCGCCATTCCCGACGAAAAAGCCGCACACTCCGTACCCCCTTCGAGCTGAGCCAGCGTTTCTTCGAATCGTCTCCGCGTCGGATTGTCGATCCGGCTGTAGAAGAAGCCCCGCGAATACGCACCGTCAGCATCCCGTTCGTACGTGGTTGCGAGGTGGATGGGAGGGACGACGGCGCCGGTGGCCTCATCGGGACTCGTGCCCGCCTGGGCAAAGAGGGTTTCGAGATGGAGCATGTGACTTTTTGAGTTGTCTGTTAGGCACGGTAAATTGAGCGAAATCCGGAAAAGTACGAAACGTCTCCCGTCGTGATCCGACCATGGCATCCAAAAGTGAGGGGGATACCGGCTATCGGGTCCGGATCACTCCGTCCAGTCGGGCGTGCAAGGAGCCTGCTCTTCTCATACGGGCATCCAGTTGTTATTCCTTCAGGTTCAAATGGTTTGGTCATGAGGTCATTTTTCGCTGCGCTGGTGGTTTTCTGTTGCTTTGTAGTACCCGTTGAGGCACAGGATGCCCGATCCATACTCGAAAAGGCTGCCGCCACGCATCGCGATGCCCGGTCGTATCAGCTTGAGAGCAAGATCCACATCAAAATGGTTGCGGGTAGTGAGGAGCAAATCGTCGACGCCACGATGAAGCTGGCCGAGAACAGGGACGAAGAGAAGATCCGCGCCGAAGTGGACGCCCCCTCGATGAAGCTCACCATTGTGTCGGACGGCGACTCCACCTGGATGTACATCCCGGACATGAACCGCTACGTGGTCCACGGCCAGGGCTTCGAAATGTCGAGACTCGGCACGCTCCTGCCGGACCTGATGAAAGAATACGGCAGGATGGACGACGGCGTAGCCAACGTCACGCTGCTGCGGCAGGAAGAAGTCGCACTCCGGGACGGCAACCGTCAGGCGTACGTCCTTGCTGTCGAGTATGAGCCGATCGAAACGTCAGCAGGCACCGACTCGAAGAGCAAAACGTTCTGGATCGACGCCGAGCGCTTCGTCGTCCTCAAAGAAATCACCGAGGCTGACCTGTCCGAGTCTCCGCTGGGCCGCCCGATGACGCTGAATGAGACGACGACGCTCGAAGTCGTGCGTGTCGATCAGCCATTGGACGATGCCCTCTTCACTTTCCGTCCCCCCGAAAACGCGAGCCTGGTAACGGCGGATGACCTGCTGAAGCAATCCAGAACGAGCCAGAACCCGGAGTCCACCCCGGCAGTCGATTTTACCCTTCAAGACCTGTCGGGCGAAACCGTCAACCTGGAGAGCCTGCGGGGGAAGGTGGTGCTGGTAAACTTCTGGGCGACCTGGTGCGGGCCGTGCCGCATGGAAATGCCCGTGATCGAACAGATCTATAAAGAGCTCGCCGGAGAAGGGTTGGTCGTGCTTGCGGTCAACGTGGCGGAAGAGCCCGATCAGGTCCGCTCCTTCCTGGATAAAAACGGGTACACGTTCCCCGTTTTGCTCGACACCGATGGTTCGGTTGCCACGCAATACGGCGCCAGCGGCATCCCCACCTCCGTCGTCATCAACCGCGAAGGCCTTGTCGTTCGCCACATGGTCGGTGCACGCCCCGAACGGATGTTCCGGGAAGCGCTCCAGGACGCCGGGCTGCAATAATCACCCGGTATAGATTTCCTGTTGGGTGGCTGCGACGTAAATTGTGCGCGATCGTTCATAATCACGCACAGCCATGAATACACCCGAAGTTGCCGGCCTGAGACAGGAATACACTCGCTACGGCCTGAGAGAATCCGACCTGCACCCGGATCCGATCGAGCAGTTCACGAAGTGGTTCAACGATGCGGTGGCGTCCGAGATCGTCGAACCCAACATCTTAACCCTGGCCACCGCTTCGGCTGACGGCTTCCCTTCTGCCAGGACCGTCCTCCTGAAAGGCTACGACGCCCGCGGCTTCGTCTTTTACACGAACCAGCAAAGCCGAAAAGGCCGCGAGCTCGCCGAAAATCCCCGCGCCTCGCTCGTTTTCTGGTGGGATCGCCTGGAACGGCAGGTCGTCATTCAAGGGACGGTGACCCCCGTACCGGACGACGAAGCCGACGACTATTTTCACAGCCGCCCGAGGGGCAGCCAGCTTGGCGCCTGGGCGTCTCGGCAGAGCACTGTCATCGAAAGCCGCGAAGTGCTCGAACGCCGCCTCGAAGAGCTGGAGAAAGAGTACGAAGGAAAGGAGATCCCGCGTCCCGAGTACTGGGGCGGGTACGTCGTGAAGCCGCTTTCGATCGAGTTCTGGCAAGGCCGCCCGAACCGCCTCCACGACCGTCTTCGTTACCGCCTATCTGACGACGGCGCCTGGATCATCGAGCGGCTGTCGCCCTGATCAGCGGAACAATCGGTCAGTGAGGTCTTCGACGTCCGTGCGGGTTATCACGTGCCACGACGGGGCGCCCAGCGAGCCGCTCCTCGTACGTCGGAAGGTCGCGCGCAGGAAAAGCTCCTTTCGAGACGTCGAGCGTGCTCCCGGATACGAAAAATCGCCGTAGTGAAATATCCAGCTCGTCGAGTCGGGGTCGACGTTCAGGCCTCTACCGATCAGCTCGACCAGGTGCCGTGCGTCAGACACGGCCGTTGGACCCGTATTTTCGGCGATCTCCCGGATGACGACCGTGTGGGTACGCTCGTTGCCCGGCGGCGTCCGGTAAACGAGCACGCGGCAGGCGCCCGTTCGGCCGTATCCCTGCCAGGAGAATAGCGTATCTATGAGCGCCTGGCCTTTGGCCGGCGCTCCAATGGATGCTGCGATGAGCACCACCGCCAGAAACTGGAGTTGCCTCTGCATTGGGAATAGTGGATGCCGGTGAATCCTCGCCCGTTATCCCATCCACAAGCTTCCGCACCGGGTAAGTATACGTCCACGGATGGGGCTTTTCAGTACTGGTGGGTGATTTTTTCCAGGGTTGAAGGGTGAAAGCTCGGTAACTGAGATGCCTTTAAGAATTGAAAATCATTGATCCGAAGAGGGGAGCCAGGAGTCGATGTCTTCGGTCTTCAGGTACCAGGTGTGGTCGGTTTCCCAGTAGCGCGACGTGTTCATCTTCCACCGATCGAGATCTTCCAGGGCGTACCACCGGCCGTCGATGCGGTAATAATCTGGCCGCATCGCGCCGTTGACCCGGATCGTGACCAATTCCCCTTCGTCCGGCAACTGTTTTTCCACGTCGATCCACTCTGCCATACCCTGTGCTCTCCCGAGCAGGCAACTCGATACAAAATGGTCATTATACGCGCAGAATGTATTAAAAACGAAGTTTTACGGGATGATCCTGCGTTTCGATTCTTTGGGATGGCCGCCGGCTTCCTCGTTCCGGCTGTGTTCGTCAGACTACTTGCTCGTTGAGGACGCCGCCAAGGTACCACCGGTCTTTCGTGCGGTAGATCTCCAGTGCGTTCCGATTGGTTACCACCTGAAAGTATACGCGCCTGGGCGTGCGTGACCACCACCGCCGCTCTTCCCAGGTCGTGATGATTTGCTTCACGTAATAGGTGTTTCCTCCCCAGCTAATCAGGTGGGGCTGTCCATCGCGCAACGCCACCACCACCTCGCCATTGTTGCGTTTCATCTTTCCGGAACCCTTCCCGCGATACATCTGACCAATGCAAACGTGTCGGCCGTGACGATGCGGAATGCGCCCCTCTTCAAGATCCCCTGCCACCCCGGAAACCCATCGTGAGAAGGCAACCCGGTGCCACCAGGGAGATCGTTTACCCTGCCGTGTCCTCTTTCCATCAGGCCGTGTTGCACCGAATATATCGACTACAAATGGGATTCCTTTATGGAAAAAAGGTGATATCGTAATACCTCCGGAGGAAGATCGCCCGCCTCACCGGTGTTAACCTGCACAGCGTTTTTGGCTGTGTTTGAAAAACTTGAGGTGTGTCCCCACGTTTCCTTTGGAAGTGCGTACGTGGCCGCGGGATAGTCCCACGATTTGGCTAAATTGCATCAGGTGATCCCTGCGAGCGTCCGTCAACCGGAATCGAGTCAACCCGATGAAAAACAGTGTATTCGAGGAGGATGTCAAATACCTGCCGGGGGTAGGGCCCAGAAGAGCCGCTGCATTTGCCGGCGTCGGGGTCCGGACGATTCGTGACCTCCTCCAATATTATCCGCGCCGGTACCTCGACCGCTCGACGGTTACACCGATCCGGAAGATCACCGAGGGTATGGGGCCGGTCACGGTGGTCGGCGAGGTTCGGGTGGCGGGCGTCGTTCCGGCTGCGGCACGCAAACGGTTCGAGGTGATCGTCGAGGACGAAAGCGGCGGACGACTGAAAGCCGTCTGGTTCCACGGCATCGTATGGATCAGCAAGCGGTTCAAAGTAGGCGACAGGGTAGCTTTCCACGGGAAAGCGCAGCAGTTTGGCAGGCAGTTCTCGATGACACATCCCGATTTCGACCTGCTCGACCAGGAGAGCGTCGCGCTGGACACGGGTCGCATCATCCCCCTCTATCCGGGAGGTATGGCGCTCGAAAAAGCCGGCCTGACGAGCCGTTCCATCAGGAAGATCATTTACGGGCTGTTCAAGCAACACGGCCTGCGCATCCCCGAGATCTTTCCCGCACGGATCAGGGACCGCTACGAGCTGATCGACGGGCGTGTGGCGCTCCGGTCGGTCCACTTTCCCAAAAACCAGCTCGAGCTGGCCAGAGCCCGAGAGCGGCTCAAGTTTGAAGAGCTGTTTTTTATGCAGCTCATGCTCGCCCTCACGCGCCAGACGCGTAGGGAGGTTGCCGGCCACGTCTTCAGGGAGCCGGGCGAGTACGTCCGCCGGTTCGTGAACGAGGTGCTCCCGTTTAAGCTGACGGGTGACCAGAAAAAAGCCATCGCCGACGTCATCCGCGACACCCGGAGCGGCGTGCAGATGAACCGCCTCGTCCAGGGTGACGTCGGCAGCGGCAAGACCGTCGTCGCCATCGCCGCCATGATGCACGCGCTCGACAGCGGTTACCAGAGCGCCTTCATGGCCCCCACCGAAATCCTCGCCGAGCAGCACTATCTAAACCTCAAACGGTACCTCGACCCCCTCGGCGTCGAGACCCGCCTGCTGATCGGTGGCCAGAGCAAATCGCTCCGTGGGGAAATACTCGCCGACCTCGCCGAAGGCCGTGCGCACGTCGCCGTAGGCACGCACGCCCTGATACAGGAAGGGGTCAGGTTCCAGAATCTCGGAATGGCGATCGTCGACGAGCAGCACCGATTCGGCGTGATGCAACGCGCGGAGATGTTCAACAAGGGCGACAACCCCCACATGCTCCTCATGACCGCCACGCCGATCCCACGCTCCCTCGCGATGACCCTCTACGGCGACCTCGACGTGACGATCATCCGCGAAAAACCCGCCGGCCGCAAGCCGATCCAGACCATGCTGCGCTCCGAAAAAAGAAGGGGCGAAGTGTACCAGTTCCTCCGCGAAAAGCTGCGCGAGGGGAGGCAGTGCTACGTGGTTTACCCGCTCGTTGAGGAGAGCGAAAAGCTCGACCTCAAAGACGCCGAGTCGGGCTATGAAAAGCTCAAGGAGGAGTTCCGACCCTACCGCGTCGACCTCATCCACGGCCGGATGCTGCCCTACGAAAAGGACGAGGCCATGACGCGGTTCAAACAGGGCGAGACCGACATTCTCGTAGCTACCACCGTTATCGAGGTCGGCGTCGACGTCCCGAACGCGACGATCATGGTGATCGAGCACGCCGAACGCTTCGGTCTCAGCCAGCTCCACCAGCTGCGCGGACGCGTCGGACGAGGCAGCGAGCAGAGCTACTGCATCCTCATGGCCGACTACAAACGCACCCAGGAAGCCGAGCAGCGCCTTGGTGCGATGGTGGCCACCGAGGACGGCTTCGAAATCAGCGAGATGGACATGAAGCTGCGCGGCGCAGGCGAGCTCTTCGGCACCCGCCAGAGCGGCCTGCCCGACCTCAAGATCGCCGACCTCGTGGCCGACACCGCCATACTGCTCAAAGCAAGGGAAGCCGCCTTCGACCTCGTCGCGCGCGATCCGCTCCTCGAAGACCCTGAAAATGCGGAGCTGCGCGCCTACTACAGCCGGTTCTACGAAAACCGTTCGCTCGGCTTCGTCCGGGTCGGGTAGCTACTCGTACGTCGCCGTCGTGAGCCGCACGGGTGTGCCCGTGGCCTCCTTGATCGTGAAGGGAATGCGCCCGAGGATCTGGCCGGCGGCCGTCTCCACGTCCACACGCCACCTGCCCGGGAATAGGCGAGTCTTGTACGTGAAGCCGCGATAGCCGTTGTCCCGCCACCCGACGATCCGGTAGTCGATCCGGTCCGTCGTCACCCACTCCTTGCGCGCCTCGTCGTAATACTGCCACTCGTGATAGATTTGCTGCGTCAGCTTCGTCGGGGCGAACACGGCGGCAAAGCAATACACCGCCTGCCCCTCGGCGTATTCGATCTCCTCGTCCGAGTCGACCCAGAACGCGTACCACGGAGGCTCGCGGTAGGTCAGGTAATACGCATCCCCGACGTGCTCGACCCTGTGGTAGATGCCCCCGTGGCGCAGGGCGAGCGGCACGGGAGGGATCCAGTTTTGCACATAGAAGAGGTTCAGCAGCCCGAACAGGCCTGCCACCACCACCATCGCGTAAACAAACGACCGGCGCTCCTTGAAGAGTCCGCGTCGGTACAGGAACAGCAGGATCGACCCCACCAGCAACGCGCTGAGCAACCCGCCGAGCGTGAACGTCCAGTAGTTCACGACCTTCAGCAGGACCGGCAGGAAGAAGATGAAAAAAGACGCCCCGGCGAGGTAGTACAGCCCGACGAGCAGGTACAGGTTGACGAGCTTCCTATGGATGAACTCGTTCGCCACAAGCAGCACCACCAGGACCACCAGAAAGATGCTGCTCTCGCTCAGCGACGCGCTCTGGAAGTAGAAGACGGTGTACGCGCTGAAGAGAGCGCCCAGGAAGAACTGCAGCGCGGCCGGGTACCACTCGCGGTACTTCAACAGCCGGGGATTTTGGGTGAGGCCGTGCTCGACGAGCGCCGCCACGACTACCAGCACACCGGTGATGGCCAGGTACGCCACCAGAAAGGCGTTGTCGAACCACGCGTCGATCCGCTTCAACGTGGTCGCGTCCCACGCGACGCCCCCGAAGAAAAACACCGCCGGGGCCAAGCGCTCGTGACGCCTGTAGAAGCCGACACACCACTCGAAAAATTCGCTCTCGCTGAACCGCGACCACATCCTGCCGGCAATGCCCGGCTGCGATTCCGGCGCCTCCGGCCGGTCCAGTTGCTCGGTGATCATCTACGGGCTGGTCCCGAAAGGCATACACAACGGCAGGTCACGAAGCGGCGGGCAATCCGGCCGGTTTGGCCGCTCCCGCCTTTGCCCCGCC
>CBINFS010000024.1:0-57496 GCA_966250015.1 uncultured bacterium | reverse complement strand
GTCCGAAATGAGCCCAACGTGCTCGTGCTGGACTACGTCGACTACAAGGCGGGTCCGATGGAAGGAGACGGGATCTACTTCTACACGGCGGCTGACTCGATCTACAAGTACCACGGATTCGGCGAAGGCGGGTTCGGCCACAACCCCTGGAACGTCGGCGTGCAGTACAAAAAGACGTTCGTCGAGGCCGACACGTTCTCGACGGGCTCGGGCTTCCGTGCATGCTACCGATTCAACATCAGCAGGGAGTTCCAGGACCAGGCGAGCATGCGGCTGGTGGTCGAATGGCCGCACCTGTACAAGGTGTTCGTCAATGCGAAGAACATCCGGCCAGAGCCGGACCAGTGGTGGCTCGACCGCTCGTTCGGCGTGTTCGACATCGGGCCGTACCTCATGCCGGGCCTGAACCGGATTGCGATAATGGCCATGCCGTTCTCGGTGCATGCCGAGCTCGAGCCGGTGTACCTGCTCGGCAACTTCGACCTGGCGAGCCGCGAGCGCGGTTGGGAGATCGTCCCGGCCGATCCGATGACACTCGGGTCGTGGAAGCAGCAGGGGCTCCCGCTGTATTCGCACACGGTGTCGTACAAGCGGACGTTCGAGGTCGCCGACGCTACGGGCGACTACCGCGTCCGGCTCGGTGCGTGGAACGGCACCGTCGCCGAGGTCCGGGTGAACGGGGAGAAGGCGGGCGTCGTGGTTTCGCAACCGTACGAAGTGGACGTCACAGGGAAGCTGCGACAGGGTACGAATGAGGTGGAGGTCGTGGTGTACGGTTCGCTCAAGAACGTCCTCGGGCCCCACCACAACAACCCGCAGCCTGGCGTCGTGACCCCCTGGAGCTTTTTCTACGCCCCCGAAGTCCAGCCTCCCGGAGACCAGTACCACACGCTCGACTACGGCCTTTTCGAAGAGTTTGAGCTGGTGAGCAGAAAGGAGGGAGTGTGAGATAACTCTTTTCGATGATCCTCAAGGGGATGGTTTTGCTGTGTAGTATTGCGGTAAAGCCATCCCCTTTGATTTAAAAAAACCGGCTTACTTCCTGCTCTTGATGAAGAGGATCAGCGCGAGGACGGCGAAGAGGGCGTGGGGGAGCCAGGAGACGACGAGCGGGTCTATGGCGCCGGTGTACCCGAACGGCTCGGTCAGTTTGAGCGTCGCCAGGTAGAAAAACGCCACGAGCAGGCCCAGGCCTACCTGTACGGCCTGGCCTCCGCGCCTCCGCACCGACGCGATCGGTACTGCGATGAGCACCAGGATCAGGTTGGCAAACGGGTAGCTGAACTTCGAGTAGTACCCGACGAGGGTGCGCCCGAGGTTGGCAACACCGGACCGCCGCAGGCTCGCCACGTGCCCGGTGGCGTCGGGGATCGACATCGACTCGACGTCGCGGTCCGTCCGTGCAAGGTCGCTCGGGTAGATGTTCAGCGTCGTATCCATCATCTCCACGCGCTCTTGCGACACGAGGCCATCCGGCGAGAAGGTCCGGATGAGTGCGTTGTGCAACACCCAATTCGAGTGTTCCGGGTCCCAACCCATGCGTATGGCGTCGATCCGGCGCGTCATCACCTGCCCTTCCTCGAACTCCTGGAGCGAGACGCGGTGCGCGACCAGGCTCTCGCGGTCGAAGTACCCGATCGACAGGATGCCGCCCGGCCGGTCCTGGCGGAAGACGTTGGTCAGTTCAGTCTGGAGCGGCGCGTCCTTCAGGTATTTGGCCTCGAATTCGAGTACGGTCTTGTTCGTTTTCGGCACCACCCAGCCGTTGAACCAGAACATGAACCCGGTGACGATCACGGCATACACCGCAAAGGGCAAAGTTAGCCGGTAGAGCGACACCCCGCTCGACTGAAGAGCGACGATCTGGAGGCTCTGTGCGAGCCGGCCCATCAGATAAATGCTCGCCAAAAAGACCGCGAGAGGCGACGTGAGCTTGACGATCTCGGGGATGAAGTTCAGGTAATAGACCGTAAAGATCTCCGACATCTTCGCGCTTCGGTCCATGAAGTCGTCGATGTACTCCACGTAATGGAGGACGATAAAAAAGACGATCAGGACCCCAAGCAGCACGAACGTCCCGGTAAACAGGCGCCGGATGATATGGAGATCGTATCGCGTCACTGTGGTCTATCTGTGACCGTATCGTTGTGATGATTAATCCTAATTGAAATAATTACACCCCCATCAGCCTCCTTGATGGGGCTGTGGTAAGACGCTATATGGACAGCACTTCGGTGACTATTGACGATGGTCCACCGTCCCCTTGAGGGGACTTCAGAGGTGTATGTCTTCCACCCTCCCCAAACTACGACAAACTTAGAACGATCCGTTTTTTAGGTGGATTCTACGGGGAGACTGGTGTACCTTTTGCCGGTTGTGTTGAAATCCGACGAAAACGTACCGATGAAACTACACGAGTATCAGGCAAAAGAAATCCTTTCGCGTTACGGTGTCGCGGTGCAGACCGGAATCGTTGCGCGGACGGTCGAGGAGGCCGTTGCTGCGGCGCGTGAGCTGGCTGCCCACGGCAGCCGGACGTTTGTCATAAAAGCACAGATTCACGCGGGAGGCCGGGGAAAGGGAGGAGGCGTCAAGCTCGCCAAGAGTGTCGAGGAGGTGGAGGAAAAGGCCAAAGCCATGCTCGGGATGATGTTGAAGACGCACCAGACCGGCCCGGAAGGCCAGAAAGTGAGGGCGGTGCTCATCTCCGACGCAGTGGACATCGAGAAGGAGTACTACGTCGGGGTGACGCTCGACCGCCAGCGAAACCGGAACGTGGTGATGGCCTCCACCGAGGGGGGCGTCGAAATCGAGAAGGTTGCCGAAGAGACACCTGAGAAAATCTTTAAGGTGTGGGTCGATCCGACCGTCGGCCTGCGTCCGTACCAGGCGCGCGACCTGGCCTTCCGCCTCGGGTTTGAGGGGAAGACGCACGGCCAGGCCGCCCGGTTCATTATGAGCCTCTACAAGGCTTACGAGGAGGTCGATGCGTCTCTCGCCGAAATAAATCCGCTCGTTCTGACGGCTCAGGGCGAGGTATTTGCGATCGACGCCAAGATCAACGTCGACGACAATGCGCTTTTCCGGCAGGAAGCGATAGAACGCATGCGGGACATCTACGAAGAGGACCCGCTCGAGGTCGAGGCGAGTGAGCACAACCTGAGCTACGTCAAGCTCGACGGCAACGTAGGGTGTATGGTGAACGGCGCCGGACTGGCGATGGCGACGATGGACATCATCAAGCTCGCGGGTGGCGAGCCGGCGAACTTCCTCGACGTCGGCGGCAGTGCGAGCGCTGAGACCGTCGAGGCCGGCTTCCGGATCATCCTGAAAGACCCCCACGTCGAGGCGATCCTGGTGAACATCTTCGGAGGGATCGTCCGGGGCGACCGTGTGGCTACCGGGATCGTCGAGGCAGCGAAGAAGGTCGACATCAAGGTGCCGCTCATCGTCCGGCTCCAGGGCACCAACGCCGAGGAGGGGCAGAAAATACTCGCCGAGAGCGGGCTCGAAGTCGAGACGGCCATCCTGCTCGAAGAGGCCGCCACAAAAGTCACGGCGGCGCTGGAGCGCGTCCGCAGCCACACGGCCTGACTCCTGTTCTGAATGTTTTTGCATGCCCTCGCCGCCACCGTGACGAGGGCAATTGCATATACACCGGTCCAGGAACGCACCGGACCAAATCCAGTTTTTTAGCCGGTTTGTCGGGTTAATCCTTGCTGATCTCATGACTCGTTCGTTACGCACCGTCCTCGTTTTTTCCCTGCTGCTTTTTGTCTCACACCCCGCACTTGCCCAGCTCTCGCGCCCCGTACCGTACCCGGTTTTTCCGATCCCGGGATACACGAAGGCCGTCGAGAAGGGGACCCGCACGCTCGACGGCAACCCCGGACCGAACTACTGGATGAACACGGCCGAGTACGACATCGACGTCGTGCTCTCGCCGGAAACGGCCATCTTGCAGGGCCAGGAAACCATCCGGTACACCAACAACTCTCCGGATACGCTGGACGTGCTGTACCTGCACCTCCGGCAGAACCTGCACGCCGAAGGGGCGCCACGGAATTTCCCCGCTGAAGTGACCGGCGGGATGACGGTCTCACGGATCACCGTTAACGGCAAGTCGCTCGTGAGCCAGCTATCGCAGGAGGTTCCCGGCTACACGATCTCCGGCACGATCTTGCGCATTCGTCTTGCACAGCCTCTCTTCCCGGGCAACTGGGTGGAGCTCGGGCTCACGTGGAGCTTCCGCGTGCCCGAGCGGGCTCCCCGCATGGGACAGGACGGAGAGCTATTCTACCTGGGTTACTGGTACCCGCAGATGGCCGTCTACGACGACGTGCGCGGCTGGAAGGCCGATCCGTATTTGGGGGCAGGGGAGTTCTACATGGGATACGGCAACTACGACGTCTCGATCACGCTGCCCGAAGGGTGGCTCGTCGCGGCCACCGGTGAGCTGCAGAACCCCGAGGAGGTTTACCCGGGGCAGATCCGTGCCCGGCTGCAACAGGCGTCCTACGCCAACGAAACGGTTCCGATCGTGACGCAACGCGATCTGAATGCCGGTCTCGTGACGGTCGATTCGCCGGACGACCTGCTTACCTGGCGGTTCCGGGCGGAGAACGTACGCGACTTCGCGTTCAGCGCCTCGATCAACCACGTCTGGGACGCGACGACCGCCGCGCTCGGCGACCGCGAAAACGACGGACAGCCCGACCGTGCGATGATTCACGCCTACTATCGCTCGGACAAAGACGGCTGGGCGCGGGCGGCCGAGTACGCGCAGTTTTCGATTGAGCACCTATCCGAGACGTTTTTCCCTTATCCGTATCCCCACATGACGGTGGTGGAAGGCATCATCGGAGGCGGGATGGAGTACCCGATGATGACGCTAATCGGTACGACCGGTGATCGCGGAGTGTTTGCGACGACGTTCCACGAGATCAGCCACATGTGGTTTCCGATGGTTGTCGGCTCGGACGAGAAGGAGTACGCGTGGATGGACGAAGGCCTGACGACGTTCAACACGAACGAGGCGTGGTCCGCTTATTTCGATACAGACGGCTGGACGTCCGGCAGCCACATGGCCTACTTCGTACTGGCGGAATCGGGTGAAGAGGTCGAGCCGATGCGGCACACGGATCTGTTCCCATCGACCAACCGCTCGACCTGGCGGGTGGGGGCCTACGGCAAGCCCGCCCTCGCCCTGCGTGCGCTCCAAGGCCTCTACGGCGACAAGTTAATGGAGGCATACCGGACCTACGCCGGGCGCTGGGCCTTCAAACACCCGTACCCCTACGACCTCTTCAACACGTTCGAGGACGTCATCGGCGAGGACCTGGACTGGTTCTGGACGTCGATGTTCTACGAGACGTGGACGCTCGACCACGCCGTGACGCGTGTAAATACCGATAGCGACGGCGTCGTGGTGGAGATCGCCGACCGTGGCCTCACGCCGATGCCCGCCCCCGTGCGTGTGGTCTACTCGAACGGCAACGTTGAGGAACAGATCGTGCCGGTCGACACGTGGCTCAGCGGCAAGCGAACCGCCACGCTGCGCTTCACCCCCGGCCGCGTCGACCGCGTCCAGATCGACCCTGACTGGTACCTCCCCGACGTCGACCGGACGAACAACACCTGGGTGCGGTGAAGGTCTCTTCCGCAGGGTTCGATCCTAAAGTCTCACGCGAAGGCGCGAAGAGAAGAATGAGCTACAGTCCGCTGATGGATGCAGATGCTCGCGGATGATTTTTTTAAGGGATGAAAACCTGCGGCGTGGCTTCCACTGCCACGAAATACCTGAAAAATCCGTCTTCCGGCCCTCGAGCCGACACGAGCAACGCGACTGACGGAGTAAATCCAGGCAACGTTTCCTTAGATCGACAAAATTCAGACTTGCACGAACGGTGGTGAAGTGCTGTGCGTGCCCTTCCTGCCATACATGAACGCTGCGTTTCATAAAGACCCCTCACCCGCTTTGCGGGATTCGGGATGACAAAGTGGGGAGTCGGCGATGGCAGTGAGGTCTGATACAAACCCATACCTCACATATTGTCATTCCGAGCGGTAGCGAGGAATCTTCCCGAAGTGCGGCCGTTTTGGCTGGTACAAACGGTAGTGAAGTGACGTGCGTACTCGGACCACCATTCTCGAAGGCTGCATTTCATAAAGACCCCTCACCCGCTTTGCGGGATTCGGGATGACAAAGTGGGGAGTCGGCGATGGCAGTGAGGTCTGATACAAACCCATACCTCTCATATTGTCATTCCGACGAGCCTTGCGAGGAGGAATTTTCCCGAAGTGCGGGTTACCGGGATGGTTCCATCGGTAATCGCTACGAATTGCTCATTTAAAAAGGAGAGCTGTCGCGGAGCGAATGAAGGGTAGACCGTCCCCCACACAAATCACGCCACCTCTACCGCACGGGGTAAATCCGTGCCGTCCATCCGCCGCCTTCCTTCATCTGGATGGTAAGCCGGTCGGAGGACTTGACGCGGCGGATGACTCGCTTGTAGTCGCGGGCGTCTTTGTGAGCGTTGATGCCGTCCTGGAAAATGTCGGCCTCAAATTCGCCGTCGCCGAGGAAGGAGAGGTCGAGGGTCAGCTCTCTGAGGTTCCAGTTGGTCATCGCGCCGACGTACCACGTGTCGCCCTTTCGGCGAGCGAGTACGACGTATTCGCCGACCTGCCCGTCCAGCGCGACGGTTTCGTCGAAGACGGTCGGGACCTTGGCGATGAAGTCGGTGCATTCCTGCTCGGCCATGTAATTGGTCGGGCTGTCGGAGAGCATCTGGAGCGGCGCCTCGAAGATGGTGTACATCGCGAGCTGATGGACGCGGGTGCCGTGGCTCATGGGCGTTGCGCGGCTTGCGAAGAAGTCGTTCTGCGTGGCGTTGCGCATGGCGCCGGGGGTGTAATCCATCGGGCCGACGAGCATCCGGATGTAGGGCGCCGTCACGTCGTAGCGTGGAACGTCGTCCACCTGGACCCACTTGGTGTTTTCGAGCCCCTTGACGCCTTCGAAGTTGATCACGTTCGGGTAGGTCCGCTGGAGGCCGGTGGGCTCGTAGATGCCGTGGTAGTCCAGCACGAGCTTGTGCGCCGCCGCGCGTTCTGCGATACGGTAGACGGACTCGACGGCTACCTGGTCGTCACGGTCGATGAAGTCCACCTTGAAGCCCTTGATGCCCATGCCCGCGTAATGGGAGAAGACGGCGTCTTCGTTGCCGCGAAGCTGGCTCCAGCTCGCCCAGAGGATGAGATCGACGTTTCGGTCTTTTCCGTAGGCGATCAGATACGGCAGGTCGATCTCGTCGCGGGTGCGCATCAAGTCGCCGCGAGCAGACCAGCCGCCGTCGAGGATGACGTATTCGAGACCGTTAGCCGAGGCGAAGTCGATGAAGAACCTGTAGGTGTCGGTGTTGCTGCCGGTCGGGAAGTCGACGCCGCGCAGGTTGGAGCTATTCCACCACTCCCAGGCCACTTTGCCGGGCTTGATCCACGAGGTGTCGTCGAGGCGGGAGGGGGAGGCGAGCTTGTAGACAAGGTCGCTGTCGAGCAGCTCGTGGTCGCGGCTCGAAACCGCGACGGCCCGCCAGGGGAGCGTGCGGTTGCCCGAGATGCGCGCAATCACGTCGCTACGCACCGGCACGATCGTGTTGCCTCTGCGTTCCTCGCCAACGGGATACGGGGCGAAGCGCCCGCGGAGCGCGTGTGGGGTGTTAGTGTCGGCCACAAGGAACATGCCCGGGTAGGCTTCGACGTCGGCGTCGAAAAGCACGGCCTTCTTGCCGGCCTCGAGCTCGACGAGCAGCGGCGCGTAGCTAAGCGTGTCGGGGTTGATATCGGATAGCTTCAGCACGTCGTAGTGCGCCTCGAAGCCGGAATGGTACGGGTCGTCGCTGCGTTTATCCCGGATGAACGGCACGTGCGCCGTGTAGTCGCCCGCAAACGTGAAGGAGACCGTTTCGTCCCGGACGACGACGTCGCCGTCGCGTTCGAGTAACAGCCGGTAGGCCGCCCCGTCGTCGTACGCTCGCAGGATGATGCCATACCCACCTTTGAAAGTCACCGTCAGCTCGTTGTACCGGTCTAAGATCTTTGACTTTTTGTAGATGGGCGGAATGATTACATCGTCGACCGAGGTGGGCTTGCTTCCGGTAATGACGGGGTTGGCGCCGAGCACCTCGCCTGATTCGAGGGTTAACGCGATTGGCGAAGGCAAGACGACGGGCGTTCCGTCGTGGGTCAGCGACCAGCGCAGGTCGTCACCAGCCGTTAGGTTGAGGACGAGCTTGCCGTTGGGCGACTTGACTTCGAGGGTCTGCTGGGCGAAAAGGGGAGACGGACCTGCAATCAGGAGCAGGGCGAGAAGAACGACGATAATCACGACAAATACGAACGAATGAGGAACAGAATAGGCCGCCTCAATGGTAGGATCTGGCCGGTTCATCCGCAAGCGGGGAAGCCCGTCGGCAGTTGTTAGCAGGAAATTAACGCGCTATTTTTAGCGATCACGGTCAAAATCTGGACCTCAATCCTTCAGAATCCTGGAAAGCCGATTCAAAATATTCTCCGACCCGGTTCACGGGTTCATTTCCGTTCCGAAGAATCTGATCGTCGACCTGATCCAGACGTTTGAGGTGCAGCGGCTGCGGCGGATCAGGCAGCTCGGGGTCGGGTACCTGGTGTTTCCCGGTGCGGAGCACACGCGGTTCGGACACGCGCTCGGGGCGATGGCGCTCATGCAGGACGTCCTCCTGAACCTGTCGGAGAAGGGGACGCCGATCTCGCCGGAGGAGACGACCGCTGCGCTGGCCGCCGCGCTCTTGCACGACATCGGCCACGGCCCGTTCTCGCATACGCTCGAGCACGAGCTCATCGAGGACTTCCGGCACGAGGACATGAGCCGCCTCTTCCTGCTCGACCTGAACAAGCGCTTCGGGGGACGGCTCGACCTCACTGTGAAGATCTTCGACGACACCTACGAACGCCCCTTCTTCCACCAGCTCATCTCGAGCCAGCTCGACATGGACCGGCTCGATTACCTCCGCCGGGACTCGTTTTTTACGGGCGTCGCCGAGGGACAGGTGGGCGTTGAGCGGATCATCAAGACGCTGCGCGTCGAGCCGCTCGAAGGTGGACCCGGCTCGAGCATCGTGATCGAGTCCAAAGGGATCTACGCGGTCGAGAACTTCCTGATTTCGCGCCACCTGATGTTCTGGCAGGTCTACCTGCACAAGACCGTCGTGGCGGGCGACCAGGTGCTGCGGGCGATCTTCCGGCGCGTCCGGAAGCACCTGGCTGACGGTGACGACCGTGTCGGCGACGGCTGCTCGCCGGCCCTCATGTTTTTCCTCCGCAACCGGATCGACCGTAACAGCCTGAAGCACGCGGACGTCCGGAAGGTTTTCTGCAACCTCGACGACTCGGACGTGCTATTCTCGGTCAAGCAATGGATGCACCATGACGACCGGGTGCTGGCCGACCTGGCGCGAAGGTTCATCAACCGCGACTTCTTTCGGGTGGTCTTCATGCCCGAAACGCCCTCGGACGACGTGGTGGCCTCGTGGCGGGAGCGGGTGGAGGACTGGCTCGTGAAGAGCGGGCTCTCCGACCAGGCCTCGGCAAGCGAAGACGCTTCCTACTATCTCACGATCGACCGATCGCGCCTCATGACGTACGAGCGGGAGGAGAACTCGATCGGGGTGATCGACCGCAGGGGCGTGGTGCGCGAGCTGTCGCAGTCCACCGACGCCGCGGCGGTTGCGAACCTCTCCGATTCCATCGTCAAGCCGTACGTGAGCTACCCGAAGGAAGCCGCACCGGATTCCCCCTCGTTGAACGAAGGATAGGGCCGATTCAGTCAGGCTCGGCCACGACGCGGAAGCCGGTGAAGGCGGGTGGCACCGGGTCGGGGCCGTCGGTACGGGGATCGTCGAACGTCGTGGCGGAACCGCCGAGGACGATCCCGTTTCCTTTGTCGTCCGTTGACCACTCTGCGGCATTTCCGTTCGTGTCGTAGAGCAACGGGGCGTCGGCCTTTCCGGCGTTTCCGGGCGGGCGAGAGCCGACGGGGAGCAGGAGGTCGTCGGGATCGTGCCGGGCAACCTCGGCGAGCAGGACCTTCAGCTCGTCGGCGTTTGGCTTGTATCCTGCCCAGTATGACAGATCGTTTTCGGCGGGACCGGCGACGCCGGTCAGAGTTTTCATCTCCTTTTCCGTCGGCAGGCGGTACGTCCGGCCGGTCTGTTTGCTCAGCCACGCCATATAGTCGCGGGCGTCGTCGAGCGTGAGGCCGGTTGCGGGGTAGTTGCCTTTGCCGGGTGCGACGGGGTAACCAGGCCGGAAGGCCTGGAACTGCGCGCGGGTAACCTCGAAACGGCCGACGAGCAGCGTGTCGCCCAGCGGAACGGTCTCAGGCACGAGGACGCCGTTTTTCAGCTCTCCGTACAAGCCATCCTCCGTCTTTTTGATCACCTTCACGCGATCGAGCAGCGCAAGGGGAGAGCCCTCTTGCACGACTCGCTTGTGAACGTCATCATCGAGCGTGCGCCGGCCGAACAGGTAGTAGTCGAACCACGCGAGCTCTTCTTCTACTTTCCGCTTCTGGTGGGAGAGCCGGCCGAGTCCGTGTGGTTGCCCGGGGAAGAGCAGGAACCGGACCGGCGCCTTGCCGATCTGCTGGAGGGCGCGGTAGTGCTGCCAGCCCTGCTCGGTGGGGACCGACGTGTCCCGGTCGCCGAACGAGATCAGGGTGGGGGTGACGACGCGGTCGAGGCGGAAGAGCGGGCTCTTTTTTACGTAGTCGTCGAGGCGTTCCCACGGCGCCCCGCCGAAGTACGAGTCGTCGAACCGGACGCCGAAGGCGCAATTGCCGTAATCGGAGATCCAGTTTACGTTGCCGGCGCCGGGAGCGGCTGCCTTGAAGAGGTCGGGGTGTTCGACGGTCAGGGCAATCGTGAGGATGCCGCCATTCGACCAGCCCATGACGCCGAGCGAGTCCCGATCGACGAGTCCCTGATCAACGAGGTGCTCGATTCCGTTGACGATGTCGGGCACTTCCTTTTCGTAGTAGTGGCCTTTGATCGACTCGACGAACTCGAGGCCGTGGTGGCCTGAACCGTGGTAGTTCGGCATGAGGACGAAGGCGCCCTTCTGGGCGAGCAGGTTCGGGTAGTACGCCCAGCGCTCGCTCCAGGCGTCGAGATCGGCGCTGCTCGGGCCTCCGTGGATGGCGACGATCAGCGGGTACCGCCGCCCGGGCTGGTAATCGTGCGGATAGTATAAGATGCCGTTTATTTCGTCCCCTCCAAAGCCCTTCCAGCGGGTAACTTCGGCGCGTGCGATGGCGAGATCCTTGAGGTGGGCGTTGATCTCAGTGAGTACGCCCTTTTCGGTGAGCCGGCCGTCCTCGTACGTGGCGAAGTGATAGGTGGGAGGCACGTCCGCTTCGGAGTAGACGTAGACGACGCGGTTCGAGCCCTTCCCGGTCACGAACGACGTGACGTGCCGCAGGGAGGGATCGTCTACCTCGACGAAGGTCCAGCCCGTCCCGGTTTTCCGGTAGAACCGAGGCTTCTGATACGGCCCGTCGGCAGCCTGGACGTGGACGCCGTTAGCGGTGACGGCGTAGCCGCCTCTGCCGATGCCGTTCGGCCAGTCGAGGGGCACCTTTACGTGCGTTCGGGTGGCCGTATCGAAGTAGAAGAGCTCCTCGATGCCGGCGCCCTCGTTTTCCGGGTCGGACGAATAGGTGTCTGAAGCGTAAAACCCTTTGCCGTCCGGTGACCAGGCGAAGCCGGACGGGTCGAAGTACTTTTCCGCGAAGATCTCCGTCGCCTCGCCGGTCGAAAGGTCGAGCAGGTACTGGAGGGGCTGGTTGCGAGCGTCGGACTGCACCGGCGAGCGGTTGATCGAATAGACGACCCACTTCCCGTCTGGGCTCGGTGCAAATTCACCAATCTGGTAGTCGTTCGTGGTGAGACGCTCGATTTTACCTGATGCCACGTCGAGCTTGAAGAGGCGGACCGGGTGGAAGAGAAGGGTGTCCTCGACGACCAGCACGTCGTCCTTCGCCTTTTTGAGGGCGGCCTCGTAGGCGGTCGGCTCCTCGCGGGCAGTGAACAGGATCGTCGCCGAATCCAGCCAGGCGAACGCGATCGGGCTGTTTTCGAGCGAGGTAAGGGATCGGGGTTCGCCGCCCCGGCCGTCCATCAGCCAGATCTGCCGGCCTTTCTTTTCTTCCTTCCCATCTTTCTGAATGGCGCGCGACGACAGGAACGCCAGGTGCCGGCCGTCTGGACTCCAGACCGGATTGCTCGAATCACCCGTTCGAGTGAGCTGGACGGTGGCGGGTTTGCCTGAGCCGTACGGGTCGTTAATGAAGGTGAGAAAGATGTCGGTCGAATAGCCGTCCTTTTCGAAATCCGGCGTGCGCTTCGTCCAGAGCACGCGGTTGCCGTCCGGTGCGATGTCGACGTGCTGGATCGACTCCTGCTTCAGGACGTCCTCGACGGTCCACTTTCTTTTACCTGTTTGAGCCGAAGACGGGACGGCAAGGCCCAGTGAAAGCAAAAAGATCAAAATGGCGCGGAGGCTGGAAAAACCCTTCATGAGTCGCGTGTGGTTGGGATCAGGTTTTCGGATCCGAAAATGATAGGCCCCGCCGCCTGCAATGTCACGAGGATTCTTTTTTAAGGCGCGCCTTATGAGAACCGCTTTGGCTCAAAGAAAGGCTTTACCGGTCCGTTTTACACCCCTGTTGTCCCCTCAAGGGGACGGTTTGGTTGCGCCTGCGGTCAGGTAAATAATATGCTTGGGGTACGTGCCACAGGTACAAGATTGGCAACGAACGGCAGCCCCCTCGAGGGGGCTTTTGGGGGTGTCAGCACAAAAATGGCGGATATGCTCAGGGTTCAGCGACTGCTCAAAGCGGGCCATTTACACCCCTGGGGTCCCCTCGAGGGGACGGTTACCAGGTGTCTATAGGGTCGTAAAATACCTTCAGGCTGCCATTTGCTTTGATACAGAGCAGGCCTACTCGTCGAGGATGTAGATGTCGGGGAGGTTGCGGGCGATCTGGCCGTAATCGAGGCCGTAGCCGATGACGAAGAGGTTTTTGATCCGGAAGCCGACGTAGTCGAGCTGGACGTCGGTGGTGGTGGCCTCGTACTTGTGGAGGAGCGTTGCCACGCGCAGGGAGGCGGGCTCGTGCTTCGCCAGACCATCAAGGATGTACTGCATTGATAACCCGGTGTCGACGATGTCCTCCACGACGATCACGTGCCTGCCCGCTATGTCCGCGTCGATCTTTTTCAGCTCGCGCACCTGCCCGCTGGAGACCTTGCTGGCGCCGTAGGACGAGAGCTTGAGGAAGTCGACCTCGCAGTCGATCGTGATGGCCCGGAGCAGGTCGGCGATGAACATGAAAGCGCCGTTGAGCACGCCGATCAGGATCGGGGTCTTGCCTTCGTAGTCGCGGCTGATCTCCCGGCCAATCTCCTCGACGCGGCGCTGGATGGTCGCCTGGTCGAGGTAAATGCGGAAACGCTCGTTCCGGCAGATAATGACGTTGTTCATGGATGCGAGGCCGGGCATAGTCTACGCGGATTCGTACAACGGGAAAAATAAAATCTCAAATTACGGCTTCTCACCGACTGAAGATAGTCCGGAGGTGTCGATTCCGGACATTGGGATCGGATTGTACGTGATCTTTGCAAAACGCCTGGTGTCGGGGCGGATGCGGACTTCGTCGGCGATGCGGTAGCCGGCAACAGCCACGATCCGGCCTTCTGAGCGGATCACGGGCACCCGGTTACGGCTTTCGGGAGGCGCCTTTTCGTCGGTGAGGAAGTCGCTGATTTTTTTGGAGCCGGCCATGCCGAAGGGCTGAAACCGGTCGCCGGGACGCCAGCGGTCCACGATCAGTGGGAATTGGAGGCGGTCGGCGTCGGCGTACAGGACGGTCGGTGCGCCTTCTTCGAGGCGCTCGGGGCGCTCGTCTAAAACCTCGACGGTAAGGCTTCCACCTTCGACGTGAACCGTCTCGCCAGGTTCGAGCGGCTGCGGTTCGAAGGTAAGGGGCGATTTACGGGTAAACACGAGGCGGTCGCGGCCACGCCAGACGGCACCTTCTGGCAGCTCGATGCGGCGGCCGGGTGAGGAATCGAGCAGGCCCTCGATGCGCGCCGCCATGGCGGCGTCGACCGGCGCACCGGGCAGCCACCGACGCAGCGCAGTCAAGAAGAGCCCTTCGCGGAAGACCTGCGGGAAGCCCATCAAGGGACCGATCAGCAGGTAACCCCCATCGGGCGTCGTCCGGGCGCAGGTTTTCCAGAGCGCCTCGTATTCGGGGCGGATCGTGGATTCGATGAATGCCCGCTGCAATCCCGCCGACCGAAGGATGTTGTCTCGCGCCGACGGCCCGAAATGCTGGTAGATGACGGGGAGGATGGCGTTGCGGACGGCGCCCCGGCGGTACTTCAGGCTTTCGTTGCTCTGGTCGTCCCGCCACGTGATGGCTTCTGTTGCTGCGTAGTTTTCGATCTCGGAACGACTGATGTCCAGGAGCGGGCGGATCAGTCGGATGGAGCCGCTGTCACGAAGGAGGCGGGAGACGGGCATTCCGGCGAGGCCGTCCGGACCCGTTCCGCGAAACAGGTTTAGCAGGACGGTTTCGGCCTGGTCGTCGGCGTGGTGAGCCACGGCGACTACATTCGCGCCGGTCCGGACGGCCAGGTCGTAGAAGAAGTCGTACCGCAGGTCGCGCGCGGTTTCCTGGATCGATAAGCTCCGATCTTCGCTGACTTTTCGGGTGTCAAACGAAGCGACGTGCAGCGGCACGTTGAGGTCCCGGCAGAAGTCCCTTACGTGCGTCTCGTCGAGATCGGACGCCTCACCGCGCAGGTGATAGTTCACGTGCGCACCGATCACGTCGTAGCCGAGCCGGTGCAGGACGTGGAGCAAGACGACCGAATCGACGCCGCCGCTAATACCCACGACCACACGGTCGTCATGCTGCAACAGGTGGTGCCGGAGGATGCTGCCCTCCACCCGTTCGATCAGGTTTTTCGTCCCGTATTCCGCGTTCATTTGTCCACTTTGCTTGAGCGGGTGTGTGTTAATGGTAGCATAACGCCGCTGCCGCACACATGTACAATTTCGCACTTGATAGTCTTAAAATCATATTATTACTTTCGTATGGCGGGTTTTGAAAATGTTGGCGTATATGTTATTCAGGGTTTTCCCTATAAGCCTTTAGGGTGACGGATGATACCCCGGGGAAAAATTACGTAATATTTTGTCCGCGACGCTCGGAAATCCCTTTCTCCCCTCCGGTCACGCTGGTCGGTTCGGAAGAACGGGTAAGGATCGTGCGGTTTTTGCGTGTGTCGCGCGCGGAGGATCCGATGGTGCAGGCAGAACGATCAAGGTATCGGATATTAGTTGCGGAGGACGATCCCGATGACCAGTTCTTGCTCAAAAAGGCCGTATCGGCCAGTGGAGTGATATCGTGGGTCGACGTGGTGGAGAACGGAGAAGAGCTGCTTAACTACTTACGTGAATGTGGACCAACCGAGGAGGATAAGAAGGGATCGTTCCCGAGCCTCATCCTGCTCGATCTAAACATGCCTCGCAAAGACGGACGCGAGGCGCTTCGTGAAATCAAAGGTACGCCCGGGTTGCGCTGTATTCCAATCGTGGCGTTCACGACTTCCAACCACAAGGAAGACGTGGACTTTTGTTACCGGTCGGGCGCAAATGCATATATCACCAAACCGTCCTCGTTCGTGGAGCTGGCAGAAGTCATTCGAATCCTGATATCGTTCTGGTTCGAGATCGCCCGAGTGCCCTTTATAGCTGCCCCCGTGTTGGTTTAGTCCTGTTTCCCCCTACCATTTTCGTAGACGTATCGGTGAAATCCTGAATGGATAATCGGTTTTTGCCCGATGGGCAATGGTTTACCGGCGCATTATACTTGATTGAGTGGAATTGGACGAACAGTTGCCTGGAGCCGTAGCATGTCAGAACAGAAGAATGAGTTTATACCGGTAACATTGCCCCTTTTAACGGATTACGCCCTTCTCAAAACGGTCGTCGAGTACAGGCACGTCCTATCCCTTTTATCGAGCAGCAAATCTAACAGTACGGATCACATCCGATCGCAGGTCGTCGAGGCGCTGGTGCTGATCGAAGCGGAGCTCGTGGCTCGCGGCATCGAAAGATCGCAGGCGCCACAGGAGCGCCTGACGGTCGGGTTGAAGCCGACGTTCGGCGTGGGCGCGATGCCGGCTGAGTAACGCTACACCGTTTGAAACGGCGTCAGGATCGATTTCCACAGGTTATTCGTTTCGTCACTGGGCGAGGGCGCTTATCTTTGGACGTCGATGTCCTGATTCGTACAACGGTGTAGTATCAGATGAGAAGTATCGTGTGGGCCGCAGTCCTGGCGGCGTTTTTGTTCGTGTCCTGCAACGACGGCGTGGTCGATCCTCCGACTGAAGACCCCTTCGTCAATCCCTGCCTCGTAGATCGTGCTCAGCCTCCGTCCGACGGCGTTCATCGCTTGAAAACAAAGACGGAATACGTCGCGCCCGACACGACCGTCCGCGCCAGGTGGACCGAGTACGTCTACGACGAAAAGGGCAGGCTCGTCGTAGAATGCCGCTACTCGGAAGAGCAGGCAAACAACCACATCACAGGGTTTGACGTCTACGGGTATGGCGACGGGAACGACCCCGCCATGCGTGAGAGGTACATCCGGACGCCGCATGCCGAAGACAGCTACGGCCAGACCGAGCTGCGGGTATACACGTACGAAAATGGACGCCCGGTGGGCGAAGAGAGCCTCAATTACATCAACGGCTCGAATGAGATCACCGTTTATTATTACACCTCCGCCGGAAAACTGGATCGTAAATCGTTTTTCGAAAACGGCTTCCTCGACTGGTACGTCAAATACCTCTACGACGATGAGGGACGGCTCGTCGAGGAGCAGGAGTTTACCGCCCGCGACGTCGAGACGCAGCGGACGAGCTACGTCTACCGCGACGGCCGGCACGTCGAATCGAAAATCTACGAGATGCCGCCCAAGACGCTCATTCGCGCGATCCGCTTCTCTTACGACGACCTCGGCCGCCTCAGCAGCGAGACCTCGATCGACCAGGACTCCACCGGCACCGACGAGACCTACGTCGCGTGGTACGAGTACTACTGAGCCTTGCTACTACCCGCCCGCCGGTGGACGCGGTGAGTTCTTTGGGGGTAGACCGTAGGTGGGACGTTTACTCTTACTGAATACCTTAAAAACAGGTCATTCCCGCAAAGGCGGGAATCCAGGAAATGGCTGTGTGAGGCGAAATCGCATAGCCTGGCGGAACTGTTATATGGATCCAGGCTCGGAGGCCGGGATGACGTGGAGTGAGGGAAGTCGTGGGTGAAAAAGGTCGCGCCGGGATATACCTAAACGTAAAAATAACACGTTATTCCGGACTTGATCCGACAAGAGCGCAGCGACTAACGAAGTAAATCTACAAGACGGTTAATCACGGCAGAACCGTATAGCCTGAACGAGCCGTTGTCTGGATCTCCGCCTTCGCGGAGATGACGTTGTTTTTTCTGGCGCGTAGTAATCGTGTGGGTTCAGCCGTAGGGCAGTTCCGCCTTACCGCCTTTCAATTGTAGAACCATCGAATCGACGCCCATCCGCACACAAAAACAGGCGGCGCGAAAGTAAAAAGGCCGTTGGCGACGTTGACTCTTACCTGTTGAGAGTGGTTTATTCAGCGTATATTAACAGAAAGTTGGATTTTCACGTATCCAACTGGAAAAGGCTAATCCGGAAAGCAGTCTTTTTGGGGTTTTGCCGATTCTACAATAACCAGTAATCTTCAGGTACCTTAAATGGCTCGTGGTAAAATCAAGTGGTTTCGCGTCGACAAAGGCTTCGGTTTCATCTCGCCGGCAGATGGAAGCAAGGACGTGTTCGTTCACCGGAGCAACGTCGATGGGCTCGGGTGGGAGGAAGGACTGAACGAGGGCGAAGAGGTTGAATACGAGGTAGAGAAAACCCCGAAAGGACTCAGTGCGATGAAAGTGAAACGCCTGAACGGCGGCAAGTGAACCCGTTGCGAAACTGAGACGATCCGGCCGGAGCAACCCTCCGGCCGGATTTTTTTATACCTGGATCAAGGATGATCAGCTCAACACGTCGGTACCTTTCCCTGTGGGGGTGGCGTAATGCTTCTTCATGAAGTTCTCCGTCACGACGTGGCCGTCGAAGAGGTGGATCACGCGGTGGCTGTATTCGGCGTCGGCGGGGGAGTGCGTGACCATGACGATCGTCGTGCCAGCCTCGTTCATCTGGGCGAGCAGATTCATCACCTCCTCGCCGTGTGTCGAGTCCAGGTTACCCGTGGGTTCGTCGGCGAGGATGAGCTTCGGTTCGGCGACTACAGCGCGGGCGATGGCTACACGCTGCTGCTGACCACCCGAAAGCTGCTGGGGGAAGTGGTTTTTGCGGTGCATGATACCCACCCGTTCGAGCGCCGCATGCACCCTTTCGCGGCGCTCCGCCGAGGGCACGCCAAGGTACAGCAGCGGGAGCTCGACGTTTTCGTATACCGTCAGCTCGTCGATCAGGTTGAAGCTCTGGAAGACGAACCCGATGTTGCCTTTACGAAGGTTGGCGCGCTGCCGCTCGGAGGCCTGTGCGACCTCGTGACCCAGAAACTCGTATCCACCATCCGAAGGGGTATCGAGCAGGCCCAGGATGTTCAGGAGGGTTGATTTTCCGCACCCGGACGGCCCCATGATTGAGACAAACTCACCCGCATTGATCTCGATGTTGATGTTGTTGAGAGCAGTGGTTTCCACCTCATCGGTCCGGTATACCTTTTTCAGGTTGACGGTCTTGATCATGGTGTTACTGGTTGAGGGTGCGTTTTTCTGTTCGTTGTGTGAGGCCGGAATCATTTGAATACGAGCCGGTCGGCGTCTCCGAAGGTTTCGTAGCTGGACGTTACGACCTGTTCGCCCGGTTCGAGCCCTTCGAGCACTTCGTAGTGCATTGGGTTCTGGCGGCCGATGCGAATGGACCGGCGGACCGCAAACTCACCGGAGGGATCGACCACGTAGATCCAGTTTCCGCCGGTCGTCTGGTAGAAGCTGCCACGAGGAATCAGGGTGGCTTCTACCGGGTCGCCCAGCTCGAGGTCGAAGCGGATGGTCTGGCCGCGGCGCATGTTCTCCGGCTGCTCGTCGACGAAGTCCAGGTCGACCTCGAAGCGCCCGTCGCGGACCTCCGGGTACACGCGCGTGACAACCAGTAGGTAGACCTTACCGTCGATGGATTGCGTGCGGCCGGTCTGGTCGCGCCGGACGCGTGAGATGTAAAACTCGTCGATTCCCGACCGCACCTTGTACCCGCCGTCGAGGACGTCGATCTGGCCGAACCGCGATCCGGGGCCGCGGAGCTCGCCTATCTCGGCGTCGAGCATGGTAAGGTGGCCGGAGACCGGCGCACGTACGAGCAGGTTCTCGAGGCTCTCCTGAAGGACCGCGAAGTTCTTCCGCATCCGGTTGACTGCCTCCTCCATCTGTGCAATGCGAAGCTCCTGGGCCAGCGAGTCCTGCCGGTGCGACTGCACGGTAAGCTCGCGCCTCCGCAGGTAGTACTCGTACTCGTCCCGTACTGCCTCGTATTCCTGCTGCGAGATAAGCTTTTTCTCGAAGAGCTGCTCGTTGCGCCGGTGGAGGCTTTGGAGTCGCCGGATCTGGTAATCCATCTCGACGAGCTGCTGCCTCAGGTTGAGGCGGCTCTGCTCGACCTGAAACCGCATGTTCTCCAGGTTGCTGACCTGCTCGGCGAGCCCCGCCTCGTTCGACATCAAACGGAGCTGGAGGTCGTTGTTCGAGAGGAGGAGGATCCGCTGGCCCTCTTCGACCATTTCACCTTCCCGCACGTACACTTCCTCGACGCGGCCGCCCTCGATGGCGTCGAGGTAGACCGTCGTGCGCGGCATGACGTTGCCAGTGACGCTGATGAACTCCTGAAAGGCAGCCCGGGTGACGGGGGATATGGTGAGGCGGCTCCGTTCGACGTTCAGGCGGGAGCCGTCCGCCATGCTTGACACGAGGAACACGATCAGGGCCACGAATACCACGGCGCCAACCGCCATCGCGATCCGCGCCGGAGTGAACTTCCGTTTTTTGATCGCCCGGTCCATACCTTCTCCCCGCAAGGAACCGCCCTGCCCGGGCGGCCGAGGGGAGCCGGCATCCTGCGCCTTGTGGCCGAGTAGTGACTCCTGCATGTCGGTGTTAAATTGATGGTCTGCAAGAACGCTTCAGATGAAGGGTCTTGAGGTCCGGGGTGCGGTCGGGATCCCAACAGCCCGTTTGGCAAGCTATATGCCAAGCGTTGTGAAAAGGGGCGTATAACCCCGAAACGTTGTTTTTTTTACGGTATGGGCATGCCGGGTGTGTTCGGTAACGATACACGTACTGTTCGGAATCGGACAGTACATCTGGATCTCCGGTGTGTCCAACATAAACCGTGCTCCGACCGGCTATTTTGATCATGAATACTCTCTTCGGGAAAGTTCTCGTAGTCGACGACGACGAAGATGTTTTGCAGGCTGCCCGTCTGCTGCTCAAGAAACACACGACGGCCGTTCACACCGAGCGCGACCCCACGAAGATACCGGTCTTGCTCAAAAACGAGAGCTACGATCTGATCCTGCTCGACATGAACTTCGTCCGCGACATGAGCAGCGGGAAGGAGGGGTTCTACTGGCTCGACCGCATCCTTACGATCGACCCGTCGGCCGTCGTCATCCTGATCACCGCGTTCGGCGACGTCGAGATGGCGGTGCAGGCGATCAAGGCGGGCGCCACCGACTTCGTGTTGAAGCCGTGGCAGAACGAGAAGCTGCTGGCGACCCTCTCGGCGGCTTCGCGGCTGAAGCGGACGCGGTCCGAAGCAAATCGGCTGCGCTCTCAGCAAAAGCAGCTCTTCGCCGACATCGACCACAAGTTTCAGGACTTCGTGGGGACGTCGCCGGCGATGCTGAGGGTATTTGACACGATCGAGAAGGTGGGGAAAACCGACGCCAACGTGCTCATCCTGGGGGAGAACGGCACCGGCAAGGAGCTCGTCGCGCGAGCCCTCCACCGGCATTCGAGCCGCACCGACGAGGTGTTCGTGAGTGTGGACATGGCGGCGTTACCCGATACCTTGTTCGAGAGCGAGCTCTTCGGCCACGTCAAGGGCGCCTTCACCGACGCCCGGGAGGACCGCGCCGGCCGATTCGAGATCGCCTCCGGCGGCACGCTGTTTCTCGACGAGATCGGGAATATCTCGCTTCCGATGCAGGTGAAGCTGCTGACGGTGCTTCAGCGGCGGGAGGTGATCCGCGTAGGCTCGAACAAGCCGCGCCCGATCGACGTCCGGCTCGTCTGCGCGACAAACATGCCCGTGTACGACATGGTCCGCGAGGGTGCGTTCCGGCAGGACTTGCTCTACCGGATCAACACGGTCGAGATTCGCATCCCGCCCTTGCGTGAGCGAATCGAGGACATACCCCTTCTCGTAAACCACTTTCTCGGGATCTACGCGAAGAAGTACAAGAAGGACGTGCGAGGTGTGAGTCCGGCCGTGATCAAAAAGATGGAGAAGTATCACTGGCCGGGGAACGTACGGGAGCTTCAGCACATGGTCGAACGGGCGGTCATCATGACCGACGCGTCGATACTCCAGCCCGAGGACTTCTACTTTGCGTCCGGCATTAGCGAGGAAGAGGACGGGCTCGTTTTCGATAGCTACCGGCTGGAGGACGTAGAGAAGGCGGTGATCCGGAAGGCCATCGAAAAGCACCGGGGCAACATCAGCCAGGCAGCCGAGGAGCTCGGCCTCAGTCGGGCTTCCCTTTACCGCCGCCTCGAAAAGTACGGGCTCTGATACGCATGAGGCACTTCCGTACGCAGTGTATCCTCCGTGTGCTCGGCATCGCGGCCACCCTTGCGGTGGCGCTGTACCTGGCCGTCGGGCGTGCCTCCTACCTCGCCGCCGTTTTGTTGGCACTTTTCGCCGCGTATCAGGTTGCCCGGCTCATCCATTACGTCGATCGGACCAATCGTGAGGTCAGCCGCTTCCTGCAATCGATCCGCTACGACGACTTTTCGCAGTCTTTTCCGAGCGGCGGCCGTGGCGCCTCCTTCGAGGAGCTGAGCAAGGCCATTTCCGAGGTGATGAACGACTTCCGCGAGGAGCGCGCCAGGACGGAGGAGAGCCGCCGCTATCTCCACACGGTGATCCAGCACGTCGGTATCGCGCTCATCTCGTACCGGCAAGACGGGTCTGTCGGGTTGATCAACAACGCGGCGAAAAAGCTGCTGCGCGTGACGCACCTGCACAACATCGAAGCCATCAGTACGTTCAGCCCTGCTCTTGCCGACGCCCTCGCCCGGCTGCAGGCAGGGGATCGGACGCTCGTCCAGGTGGTCGACGGCGACGACCTGCTCCAGCTCATCGTCTACGCCACCGAGTTCAAGCTGCGCGGCGAGCTATACCGGCTCGTCTCCATCCAGAACATCCAGAGCGAGCTCGAGAACAAGGAGATCGAGGCGTGGCAGAAGCTCACCCGCGTGCTCACGCACGAGATCATGAATTCGATAACCCCGATCGCGTCCCTCGCCTCGACGGCGAACGAGCTGCTCCAGGAGATGGATTCTACGGGAGAAGGAACGGAAGCCGGTGAGGCGCTGCGGGACGTCCGGGGAGCCGTCCACACGATCGAAAGGCGAAGCCGGAGCCTGTTGACGTTCGTAAACGCCTACCGGAGCCTGACGCGCATCCCGATGCCAAACTTTTCGATCTTCCCGATCGACGACCTGTTCGAGACGGTGATCCTGCTATTGCGGGCGAACATGACGGACGGAAGTGTAAAGCTCAGCTACGACGTCGACCCGCCCGGCCTCGACCTGACCGCCGACCGCCAGCTCGTCGAACAGGTCGTGATCAACCTCGGAAAGAACGCCCTTGAAGCGGTTGCCGGGCGCGAGGGCGCCGAGGTCCGCCTTTCCGCTCGCATAGACGAGCGGGGCCGGACGATAATTCAGGTAACCGACAACGGGCCTGGCATCGTGGAAGAAGCGTTGGGCAAGATCTTCATCCCGTTCTACACGACGAAAAAAGAAGGCTCCGGGATCGGCCTGAGCCTCTCGCGGCAGATCATGCGCCAGCACGGCGGCACGCTGACCGTCCACTCAGTGCCGGAGAAAGAGACCGTTTTCACGCTTCGGTTTTAGCATAAGGGGTGTCCGGAGGCGAACGCCGGGTGTCCGGAGGCGGACAGCTTGAATGTATACGACTGCCGAAAACCGCCGTTTTCCGTCAAAAAACAGGCAATTCAATCGTGGCACACGCGTTGTGACAGGTTTTCCCGGAACAGGCGGATATAAGTGGCTCACGATTTCCCTTTCGGCGACGCTCATGCTCAAGAACTACGTGATCATCGCTCTGCGTAACCTTCGAAGGCAGAAGGGCTACGCATTCATCAACGTGGCCGGGCTGGCGCTGGGCCTGACGTGCTGCCTGCTCATCTTCCAGTACGCCGCCTACGAGACGAGCTTCGATACGTTCAACAAGAAGAAGGATCGGATCTTTCGCGTCGCCATCGAGAGCCGGCAGGACGGGGTGGACCAGGGCTTCGGGGTGACAACCGGGTACATTTTCGGTCCGACGATGGCGCAGGAGGTGCCGGGCATCGCACGCTTCACACGTGTGCATCCCATCTACGGCGACGCGGTCGTCTCCTACCAGGGAAATGGGGCGGAGCGCACCTTCCTGGAGGTCGACGTCCTCTTCGTCGACTCGACGTTTCTGAGCATGTTCGACTACTCGCTCGTAAGGGGCGAGCGGACACAGGCGCTCCGCCAGCCACAAATGATGCTGATCTCCGAACGAACGGCGCGGAAGTACTTCGGCATTGACGAGCCTGTTGGGAAGACCGTAACGTTTACGAGCTCGTGGGCGAAGGGTCCGTACACCGTGGCGGGCGTCTTCGAAGACGTTCCGCCCACTTCTCACCTGCGATTCGAAATCCTGCTGCCGATGGAGGACCTGCTCAGGACCGGGCGGTTCGATCAGGGCGGGCTGCCGTGGGGGTGGCAGAACTTCCTGACGTACTTCGAGCTCGAGCCGGCGGCTGACGCGAAGGCCGTCGAGGCCGCAATCACCGAAACGTACCTGAAGTATAGGGGAGAGCAATCGGCAAATGGCGGCCTGACGTCCCGGGCGTTTCTCGAGCCGTTGACGGACATCCACCTGAACGGGATCGGTGGACCGGCGACCGTCACCGGAGACCGGCGGACGGTCTATTTCTTCACCGTCATCGGCGTAATCACGCTCCTCATCGCCTTCGTCAATTACGTCAATCTCGCGACGGCCCGCGCGTTCGACCGGGCGAGGGAGGTGGGCGTGCGCAAGGTGGTCGGGGCGAAGCGGATGCAGCTCGTAGGGCAGTTCCTCATGGAATCGAGCGTGACGAACGGCATGGCGCTCGTTCTGGCGATTGGTCTTTCGCTGTTCTTGCTTCCGGTGGTGAACCGCGTGACCGGAGTCGAGATACCCGCTACGTTTTTCACCAACGGGTGGTTCTGGGGGTCCTTCCTGTCGATCTTCGTGGCAGGGGCGTTACTTTCGGGGTTGTATCCTGCCTTTGTCCTCTCTTCGTTTCGGCCTGCGGCGGTGCTGAAGGGGAAGGCGGGTGAGCTCGGCGGCCGCGCGGTGCTGCGCAAGGGGCTGGTCGTGGTGCAGTTTGCCGCCTCCATTGCACTGCTGTCCGGGACCGTGATCGTGTACGCACAGCTCGGCTACATCCGGGACCAGGACACGGGTCTGGACCTGGAACAGGTCCTCGTGGTGGAGGGGCCTCGCGTGCGCTCGGAAGGCGCCGATGGGCGGGTTGAGATGACGACGCTGAAGCAAGAGCTCCGCAAGATCCCCGCCGTCAGGGAGATCGGGCTGTCGACCACGACGCCCGGGAGGGGTTTTCAGTTCGATCAGCTCGTGTATCGCGAAACCGACGATCCCTCAACGACCAAAACGGTCCGCGGAACCGGGATAGACCACGAATTTGGCTCCGTGTACGGCATCGAGCTGATAGCGGGGGAGGATTTTCGGGAGGGAATGGCCGTACGAGACGGTGGTTACCGGCCGGTCCTCGTGAATGAGGCTTTGGTGCGAACCTTCGACTTTGCTTCCAACGAGGATGCGGTGGGAACGAACCTGGTCGACGGTTCAGGCGGCGGCTTCCACATCCGGGGAGTCGTCGAGGACTTCCAATGGTCGTCGGCACACACCGAGGTCGAGGAGGTCCTGTTGTACTACGAGCCGGAAAATGGCAACATTTCGATGAAGGTGAACACGGCCGGTATCGAAGAGACGATCGCGGCGGTTGAAATGGCCTACCGGATGGTTTTTCCGGGCAACCCGTTCAATTACTACTTCGCCGACGCCGCCTTTGACGAGCAGTACCGTGCCGACCGCCGCTTCGCGACGCTGTTCGCCGGCTTTGCCGGCATCGCCATCGTGATCGCGTGCCTCGGGCTGTTTGGCCTGGCCGCTTTCGCCGCCGAGCAGCGTACGAAAGAAATCGGCGTGCGGAAAGTGTTGGGGGCGTCGGTGGCGAGCATCGTGGGCCTGCTTTCGATGGACTTCCTGAAGCTCGTCGTCTTCGCGTTCGTGCTCGCTGTGCCGGTTGCTTTCTTCGCCATGCAGCGCTGGCTGGAGAATTTTGCCTACCGGATCGAGATCGGCCCCGGGGTCTTTCTGCTGGCGGGTGTGGCGTCACTGCTTATTGCACTGGCGACGGTGAGCTATCAGGCCATACGAGCGGCTATGGCCGATCCGGTCGAGAGCCTCCGATATGAATGAAGTCGGGCAGGTGCACTTCTATATTACTGTTTTTTGTCGAAATACGAGGTTGCCCAAATTTTTTTTGTGAAGGCTGCATCTTTTTGCAACTCGCATCATATCTTTCCGTAGGGGTGCTAAGAAATTAGCATGTTGTGCCGCTGGTCTTTCCTGAAAGAATCAGTTCGTCGGGGTAACGGCATTACACTCACCCCTTAATCGGACATTTGTATGAGGTTCTTCCGTTTCGTTACAGCTTTACTTCTATTGCCGATGTATGCGGCTGCCGGGCCCGTCGAGGCCGATTCGATACCGGACATCGATCCGAAGAATCCGAGTGCGCGCCAGTCCGTGCAGGCGTTCCGCGCGCCGGGGAACATCGTCATCGATGGCGTGCTGGACGATCCGGCCTGGGCCATGGCCGTTCCGGTGGACTCATTCCGACAGCGGGAGCCCGTCGAAGGGGCTCCGCCGACCGAAAGGACGGTCGTACGGGTGCTCTACGACGACCAGGCGATCTACATCGGAGCGCACATGTTCGACAGCTCGCCCGATTCGATCGTCGCGCGGCTTGGGCGTCGCGACGCCGAGCTCGATTCCGACCTGTTTGCCGTGTTCATCGATCCGTACCTCGACCGCAGGACGGGCTTCTACTTCGGGGTGAACCCGGCAGGCACGATGCTCGACGGCGTCCTGTACAACGACTCGTGGGACGACGACTCGTGGGATGGTGTATGGCGAGCCGAAACGCGCATCGACGAGACGGGTTGGATCGCCGAGATGCGGATTCCTTACTCCCAGCTCCGCTTCCACCAGCAGTCCGAGTACACGTGGGGGATCAACTTCCGGCGGGACATCAAAAGGAAAAACGAGCAGGACTTCCTGGTCTTCATCCCGAAGAATGAGAGCGGGTTCGTTTCACGGTTTGCCGATCTGGTGGGGATGCGGGACATCGCGCCGCCGCGCCAGGTGGAGATCGTGCCCTACCTCCGCACGCGCGCCGAGTACACGCAGCAGGACGCTGCCAATCCGTTCAACGACGGTTCCCGCTACGTTCCCGGCTTCGGCGGAGACCTGAAGATCGGCCTCACGAGCAACTTTACGCTCAACGCGACCGTCAATCCCGACTTCGGCCAGGTCGAGGTGGACCCGGCGGTGGTCAACCTGAGTGACTTCGAGACGTTCTTCCCCGAGAAGCGGCCGTTTTTCATCGAGGGGTCGACGCTGTTCAACTCCTTCGGCTTTGGCGGGTCAAACAGCCACTGGGGATTCAACTTCGGGACGCCGGACTTCTTCTACAGCCGTCGTGTCGGGCGCGCTCCGCAGGGCGGGTTGCCCGACAACGATTACAACAACATGCCCGACGGGAGTCGCATCCTGGGCGCAGCGAAGCTCACCGGGAAGGCGTCCGGGTGGAATTTGGGCGCGATGCAGGCGGTGACGGCGCGTGAGGTTGCCGAGCTGACGTTCAACGGCTCGAAGGACCGGGTCGAAGTGGAGCCGCTCACGTATTACGGCGTGTTCAGGGGGCAGAAGGAGATCGACGAGGGGCGACAGGGCATCGGGTTCATTTCGACGATCGCCTCCAGACGGTTCGGCAGCGAAGGGATCCGGGAATACGTAAACAGCGGGTCGTACGTGGCCGGTGTGGACGGGTGGACGTTCCTGGATCCGAACAAGACGTGGGTGATCACCGGCTGGGCGGGCCTCTCGCACGTGACGGGCAGCCCAGAAAGGATGACGGCGCTTCAGCAGAGCTCGTTGCACTACTTCCAGCGTCCCGACGCCGATCACGTCGAGCTCGACAGCAACGCGACGTCGATGACCGGGTGGGCGGGCCGGCTGCTGCTCAACAAGCAGCGCGGCAACGTCATGCTGAACACTGCAATCGGCATCGTCAGCCCGTCGTTCGACATCAACGACGTCGGGTTCATGTTCACGACTGACGTGATCAACGCACACTTCGGCATCGGCTACCGGTGGACGGAGCCGACCAAGCTCTTCCGGGACGCAACGGTCATTGGCGCGGCCTTCCAGAACATGAACTTCGGGGGCGACCGGACGTCGCTCGGCGTGTGGTCGCTGGTCACCGCGCGTATGTTGAACTATTACCGGATTGAATGGGTAACGAGCGCGAACCCGGAAGTGAAGGACCACAACCTGACGCGCGGCGGTCCGCTGGCCGCACGGCCACGCTATTTCGGTACCGAAATGTACCTGAACTCGGACGACCGGAAGCCATGGGTGCTCGGGCTACAGGGCGGACTGAGCCGGTCGCCCGGCGGTGACTTCAATTTCGTCGGCGGGTCGATCCAGTGGAAACCGGCGACAAACTTCAATCTTTCGATCAATCCTCAATTCTCGTGGAATTTTGAGGATGCTCAGTGGGTGGATGCGTTCGACGATCCTACGGCCACGGCGACGTATGGGAAGCGATACGTGTTCGGGGAGATGGACCAGCGGACGCTGTCGTCAAGTATACGCCTGAACTGGACGTTCACCCCCGAGCTGAGCTTCCAGCTTTTCGCTCAGCCCCTCATCTCGACGGCCGACTTCAAGAAGTACAAAGAGTTTACGCGCCCGGGTGGTTACGAATTCCGCGTTTTCGGCGAGGGCGGATCGACGTTCGACGATGAAACGCTCGTGGCAGATCCCGACGGCGACGGACCGGCTGCCCCCATCCAGCTCGAGGACCAGGACTTCACGTTCAAATCCCTCCGGGGCACGGCCGTTCTGCGGTGGGAATATCGGCCCGGATCGACCCTCTACCTGGTCTGGACCCAAAGCCGGACGGATGACTTCCACGACCGGGAATTCCGTGTAGGCCGATCACTCGAACGCTTGTGGGAGGCCAGGCCCGACAACATCTTCATGATCAAACTAACCTACTGGTTCGGACGATAAGCACCATGAAATCCCAACACGATCAGTTGAGCAGGCGCGAGCGGCAGATCATGGACGTGATCTACCGTCTCGGGCAGGCGACGGCGGCGCAGGTTCACGAGAACATACCGGACCCTCCAAGCTATTCCGCCGTGCGCGCCATGCTCCGCATTCTTGAAGAGAAAGGGGTGCTCAAGCACGAACAGGACGGCCCCCGCTACGTGTATTCGGCCACGACGTCACCCGAGAAGGTCAGCCGGTCGGCGCTCAGGCGAGTCTTGAGCACGTTCTTCGCCGGTTCGGTTTCCCAGGCGGTGGCCACCCTTCTGGACATCTCCGGAAAGCTGCCGGAAGCAGAAATCGAGCGGCTTTCCAGGCTCATCGAACAGGCCAAAGAGGAGGGACGATAACCATGTTGACGGCACTGCCTGGATTTGAATCGCTGCCGGAGTGGCTGCAACTTGCCCCCGGGATCCTGTTCGACCTGGCCCTGAAGGGCCTTCTCGTGACGGGCGTACTGTTTCTGATCTCGCCGCTGTTACGGCGCTTTTCGGCGGCCACGCGGTCGTTTGTCTGGGCGGTCGGCCTGGCAGCCGTGGTTGTATTGCCCATCGTATCCCATTTTGCACCGGCGAAGCACATCGAAGTCTTTCCGGTGGTCGTGGATACCGTCGAGCGGGTGCAGATGCCCCAGCCGGAACAGGCCTTGCTTTCCGGCGGCGACGGTGCGTGGGCTGTGTCGGGAGTTGAGGGCGAGCCGTGGGCGGCGCCGGAGGCGGATGTGGCGGCCGTTGGCGAACCTGCGGCCAGGCCGGTTCCGGATCCGATGATGGGAGCGGCGGCCTTTTTGTGGGAGAAGGCACGGGGGCTCTCGCTGATGGAATGGATACTTCTGATCTGGACGGTCGGGTTCGGCATCGTGCTGATCAAGTACCTCGTCGGTACGGCGCAGGCGTGGCGGCTCGTAAGACAGGCGCAGCCAGTGGTCGATCCGGAATGGCTCGGGCTGGCCGAGGGGATTCGCGTCGGGAACAGGATGCGCAGGCCCGTGCGCCTCATCCGCAGCTCGCGCGCGCTCATGCCCCTGACGTGGGGGATCTTCTATCCCGTCGTGCTGCTCTCCGGAGATGCGGACGAGTGGTCGCCCGAACGTCGCCGGGTCGTGCTCATGCACGAATACGCCCACGTGGTGAGGCTGGACTGCCTCACCCAGGTCGTGGCGCAGCTTGCGTGTGCGTTGCACTGGTTCAACCCGCTCGTGTGGTGGACAGCTCGCCGGCTGGCAGCGGACCGCGAGCAATCGTGTGACGACCACGTCCTCGTCGGAGCCCGCACCACCGCCTCCGACTACGCGCGGCACCTGCTCGAGATCGCCTGCACGCTCCCGACTTCGTATGCTTCTCCCTTGGCCGGCGTCGCGATGGCGCGCCCATCGAGCCTCGAAGAGCGCATCCGCGCGATCCTCGACCCCGAACGGCGTCGACGCCTGCTCAACCGGTCGACAGCCGCCCTCGTGATCCTGCTCGCGTCGATCGTGCTGCTGCCGGTGGCGATCGTTCGGACCTGGGGGTTCGCTGAAAGGGCGCCTGAACCCGCTCCTGTCGCGGTGGCGCAGATCCCGGACGTTCAGATTGTCGTTCCCGACATCCAGATTGATTTCGAGAAGATGAACGAAGATTTAGCCCGGATGCAGGCTGAGTTACAGAAGATGAATTTCGACTTCAAGTATGAATACAACTTCGAGCGCCTGCACGACCTCGAACAGGGCTTACAGGGAAAGCCCTGGTCCGCGGGACGTGGTGTATCCGTATGGTCGGAGAAGCACTCGGTATCGCCGGGTGGACGGCTGGAGGTCAACGTACCGTCCGCCAATCTCCGCATCGAGCCTGGCGCGAACGACGAGGCGGTCTTCGAGGTTTACGTGACTGACCTCGAGCTGGAGGCTGCGAAGGAGTACTTCAGCAAGCTAAACTTCCGCATTGAGAAAAACGGGAACAAGCTCAGCATCCGAAGCAATCCCCAGGCCGCCGACGCGTGGTATGAAGGGCAGCACGTTGGCCTCGAAGTCGTGGCGCGCCTTCCACAGACGTTCGACTTGAACCTGAAAACGGCCGACGGTAACATCAATCTTGGCAGCTTCTTTGGCAGGATGGATATTCGGACGGCCGACGGCAACATCAATACCGGCGCGCTGGACGGGCCCTCGATCGTCATCCACACGTCGGACGGGAACGTCAATACGACACGGCTTTCAAGCCCCACGGTGGACGTTCATACGTCGGACGGTAACATAAACCTCGCCGCCATCACGGGTGAAAATCTCCGGATCGAGTCCGCCGACGGCAACGTCAACGTCGGTTCTGCCGACGGCAACGTCAAAGCGTCACTTTCCGACGGTAACATCAACTTCGGCCGCCTGAGTGGAAACTCGGTGAAGCTCGAAACGGGCGACGGCAACATCACCACCGGATCGATCGAAGTCAGGAACGCCTCGATACACACCGCGGGTGGGGTCATCAACGTCGGGCGAGCCGTCGGGGGGCTGAACGTTGAGACCGCGGACGGCGACATCAACGTCGTGCTCGCTTCTCCAGGCGAGTCGTCGATCAGGAGCGCTGAGGGGAACATTCACGTGAACATCCTTCCCGGTGCGAGCCTGAAGCTGACGGCGCAGGGCTCGAAGGTCCATACGGGTCCCGGGTTATCGTTCAAAGGAAGCCGGGACGAGCAGAATTTAAAGGGAGAGGTTAACGGCGGCGGCCCCACCGTTCAGCTCTTCACCGCAGAAGGCAACATATTCGTCAACTGAGTTAGCAATCAAAACGGCCTTCCTGTCGGATCGGAATAACCGACAGGAAGGCCGTTTTTTATTGACCTGCGGATTACCGCTCTGCCAGCTTCAGCAGGCCCATCGTGACGGTTACCCTGACGTTGAAGGACGGCGTTTTGCCGTTGACAGCAGCTCGGGTCAGGAAGCCGCCCTTTTCCTTCATGAAGCCGTCGCCGATGTCCATGCTGCCGAGGAGAGGCTCGATCTCGAACCGGGCAGGCGTGGTTGATGGAACGCTGATCTCGACCGTCGACACGCCCGTATTCACGCGGACTTTGGCGTCACGAGTGAGCTCGCCCCCGAAGTCGAGACGGTAGAGGGCGGCGCCACCCTCGACTTCCATCTCGCCCAGGCGGGCGTTTCCAATGTTTTTGATCTCCGTCATCCCCGCGCCGGAAGCGATTTCGAACTCTTCCAATTCGGCCGAGAGTGGGGCCGAGAAGTCGATCCGGTTCTTCCCAGCGCCGTGCCGGACGTAGAGCTTCCGGAGGGGAAGTCCGCCAAGGTCGAGGTCAACCTCGCTCGCTCCCGTCTCGAGCGAGAGCCGGAAGGAACGCTTTCGGCCGATCTTCAGGTCGTAGGTGCGCACGCCGCCGAATAGCCTAAAGACGTCCCGGATTTCGGACTCCTGCGTGATCGTGACTTCGCCACCTTCTTCGACGATTTTTATCGGGATCTGGCCGGTGGGGTCCTCGTACGTGCCTTTGATCCACGCGTCATCGCCACCCGGTCGCAGCACGAGCCGGCATCCGCCGACCTTGATCTTGAGGTTCAATTCTTCCGCGTCGGGGTAGGGAATATGGACGTCAGCCATTTCAATTGTCTCCGTTTGTGATTGGACAGGGTACCGCCGTTCTATACGGTGAAAAGGCCGTCGAGGATACAATACCGCCCTGCGTTGGAGCCGTTATTGCAAGGCAAAATTGTCAGATCGAACACTCCTCATCGACCGACTCGAAGCAATCGGCGGCGGGAGGAAGTGCGGCCAGTACGTCCGAAACGAACGACTCGACGTCCCACACGTCCTCGTTGTGGGTCATACCGAGGCGGACGATGACCGCGTCGTAGGAGGGGACGACGGTCACGCTTTGCCCCTGGAAGCCGAGCATCATGTAGGTGTCGACGGGCAGCGACGGCCATGGACGTTTGGAGAGGGCGCCGGGCTCGCCGGCGTTCAGCCAGAGCTGCGACCCGAAACTTCCGTTTGGAGCAGCCGGGGCAGGAGTAGTGCTGAACTCCACCCACCCTTCGGGCAGGATCCGTTCGCCGTTCCACACGCCGTCCCGCAGGTACAGCAGCCCAATCCGCGCCCAATCGCGTGCGGAGGCGTACAAAAACGACGACCCTACGATCGTCCCGGAGGCGTCGGGCTCGAAAACGGCGGTCCGCATTCCGATCCGGTCGAACAGGGTTTCGTACGGGAAGCGGAGCCGCGTGGCCAGATCGTCGCCGGCGGCCTTGGCTACGATCGAGGCGAGAATGTTGGAGGTGCCGCTCGAATACGCGAACCGCTCGTTCGGCTCGGCGACGCGGGGCCGGGCCGCCGCAAATGTTGCCGCGTCCGGCTCGAGGAAGAGCATCCGCGTGACGTGAGACTGCGCGTTATCGGTCGATTCGTCGAACTGGAGGCCGCTGCTCATGTGAAGCAGGTGCGCCAGGGTGATCTCGCCGCGCGGGTCACCCGGGCTGCGCCATTCGTCGACCGGCGCCGGCTCGTCGAGGCTCAGCTTTCCCGCTCCGACGAGGATCCCGACGAGGGCGTTGGTTACGCTTTTGGTCATCGACCAGCCAAGCAGGGGGGTGTCCGGTGTGACGTTGGGCGCGTATCGCTCGGCGACGATGCGCCCTCCCTGCACGACCACGACGGCGCGCGTCCGCTTCAGAGCGAGCGTGTCGATTTCGGCGAACGCCCGGTCGATCGCTTGTTCGAGGCGGGTGAGGTCGATGCCATTGGTCTGCACGGCTGTGTTTGCCGCCTCGCCGTCGGGCCACGGCAACGACAGGTCGACGGCGGGTGTCGTGCGCGTAAAGCCATCAACCTGGGCCCGGAGCTCCTCTTCAGTCACACCGGAGAGCAGTGTACACCCGAGGCCGTCGCGGTATAGAGCCTGCCGGGAAACGAGCCCTGAAATCGACGCGGTAACCACCTTTCGATCGTAGTCAACCTCGTAATCGGTCATGCCGAAAACCGACTCTTTCGGAACGTCCTCTTCAAACACCGATTCTGCCGCCCTTCCCGAAACGAAGATTCCCGAGCAGAGCGTTTTTGCCACGTATGCCGGCGCAACCGGTCCCAACTTATAGAACCGGTAGGTTCCGAGTGCAAAGAGGGTGACCAGGATGAGGCCGATGATGAGCAAAATGCGTTTCCATTTCATGGTCAGGCACCAGTAAAAACCGCGTATCGAACGGCGAACTGAACGTAGAGGAAACCCCCGCACGTCATCAGTCAGGCGATACTCCTGAGCAAGGCTCCACCGTAATGATGCACCACAGGAAGGAAAGACGAAAGACCCTTACCCCCACATTTTGACCACATGCGAAAAATTGCGGTGGAAAATGGGGATTTTATCGTGGTGAAATTGGATTACACCTCCATAATCCCCACATGGGGATGGTGGAGCTTTGCTTATGTGGTGGCAAATAGCTTTAAAAATAGCAGCAACTGCCTTACCCGAATCGTTTTTCGAGTTCTTCGAGCGATACTTTGATCAGGGTGGGTCGGCCGTGGGGGTTGGCGTAGGGCATCTCACAGAGGAAAAGCTGGTCGATGAGGGCGCGCATCTCTTTGGACGAGAGCTTTTTGCCGGGGCCGATGGCGCTGCGGCGGGCGATACTACGCGCGAGGCTCTCCCTCGCCTTCAGGCGAAGGGTGTCGCGGTAGGTCTTGAACTGCTCGAGCACGTCTTCGAGGATGCTCCGCTCGTCGCCGGTACGGATGTCGGCGGGTACACCGCGCACCACGACCGACCGCCCGGAGAAGAACTCCAGGTCGAAGCCTAACGACCGGAGATCGGGGGCGAGCTCCTTTAGCAGCTCGTAGTCGGCCGGGCTCGGGTCGAAGGTGTGGGGGAAGAGGAGCTGTTGCGAGAGCCCGAAGCCGCTCCGGATGCTTTGCATCGCACGCTCGTAAAGGATCCGCTCGTGGGCCGCGTTCTGGTCGACGATCATCACACCAGACCGGATCTGGGTGAAAATGTACCGGTCGTGGACCTGCCACATCAGGCTTTCGTCGCCCGATTCGTCCACGGAGGGGCCTGTATCGGAGCCGATCCCGGACGGGAGGCGCTCTTCGTTTTCGCGACGGCCTGCGGCGGAAATGCCGCCGTAAAGACGGTCCGTGAGGTCGCCCGGCAGCTCGTTTCCGAACAGGTTTTTGTTTGCCTGGCTTCTTTCCGTACCGGGATAGCCGGAGAAAGACGAAGGCCGGGGGGACGTTTGAGGTGTGGCCCGGTCGGATGGTTCTTTTGGTGTGGCAGAAAACGTCCGGGGAAGGACGTCCGATAAGTCCGTTGAGGGACCGGGGTCGCGATTGGGTGAGCCAATGGGCTCGCGTTCGAAGCGCGGTGTCAGGCCCGCGGCGCCGAGGGCTTTCCGTACGACGGCCCGCATGAAGCCGTACACACCCCGCTCGTCGTCGAATTTAACCTCTGCTTTAGTTGGATGGACGTTGACGTCCACGTGTCGCGGGTCGAGATCCAGGAAGATCGCGTAAAACATGAACGAGCCCTCGGGGACCAGATCCTCGTAGGCGCTGGCGACGGCGTGCTCGAGCGAGCGGTTTTTGACGAATCGGCCGTTGATGAAGAGGAACTGCTCGCCGCGGCTTCGGCGGTGCAGGGAGGGCGAGGCCGTGTAACCTCGGGCGGAGAGGTAGCTCGTCGTCTCCGAGACCTCGACGACCGACGACGCGGTTTCCTCGCCGAATAGCAGGCGGATGCGTTCGAGCAGGGCTTCCTGGAAGTTACCGACCTTGACGGCGGGCAGGCGGTAGAGCTCGTTGCCGTCGTTGATGAACGTGAAGGCAACCTCCGGGTTCGACAGGGCGAGGAACTGGAAGGTCTCGATCAGGTGCTTGAGCTCGGTCGCGGGGCTCTTGAGGAAGTTGCGACGGGCCGGGACGTTGTAGAACAGGTTGCGAACGGCGACGGACGTGCCGTCGGGCGCCGCGCACGGCTCGGAGCCTACCTGCCGGCCGCCGTTGACCCGAATGCACGTGGCGGTTGCGTCTGTCACGCGTTTCGTCTTGAGCTCGACCTGGGCGACCGCGGCGATCGAGGCAAGCGCTTCGCCGCGAAATCCGAGCGTAAGTATCCGTTCCAGGTCCTCGATCGTACGGATTTTGCTCGTGGCGTGTCGGCGGAAGGCCATAGCGGCGTCGGACGGGCTCATGCCGCAGCCGTTATCGATTACCTGGATGAGCTCGCTGCCGGCTGACTTGACTACGAGCGTGACTTCGCTAGCGCCCGCGTCGAGTGCATTTTCGATGAGTTCTTTAGCGGCGGAAGCGGGGCGCTGAACGACTTCACCGGCCGCAATTTTGTTGGCGAGGGTTTCCGGCATCACGTGGATGATGCCGTCAGGATCGACGGATACTTCAGACACGCTCACTTAATCCTGCTTTTTCGCGAATATTTACGATCTCTGTTTGGCCGCCCTCATACGCCACGTCCGGGGGTCAATGCAGCACCCAGAAGACGTATAAAGAAAGGATCAGGAGGATCACCAGAAAGAGTGCATTGGGAGTCTTCGGCCTCCTGGTTTTACTCTGGATGCGCAATCTGCGCCTTAAATCCTCGTCTTTTTTGGGGTCGTAGTAACGAGGCTCATAGTTGAAGCGACGAGGTGCCAGCCTTTTACCCGGAATAAAAATACCCATGTCGCCGTGGTTCGGTGGAGCAATTTTCGCTCGTAATATTACGTACGGATTAAACAGGAGGCTACTGGTATCGTTCCGAACCGGCAGGGCCGGTGAGCCGCCGTTTACCCCCTTGTATATTCACAAACGGATGGCGATTTTACCAATCTTGTTCGACGAACCGGACCGGTCCGTTTTCTGATCATTAACCTAATCTGCGACCCATATGGCATTCATAGAAGATATCGTTGCACGGCAGATCCTGGACAGCCGAGGCAATCCGACCGTTGAGGTCGACGTCACGACGACGGAAGGCATAACCGGCCGGGCGGCCGTACCGAGCGGCGCCTCAACGGGCGAGCACGAAGCGGTGGAGCTTCGCGACGGTGACAAGAGCCGTTACCTCGGCAAGGGCGTCCTGAAGGCCGTCGAAAACGTCAATGAGATCATCGCTCCGGAACTGGCCGGCTTCAGCGTGTTCGAACAGGTATACATTGACGAGCACATGATCGAGCTCGACGGGACGCCGAACAAGGGCCGTCTCGGCGCCAATGCGATCCTTGGCGTATCGCTCGCCGTGGCCCGCGCGGCAGCGGAGACGCTTGGGATGCCGCTTTACCGCTACATCGGCGGCACGAACGCCCGCATGCTGCCCGTTCCGATGATGAACATCGTCAATGGCGGCCGCCACGCCGACAATAACGTCGACATGCAGGAGTTCATGGTGATGCCAGCCGGCGCCGAATCGTTCGCCGAGGCGCTCCGGATGGGCGCCGAGGTGTTCCACAACCTGAAGTCCGTCCTCAAAAAGCGCGATTACAACACGGCGGTCGGTGACGAAGGCGGCTTTGCCCCGAACCTCCGCTCGAATGAAGAGGCCATCGAGGTCATTCTCGAAGCGATCGAAAAGGCAGGCTACAAGGCCGGCAAGGATATCTTCATCGCGCTCGACCCGGCTACGACCGAAATGTATCAGGATGGCGCCTACGTCTTCTGGAAGAGTGACCCGAACACCCGCCGCTCGTCTGACGACATGATCAAGTTCTGGGAGAGCTGGGTCGACCAGTACCCGATCATTTCGATCGAGGATGCCCTCTCCGAGGACGACTGGGAGGGATGGAAGAACCTGACCACTGCCATCGGCCACAAGGTGCAGCTCGTCGGCGACGACTTCTTCGTGACGAATACCGAGCGCCTGAAGCAGGGCATCGAGAAGGGATGCGCAAACTCGATCCTGATCAAGCTGAACCAGATCGGCACGCTCACCGAGACGCTCGAAGCGATCGAGCTCGCTCACAAGTATCGCTACACGGCGGTTGTCAGCCACCGTTCGGGTGAAACGGAAGACACGACCCTCGCCGACCTCGCGGTGGCGACCAACGCCGGCCAGATCAAGACCGGGTCGGCCAGCCGCACGGACCGCACGGCGAAGTACAACCAGCTTCTCCGGATCGAGGAGCAGCTCGATGCATCGGCGGTCTTCCCCGGCCTCGATGCATACCGGTTCAAATCGGGCAAATAAGGTCTTGACGGCATGACCCTTTTCGATCGCGCGCTTGCATCTGCCGGCCGATTACGGCGGTTGTTGCTCCCGATGGGGCTATTGCTGCTCGCCCTCTGGCTGCTCTTTTTCGACAGCCACAACCTGGTGCGGCGGGTGCAGTGGCACCACGAGCTGGCCGAGACCCGCGCGAAGAACGAGGCCTTGCAGCGTGAGATCGACCTGCTGGAGCAGAAGCTCAAGGACGTGGAATCGGAGGAGGTCGTCGAGCAGATCGCACGCGAGCAGTACGGCATGCGGAGGCCCGGCGAACGGATTTACCGGGTCGAAAAGTTGGAGGAGGACTGAGACGCACCGCGTTCTCGTCTTTCCTGCCCGGTGATCGACTGATAACGGTTAAAGAACCGGGGAGCAGTCCGTGGCGGGCGCCCCCGGTTCGGTTTTTTAAGCACCATTCACTCAACAAATTCAGGATGAGTAATCGTTACGCCGTCGGAATCGACCTGGGCGGCACCATGATCAAATCGGCGCTCGTCGAGGCCGGCAAGGGAATCGTGCTCGAGCTGTCCAGGCCCACCGAAGCCGAAGAAGGCCCCGACCACGTGCTCGACCGGATCGCCGAGATCGTCCGGGAAATTCAAACGCTGGCGCCGGACAAGCCGATCGCCGGCGTGGGATTCGGGGCGCCCGGCACGATCAACTGGGAGCGGACGACCGTTTACTACCCCCCGAACCTGCCCGGATGGGAGATCGTCAACCTGCGAGACGAGCTCCAGCGGCGGCTGCAAGGGGACCTGCCCGTCTTCGTCGAAAACGACGCCAACCTTGCCGGTCTCGGCTCGGCGCACTACGGCGCAGGACGCCCGTACGATTCGTTCATCATGGTCACGCTCGGCACGGGGGTCGGCGGCGCCATCATCTATCAAAACAAGATCTTCCGTGGAACGACTGGTGGCGCCGGGGAAATCGGGCACATGTCCATCGACTACGAAGGACCGGTGGACCGGTACGGCATCGCGGGCTCGATCGAGTCTTACCTGGGGCAGAAGTTCCTCTCGCACCACGCCCGGTACCGGCTGTTGACGCGTACGGAGAGCATGGTCCATCAGATGGCCGGTGAAGATCTGAAGGATCTGACGCCGCTGATGCTATATCAGGCGGCCGAGGCGGGGGACGAGCCGGCCCGGGAGATGCTGGCGTGGGCGGGCCACAAGCTCGGCTGCGTGCTCGCCACGTGCGTCAATTTGCTCGACATTCGAAAGATTGTCGTGGGTGGCGGTGTTTCGGCGGCCGGTGATTTCATACTGGAACCCGCCCGGAAGACCATCGTACGGTTGGTCATGCCCAGCGTCAGACAAGGAGTTGAAATTATTAGGGAAACGCTGGGTAATGAGGTGGGTCTGTTAGGCGCAGCCCACCTGGTTTTTGAATATCTCGATGAACAGGCCCTATCAGGCGGTTCCCATTAGGCGTTTGTTTAGGATGAAGCCCCTCCGTGTCGTTTATCGGATGACGGGACGCGGGGGGCTTCCGGCTTTTTTTCTCTGTGTTCTGCTTTTTCTGACGTCGGGTAGCCTGCCCGCTCTGGCGCAGGCGCCCGACTCGTCGGTACAGTCCATCGAGGGTGCGACTCCTGACACGTCAATGCGCCCTCAGGCACTTCCCGACAGTGTTCAGCGTCCGACGCCCGGCACTCCGCCCGCCGCGAAGGCGTCGCGCTCCGGCCTGAAGGAGCCCGTCAAGTTTACGGCGACCGACTCGCTCGTGATCGTTTTCGACGAAGAGGGAGGCGACGTCGGCACCCTGATCGGCAATGCGAACGTCACGTACGGTCAGACCAACCTGACCGCCCACGAGGTCGACATCCTCTTCGACATCGAGGAGCTGCGGGCGAAAGGGCTCGCAGTCGACACCGGGATGGTCGGACGGCCACATTTCACGTCGGGTACCGATTCGTTCGACGGCAGCAGCCTCGCCTTCAACCTGCGGACGAACCGGGGCCGGGTGGTCACCGCACGGACGCAGCTCGACGACGGCTACATTCAGGGCGAAGTCGTCAAGGTTGACGAAGATTCCACTCTCTACATCCAGGGCGGCGCGTACACGACGTGCAACTGCCCCGACGACCCATCCTACACCCTCAGGGCGAGCAAGATGAAGGTGGTGGACGAGAAGTGGGTGTTCACCGGCCCGATCCAGCTCTACATTTTCAACATCCCCACGCCGCTCTGGCTGCCTTTTGGCTTTTTACCCGCGACGGAAGGCCGCCGCACCGGGCCGCTACCGCCGAACTACGGCGAAGACGAGCGCGGCTTCTTCCTGCGCGACTTTGGCTGGTACTTTGCCCTCAGCGATTACCTCGACCTTCAGATGCGCTTCGGCATCTGGACCAAGGGAAGCTGGCAGGTCTCGCCCTTCTTCCGCTACAACCGGCGCGACCGCTACAGCGGCCAGTTCCAGCTTGACTACGTCAACAACCGAATGGGCGAGCGGGGCGATCCTGACCTGGTTAAGATCCGGACGAGCTCGATACGCTGGAATCACAACCAGACGCTGAGCCCGTACTCAAGCTTTTCGGCAAACGTGAATCTCTCGTCGGCGAACTACCTGAAGACGATTTCGGAGAACTACAACGACCGCGTCCGGCAGACGGTGGAGTCATCGATCCGGTTCGACAAGACCTGGGCGGGACCGCAACGCAGGCTCAACCTGAACATGAGCCAGCGGCAGGTGCTCGCCACCGGAGAGGTTTCGATGACGATACCGGGGCTTTCGTTCACTCAGGGCACGCGAAACCCGTTTGCCCGGAAGAACCGGATCGGCCCGGAGCGCTGGTACGAACGGATTACGTACAGCTATACCGGCCGCCTCGACAACCGGTTTGACTTCAGGAGGGACACCACGTTTGCCCGGGACGACCCGGAGGCGCTCAACGCCTCGTGGTGGGACGCGCTGCTATCGCGAGACCTCTACCGGCGGGCGACCGGCGACGACACTCCGTTTGATTTCCGCGCCCAGCACAGCCTCCCAATTTCCGCCTACTTCACGATCAACCGGATACCCGTCATTAACAAGACGTTTCGCCTGAACGTCTCGACGAGCCTCAACTACGCGGAAAACTGGTACATCAACACGATCCGGCGGTTCGTCGATACGACAGGGGTCGTCCAGACGGTCAACGTCCCGGGCTTTTTTGCACACCGTCAGTACTCGACCTCCATTTCGGCCAACACGACGTTCTACGGGCTTTTCCCGTTCAAAATCTGGCGATTCAACGGGTTCAGGCACACGGTGCGCCCGACGGCCTCGATGTCGTTCGCACCGGACTACACTTCCGACTTCTGGGGGTACGTGCGGACGTACGTGGACAAGGACGGCCGGGAGGTCCCGTACGCCATCGCGCCCGGCATATCAGCCTTCGGCGGGCGGCAGCAGAGCCTGTCGATCAACGTGGCCAACGTGCTGGAATCGAAGATGGCCCGCGTCGATTCGGTCGGTGACCGTGAGGACCGGAAAGTCAAAATCCTGGATTTTGACTTTAGCACGGCCTACAACTTCGCCGCCGACTCGCTGAGGATGTCTGACATCTTCTTCAACGCGCGGACGAGTATCGGAAACCAGCTCCACCTCACGTTTCGGGCCAGCTTCTCACCGTACAAGCAGGATGTGCAGGGCAACAGGATCAACGAATACGTGTTTTCGCCCCTGAACCTCCGTTTTGCCCGGCTGACGCGGATGGACTTCTCGGCTCGGACGTCGTTCAGGAGCAGCGGTGCACAGGGTGGACGGCCGGTGGGAAACACGCGGGCGCGCCTCACGGGTTCGCCCATGATTTTGCCCGGCGATCCGCTCTACCAGCCGGACGACCCGTTCACGTCGCCCTACTTCAACAGCCCCGTGGGGTACGCGGACTTTGCCATCCCGTGGTCATTGAACCTCGACCTGACGTACAGCCAGGCCAATCTGCCGACGCACGTGCAACGCACCGCCGTAGTCAACGCGGCGTTCGACTTCAACCTGACGCCGAACTGGAAGGTGCAGGGTCGCACAGGATACGACCTCGTCCGGAATGATTTTTCGACGTCGACCATATCGATCTTCCGCGACTTCGAGTGCTGGGAGATGTCGTTCAACTGGGTGCCGTTCGGCGTGTACCAGTCGTACAGCTTCGACCTGCACGTGAAGAGCGGCAAGCTCCGCGACCTGCTCCGCATCCGCCAACCCCGCTCCGACATCCGGGGACGGTTTGAGGGGTTGCTGAATTGAAAAGCAATCTCTGGATCCCATGATGGACGCAGATAACCGCGGATGATTGTTTGAATGAGAGCAGGCCGAAAGCGGGATGTGAATACCTACTGAATATTCCAAAATCACGTCATCCCGGCCGTCGAGCCGGGATCTATGTGAGGGTTCCGCAAAGCAGAAGGGAAGGGGAAGGACATTTGGTTCCTGGATCTCCGCCTTCGCGGAGATGACGTATTGTTAAGCAGTGTCTTTATACTAGACCTCACCCCTTCGGTTTAGCCCACAAAAAAAGTATAGTACTAATAAAACCTCACATCATCTCCTTCAGTCGTTTGCGGGCGTCGTTAAGCGTAACGGCGTTGTCGGTGAGGTCGGACCAGGGGTCCGGGGTGCGGGGGAGGGCGAGGGTGCGTAGGGTGTAGCGAGTGGAGGTGAGGTCGGGGTCGTCGAGCTCATCCCACGGGATCGGGACGGCGACGGGAGCGCCGGGGCGGGCACGGACGGCATACGGCGGCACCGACGTGTGGGCGTAGGTGTTGCGAAGGACGTCGAGGTACAACCGGCCTTTTCGCGCCTCGATGCGGGGTTCAATGGTTAGCTCGTCGGGGTGGTGCGTCGCTAATCGTTCGGCCACCGAGCGTGCGAACTCGCGTACCGGATCGAACGCTTCCTTTCGTGCCAGCGGCACCACGACGTGCAACCCCTTCGACCCGGTCGTCATCAGATAAGAGGGCAATTCAAGCTGGTCGAGGAGCTCCCGTACACGGAATGCTGCCTGGCGCGCCTGCTCGAAGTCGTCTCCGGATGGGTCGAGGTCGAAAACCATTCGGTCGGGGAGGGTAGGCTCGTCGGCCCGGCTCGTCCAGACGTGCGGGGTGATGCACCCCTGATTGGCCAGATAGACGAGGGTCGCGGCGTTGTTGCAGACCGGATGGGTGATGGTGTCGCCTTCCATCTCGACCGTGACCCGGTCGATCCAGTCGGGGAAGTAATCCGGGGCGCGTTTCTGGACGAACCCTTTGGTCGCGATCCCGTCCGGATAGCGGAACAGCGTGAGCGGCCGTCCTTTCAGGTGGGGCAGCATGAAGCTGGCGACACGCCGGTAATAGTCGATCAGCTCACCTTTTGTGATTCCGTCGTCCGGGAAGTAGACCTTGTCCTCTCCCGAGATTTCGACGGACTGGCCGTCCACGTCGATCTTCCCCATGTCCCCCTCCTCGTGATCGGGCCTGTCCGTACTCCAAAAGGCGCTCAGGCGACCCGCTCCTGCACCAGATTATTCAACAGGACGACCAGCTCGGCATCGCTGAATCCTTTGGGAAGAAATGCGTCCGCGCCGGCCTCCTCACAACGCCTCCGCAAGCCGTTACTGTTGTCCATCGACATGAGCGCGAAGGGAATGTGGCTGGTGCGCACGTCTTGCCGGAGTACCTGCAACACGTCCAGGCCGGTCGAACCCGGCATATAATAATCACTGACGACGACGTCGGGCAGGTGCTTGAATGCGAGCTCGATGCCCGACGAACCGTCAGGCGCGCTGAATACCTCGAAGCCGTGCATCGTCAACATTTCAACCATTACTTCTCGGACCAGCGCGTGATCCTCTATCACGAGTACTCTTGTGGGCATATAGTGTATGCAACTGTTATCGTACGGTAATAATTCACAGCGGCAAACCGAACTTAATTTTGGGCCAATATCGCAAAACCCGCTTCTGGCGCATAATGATACCCTTAACCTATTCTTCATGGAGTTCTAGAAAACGACTGTCCGCAGATGGGCGAAGACGTGCATTTGAGAGGGGAAAAGTCTACCAACTAAGGGTAGAGCGTATTCAAAAACTAAAACCTTACACATCACGTCATCACCGCGAAGGCGGAGATCCAGGCAAGCGTGCGGATTGCAACATCGCTTTGCTAACCAGTACCCTTGCATGGATTTACTTCGTCAGTCGCTTCGCTCTTGTCGGCTCGGAGGTCGGAATGACCGTTCTTTACGCTATTAAGCAGTATTAGTCGTCCCGTCTTCGGTCCAATCCTACCCAAAGATTATCTGCGCTAATTGGCGACTATCCGCGGAATTATCTTTTCCCTTCTTCGCGTCTTCGCGTGAGAATAAATCCTGCGATCCACTTACTGCCATTCCTTGAGTGCATCGCGAAGTGACGTGACGAGCGCGCCATCGTTGAGGGAAGAGTCGAGGGTGTGGAGGAAGTGGGCGCCCCAGTTGGGGTAGTCGAGCTCGTCCCAGAGCGTGTTGTGCCAGAGGGCGACGCAGACGCCTCCGAAGCGCCGGCACGTGGCGAGGATTTGTTGCGTCGCGTCGATCGAGCCCTCGAGGTCCAGGCCGCGGCGGTTAAAAAGGGCGGATTCCATGATCGCCAGCGGCATTTCCCAGACGGAAAGCTCGCGGTCGTCCACCGTGTCGTAGAGTCGGAACGGCAGGCAGGTGCCGTGGCGGAAGCCCTCGTGTTCGGCGAATCCGAGGGTCGAATCGATCGAAAAGCCGGTCTCCTCGTGCAGAATCGGCGTGATCCACGGATCGTAACGGAGATAATGTTGCCGGACGGACACTATGGGTTGCCCTACAGCCTTTTGCAGCCGGTCGCGCTCTTCTGTCAGGTAGCCGGTGTGGGTGTGACCGTGGAAACTCGGGTGTAGGCCGATCTCGAAGCCGGCCTTCGTGAGGCTTGCAAATCTCGACTGTACGTACGTGGTGTCGAGGCGATATGCGACGTCGTGCGGCCCGTGCGCCCCAGCTTTGAAGAAAAACGTGCCACCGACGCCCCGCGCCTCTTCCTCAGCCTGTATCCGATCTAGCGCCTTGCGGTAGACATCGCCCGGATGCATCCAGTCGGCTACGAACTGCCCGAGGCGCCGGAGCCGATCCGGCACGTCTACTTTTCTATGGTTCATGAGTGCGTAGTGGACGACTTCCCGGTAGACCATACCCGGCCGCCACTTCTTGAGGTAGTCGACGTCGTGCGTCGGGCAGAGCGCCCACGAATGGCCTCCCCAGGTGCGGTGGCTAATGGTGTAGCCCCGCTCCGCCAGCATCCGGGCAATGGCCTCCCGGTAATAGTCAACTGCTGGGACCGTGACTGTTCCGGTGACGGCTTGAAGGGAGTGTTTGTATCCGAAGCGGCCAATAGTGTCGCGGGGGCGGGTCGTCAGCTCCTGCCAGCCGGAGAGCCAGAAAAAGGTGGATGCAACGAGGTCAGGCTGGCCGTCTTCGGATCTGAAAATGACGGGCACACGCTCGTCGACGCCCTCGAGCCAGGTTACCGACTTTGGGTCGACAGGAAGTTGTTTTTCAAAGCAATTTGCCGCTTCGGGAGAGATGGCAAGTGGAACCGTCGCGCTTGAGAAATCGGCCGGCGTAGGTCCGTAGTAGAGTCCCCCTTCGCGGACAACAGCCTCCGGTGGCGCCCACTCGGGCTCCAGACCCAACGGCAGGAGCAACATCCGGAGCGCATACCGGGCCTTAGGGATCATAGAAGGCGTCACATCGAGCCCGCACGGGATCGAAACCGTTACTTCTCCGGAATGTAACAACCCGTTCCGCACAAAGATTGTAGAATGGTAGGCAGTTGACGACCGCGTAATCGGACCGCTTTTCCCCCATGAATAACATCACCAGGCTCAGGAGACCCCACATGCCCATAGGCCGCTACGCCGATCAGGACCCTAATAACGGACACGACGAAGGTGGAAAGCAAATCGATGACCTCGAAATTCGTGAGGGGCTCGAGGGGCTCACGCCAGCGCGGATCGCCACACTTTACCGCCGTGCGCCGCTTCGCCGGCCCGTTGGAGATCTCGACCGTGTTTGGAAGATGTATGAGGCTTCGACGATTGTCCTTTCGGCCTGGCATCGCGGGCACCTGGTGGGGGTCGCGAGGGTGATCTCGGATGGCGTGCTCTGGAGCTACCTGTGCGACCTCGCCGTCGAGCCCGACGTGCAGGGTCTCGGCATCGGCACGCGGCTCGTGAAGGAAATGCTCAAACGGGTAAAAGGGACGGAGCTCGTCCTGCGCGATTCAGAAATGTCAGCGAGCTTCTACGAGCACCTCGGCTTCACGCGCGTCCCCAACGCGTGGTCCATTCAGGCTTGAGACGAGAACCTGCGACGCTGACTGATCGGTTGCAGCACCTCGGGATCGATCAGCTGCATCTGGGAAATGACCGCGTGGATGCCCGGCACCTTTCTGAGCAGCGCCACAACGTGGTCGCGCCTGGATTCATCTGTAACAGGGCCAAAAACCGTCACGGAGCCGTCGCGCACGTAAAATTGTAGGCCGGTTATGCCTGCCTGCTCCAGACCGGGATCGACCATACGGCAGATGCGACGGGCAAGCAACCTATCCGCTTCCGTTCTGGCATTCCTTCTCGAAGGCGTCGTACGAAGCTTGTTGGCCAACCGAATCAGATAGCTCCCGTCGATCATACCGCTTCTTTCCCCTGTGCTGGTGGTTTCCACTTTTGCCAAAAATACGCCGTCGCCCAAAAAGTCCGCCCGAACCTTCCGACGGCGCCTCTTTGCGTTTCCGGCGCATTGAAGGCACGTATTTAGAACATGTTTCCGCTCAAAGGGCTCACGATTGGTAACAAACTGCTCACGCGAAGATGTGAAGGATATCTTACGCAGATGAACGCGGAAGATGTTTTGAACCGATGTAGACCGAAGGCGGGAGGTTCAGAATAACCAGCGACCCTAACCAAAACGTCATCTCCGCGAAGGCGGAGATCCGGGAAAACATACAGCCGATCTCCACCTTTCTGCCTTGAATAACCCTTGCCTGGATTTACTTCGTCAGTCGCGAAGCTCTAGTCGGCTCGGGGGCCGGAATGAAGGAGGGTTAAGGTGTACGGCAGAAGGACAAACGCAGCCATTGGACCGGCTTGCCACTCGGCTTTAATGGGCACCAATTCTGAAATCGCCGGGTCGTGCGTGGGGGATCCATCGCGCGTTTAGCGAACGGCGCTTACGGCATGACCTTTCTGTACCAGCACCTATCAATCAGCGCCGTTCGGTACGGGCTGTGGGTATCATGGGGAGAGATGGATCCGTGTGTTTCGATTTCAAAGGGGTTTTCTGCTTCTCTTTTGACCCCGCAAAAGAGCAGGAAATAAAAGGATCTACCCCTCAGTCGCTCCGCGACTGCTCCCCTGTTCAGGGGAGCAGTATGTGGTGCCTTTCTCACCTGTTTTAGAAAACCAGAAAGGCCGCACTTCGTGAAGATCCTTCCTCGCAAGGCTCGTCAGGATGACATTTTGAGAGGTACAGGCAACCGACCGGGTTTACCTCTACTGCCACCGACCCATGGTGTCATCCCTCTCCTGCGAAGCAGGAGAGGGATCTTTATGAAATGCAGCCCTCATAAAAAGGAGTGAGGGCCCGCACAACACCCGTCCCAAATGAACTCTTCGCCGCTCCGCGTCCAACCAAGAACGGCTAAATAGTCCGGGAGGTCATCTTTTCAGGATTTTGTTCGTAGTATAGGTGATCGTGACGCTATGGGTTTGTCCGAATGCCGCCGTTATGACAGAAAAGACTCCCCACACGGATCAAAGAGAAACTTCATCGTGTGATTCGACTCGTTTTTCCAGTATCGACATGGGAGACCTGCCGCGGGCATTCAGGCGCGACCTGGAGGACGTCTACCATTTCTACCTGGACGACAAGGCGCGTGAAGAGCTTGCGGGGATGGGCAAGACCAGCCGCTGGTTCTACATGATCGCCTGGCTGCTGAAAAACAGCTTCCTCAAGCTCTCACCGGTCCGGAGGATCCTGCTCGTCGCGAGTGTCATTTTCTTTCTCGAAGGGGCGTTCAACCAGATCAACATTGGCGCCCTGATCGTCGGGTTTGCCATGCTGGCGTTCATCCTGCTCCTCGAGCTCAAGGACAAGCTGCTGGCGCAAGACGAGCTCCAGGCGGGACGGGCCGTGCAGTTTGCCCTGATGCCCAAAGACAACCCGAAGTTTCGTGGGTGGGACGCGTGGGTCTACACGCGCCCGGCCAATGACGTGGGCGGCGACCTCGTCGATTACATTCCGGTCAGGGAGAACTCCCTCGGGGTAGTGCTCGGTGACGTTGCCGGGAAAGGCCTTCCCGCAGCCCTTTACATGGCGAAGCTCCAGGCGACGCTACGTGCCATCGCGCCGAACTACGACTCCCTCTCCGATCTTGGCTGCGAGCTGAACCGGATTTTCTGTCGAGACGGTCTGCCAGACCGGTTCGTCTCGATGCTGTACCTCGAGATCGAGGCGGAGGGGTCGGGGGTGCGCATTCTCAACGCAGGCCATTTCCCGCCAGTTATATTACGGAAGGAAGGCATACGGGAGCTTGCCAAAGGGGCGCCCGCCCTTGGTCTGACACCACTCGCCACGTACAAAGAACAGCGGACGACACTCGAAGTGGGCGACGTGCTGCTGGTGTACTCGGACGGTCTCACCGAGGCGCGCAACGAGCAGGGTGTCTTCTTCGAACGTACGCGACTGGCGGCCCTTCTGAAAAACGCCCGCGACTACTCTGCTGAAGAGGTGGGCGAGCGGCTGCTTGCTGCGGTGGACGCGTTCATTGGAGATGCCCGCCCGAGCGACGACCTCTCGCTCATCGTGCTCAAACGCACTGCCGTTAACACTTCACTAGAGCCCAGGACACATCGTAAAACTTCTGTTCTGCAGGATCAGGAGTGAGCCATTTCGACAGGGATGGTGGAAAAGGGACTGGTTTTTCGTCCGCAGATGGACGCAGATGTTTTTTTGAATCAGCGCGGTCCGAAGGCGGGACGTGTACTCTCGCTACACCATTACTCAATACGTCATCTCCGCGAAGGCGGAGATCCAGGCATTGGCTCGTTCAAGGGAACCCCTTCTTGCTATCACCTCTGCCGTCAAACAAAAACGCCGCACTTCGGGAAGATTCCTCACTTCATTCGGAATGACAGGGTGTGGGGTAGGCGTCATGCCGCCGCCATGTCATCCCGATCCTGCGAAGCAGGATCGGGATCTTTATGAAACGCAACCTTCAGAAATGTCAGTGGGGGGACGCACAGCACGTGGCTCGATCGAATTCTTCGTGTCTTCGTGTGCTCCAAACGACCCATTCAGGCGCCGACGTATTCGGCGAGGTGGAGGCCGGTGAGGGTGGAGCGGTTTGCCACGAGTTCGGCGGGGGTGCCCTCGAAGACGATCCGCCCGCCGTCGTGCCCGGCGCCGGGGCCAAGGTCGATGATCCAGTCGGCATGCGCCATGACTGCGAGGTGGTGCTCGATCACGATGACCGACTTGCCGGAGTCGACCAACCGATCCAACAGAGCCAGCAGCTGTTCGAGGTCAGCGAGGTGGAGGCCGGTCGTCGGCTCGTCGAGGACGTAGATGCCGCCGTCTGCGCCCATGTAGGTGGCGAGCTTGAGACGCTGGCGCTCGCCGCCGGAGAGCGTGGTGAGCGGCTGGCCGAGACGAAGGTAGCCGAGCCCGACGTCGGACATCCATTGCAAGATCCGGTGTGCGGCAGGCGTACGGGCAGGACCGGCGCCGAAAAAGGCGGCCGCCTCGTCAACCGACAGGTCGAAAACGTCGGCAATGTTGAGTCCGCCGAGCCGGTACTCGAGCACCGGGGCCTGGAAGCGGCGACCTTCGCATTCCTCGCACACCGTCGTGACGCCGGCCATCATGACGAGGTCGGTGTAAATCACCCCTGCGCCGTTGCAGACGGGGCACGCCCCCTCGGAGTTGGGGCTGAAGAGTGAGGGCTTCACGCCGTTTGCTTTTGCGAACGTCTTGCGGATGGGGTCGAGCAGGCCGGTATACGTGGCCGGATTGCTTCGCCGGGATCCCCGGATCGTAGCCTGATCGACCTCGACAACCCCCTCCAGCGGGCATACCGAGCTGTGGATCAGAGAGCTCTTTCCCGAGCCGGCCACTCCGGTCACCACCACGAGCACGCCGAGCGGGATGTCGACGTCGACGTTTTGCAGGTTGTTCGTGTTGGCGCCGCGCACTTCGAGCACGCCCCTGGGGCGGCGCACCTCGGGCTTCAGGGTTGCGCGGTCGTTCAGGTGGAGACCGGTGAGTGTATTGTTTGCCAGAAGGCCTTCGACTGAGCCTTCGTATACCACCTCGCCGCCCTGAGAGCCGGCGCCCGGACCGAGGTCGACGACGTGGTCGGCAATTTTGATGATCTCCGGCTTGTGCTCGACAACGAGCACGGTGTTGCCTTTGTCGCGCAGCCGGAGCAGGAGGTCGTTCATCCGCCGGATGTCGTGGGGGTGGAGCCCGATGGTCGGTTCATCGAAGACGTAGGTCACGTCGGTGAGCGATGATCCGAGGTGGCGAATCATTTTCGTGCGCTGGGCCTCGCCGCCCGAGAGGGTGCCTGAAGGCCGGTCGAGGCTGAGGTAGCCAAGCCCGATCTCGACAAACGAGTCGAGCGTGGCCTGGAGCGTCTTCAGCAAGGGTGCGACGGAGGGCTCGTCCAGCTCGCGGATCCATTCGGCGAGGTCACTGATCTGCATTTCGCAAACGTCGGCAATGTTGAGACCCCGGATTTTCGAGGAACGGGCGGCTTCGTTCAGGCGGGTGCCGCCGCAGTCAGGACACTTGATGAACGTGACCGCACGCTCGACGAACGCCCGGACGTGAGGCTGGAGGGCGTCGAGGTCTTTCGACAGGAACGACTTCCGAATTTTCGGAATCAGCCCTTCGTACGTGACGTTGACGCCGGACACTTTGACCTTGGTCGGCTCCTGGTAAAGAAAGACGTGCAGCTCTTCAGGGGTGAATTCGCGGATCGGCTTGTTCGGATCGAGCAGGCCCGACAACGAGTAGATCCGGGCGTACCAGGTATTGGCGGAGTAGCCGGGAATCTTAAACGGGCCTTGATTGAGCGAGCGGGAGTCGTCGTAGAGCTCGCTAAGGTTGATGTCGTTCACCGTGCCCATGCCTTCACAGCGCGGGCACATACCGCCGACGTAGTTGAACGTGAGGTCCTTCGGGCTTCTGTTTTCCCCCTTCTCGATCGTGACCTGGCTCGTTGCCCTGACCGAGGGGATGTTGAACGAAAACGCGTTGGAGGGGCCGATGTGGGGCTTCCCGAGGCGGCTGAAAAGGACCCGTAACATCGCGTGGGCGTCGGTGGCGGTGCCCACCGTGGAGCGCGCGTTGGCGCCCATCCGCTCCTGATCGACGATGATCGCAGTGGTCAGGCCTTCGAGGACGTCCACCTCCGGCCGGGCCTGGCTCGGCATGAACCCCTGCACGAACGTGCTGTAGGTCTCATTGATCAGCCTCTGCGATTCAGCGGCGATGGTGCCGAAGACCAGCGACGACTTGCCCGAACCCGAGACGCCGGTGAACACCGTGAGCCGTCGCTTGGGGATGTCGAGGTTGACGTCTTTGAGATTGTTCACCCGGGCTCCCCGGATGCAGATCCGGTCGTGGCGGTCGGCGGGGTGCCGGCCGTTGGTGGTGTGGATTTCCGTCATTTGCGATCGATTGAGGTGATGCGAAGCAACGATTCAGCCGGCGCGGCGAAGGCTACGCCATCGGGAAACGTACGGCTGAAAGAAGAGGAAGAGTCCGGTAAACAGCAAGGCAAAGAGGGGCAACAGCGCAAGATAGCCCAACCATTCGGCGGATGTTCCGAGTGCGAGCGCGACAAAGTTGGCGATGACGACCAGCGTAAACGCGATGGACAGCCAGCGATGGGTCTGACGGATACCACGATTCCAGCTCACAGTTACCTCCGTGTTTTTTGTGATTAATCGAAAAAAGGATAATTGATCGACAGGAGTGGAGAAAAGAACCTGGTGGAGAGTGGGATTTACGAGAGACTGTCGAGCAAGTCGACGAGCTTTTCGCCCATCATCCGCCATCCGTAACGTGCGCCGCCGAAGTTTTTCTTCTGATCCGGTTTGAAGCCTGACTGCACGAGCGTCAGGCGAGTACCTGATTCTGTGGGGTAGAGGGTGAACGTGACGACCGTGTCGAGATCGCCGACGACCCACGAATAGGATAGCTTACGATACGTCTCGACCTCGACGACGCGGCAGCTCACGATGCCGTCCCAACCCGGCTGGGGTGGCGCCATGAAGTGGAACGAGGCACCCGGCTCGAACCGGGCGTCGACGACGGGCAGCAGCCACTCGGAGAGCAGCTCCGGCTCGGTGAGCGCCCGCCACACCTTTTCGGGTGGATGCGACAGCTCAAATTCGAACGAAAGGACTTCGGTTTGCTTTTTGGCGGTGGTGTCGGTAAACGGCATCAATCCAGTTTATCAATGAGACGTTCGAGACGATCGAGGTGCTCGGCCCAGAAGGTGCGGTAATGCGCCATCCAGTCGATGAGCGGCTTTAGCCCGCCGGGCTCCATCCGGTAGACGACGCGGCGACCCTCTCGCCGACCCGTCACGAGTCCGGCGTTCTTCAGAATCGCCAGGTGTTGTGAAACGGCCGGCTGAGAGATATCGAATCGGGCGGTGAGGTCCTTCACGGCGGCCTCGCCGTGGGAGAGCGACTCGAAGATCGCCCGACGGCTCGGATCCGCCAACGCGTGGAAGACCCTGTTCTCGGCTTCGACGGTGTCTATCATGGATGAAATATAAGTGTTTACTTATGAGATGTCAAGGAGATGGCGACGTTTTTCTTCTATGGCCACTAGAATCCGGGTGCAAGGCTTTATTTGTTTCGGGACAGGCCATAGCTTGAAGCAAAGACTGAATCACCTCGAATCACGTCAAGGCGTATGGAGAGGGGTCTATTCGAATTGACGGGGCGGATCGCGCTCGTTACGGGCGGGACGCGTGGCCTGGGGAGGGCGATGGCGACGGGGTTGGCGCGAGCAGGCGCTCGGGTCGTCATCAATGGCCGCACGTCGCAGGAAAGCCTCGATGCGGCGGTGGAGGCCTTCAGAGAGGAAGGCTTCGAGGTATTCGGATACCTGTTCGACGTGACGAATCCCGAAGCGGTCAGGGAGGCGGTTGCCTGGATCGAAGCGGAGGTGGGTCCGATCGACATTCTGGTCAACAACGCGGGGATCATGCGACGCGCGAACCTCGCGGAGATGCCCGTAACCGACTTCGAGGAGGTGATCCGCGTGGATCTGGTGGCGCCGTTCGTTGTCGCACAGACGATCGTCCGCGGCATGATCGAGCGGGGGAGGGGCAAGATCATCAACGTCTGCTCGATGATGAGTGAGCTCGGCCGGGACACCGTCGGTGCGTACGCGGCAGCCAAGGGCGGCCTGAAGATGCTCACACGGAACATGGCGACTGAGTGGGCGCGGTACAACATCCAGGTCAACGGGATCGGTCCGGGGTATTTTGCGACGGACATGACCGCGGCGTTGCGCACACCCGGCCACCCGTTTGACGCCTTCATCGTGAGCCGCACGCCGGCCAGACGATGGGGCGACCCGGACGAGCTGCACGGCGCTGTCGTTTTCCTCGCGTCCGATGCGTCCAGCTTCGTCAACGGGCAGATCCTCTACGTCGACGGCGGCCTGCTGGCGTCGATAGGAAGACCCTCGGACGATTAAAAAATCACAGTCCGTTTCACCCAAATCAGCTCTGAAACGATGGTCCGACTTATCCTTTACCTGTTCATCGGCGGTTTACTCACCACACTAACCGCCTGCGACACCGCGGGTATCGAAGACATGGCCGCTGAAAGCCAGGGCTGGGAAGAGGCGTATGCGGAACGGATGCGCCTCTGGTTCCGGCAGCCGGCAAACGAGTGGGTGGAAGCCCTACCAGTCGGTAACGGCCGGCTTGGTGCGATGGTGTTTGGCGGCGTCCAGCGCGAGCGCGTCCAGATCAATGAGGAGTCGCTCTGGGCGGGCCGGCCGATCGACGACAACAATCCCGAGGCGCTCGAAGCCCTGCCGGAGATCCGTCGGTTGATCTTCGGAGGCCGTGAACCGGAGGCCTACGAGCTGGCCCAGCGCACACTCCTTGCCATACCGCGGACGCTTCGGTCGTACCAGACCTTCATGGACCTCACGATCGAGACTCACGGAGTCGAAGAGGTAACGGATTACACGCGGGAGCTCGACCTGGGCACAGGAATCGCGCGGACGGTATTTTCGTCGGGGGGTGTGTTGTACGAGCGCGAGGTGCTGTCGTCGGCGGCAGACGACGTGCTGCTCGTCCGCCTGTCTGCAAGCGAGCCGGGCAGCCTGAACGTTTCGCTCGGCCTTTCGCGGCCGCGTGACGCCCAGATAACGAGATCGTCTGAAAACGAGCTCCTGCTGGCCGGGCAAATCAAATACGAGCCGAACGACGCGCAGGGGCCGGGAGGGTCCGGGATGCGGTTTGCCGGGCGCGTACGGGTTGCGGCAGAAGGGGGTTCGGTGGCCGGAGCAGGCGAGGACCGGATCGAGGTGACCGGCGCCGACGCCGTCACGCTGTACATCGCGGCGGAGACGGATTACAACGTCGAGAAAATGGACCTCGACGCCGACGCCGATCCGGCCGCGGAGAGCGCTGAAGCGCTGGCACGGGTTGCCGACGTGGCGTATGAAGACCTGAAGGCCCGTCACGAAGCCGAGCACCGGGCGCTCATGGAGAGAACGGAGCTGAACCTTGCCGGAGCCGTGGCGGACACGATCCCGACCGACGCGAGGCTTCAGCGGGTCAAGGAAGGGGAAACGGATCCGCACCTCGTCGATCTTTACTTCCAGTATGGCCGCTACCTGCTCGTAGGCAGCTCGCGTGCACCGGGCAGGCTGCCTGCAAACCTCCAGGGGATCTGGAACGAGCACATCGAGGCCCCGTGGCAGAGCGACTTTCACGTGAACATCAACCTCCAGATGAACTACTGGCCGGCGGAAGTGACGAACCTGCCCGAGACGGCGGTACCCGTCATCGAGTTCGTCGACCGGCTCCGGGTACCGGGGCGGGTGACTGCGCGCAAGATGTACGGCGCCGGGGGGTGGACGATGCACCACAACACCGACGTTTTTGGCCGTACCGGGCTTCACGATGCGGTCCACTGGGCGATGTTCCCAATGGGCGGGGCGTGGATGACCTTCCCCGTCTGGCGCCATTACGAATACGGGCTCGACGAGGCGTTCCTGCGGGACAAGGCCTACCCGATCATGAAGGAAAGCGCCGAGTTCGTCCTCGACTTCCTGGTAGAGGGGCCCGAGGGTTACCTGGTGACGACGCCCTCGTACTCACCTGAGAACGCCTTCATCCATCCGGAAACGGGCGAACCAACCCAGCTCACGTACGCGCCGACGATGGACGTCCAGATCATCACCGAGCTCTTCCGGCATACGTTAGAAGCTGCCGAGATCCTGGAGGTGGATCAGGACTTCAGGGACTCCCTTGCGGCCGCCCTCGACCGCTTGCCGCCGGTGCGGGTGGGCCGGGACAGCACGATCCAGGAGTGGGTGAAGGATTACGAAGAGGCGGAGCCGGGACACCGGCACATCTCACACCTCCTCGGGCTGCACCCCGGTTCGAGCATTACCACGCAGACCCCGGACTTGTACGAGGCCGCACGGAAAACGATCGAGAAGCGCCTGTCGCACGGCGGCGGCCACACCGGTTGGAGCCGGGCGTGGATCATCAACTTCTTCGCACGCCTCCACGACGGCGAAAAGGCTTTTGAGAACGTCGTTGCCCTGCTCAGGCAGTCGACGCTTCCGAACCTGTTCGATGACCACCCGCCGTTCCAGATCGACGGCAACTTCGGCGGCACGGCGGGTATCGCCGAGATGCTGCTCCAGAGCCACGCCGGCCGGATCGAGCTGCTGCCCGCATTGCCATCCGCTTGGTCTACCGGCAGCGTAAAGGGCCTGCGGGCACGCGGCGGCTTCGTGGTCGATCTCTCGTGGGCGGAGGGGAGGCTCGTCGAGGCGGTCATACGATCCGAGAAGGGAGAGCCGGTACGCCTCGCCGCGTCGGTGCCAGTGACAGTGTACGAAGACGGCAGGCCGGTGCGGCTGCGAGCAGAGGCCGATGGCACGCGCACGTTCGAGACAAAGTCCGGTGGGGTGTACGTCGTACGGGCAGGGATGTAAAAAGGCGGTGCCGGTAAGAAAGGAGGGCGTTTGTGTGTGTAGATTCAGGCTGATCAAAGCCTTAACCTCTTACACTCATGACGCCTCCACAACGCCTGCTGATCGTTTCCCTTGCCTGCATTTTCGCTTTTCCCTGCCTTTCTCAGGCGCAGCCTGAGACCAGCCGGGTGCGGTTCGTTCACTGGATGTATCAGGACCTGGGCGGGCTGGCCGAAGTCACGTTCACCCCGCGCACCGGGCTTTACGTGGCGGGCGGTGCAGCCCTTACGGCCGGCTTGTCCGTGGTGGACGACGAGCTGCAGGACGGCGTCCACGACGTCTATACCGGCGGCTTGAAAAGCTTCGTCGACGCGGTGGAGGACCTCGGCGGGCCGCGCATCAACCTGCCGGTGGTCCTGATAGCGGGCGGGTCGATGTTCACACGCAGTACAAAGCTTCAGGACGCGGCCTTCACGTCGTTCCAGACGCTCGTGTACGCCGGGCTGCTCGGGTATGCGTTCAAAGGGATTTTTGGCCGAAGGCGGCCCGAGCTAACCGACAACCCCTACGCCTTTTTTGCGACCACGGGCAAAAATCCGTTTTCAGGGGAAGGGAACAGCTCGTACCCGTCCGGGCACGCGATCGCGTCGTTCGGCATCATCACGCCGTGGGTGGTCTACTACCCGAGCATTTTGACCTACGGCCTCTACATTCTGCCCGTCGGTACGTCTCTTGCCCGCCTAGCCCACGACAAGCACTGGACGTCCGACATCGTCGTTGGGGCGGCCATCGGGATCGCGATGGGCCGATGGCTCGCTCGCCGCCACCAGCGCCTGCAATCCGGCCCCAACGCGCTCGTGTTCTCCCTCGCCCCCGGTTACGCAGGGATACGGTACAGATGGTAGGATATTGGGTTTTTTTCGCGAAGGCGCGAAGGAAGGCTATGTTTTCGAAAGAAGTGTGCGTGCCCTGATCATCCAATCAGAGGGATGCATTTCACAAAGATTCCTCGTCGCTTTGCTCCCCGGAATGACGACGGTGGGCGGAGTCACGCACACCCAAAAACATGTCATCCCGAACGTCAGTGAGGGATCTTCACGAAGTGCGACCGTTCTGGTTAGCACCAGCGGAAAATGAGCGCGAAAGAATGCTCCCCTGGACGGGCCTGTCCTGTACTCGTTACGGGAGGAGCTGTCGCAGAGCGACTGAGGGGTAGATCATTCTGTTTCCTTCTCTTTTGCCGGGTCAAAAGAG
>CBINFS010000023.1:0-57796 GCA_966250015.1 uncultured bacterium | reverse complement strand
ATCCCTGGATCTCCGCCTTCGCGGAGATGACGTATCTGTGTAGTGTCTTCGGTAGCACTAAACGTCCCGCCCTGGGGTCGCGCGCCCTCAGAAAAACATCCGCGCTAATCTGCGTCCATCGGCGGATGTAGTCTTAAAATGCTCACGCGTCGGCGTCGTTGGTGATGGGGACGGAGATGCGGACGGTGGTGCCTTGGCCGGGGCTCGATATGACCTCGAAGGAGCCGTCGATCCAGCTCAGGCGTTCGCGCACACTCGCGAGTCCAAACGCGGCTGACGTCTCCTTAACGCCCCCGCTCGTGTCGAAACCCTTGCCCTTGTCACGGACCTCTATGAAGACCTGATCGTCGTCGAAGTCGAGGACCAGAGAAGCTTTTTTCGTTTCGGCGTGCTTTACGACGTTGAAGAGCAGCTCGTTGACCACGTGGACGATGAGCGTGCGTACTTCGCGCCGGGGAACGATGCACGGGCCGCTGCAAGAGAAGTCGACCTCGAGCTCGTGCATTTGATACACGTGCCCGGCGAGCCACTGGAGGCTGATGGTCAGGTCTTCTTCTTCGAGTGCGGGGGGTGAGAGCTCGGTCGCCAGCGACCGGGTGGTCTGGGCGGCGCGTTTGAGGAGGGCTTTGATCTCGTCGATCTGCGTTACGAGCTCGTCGAGCCCCAGATCGGCTGCGTCCATCGAGAGGACCTGCGTCTTGAGGTGTGCGGCGTGGAGGACTTGCTGGAGGTCGTCGTGGAGGAGCTGGGCGACGCGCCGCCGCTCGGTCTGCTCGGCGCCTGCCAGGGCGTGCGAGAGTGCACGGACCTGTGCCGTGCGTCGCTGCACGCGCTCGGCAAGCATCGTCTCGTGCTTACGGAGGGCTTCGGCGTGTTTGATCCGCTCGGTGATGTCGCGCACGACCGATATCGAATGTATGGGCTCCCCGTTCTCGTCGCGGATGAGCGACAGCGTCGTCTCTGCCCAGAAGAAGGAGCCGTCCTTTCGGACGTACCGCTTCTCGATGACGAGCTCCTTGATCTCTCCCCGGTACAACGCCTGGACGCCTTCCAGGCTGCTTTCCAGGTCGTCCGGATGGGTTATCTGGACGACGTTCATACCCACGAGCTCTTCGCGTGAGAATCCCAGCATCGAGCAGAACTTGTTGTTCACGCGCAGGAGCGTGCCCGTGGAATCGGTTTCTGCCTTCCCGGTGCCCTCTTCTTCGAACAGGGTGCGGTATTCGAGCTCGCTTCTGCGAAGCGATTGCTCCATCATGCGCCGCTCCTTGATGAGGTCGAACATGCCTCCGATGTTGCGGAAGAACTCTCGATCAAACTCGTCGAAATCCGTGCGTTTTGAAGATCCGACGATCATGAATCCGATGACGGTGTCCGACCGGGTGATCGGTACGGCCAGGCATACGGTAGTATCCTCGGGCAGCACGTCCGGGACGTCATTTGGGCTTAATGACAGTATTTCTCCCGACCGGATGCGGGTATCGAAATCCTCGCGGCCTGTCATTACCTCTATGGCAGTCCGGGCTTGCTGCTCCGAGATGCCGGCGTACTCGAAGTCACAGCCGTTTGCGCCGGACCCTTCGAGCTGCGTACTGATCAAATAGTCAATTTCCAGCGGCTCGCGAAGAATGTTCAGAATGTGCGGCGAAATGTCGCCCGACACGTGGGGCGCCAGCAGCCGGGAAACGAGCGACGACAGGATCTCGACCCGCCTGGTCTGGTTCTCCAGCTTCTGCTCGTGCCGTTTAGCTTCGGAGACGTCCACCAGGTAAACACCCACGTATTCGACCGTATCCTCACTACGGACAGGAAAAAGTCCGGCTCTCCAATGGTGTTCTCCTCGGGGGCACTGAACCACGAGGTCACTCACCACTTTGCCGGTCGAAAAGACGGTGTCCACGTGGTCGTCGATCTGTGCGGCAAACCGGGGTGCGACATCAGCGAGCCGTCGGCCGACGATCCGGTCTCGGGGAAGGCCTTGGGCTTCTTCGAACAGCGTATTTACTCGTATAAGCCGGTGGGTTCGGTCGAAGAAAATGAGGCCGATCGGAGCATTGTCCAGCGACGCCTCGAACCTGATCATTCTCCGATGCGCCTCCTCTTCTCTGACCTCTTCTGCGATAGGCGGCGCCTGTTCGCTTTGAAATGGCTTCCTTTCTTCACCTGAGCCGTGTGCGGCTCCTCCTCCTGCGTTCAGATCGTTTGACATACAGGTAGGAATGAAATTGAAAGCACCGGTGTCTTAACGTAAACATACAGCAAAACGGTGTGATAAATGGCAAGCTGGCAAAATAATTCGAGGTTCGATTCATATGTTTTACCGTACCACCTACCTTTAGAAACACCGGTATTGCTACCCTTTGGAACGGTACGATATGAAAGTGCTTGCGCTCGAAACCGAAGTCCCGGGCACTTCGCCCGAAGCGTATCAGCCGTACCTTGTGGAGGAGGCGAGGCGGGTGTGGGAGCTTCAGCAAATGGACCTGATCCGTGAGATATACTTTCGAGCCGACCAGCGAAGCGCCGTTCTGGTCCTGGAGTGTTCGGGTACGGACGAAGCCGCAACTATCTTGCAGACGCTTCCGCTCGTCCGGGAAGGCCTCATTCGCTTCGACCTGATCCCGCTCGCTCCATACCCGGGTTTTGCCCGGCTGTTCAGCGATCCGGCGGGTGCGGTGTCGTGACGACCTGATTATTTCCAACTATCGTACATCGAGGGCACACCGCCACTGGAAATAATTGGCAGGTCGTGGGTAGAAGGAAGATGGCCGGCGACGGCACGATTCACGGTTGGATTTGCGGTGGGGGGTGCGAATGTTCAGGAAGTTGTTTCCTCTTGCGGTGGTGATGGCGGCGGCGGTAGCCTTCGACCTCGGGACGAAGTCCTGGGCTGAGGAATCGTTGATCCCGTACCTTCCCGTTGCGCTGTCGGGCGACTGGCTTCGGCTGACGCTCCTGTACAATGAAGGGATCGCCTTCGGGCTCTTCGCAACCAACGGCCCGGGCGTGATCATCGTGAGCGGCATCGCAACGGTACTGCTTGCCCTCTGGCTGTTGCACGGGCTGCGGACCGGCAGCTACCCGATGCCGGCGCCGTGGGCGCTCGGCGTCCTGATCGGCGGCGCGCTCGCCAACTTCCTCGACCGTATCGTCGACGGGCGCGTGACCGACTTCATCGACATAGGCATCGGCGCCCACCGCTGGGCTACGTTCAACTTCGCCGACTTTTTCGTGCTCATAGGCATCTCCATGCTCGTCCTCAAATCTTATCTGGATCAGCCTCCATCGGACGCTATACAACCCGAAGAGCAAGATCCGGTCTGACTCGGGTCAACTGGAAAATCTTTTCTGTGGTGATCTACCTCGTGGTGGTGTGTATCGCTAATTTGATCTCATCATCCACTCACACACAGGAGGTCACCCATGTTTTGCACAATCAAAGATTTCGCCGATTACTGGGCCCATCACCGGGAGAACACGCTCAAATTGTTCAGAAATCTGACCGATGACTCGCTCGACCAGCGCATCTACGATCAGGGTCGATCAATCCGTGAGCTCGCGTGGCACGTCGTCCTCTGCCTGGTGGAAATGCCCGGACACGTAGGGTTGTCGGTTGACGGTCCTGCCGAAGACGCACCCGCCCCCAAAACCGCCGCAGAGATTCTGGAGGCTTACGAAAAGACCTCCCGTTCCCTGGGAGAGGCAGTCGAAAGCAACTGGACCGACGCGGAGCTGAAGGAAGAAGTGAACATGTACGGCGAGATGTGGACGAAGGGGAAGATCCTGACCGTACTGGTGATTCACGAGGTTCACCACCTGGGCCAGCTTACGGTACTGATGCGCCAGGCCGGCCTCCGCGTCCCCGGCATTTATGGCCCCTCCCGCGAAGAATGGGCCGAGATGGGCATGCCGGAAATGGCGTGAATCGAAAAAAAAGGACTCACGCGAAGACGCGAAGGATATTGTTTATTCAAAGATGGATGCTGATGGTTTTTGAGGAGATGGGTGAATTGATCCCGAAGGCAGGTCGTTGTCTTCAAGCATACCTTTCCGAACACGTCATTTCCGCGAAGGCGGAGATCCAGGAAAGGGCTGCGCGAGGCAGAAAGGTACAGGCCTAAGGAGACGTTTCCTGGATCCCGGCTCGGCGGCCGGGATGACGTGTATTTTAGGGTTATGGTTGAAGATAACGTCCCGCCTCCGGGTTACTCCCACCTAAAAATCATCTGCGCCCATTTGCGGCCATCTGCGGAGTGCCATTCTGATTTTTCTTCGCGCCTTCGCGTCTTCGCGTGAGGAAATAAAGCTCAAATCTGGGCGAGGTCGACGTTGCGGGACTCGAACTCGGGGTTGAGCTCGAGCATCGAGAGGCCCCGGTTGACGAGATCGTAGAGGGCGTAGCGGCCTTTGCGGGCGCGTGGGAACGACTGGAGCGGGATCGGGAGCTCCCTCCGGAGGTCGCGCATTCGGGCATTTTCGAGGATGCGTCGGTCGAGCAGGACGAACACGCCACGGTCCTTCTCCGAGCGAATCAGGCGTCCGAAACCCTGTTTTAGCTTGAGGCGGGTCACGGGACGGTAGTAGGAGTCCCAGAACGCCCCTCCCTGCACGTCGAGTCTGTGCTGGATGAGTGGGTCGCTCAGGTTCGGGTTGGGGATCCGCACGATGATGAGCTGCGAGAGTGTAGGTCCGGGGAAGTCGACGCCCGTCCAGAACCGCTCGACGCCGAACAGGACGCTGTACTCGGTGGCGCGGAACGTGTTGATCTCGGCCAGGCTGCTGCCTTCCTGGATGAGCATCTCGATGTCGTGGCGTTCGAGGACCGGCGCCACGCGGGAGAAGACCTCCTGCATCTCTCTCGCGTTGGTGAAAAGCACGAGCGTCCGGCCGTACGTAGCGATGGCGAGTATCGCAATAGCCCGGGCGACTTCGTCGATCCAGGCGTTTCTTTCCTCCGGCGGCCCGTTCCACTTGAATGGGCGGATCGAGGTGGTGACCGCACCAAGCACGCGCGACCGGTAGTCGAACGGGGACACGAGGCGGAGCGTCCCGTCGAACTCGTCCGCCAGGTTCAGTTCGCGGGCAAAAAGGTCGAGCGAGTCGTCGACGAATAGGGTGGCCGACGTAAAAATCGTCGTTTCGAACTGCCTGAAGATGGCAGATTCGAGCTCTTTGCCGATGCGGAATGGGATTTTAACGACGCGCCAGCCCCAGGCGTTGTGGCTGAAGACGTGTACGTAGTCGACGGAAGGGTAATCGGCAGCGATGGCCTCCGCGTTGCTCTTCATCTCGTGCGCGAGGTCGCGGAACTGTTCGAGGCGCGCCCTCTCGGAGGCCAGGAGGTTCTGGCGCGCGGCATCTCTTGCCTGTTCTTCATACCGGCCGCTTTTCAGGATCTCGTTGCAGGCGAGGTTGATGGTATCGAGCTGGACGGCGAGGTCCGACAGGGCGTTGCAAAGCAGCTCGCCAGCATTTTTCGGCCGCATGTTCAGCCAGCGGTAGGGGCCGTGGGGCATCCGGTCCGGGATACGGCCGATGTTCACAAGGATCGTTTCTGCAGCCTCGCACGCGGTGAGGAGCCGGTCGAGGTTTCGGATGCCTTTGTCGAGCGAGGCGAACGTCTGCTCCCGGTCGGCGTGCTCGAGTTCTTTCAGGAAACGCTCGCGGAGGTACTCGGCGAAGCCCGGCCGCTTGATTGATCCGGCGAGGCGGTTGAGCAACCTCCTCCGGACCATCACGTCTTCGACGTCGACCTCGATCGAGCTTCGGAACGCCTCCGGGAACTGGTCGGCTTCGTCGATCACACAAACCCTCGCCCGCTCGCGAAGCATCTCACCCGCGTACCCGAGCTTGTGCTGGTTGGTCACGACGATGTCGGCCTCGGCGGCTGCCCGTAGATGGCGGGAATAGACGCACGCAGGCCCGACGCGGCAAAGCCCGGGCATACAGGAGGTCGCCGCATTCGTCTCTTCGAGCAGCTCGAGGAGCACCGGGAAGCGGCGCTTGAGGCTCCAGGGGATGATCTCGATCTCACCGTGCCCCCGGAGCAGCACGAGGTAGAGGTACAGCCAGGCCAGCCGGAGCTGCGGGTCGTCCGTTTTTCCCCGGTAAATCTGCTCGAAGAGGTCGGCCACGGCGGTGATGCAGAGGTAGTTGGCCTTGCCTTTCAACACGGCGCCCCGGACATCCCGGTAGATCGACTTGCCGGTCGTGAGCTTGGGCAGCTCTTGCTCGACCACCTGGTTCTGGAGGTTCTTCGTCGCCGTGACGACGACAAACTGGCTGCCGGGATTCCGACGGACGTACTCACAGGCAGGGACGAGGTACCCGAGGGTTTTGCCGGTGCCGGTGCCGGCCTCGACGGCGAAGATTCCGGTGTGGTTGATGGCGTCGACGCAAAATCGCGCAAAGGCAAGCTGCCCCTCGCGCGGCTGGAACGACGGTACGTCGTGGCTCAGCTTCTCGAAGACAAGCTCGACGTCTTCCGGGGAAATGTCGGTCGATCGGGTCTGCTGATCCGCTCCGTCACCCCCGATTTCGGCTCCGGCAACAACCCCGTCCCCGCCGGGATCGGCAAGCCAGAGACGTCTTTTTCCGGATTCGACCAAAGGAGGCAGGCACTCGAGCGCCCTCGCAATGAGGTCGTCAGGCTTGAGGGTGCGGACGGGGTAGGGATCGGGCGGGTCGAAACCGGTGGCGAAGAGGTCGTCGCTCCACTGGATGCGGCGCGCCTCGGCGGCCGCGAGGGCGACGAGCTTAAAGTCGACCGGCGCGTTTCGCGGCCGCACCGCCTCCTCGAGCAGCGCGTAGAGATAGTTGTGCTTTTGCTCTGGACGGATCTTGTTGAGGATCGAGGCCAGGATGTCCCGCAACACGGCGCCGTAACCCCGGACGAGGTAGGGGAGGCGCGGTTCCGATCGCTTCCACTCGTCCGCAGGCACAGCCCGCAAGATCAGCTCCTCCGCGTCGTAAAACGAACGCTCGGGCAGGAAAAACTGGGCGAGCGCGTACAGGTCGACGCAGACGGGTGGCTCGTCGACGCCCGCCAGGACGACCTCCTGGAACCATGTAAGCTGCTGCTCGACGTTAAAGACGAACAGGACGTCGAGGTCGGCAAAAAACGGGGTGATTTCCGTTGGCCCAATGGTTTCCCAGTCGGGGCTCTCCGAGGCCGCTGCAGTGCTGACGCGGCTCTTGTCGTACAGCCGTTTCGTGATGGGTTGCCCGGGGTTTACGATCCAGTCCCGCAGAGCAGGTGCTTCGGTGGCCGAAAGCCGCAGGCCGGCGATGTGGAAGATCCGGTCGCGTCCCGGGCGTGGACCCGTCGCAAACAGCTGCCCGACGCCGAAACGCAGGGGCTTGCCTTCGTCGGCGGAATTGCCGGTATGTTCGGTGAACCGGGCCATACGGATGGAGGCAGTGCAGTACGACCGGTCTCGCGGCCGGGGTCAGGTGCGCAGTCCGACGCTCTTTTCGGCCGCTTCGACCGTCTGTGCGATAAGGGTGGCGATGGTCATCGGTCCGACGCCGCCCGGAACGGGAGTGTAAGCCTTGCACCGGTCCTTGACGGCGCTCAGCTCGACGTCGCCGACCTTTTGCGGATGGTAGCCGGCATCGACGACAATAGCCCCATCGCGGATCCAGTCGCCGCGAATGAACTCCGGCCTGCCGACTGCGCCCACCACGAGGTCTGCTCTGCGGACGATGTCGGGCAGGTCGCGCGTTTTCGAGTGGCAAATGGTAACCGTGGCGTTGGCGTTCATCAGCATCATGGCCATTGGCTTGCCCAGGATCGGGCTGCGGCCGACGACCACCGCGTTGAGGCCCTGCAACGGGATCTCATAGTGGGCGAGCAGGCGCATGATGCCGGCCGGTGTGGCGGAGCCGTAAGCGGGCTCGTTCATCGCCATGCGCCCGAACCCGTGGCTCGTAACGCCGTCCACGTCCTTTTCGAGAGCGATCCGGTCGAAGCACTTGCGTTCGTCGATCTGCGGCGGGACGGGGTGCTGGAGCAGAATGCCCTTGACGAGCGGATCGGCGTTCAGCTCGTCGATGACATCGAGCAGCTCTTCGGTCGTCGTTTCCTCGGGGAGGAGCACCTTGCGCGACGTCATCCCCACACGCTCGCATGCGTTCCCCTTCATACGGACGTAGGTGGCGGAAGCCGGATCGTCCCCCACGAGGATCGTGGCAAGTACGGGCGTCTCGCCTCCGGTTTTCTCCTTGATGCGCTCGACACGTCGTGCGAGGTCCTGCTCCATCTGGCTCGCGAGAGCCTTTCCATCGAGTACGATTGCGGCCATAACGTATTGTTTGTTTTTCCGTGACGTTCCTGGCCCTAATGTACAAAGAACACCCGTACCGAGGCTTCGCTTTTTTGGCAACGTGCTGGGATGCGTGTTGTTGGCGGTTCGCGGAGGGAAATGGAAATGTCAATAAAAGGCGGCACCCCTAGTTGTTGCGTCATCTCCGCCATTACGGGGATCCAGGCGAAACAGATAGAGAAGTAAGAGTAAGTCTTGGAAGACAATCAATTTACCCCTCAGTCGCTCCGCGACATGTCGCATGTCCAGGTCTTCCAGTCCCCGTATTAACCAATCAGAAAGGCCGCACTTCAGGAAGATCCCTCCTCGCAAGGCTCGTCGGGATGACACTATTATAGGTATTGACAGTCATTTGGAATCACCATTTTCGCTACGTTCCAATTTGTCATGCCAAGAAGCGCAGCGACGAGGCATCTTTATGAAATGCATTCGCCAGGACTGGCAATAAGGGTACTTACTGCACACCCAACCGACCTCTCTTTCTTCGCGTCTTCGTGTGAAAAAATAAACCGTTCCATCGAAATGGCGGCATACTGGCGGGGGGTGTGTTATTCCACGGGGTCTTCGTGCGCGAATAGGTTTGCGGCATTATATTCCGGTTCGTTTGTTCCGCTCAAGCCTCCAACCGTAGTATGACGATTGTTGAACAGTTAGTGCAGCCCGGGAAGGGGGATCTCTCGAGCTGTGAAGATGCTCTCGTAGTGACGTCGCATTATGCAGCAGTGATCGACGGGGCATCGTGCAAGACGGAAAGGAGGTACGAGGGGTTAACGCCGGGCCGCATGGCGGTGCGCCTGCTCTCGAACGGAATCGAAACGCTGCGGGAGGGGGCCGATCTGCCCGAAGCCTTGAAGCACCTTACAGCGAGTATCCGCACGTACTACGAAGCGCACGACCTTCTGCAACGCGTCAAGGAGCTGCCGCACGAGCGGATCACGGCATCGGTTGCGATATTCTCCAGAGCCCGACGCCAGGTGTGGATGATCGGCGACTGCATGTGCCTGGTCGATACCGAATACTATACCAATCCCATACTGGTCGACGAGATCCTCGCGCAGACGCGTGCCCTATTTCTGGAGCTTGAGCTGCTGAACGGGACGTCGGTCGACGAGCTCATGCGCAACGATCCGGGGCGTGCTTTTTTGATGCCGCTCCTCGTGAGGCAGATGGCGCTCCAAAATGCCCCTCCGGGCACCCCGTTTGCCTATTCGGTACTCAACGGATTCGACGTGCCGATTCAGCGCGTCAAGGTGATCGACGTACCACACGATGCAAAAACGCTGGTACTTGGCACCGATGGGTATCCACAGCTCTATCCCACGCTGGCCGAGACGGAGGCGGCGCTTCGGAAGGTCCTCGCGCAAGACCCGCTCTGCATCCGCGACCACCCGTCTACAAAAGGCCTCTACGAGGGGAACGCATCGTTCGACGACCGGGCTTACCTCCGGTTACGCCTGGATGGTTGAAGCACCAAAAGTTATTGCCGTCAACCGGGAATGTCCCGCCGGACGAGCTTTACGATGCTGGCTGCGGCCGTTATGAGGATGAGGCTCGAAAGGACGGCGACGTTCCGCACCCAGATCGGCTCACCCTGCATGATTTTCTGCGGCTGGTAGTAGTGGAAGATTGTGAAGGGGCTCAAGAATTCGGCCTCCGGCCAGACCGGAATGGCGTAGTAAAGGAAGTAAAACAGCAAGGTGACGACTACGGCGCGTTGTGCCACGGCGCCGGCTTCACGTTGGAAAGCTGAAATGAGCAACGTGTAGCTGCAAATCGCAAACAGGAGGAGCCACAGGTTGAGGCCGAGCTTCACGATCAACGACGTGTCGACCATTTCGATTTCAGGGTACAGCAACAACCCCAGCGCCGTGCCCAACCAGCACCCGGACGTCAGCAAGAGCAGCGCCAGCCCGCCGCCCACCCACAGGGAAAGTCCGATGGCGCTTCGCCGCACCGGCATCGAGAGGACGAGCTCTAGCGTGCCGGCTTCGATCTCCCCGGCAATGTGCCGGGTGGGGAGGAGTATCGCCACGAACACCGTCATTACGAGGACGAACGGGTGGCTGTAGCCGAGGGCGACGGCGCCCGACGCAGTGAACCGGGCCATCAGGTCCGCACCGAAGAACTGCTGCGCGGGAAGCGGCATCTGCCGGAAGACGTTTTGAATGAACTCGAGCATCCCGGCGCTCCCGACGAGGGCCAGTACGACCACCTGGAACCCGCAAACGAACAGGAACCCGGCGAGGAGCAACACTCGGTGGGTGCGGAAGAGGTTCAGGAGGTAGGTGCGGCTCACGACGGCTGTCCCTCCCGGTAGTACGCCAAAAACACGTCTTCGAGGTCCGGCTCGGGCAGGTAGAGCTCCCGGACGGGGAGCCCGTCGAGTGCCCGGACCAGCTCGCGCGGGTCACCTTCGAACCGGTAGATCGAACGGCCGCCTTCCGCTTTTATGAATTCGGCCCCCAGGATGTCTGGGGCTTCAAGCGCCGGGTCAGCCCAGGAAACGATCAGCCTCCGGGGGCGTCTGCGTTTCAGCGCGTCGAGCGACTCGAGCGCGACGAGGCGCCCGTCCCGGACGATCGCCACACGGTCGCAGACCTTCTCGACCTCTGAGAGCTGGTGGGAGGACAGGAAGATCGTCTTCCCCCTGCTTCGGAGCTCGCGGACGATTTCGTAGAAGACGTCCTGCATGAGCGGGTCGAGGCCGAGGGTGGGTTCGTCGAGGATCGCCAGGTCCGGCTCGTGTGCTAGTGCAAGCATCAAGCCGACCTTTTGCTTGTTGCCGTGCGAGAGGTGTTTGATCGGCCGGTTCAAATCTTTCGGTGAGAGCCGGAGCATGTCGCCGAGGTACTCAGTCAACACCGAGGGACGTTTCCGATAGGAAGCCATGTACCTCAGGAACCGGCCCGCCTTCATCTCCGGATAAGGCTGAAAGTCGCCGGGAAGGTAGCCTATGCGCTCGCGAAGCTCCGGCTGGTGTGAACGAGTATCCTCGCCAAATAGGCGCAGACTGCCGCTATCCGGCTGCAAAAGCTGCACGAGCAGCCGTATGGTGGTCGTTTTGCCTGCCCCATTGGGGCCGAGGAAACCGAAAACCTCGCCGGGCTCGACTGTAAAGCTCACCCCCTCGATCCCGCGCACCGACCCGTAGCGTTTCGTCAGGTCTGCTGCTTCGATGACGGGCTGCATACACCCCCCCTGTCGTTCTACAGGGTTAAGACTTGACTTCTGCTAGTGTCTTCGTAATCCGGCTGATGTTGTCGTCCACTTCTTCGGTGGCCAGCATGCCGATGGTCATCGCGCTGACCAGGTCGTTGCCGATGACGAACTTCAGCGACTGGTTCATCTGGTCGGGGTCGGTGAGAGAGCCTTCGCCGTAGATCTTCATGCCGACGACGGCCTTGCCGTTCTGTCGTGCCATACGCAGGACACTGGCGACCTCCTCGGACGTGTTGTCCATTTTGTACTGGGTTCCGCCCATGTAGTTGATGCGGGCAAAGATGACGTCGGTCCACGGGTGGTTGGCGGCCACACGAAGGGCTTCGAAGTTGTGGCAGCTAATGCCGTGCGCCCGAATAACGCCGCGTTGTTTCAGCTCGGAGAGCTCGTCGCGTACGCGTTTCCTTGATTCCGGCCAGTTCTCGTCGGTCTCACTGTGGATGAGCACGATGTCGAGCATGTCCGTGTTGTACTCCTTCCGGAACCGGTCCACTTCCTCGATGGCACCGCCTGAAGGTTTGAGCCAGGATTCCTCGCGGGTCCAGATTTTTGAGAGCAGGACGTAGTTTTCGCGGGGAACGCCTTCGAGCGCGCGGGCGACGGTCTGGTGTGTGCCGTAGATGTCGGCGGAGTCGAAGAAGTTGATGCCCTGATCGTAGGCGTAGCGCATGATGCGCACCGCTTCGTCTTCGCCCAGGCGGGTGATCCCTGCTTTGCGAAGCCAGGCGCGAACGCCGGTCCCGAAGGCCAGATAGGACGCTTCGATGCCGGTATTCCCGAGCATTACGCGGTCGATCGCCTTTGAAGGCAGCCCGGCGGTGACGGATTTGGGGAACGGGCCGCCGGTCGTGATCAGAAGGCCCGCGGCTGACGTTTTGAGCAGGAACTCGCGCCTGGTAAGCTTGCTCATAGGAATAACCGTTGAGGTGGATCGGAAAAAAAGAGCGGAAGGGTCGCGAACGGCCCTTCCGCCTTATATCACGTCGTACAACTCAGGTTTCGGCAGCCGGCCGTCACGGCAGCCAGGAAATTTCGGGGGCGCGGTAGAAGTTGACGCCGAGCGCGCTCAAGCGAGCGCCGTGGAGCGCGAGCCGGTGTTGGTACTCGGCCCACGATCGTCCTTCTCTCGGCGACCAGCCAATTTCGGCGTTCCCGGCCATCCGGGGGAAGGCCATGAACTCGATGTCTTCCATGGTCTTAATCGTTTCGGTCCAGAGCGGAGCTTCGACGCCGGCGACGTTTTCGTCGGTGACGCCGGGGAGCAGGTCGATGGGATCCCACGAATAGCCGTCCTCGACGCTCGTGTTGCCGGCCCAGTTGAGGCCGAGGGGCGTCGAATCGTCGTACTTCATGTCGACGTACGCGTGGGTGGCGGGCGACATGATGAGTCGGGCGCCTTGCCGGATGGCAGCAGCGGCAGAATCGCTCGCCCAGTGCTGCACGAGTGTCGTCGGGAGCAGCCTTGCGTGGGCGATCTCATCCCAGCCCACGGCAATCTTGCCGTGCGACTGGACGATGTCCTGCACCCGCTCGACGAAGCCGTTGTACTGCTCCTGGGTGAGCGTCTCGACTTCGTCGCCGCCAATGTGGAAGTAGGGTCCCGGCGTGATCGCGGCGATCTCACGGACGACGTCGTCGACGAACCGGTAGGTGATCTCAGCATCGACGCAGAGCGAGCTGAAGCCGACCTCGATGCCGGTGTAGGGCTCAGTCGCGACGCCGTCGCAGTTCAGCTCGGCGTACGAGGAGAGGGCGGCGTTGGTGTGGCCGGGCATGTCGATCTCGGGTACGATGGTCACGTACCGTTCGGCGGCGTAACGGGCGAAGTCGGCATACTCTTCCTGGGTGAAGAATCCGCCCGGGTCGCCGTCGACGGCGGTGGCGCCGCCGATCTCGGTGAGCTTCGGCCACGATTTGATCTCGATGCGCCAGCCCTGGTCGTCGGAGAGGTGCAGGTGCAGCCGGTTCATCTTGTGGTAGGCGAGCAGGTCGACGTAGCGCTTGATGCGGTCGACGCCGTGGAAGTGGCGGGCGACGTCGAGCATCGCACCACGCCATTCATAGCGCGGATAATCGGTGATCTGTACGGGCGCGATTGCCCATTCAGCATCCTGCACCGTGGGCTGTTCGACGGCGGGCGGGAGAAGCTGCCGGATCGTCTGGATGCCGCGGAAAAGCCCGGCAGGCTCGTTGGCGGCGAGCGTGACACCGGTCTCGGCCACGGTCAACTGGTAGCCTTCGGCGCCCAACGTTGCGTCGTTCAGGCCGGTGCGCAACACGATGGCGCCGGCGGGCGCCTCACCGGCAAGACGTTCGACGGGTACGGGGTAGCCGGTGGACGGGCGCAGGACGTCCGCCAGGAAGCCGGCAATGCGGAGGACCTCCTCGGAATCCCCTTCCACGTAGATGCCGGTTTCGGCGGTGATCACGAACGGGTTGCCTTCACCCGGCGTGAGCGACACCGGCATGGGGATGAGTGCCTGCTGGAGCGTTACGGGTGTGACCTCCGTGAAGGCTCCGCCGGTATCGACGTTAGGCGAACAGGACGAAAGGGCAAGTGCGAGCATGAGGAACAACAAAGGGTGAGGTTTCATGAGTGCAACGATGGTTGGTCGGTTGGGGAGGGATGGTGCTGCCCGGTAATTTCGGCATTGCCTCCGGCTTTTGGTAGTGTCCGGCGGGCTTCAGATTGCACGTGGAAAAAGAATTGCACGGTATGTGAAACGTTCGAGTGCCGGATCTTCACAGCGGGAGATGCGTGCCTGTTTGCCATGTACGACTACCAGAAGAACTCCCGCTATTTCGCGCAGATCGCCGGCGGCCTCGAGCCGGAAGGGGCGGCGGAGCTGGCCTCGCTCGGCGCACGAAACGTCACGACCGCCTACCGCGGCATTCACTTCGAAGCGACACCCGACGTTCTGTACCAGGTCAGCTACTCAGCCCGGTTGATCTCGCAGGTGCTCGCCCCGCTCAGAACGTTTGCCTGCCCGTCGGATAGGCACCTGTACCGAGAAGCCCGCTCGATCGACTGGCGCGACTTCCTGAAGCCTGACGGGACGTTTGCTGTCTTCGCCAACGTTGCAAACAGTACGATCAGCCATTCCCGTTACGCAGCGCTGCGCGTGAAGGACGCCGTCGTCGACCAGTTCCGCGACCGGACGGGACAGCGCCCGGGCATCGACACGCACAACCCGGATCTTCGCATCTCCCTTTTCATATACGAGAATGAAGCCGTGCTCAGCGTTGGGACATCGGCCGGAGTGATGCACAGGCGAGGCTACCGGGCTGAATCGCTCGATGCGCCGATGCAGGAGACGGTCGCCGCCGCCGTCCTGCACTACACAGCCTGGGACGGCGAGACGCCGCTGCTCGACCCGATGTGCGGCTCGGGCACGCTACTCGCCGAGGCCTTGATGCGGTATTGCCGCATTCCCTCGGGGTACCTGCACCAACGGTTCGGGTTCGAGAATCTGCCGGATTTCAGGGCGGACGTTTGGAAGCGAGTAAGGCAAAAGGTGGACGAGCAGGTCAGGCCGCTCCCCGAAGGGCTGATCGGCGGCAGCGACCTTTCGGCAAAGGCGGTTGAAACGGCGAGGGCGAACCTGCGGCGTCTGCCGTTCGGCGACCGGGTGCGCCTCGCGACGAGTGACTTCCGCGGCCTGCCGCCGATTCACGGGAGCACGATCGTCACGAATCCGCCCTACGGTGTGCGGATGGGGAAGGAGCTGGACCTGAACGACTTTTACAAGACCTTCGGCGACTTTCTGAAACAACGTTGCACCGGCTCGATTGCCTACGTTTATTTCGGCAAGCGTGAGTACCTCAAGGCCATCGGCCTGCGCGCTGCATGGAAGAAACCCCTCGTAAGCGGCGCCCTCGATGGCAGGCTGGCGAAGTTTGAGCTGTACTGAGTGGTGTATAGAATAATGGAGTAAATAATATACTAAATAGGTGCGCATAATAATTCCCCTCCTGTCCAGGAGAGGAGCTTAAAAATCGTGACGAATAGCTATAGATAAATGTGCGGTTTAGCGGATGTAGTGGTGGGGATTATGAGATGAAGTTCATCCGCGCCCGGGGATTGCTCAAGGGCTTCTTTTTTGCGTCGAGGCTGCACACCGTTACCTATCCGGTGTCGGGATTGCTCCAGCTTGTATCCGGGATGGCGAGGCTGTCCCGGTGGATCAGCAGGCACCGGGACGTACCGTATTCGGATTTCTATACCCCAAAATTTGACTACGCCAAGCGGTTCGACCTGTACCGGCACGTCATCGAGACGGAGCAGCTCGACGGGCCGATCGACTACCTCGAGTTCGGCGTGGCGAAGGGGGTGTCGTTCAAGTGGTGGGTGGAGGCCAACAGCCACCCGGGCAGCCGGTTCTACGGGTTCGATACGTTCACCGGACTGCCCGAGGACTGGGGACCGTTCAAAAAAGGGGACATGTCGGCAGGCAACCAACCGCCGGACGTCGCCGACCCGAGAGCTTCGTTCATCCAGGGGCTATTCCAGCAGACGCTTCATCCTTTTCTCGAACGAAAGCCGCTCCAGAACAGGATGATCATCCACATGGATGCGGATTTATACAGCTCCACTTTATTCGTGCTAACCTCGCTGGCGCCGCACCTGAAGCCGGATGACGTCCTGATCTTCGACGAGTTCAACGTCCCGCTCCACGAGTTCAAGGCGTTTAGCGAGTTCGTAGAGGCGTACTACCTGGATTACGTCGTGCTCGGCGCGGTCAACAACTACCATCAGGTAGCGATCAAGCTGGCGTGATCAGTTCTGCGCTCCGGGCTGAAACTGCACGTCGCCGGTGTAGCCGATCATCCACTTGATGCCGTACTTGTCCGTGCAGCTCCCGTACTTTTCCGCCCATTCCGTCCTTTGCAGGGGCATCTCGACGTCTCCTCCCGCTGATAGCGCATTGAAGAGCTTCTCGGCTTCAGCAGCGGATTCGCTTTCGATGTAGATGTAGACGTTCGTGCCTACCGTAAACGTGCCCGGCGTCGAGTCGAGGACGTCGGAGGCCATGAGCGTGGTGTCATTATTCAACGGTAGTGCGATGTGTGCAATCTTGTCGAGGTCGCTCTCCGGTACGCCCATCCCTTCGCCTCCAAAGTCACGGAACCGGACGACGCCGAGGAATTCGCCGCCGAATACCTCGCGGTAGAAGTTGAAGGCCTCTTCTGTGTTGCCTTTGAAGTTGAGATACGGATGCACTGAGGTCATGGCATTTCTCCTTGTTTTATGATGGAACAGGGTTCATCCGGTAGACGCACGGGGCAAGCGGAATTCGACGGCAAAGCGGAAGGGAAAAGACGTTTATTTGCGGTCGGGAATCCGCACGTGTGCATGGTCCGGTCGTACTCAGATTAACGCTTTTTCGACATTCGACAGGTCACCTGAAACTACTCGTTACACATAGATTACACATTTGTAGTTGGGCCGGTGAATGCTCCCGCGAAGGCGCGAAGGAATTCAATACTACCGTCCGCAGATGGACGCCGATGTGTGCGGATGATTTTTGAGGAGATGTTGACCGAAGGTGGGACTTGATTTTCTATGAAATACCCTCAAAAACCGTCATCCCGGCCGTCGAGCCGGGATCCAGGCAAGGGTACGCAGGGCAGAGCGATCAAAAGGTGGCACGACATGATATTCCGTTATTATGGAGTAGGAAAAACCACAACCCCCGGTAATAAAAACAGCCCCTCCGCGAATTGACGGAGGGGCTGGTCGTCTATGCAATGCCGTAAACAGCTCAGTAATTCACCGTCATGGGACGGACAGTAGGTTCGATGCAGCGGGTTGGGTCGTCCGGGTCCAGGTAGCAGGCGTCGCCGCTGACCTGCCGGTCCGCCGTCACTTCGTCTGTTAGCTCGTCGATGTACTGCTCGACGGCATCCGCCCCGCTCACGATGGTGCCAGACTGATCTATGGCCGGAAGGTCGTACTCTTTGCCAGCGATTCGGACCGTCGGTCCTTCGACCGGGACCACAACGTGCGAGATCACGAGATTTTCCAGTGCCTCCTGCACGGCCGTTCCAACTGTTGAATCGGCCTGCTTATATAACCTGATCATATCAACCTCACTGTATGTCCATGTGGCACTACCCAGATTAGAACGCGGATAAAGCAGTAGAGGTCCCCCGTAAGGGTGTTACTGAGGCTGGCGAACAACCTGGTCGGCGATGACGTAGACGATTTCTTCGTCGAAGCCCATGGCTTCCATGTCAATGCCGATGTGTTCTTGCACTTCCTCGGGGCTACCGACCGCGACGACACCGCTGACGCTGACCAACTCCCCCTCGGCGGGCATCATGGTGGAAGCGACTGAGGCCGTATCGGCGGTGCTCAGGTTATCTCGTGTAACAGCCGTTGTGTCGGCTGTTAAAGGAGCGGTGGTCTGGCCCTCATGGCTCAGCGACGGGTCGAGCACGACGAGCAGGCGGGTGTCGTGGTCTTCGTCCAGCGGTCCGCCCGGCATTGCCGTGGTTTCGTCACCGGCGGAATCGGGGCTCATCGCCGCTATCCCTGACGACGGCCTCGCGTCGGCGACGAAGAACGCGTTTTCGCCCGCGGTGGCAATCACTTCGAGTCCTGTGAGGGAGACCTGTCGGCCGCTGTGCATCGTTCGACCGGGCGCCAACGTAAGCGACGTAACGTCGGTGATCACGTTTTCCTGCATGCTCGGCTCAGGTGGATTGGTTTCAATCTCGGGCTCATCCCCGCCGCCGCAACCCGTCAGCGCGAGAGGCGCCGCCAGGAAGACCGGCAAAAGCATGGAATAGCAGAGCGTGCGGAATGATTTATAAATGCGTGTCATATCTCTTTCGGTATTGGTTTAAAGGGGTGGAGACGACTTTGTCTGACCCGCCCCGTAAGGTTGAATCCTTCTAACGTGCAAGGGGCATTAGAAGTGCGCCGATGCGGCCTTGATTTACCTGATAGTTGCGGTAGGTAACGGCGGCGTTACCGGGAGCTCCCCCATGCGGGGCTAACGTTGAAGAGCGGTAGAAATGCCGACAGCATCCATTTTTCCGTTATTGCAGTGACAATTCCCTGACGAAGTCGAACTACCGACCGAGGGTGGGGGTGATGCGTGCGCTTCAAGTGATCTGAAAAGATGACACTCAAATGTGGACAGACGGGTTGGCGGTTTGTCGATTTTTCAGAATGAGTCTGTCAGTTTTGTCTAGAAAAACGTGAAAAGGGGCGGTTGGTATGCTTGTTGCAAAACCGGAGGTCAATGGGATACCGGGAGGAGGAGTACGTCGACTACCGGGCATCCTTCCAGCGACCACTTCCACCTTCCGGTTACGTTATGGCATTGACCAAACAAGCAGAAAGTGGAGGTACAAGTCATGAAGACGCTTGTTAACCGTTCGCTTCGTGCAGCCACGATTCTTCTGGCGCTTTCATTTTTTGCCTGTATTCCCACTCTCGCACAAGACACGAGCAGTCTGGGTCCGGAGCCGACGTATTCTCCGCCGGCCTTCTCGTGGGGCATCAAAGCCGGTCTGATCGCCAATGAGTTCACGGGTGAATCTACCGACATTTCCGAATCCGGGACGAGCCTTACGGGCGGCGCCTTTCTGGCCTATCGGCTCAGCAATATCCTGGCGCTCCAGCCCGAGATTCTCGTCACGCATCGCAGCGGCCGTGTCGACCACAGCCGCATATTTACCGGGTCACAGTACGCCCGGTACAGCTTTGGCTTCGTCGAGGTCCCGGTTCACCTGAAGGCCTACCTGCCCGTGCAGCAGGGAGCACGTCCGTACCTGATTGCGGGTCCGTATGCCAGCCTGCGATTCTCTGAGCACGCAGAGGACCCGAATGAAGCCCTCGATAAAGTGGACCTGAACGACACGTTCAGGAGATGGGACTACGGCTTACGTGCCGGCCTGGGCTTCGAACGTTTCACCGGCAGGTCCACTTTGTCCCTCGACGGGATGTATAGCTGGGGGCTCGCCAACCTCTTCTCGGATAGCGATCTGCCTGATTTCAAAACCCACGGGTTCACGTTTACGCTTGGTATAGGGCTGTAAGCCAGACCTCCATTCCTCATCACCGGTCTGTCGAAAGCCCGCGGTGGCGGTCCGAGTGACCACGCTGCGGGTTTTCAAGTTGCCCACGGCCCCGTCACGTTCAGAAAAACGAACGGACGGGTGAGCTGTGTCGATTTTGTAAATCATTCCGGTGCTTTCCGCCCTTATGCCAGGAGGTGCGTTTATGCAAAATCCAATCGGCGGGGGCGGGCACCGACCTGTAGTAATCGTCGTAAACAAAGCTGGTAGCATCATGAGAATAGCACAGGTTGCACCTCTGGCCGAGCGTGTACCGCCTTTTTTGTACGGCGGTACGGAACGAGTGGTATCCTATCTCACGGAAGAGCTCGTGCGTCGCGGCCACGAGGTTACCCTCTTCGCGTCGGGTGATTCGGAAACGACCGCCCGCCTGGTGTCACCGTGTGAGAAGGCGCTCTGGAGAAGCAACGATTACGTCGTACCGGACGTCTACTATACCATCCAGATCGAGCAGGTCGCCCGGGAGGCCGAGAACTTCGACGTGATCCATTTCCACTTCGACCACCAGCATCTTCCCCTTTTGCGGAGGTTGAACGTACCGTACGTCACGACCATGCACGGCCGGCTCGACCTGCCGGACCTCGTTCCGCTTTACAAGGCGTTTCCGGACACCCCCGTCATTTCGATATCCGACGCGCAGAGGGAGCCGTTGCCCTGGCTCAACTGGCAGCGAACGATCCATCACGGGTTACCCCTTGACCTTTACGATTTTTATGAGGGACCGAGGAATTACCTTGCGTTCCTCGGCAGGGTCAGTCCGGAAAAGGGGCTCGACCGCGCCATCGAGATAGCGAAACGGGCCGGGTTGCCGCTGAAGATCTCAGCAAACGTACATCCGGTCAACCGTGCGTACTTCGAGCAAGTCATTCGCCCGCAAATGGATCATCCGCTCATCGAATTTCTGGGTGAGCTCGGAGGCAAGGAAAAGGAAGAATTCCTCGGGGGAGCGCTGGCGGTGCTCTTTCCGATCGACTGGCCGGAGCCCTTCGGGCTGGTCATGATCGAGTCGATGGCGACGGGTACCCCGGTCATCGCAAACCGCCGTGGTTCGGTGCCGGAGGTGGTAAAGGACGGCGTTTCGGGGTTCATCGTCGACACGGTCGACGAAGCCGTGAAGGCGATCGAGCGGATACCCGATCTGGACCGCAGAAAGGTACGGCAGTACTTCGAGGAGCGGTTCAGCGTCGAACGAATGGTGGATGAACACCTCGAAACGTATCACGACCTCATTGCCAAGTATCGGCCCGTCGAGCGTCGCAAGACGCGCGTCCATGCGGTCATGAGGGGCTGGACGCCGTTGCAGGCGCCGGTCTGGCACGACGGCAAGCCGTCATCTGCCGCAAAGCCCGTCGGCCATTTCGCAAAGCCTGCCGGACACAAGAAGCTCGACGAAGACTCCCGAGGCACGACAGCGTTTACTGCTTCGGGATGACAAGTGCGGCCGACAGGAGTTCGTGAAGGAAAACGAGGATGGATATGACTGCGGAAAAAGAGCTACCCCAATTACCAGGGCAGTACAAAATCCTGACGTCATCGTCGCGGGTGGAAGTTCGAACACACGTGCTCAAGCACGGCGACCTCTTCGGCGTGTTCGACACCCGCGGCGACATCCGTCACGAGGGCAACGGCGAGCAGGGACTGTACAACCATGGCACGCGGTACCTTTCGCGGATGGAGCTGTTCATAGCCGACCGGCAGCCGGTGCTGCTCGGGTCGTCCGTTCGCCGGGACAACACACTCCTGACGGTCAACCTCTCGAATCCGGACCTGACCGACCTCGACGGGCGGTTCGTCGATCACGGCACGGTCCACCTGTTCCGGGCGAAGGTGCTGCGGGACGGCTGCTGTTTCGAGCACCTTCGTATTCGGAACTTTGGGGCTGAACCGGTCCGATTGACCCTCGCGTTTGCCTTTGAATCGGATTACGCCGACATCTTCGAGGTGCGGGGGACGCCGAGGGAGCGGCACGGCGACCACCTGCCGGTCGAGGTCGGCGGGGACGTGGTTACGCTGGCCTATCGCGGCCTCGACGGAGTGAACCGTAAAACGGCCCTCATCTTTTCTCCGGAGCCCACGGCCATCACGAACCAGGTCGTCGAGTATGAGCTCGTGTTGACTCCTCACGAGCAGCGGGACCTGTACATAACGATTGCCTGCACCGAAAAAGAGCGGGGTGTGCTGCCGCTTTACGGAGAGGTGCTCAAGCTACGCCAGCTCGAAGCGCAGGCGCTAAAGGTCGATACCTGCCGGGTGACGACGTCCAACGAGCAGTTCAACGCCTGGCTCGAACGATCATTCGAGGACCTGAACCTCCTGCTGACTGAGGTGCCGGACGGCTATTACCCGTATGCTGGCATCCCGTGGTACAGCACGTTTTTCGGGCGTGACGGGCTGCTCACGGCGCTGATGACGCTGTGGATCAATCCACGGATCGCCCGGGGAGTGCTTGGTTATCTCGCGCAGACGCAAGCAGACGGGTTCGACGCCGACCGGGCGGCCGAGCCCGGGAAAATTCTGCACGAGGCTCGTGACGGCGAAATGGCGGCGCTGCGTGAGATCCCATTTGGAAGGTACTACGGGACGGTCGACGCCACGCCGCTCTTCGTCTGGCTCGCGGGTATGTATTACGAGTACACCGGCGACAGGCCGTTCATCGAGCGCATCTGGCCGAACGTCGAGCGCGCCCTCGAATGGATCGACACGTACGGCGACGTGGACGACGACGGCTTCGTTGAATACCGGGCGCACGAAGGCGGCCTTACGCAGCAAGGCTGGAAGGACTCGGAGGACTCAATCTTTCACTCCGACGGACGTCTCGCCGAGGGGCCGATCGCGCTGTGCGAGGTGCAGGGATACGTCTACGCTGCGAAAATGCAGGCCGCGTCCCTGGCCCGGATGCTGGGCGAAACCAAACGTGCCGAGGTGTACGCGCAACAAGCCACCCGGCTGAAGGAGCGTTTCCAAAAGGCCTTCTGGTGCGAAGAGCTCGACACGTACGCCATCGCGCTCGACGGCAAGAAGCGGATATGCCAGGTCCGCTCGTCGAACGCCGGGCATGCGCTTTTCACCGGCATCGCACGTGAGGACCATGCGGTGCGCATGGCCGAGAGCCTGTGCTCGTCCGACATGTTCTCCGGCTGGGGCATTCGAACGCTTTCGTCGAAGGAGCGGCGGTACAATCCGATGTCGTATCACAACGGGTCAGTGTGGCCGCACGACAACGCGCTCATCGGCATGGGCTTCGGGCGATACGGATATAAGGCAAACGTTCACGGGCTCCTGAAGGCCTTTTTTGATGCGAGCCTGTTCGATCCCCAGCAACGGCTCCCCGAGCTTTATTGCGGCTTTACCCGGCGGAAGGACGAAGGGCCGACGCCTTACCCGGTTGCCTGTTCGCCGCAAGCCTGGGCCACGGCGGTAGTATTCTGCCTGCTTCAGGCGTGTATGGGGCTGCACGTGAACGCGCCGCAGCACCGGTTGACGCTCCAAAGCCCCTCACTGCCGCCGTTTCTCGAAGAGGTCAGGCTCGAAAACCTGAGAGTGGGCGATGCGTCCATCGATCTGGTGCTGCAACGTTATGCAAAGAGCGTTGGGGTGGACGTCACGCGTCGGGAAGGCGAAATTGAGCTAGTGTCCATCTCGTGACCCGACGTAGAAGAGGAGGGTCGGGTTCGGCAGAGAAGGGAATGGTATCCCAGCGGTGCTTAACCGCATCTATGGGAGGGGCGACCTGAATCATCGCCCCTCTCAACTAAGACGACTCTTCAGTGGGCCGGCCGCTACGGACGTTTCTTCTGCATCAGGAAGTCCATTCGCGACACCGCACCGGCGACGACCCGCACCCCCTTGATTTCTATCTCATCATACTGTTCGTGCGTACCAAGGAGAACGTACTCGCCGGCGGGAAGGTCTGAGAGGACGAACTGTCCCTTCGCGTCCGTTGTTGCCTTCAGATTGAGCGTGGAGTCCTGGACCGCGACGACCACTCCAGCAATCGGTTCGTTCGAGTCACAGTCCGTCACTGTCCCTCTTACCTTCCCAGTCTGAGCCATCGCCGGCAGCGTCAGGCCCAGTAGAAGAAGAACAGCCAGAAGGTGTTTCATGGCAATTCTCCGATAAGGGATACTGGGTAGTGATATCATGAAGTAACGGCCGGAAACGCCGATTTTCAAGCATTTTTACACACTTTTTATAAAGCCGCGTTGCATTTTATAAATACTTCATTTATGGCCATAAAATGGCCAGTCAACCTGACGGGAGACGGCCGTTCGTTGCACGAAGGTGATCTTCGTTTCACCAATCGCCACATTCGTTTCAGGGGCGAAGATACTCTCCTGAGCCTTTCCTATTCTACCATTCGAGACGGTTTGGATGCCGATAGAAGGGCTTATACCGAAAAAATGGGGTTGATTGTGTCGGCGATTGAGGAATAAGCTTCCTGTCGTTCTTCGGTGAGTGGGTGATGTGCGTGATTTAACCATCCATTCCTCATCACATGCTCCGGGCGACCGGGGATCGACATGCGCTCTTTTTTACTGATAGTCGCTTTTGTCGCGTTGCCGTTGACTGTGCGTGCACAGACCGAACCGGCCATACAGGCTTTTCCCGTTTCGTCTTCAATCGACGTCGACGGTCTGCTGGACGAGCCAGACTGGTTCAATGCAACTCCGGCTTCGGGCTTCCGCCAGCTCCAGCCCGTCGAGGGCGAACCGGCGCGGAATGAGACCGAAGTCCGCGTGCTCTACGGATCGGACCACGTCTTCATCGGGGCAAGGATGTTCGACGACGAGCCAGCGCTCATCGAACGCAAGCTTGGCAGGCGGGACGAGCTGAACCGGGCGGACTGGTTCCTCGTCGCGATCGACGCTTACTTTGATCAGCGGACGGCGTACCTCTTCGGCGTCAATGCCGCCGGGGTGCAGCTCGACGCCATGCGTAGCGGCCCCGAGGACTGGAATATGGGCGAAGGTCCCGGCGACGGGTACGACACGTCGTGGGATGCAATCTGGACGTCAGCCGTGCGTGTGACAGAGGAAGGTTGGAACGTGGAGATGCGTATTCCCTACAGCATGCTGCGTTTTAGCCGTTCTGACAATGCGACGTGGGGTATCCACTTCACCCGGCGGACGCCTCGGCTCGGCGAGGTCGACGAGTGGCCGCTCGTGCCAGTTAACGACCGCTCGAACCTGGTCGCGCGATTCGGCAGGCTTCGGGAGCTTCGCGGGATCGAGCCCCGGCGGAACGTGCAGATCCGCCCCTATACGATGACGGCCGTTCACCACCAGGAGACGTTTCCGGGATCGGGCACGGGACAATCCGAATATGTCGCGGACATTGGCGGCGACCTCAAGGTCGGCCTCGGTCCCGGCATCACACTCGACGCAACGATCAACCCGGACTTTGGGCAGATCGAAGCGGACCCGGCGGTGCTCAACCTGACGGCCTTCGAGACGTTCTACGAGGAGCGGCGGCCGTTCTTCATCGAGGGCAGCCAGATCTACAACTTCAGCGTCGGAACGGGCAACCTGCTGTACACTCGCCGCATCGGGGCGGACGCACCGATCCTCGGCGCGGCGAAGCTCTCGGGGCGCACGTCGAAAGGCTTTTCGTTCGGGGTGCTCGCAGCCTCGACGGGTCACGACTTTGCCGACGACAGCCGGTACGGTGTCGGGCGGGTGAGCCAGCAGTTTGGCACGTCGTCGGCCGGCGCAGCTCTTACGTACTACGACAACCTGCACCGGAGCATGTCGGGCGGCGTCGACTGGGACATCCGAACGGCGGGTGACCGTTACGGATTCGAGGGCTTTATCGCCTTCACTTCACGGGGTTCGGAGCTCTTTTCCGACGCGATTACCGGAACGGCAGGCAAGTTCTGGGTCGTCAAACGGCAGGGCACGCTTTCGGGCTTCCTCGGGGTGGACGTCTTCGGGCATCGGTTCAACCCGAACGACGTCGGCCAGCTCGACGCAGCCAACTTCATCATGCTGCTCAATAACCTCGAATACAACGTCAACGGCGGGCAGCCTTTTGGGCCCTTCCTTCGCGCTAACGTCGGGGCTTTCTCGAGCCAGAGCTTTTCCTATCGTGAACGCCTGAATCAGGGCTTTTCGACGAGCATCAACGGCCGGGCGACCCTTAGGGGGTTCCAGGAGATCGGATTCGACATAGAGATTGTGAATCCGTTCGGCGGATACGACCTCTACGAGACGCGAGGCCTCGGTCCATGGGCTCGGCCGTTGGAAGTCACGTTTGAAGCGGAGCTCGAAACGGATAGCCGGAAATCCTGGCAGATAGAGCCCGAAATAGGGGGTGGTTTCCAGGAAGGCGGTGGGCACGGCATTTCGGCCGGACTGCGGGGCGACTGGAACGTTGGTTCTCGGCTCACGCTCTCGGGTATCTTCGATTATGAATGGATCAACGACTTGTTGGCATGGTCGTCGAACGATTTGTTTGCCCGTCAGGCAGATGGGTGGGTGATTGAAACTGGTGGTGATCCCTTGCCGGTGAAGCTTACAGACCCGAATGCACTCGATCGATACCTACAGTCGAGTGGTTCCCCCGGCATACGCAGGCCCGTCTTCGGCAAGCGTGACACGCGTCAGATGGACTTCACGCTGCGCAGCGACGTGACGTTGACGCCGAATCTGTCGTTCCAGCTGTACTCGCAGCTTTTCGTCGCCCGGGGGAGATACGATGAGTTCCAGCTGCTCATCGACCGGGATACGCTCATTCCGTTCGACGGCTATCCGAAGCGGAACGAGTTCACCATCAACGCGCTGCAGGTGAACGCCGTCCTCCGGTGGGAGTACCTGCCGGGGTCGATCCTGTTCGTCGTGTGGACGCACGGGCGCCACGGTGACGACCGCCTGAATCCCATCGGTCCGTGGACCCGTTCGCTGTACGATCGGCCACTCTCGCGTCATATAGGCGATACCTTCGACATCTACCCGGCGAACGTCTTCCAGGTCAAGCTGAGCTACACGTTTTTGTATTGATCGATAGGGGACGCCATTTAACGGGAACGTTCGACCCTCCTTGCTCGTGGCAGACGTCCGTGAATGACGACTGCGTAAGCACGTGGAGGTGTTATGAGCGAACGATCCCTTCCCAGGGTTTTTATAGTTGGCGGTGGATTTGCGGGACTCGAAGCGGCGAAGGCGCTGGCAAAAGCGCCCGTCGAGGTAACGCTCTTCGACCGGCGAAACCACCACGTTTTTCAGCCTCTTTTGTATCAGGTGGCGTCGGCCTCGCTGTCTCCTGCCGACATCAGCGCGCCGATCCGGACGGTGCTGCGGGGGCAGGCGAACTGTGAGGTCGTGCTTGCGAAGGTGAACGGAGTCGACGTCGCGAATCGGCTCGTTCACTTTGAAGGCGGCCACCTCCAGTACGATTACCTGATTCTGGCTGCCGGCGCCACGCACGCCTACTTCGGGCACGAGGAATGGGCGCCCATCGCACCGGGACTCAAGACCGTCGAGGATGCCACCGGGCTTCGGCGGCGCATCCTGCTGGCCTTCGAATCGGCCGAGCAGGAGGGAAGCGAGGAAGCCCGACGTAGCGCCCTCACGTTCGGCATCGTCGGAGCTGGACCGACGGGCGTGGAGCTCGCCGGTGCGATCAAAGAGATTGCCGCCCAGACGCTGCCGAAAGACTACAAACACATCGACACCCGCACGACCCGCGTCATCCTTTTCGAAGGGAGCGACCGTGTATTGCCGCCTTTCCCGCCGGAGCTGAGCGAACGCGCGAAGAAGGACCTCGAGCGGATGGGGGTGGAGGTCCACCTGAACTCGATCGTGACGAACGTCACGCCGGACGGAGTGTACGTCGGCGAGACGTTTTACCCGATCCGAAACGTATTCTGGGCGGCAGGGGTGCGGGCGAACTCGCTCGGCAAGACGCTCGGCGTCCCGCTGGACAGAGCGGGGCGCGTGATCGTGGGGCCGGACCTGACGATACCCGGCCATCCGGAGGTGTTCGTCGTCGGCGACCTCGCCGCGGCGAAGTCGGCCGATACGGGTAAGCCGGTGCCCGGCGTTGCACAGGGCGCCATTCAGATGGGTCGGTACGCCGGGAAGGTCATCTTCGCCGAGACCACCGGTCGTTCGACGCCCACCAAGCGAAAGCCGTTCGTCTACCGCGACAAAGGCTCGATGGCCGTGATCGGGAAGGCGAAAGCCGTCGCGCACATCGGACGCTTCAAGTTGGGAGGGTTCCTTGCGTGGCTGATCTGGGGTGGCGTCCACATTCTCTTCCTGATCGGCTTCCGTAATCGAATCCAGGTGCTATTGAGCTGGTTCTGGAGCTGGCTGCTCGACGCACGCGATGCCCGGCTCATCACCGGAGATTCGCGCACCGAGATTCGGAAGCCGCGCAGACCGGACTTCGTCCGCGACGATGCACCCCCGGTAGGCGTGAAAACGTGACGTTTCTTGTAGGATCACGTCCGCTCACCTTGAGGTTCAATCAACCGATAACGGAATGTGAAAACCTTAAGATGAGGATTGCCGGGTGAGCGATACATCGAATCGAACGGACGTGACGAACAGGGACCACATTGGCGAGACGGTGGAGCGCATGCCGCGGCGGGTGCACACGCCGTACAGCTCGCTCTCGTCCGTGCGTTCGCTCGCGAACCAGGCCTTTTCCCGTGCGGCGGACGCGCCGCTGATCGCCGGAAATGCGGTACGGTTGCTCGTCGACGCGCGGGAGAACTACCCGGCGTGGCTCGACGCCATCGAGAATGCGCGGCACCACGTCTACTTCGAGAACTACATCATCCGGGACGATGAGACGGGTCGGATGTTTGCCGAGGCGTTCATCCTGAAGGCGCAGGAGGGGGTGATCGTTCGGCTGATCTACGACTGGCTGGGCGGCAGCGGCAAGGCCTCCCGGGCGTTCTGGGAAGAGCTGCGCAAGGGCGGGGTGGAGGTACGCTGTTACAATCCCCCGCGGTTCGATTCGCCGTTCGGCTGGCTCTCGCGCGACCATCGCAAGATGCTGTCGGTGGACGGCGCCGTGGGGTTCATCACCGGCCTCTGCGTGGGAAACGAATGGGCGGGGGCGCCGGATGGTTCGACGGCGCCCTGGCGCGACACAGGCGTAGAGGTGCGTGGACCGGCCGTCACGCAGATCGAGCAGGCCTTCGCCCAGATGTGGGAGCTGACGGGCGATCCCATTCCGGAAGAAGAGCTCAACGCGCTCGACCCGCCTCAACCTGCCGGCGACAAGCACTTACGCATTATCGCCAGCGTACCCGCGACGGCCGGCGTATTCCGGCTCGATCAGATGGTCGCCTCGCTTGCACGCGAACGGCTATGGCTGACGGACGCCTACTTCGCCGGGACGACGGTCTACGTCCAGGCCCTTCGAATGGCGGCTCGTGACGGTGTAGACGTGCGCCTGCTCGTGCCTCACGCGACCGACCTTCCGCTGCTCCAGCCCCTTTCCCGGGCGGGATACCGCACCCTTCTCGAAGCCGGTGTACGGGTGTTCGAGTGGAACGGACCGATGCTTCACGCCAAGACGATGGTCGCCGACGGCCGCTGGGCGCGCGTGGGATCGACCAACCTCAACATCGCAAGCTGGCTTGGAAACGCGGAGCTCGACGCCGTAATCGAAGACGAGGCCTTCGCGCACGAAATGGAGGAGATGTATCTGAATGACCTGACGAACGCGACCGAGATCGTACTGGATCAACGGCGGCGGCTGCGAACGCCGGGCGGCGTCCGCCCGCGTCGTGCGCATACACCGGGCAGGAGGGGCAGCGCTGCGCCGGTTGCGGCAGGCGCACTCCGCATCAGCAACGTCCTCGGGGCTGCGGTGACCAACCGCCGGACACTCGAGCCCGTCGAAGCCCGCATCATGCTGGCAACCGCCGTCGCCTTAGTTGCTCTCGCCGGGATTTTGATCTTCCTGCCATTCCTGCTCGTCTACCCGGTCATTGTCATTTTGATATGGATCGCCATCACGCTAATAATGAAGGCAAACAAGATGTACGCCCGCACGCGAAAAAAACAGACGGGGCTGGCGTGAGGCGGGGTATAATGATGGTTAATTGCACGCGAAAAAGCGAGAAGATGGCTGAACTACAGTCCGCAAATGACGCTGTGGGTCGTGGTTTTTTGGGGGGTTAACCGAAGGCGGGACGTTTACTTCAACTCAAAAACCATAATAACCGTCATCCCGGCCGCCGAGGCGGAATCCATGCATGGTCTCCACAGACCTACACGATTCTGCCTTGAATCAGACCTGCATTGATCTCCGCCTTCGCGGAGATGGCGTGTTTATTAAGTGCGTCGTAGGAGAACCCGTCCCGCCTTTGAAATATATCTTATGCCTACCCACCATTGTCATTCCGACGAGTCGTGCGAGGAGGAATCTTCCCGAAGTGATACGGTTCTGATTGACTCAGACGTTGCACACGTGCTTTTCGCACCCGTCGTACCACTTCGAAAGCCTCATTTCAAAAAAGATCCCTCGTTGCTACGCGCCTCGGGATGACAACCAGTTGAGCTGGCAATAGGCCTCACGGTACCGGCCACTCCTCCAAAAATCATCTGCGCTAATCTGCGGCCAACAGCGGATTATTCTTACACAGCCTTCGCGTGAGACGATTTTACATCCCAGCAGATTGTAAGGGTTTGCCTTCGGTGTCGATCAGGTGTACGTCGCCGAAGCCGAGCTCTCGGATGCCTTGTTCGATCGAGGCGCGGTCGCCTACAACGACCCACACGACGTTGTCGGGATGGATGACCCGGTTGGCGGCGGCGGTGATGTCCTCGATGTCGAGGGCGTTGATGCGCTGGCCGTAGGTGTCGTAGTAGTCGTCCGGCAGGCCGTAGAAGGCCATTTCGATCAAGCTGCTCATGACCGAGCTGTTCGTTTCCCATCGACCGGGGAGAGAGAGCGTCATCCCGCGTTTGGCCTGGTCGAGCTCTTTTTGCGTCACGGGTCGTTCGCGGCGGATCTCGCGCAGCTCTTTCGCGATCTCGATCATCGATTCCTTCGTCTTGTCACTCTGCACCGACGTGTATGCGATGAATGGGCGCTGGGCGCGTGCGTAATAGAAAAAGCTCGAGGCGCCGTAGGACCAGTGCTTGTCTTCGCGCAGGTTCATGTTGATGCGCGAGGTGAAGGCCCCGCCGAGAATCTCGTTCATCGTGAGCAGCGCCGCCTCGTCCGGGTCGGCGGGCGGCGGTGCGACGTGGCCAGCGAAGATGACCGACTGTGGCGAGCCCGGACGGTCGATCAGGTATACGGCCTGAGGACGGTGCTCGACCGTCGCGAGGTTCTTTTTCGGGACGTCTCCCTGCTTCCAGCTTCCGAAGCGCGTCTCGAGCAGGGGCTTCAGCTCGTCCATTGTGATGTCGCCGACGACTACCATCATCGCATTGTTTGGCCTGAACCACGTCCGGTGGAACGCGACAAGGTCATCGCGGGAAATGGCCTGGACGTCGGCTTCCGTGCCGGACCCCGTCAGGGGCAGGGCATAGGCGTGCCCTTCACCGTAGAGCAGACGCGGGAAGACGCGCAGCGCCATCTGAATCGGGGTCACCCTTTCCTGCTGGATTCGTGCGATCTGCTCCTGCTTGAGCCGGTTGAAGTCGGCCTCGGGAAACGACGGATTCAGGATGATGTCGGCAAAAAGGTCGAGCGACGGTTCGAGCTGGTCCTTTATCGCGGACAGTGAGACGTTGGAAAAATCGAGATTTGAACCGGTGGAAATGTTGGCGCCAAGCCGCCTCGCCTCGTCGCTGATTTCGAGGGACGTACGCGAGGTGGTGCCTTCGTCGAGCATGTTCATCGCGAGCGACGTCAAACCCGGCGCCGCGAACTGGTCGGCCGCATAGCCTGCGTCGACCACCAGGGTGAAGTTGACCACGGGGACCGCGTCGCGCGAAGCGAGCAGCACTTTCATCCCGTTGGAAAGCGTTGCGCGTTCGAACGTGGGGAACCTGCTCTCGGGCTGAGGGGCGGGTTCGGGGGCCTTTGTACGGTCCGCTCCCTGTGCAAGTGCTTTTCCTTCGGTGAAAGGACGGACCTCGAGCACGTAGACGCCGTCGGAGAGCCATTCCTGCGCCTCGCGTTGCAGGTCGGCGGTGGTCGCATTAGCGATGTCGTGCAGCCGCTTCTTGTAGGCGTCCGGGCTCCGGCCGTAGACTTCGCTCTGGGCGAGGATGTCGGATTTTCCCCCAAATCCGCCAACACGTTCGATGCCGCGGATGAACGAGGCCCTGGTCTGGATCTTGATGCGTTCCAGCTCTTCCTGCGTCGGGCCTTCGGCGAGGAAGCGATCGAGCTCTTCACGGATGGCCTGTTCGATGGGACCCAGTTCCTGCCCCGGGCGGGCGGTTGCGACGATGTTAAACTGTCCCCCTATCTCACCGTTTGCGGCATAGGCGCTGACATCGGTCGCGATCTGGTCGTCGTACACGAGGCGCTTGTAGAGTCGGGACGTCTTGCCGCTCGAAAGCACACCCCCAACCATTTCGAGGTAATGGAACTCGGTCGAAAGGGTAGGCGGGATGTTCCAGACCATGTACAGCCGCGCCTGAGACACTCGGTCTTCGAGGATCTGGCGCTGTTCGCCGGTGCGTTTCGCGATCCACACGTCGTGTTTGGCGATTGGAGGTCCGGGTGGGATCTCTCCGAAGTACTGTTCGACTTTTGCCCGTGCGGTTTCAACGTCGATGTCTCCGGCAATTGCGAGCACGGCGTTGTTCGGGCCGTAGTAAGTCTTGAACCATTCGTGCACGTCTTCGAGAGTGGCGGCGTCGAGGTCTTCCATCGAGCCGATGGTCGTGTGGGCATACGGATGGCCGGCGGGATAGGTCGCCTCGCGAATGAGCGTATAAACCCGGCCGTACGGCTGGTTTTCACCCTCTCGCTTTTCATTTTGCACGACGCCGCGCTGCTCGTCGAGCTTCTCCTGCGTGATGGCCCCGAGCATGTAGCCCATTCGGTCCGACTCCATCCAGAGCGCGACGTCGAGTGCGCCGACCGGAACCGTCTGGAAGTAGTTGGTACGGTCGGCGTTTGTGGTGCCGTTGAGGTCGGTCGCGCCGATGCGTTCGAGCATCTGGAAGTAGTCGTCGTTGAAGTGCTCCGAACCGTTGAACATCAGGTGTTCGAAGAGGTGGGCGAAGCCTGTTTTCCCTGGCGGTTCATTTTTGGACCCGACGTGGTACCAGACGTTAACGGCGACGATAGGCGCCTTGTGGTCCTCGTGAACGATGACGGTCAGGCCGTTATCGAGCGTAAACTTCTCGAAGGGGATGTCGATGTCGGCTTCCTGTGCGTTCGTGGCCGAAGGGGCCGCAAGGAGCAACAGGATGGGTATCAGACGCTTCAGGTTCATGGGCGGAGACGGTTGATTTGCCGGAAAGGAGAAACGTCCGAATCTTCAATCGAGCGGACGATCATCTCTCATATTACAAGGCCAGCGTGGTAGACGCAAGGGCGCTCCGGACCTCTTGCAGGTCCGGAGCGTTCAAGCATACGGACGGTTTGGCTAAGCGTTGCAAGTCGTACACGTACATTTTGTGGAGAGGGATCATGAAGGCTGAGCATACAGGGGAGAAATGGAGAAACAAGCTTTTCCGGGTGCTTGGAAAAGAGAGGGAGGAGCGGAAGGAGCCGGAACGTCCGATAGAGGAAGAGATCTCGATACTCGAACGGGAGGAAGCGATCGATGCCGCCATCGAGATGACGTTCCCCGCCAGCGACCCGCCCTCGTGGATGCCGTGACGTTCGCCTGCTTCGCAGATCCGACTTAATACGAAACGGGCTCACGCGAAGACGCGAAGTATTGGGGACAGCAAATGCTGTCCTGCTTGACGGGTAGCCGTCGCGGAGCGACTGAGGGGTAGGTTCTATTCTATTCAGGTACCTGTTTACATTTCTTTCCTGGATTTCCGCCTTCGCGGAAATGACGTGTTATTATGGGGTTAAGGTTAATTATTTGTAGTGCCTGTTAGTACTCGAACCCCTCGAAAAACAGTCATCCCGGCCCCCGAGTCCGGATCCATGTGAGCATAAGGCTTGCCTTCAAGGCAGTGGATAAAGCATCCATTCTACCCCTAAGTCGCTCAAGTCCAGGGAGCATTTTTTCTATCACCATTGGAGCCAACCAGAAAGGCAGCACTTCGTGAAGATCCCTCACTGACGTTCGGGATGACAAGGTTTAGTGTAAGTACCATACTTTACCCTTGTCATTCCAAGGAAGGAACTGACGAGGAATCTTTATACATCGCATCCTTTTGAATAGCCCATTTGGACACGTACAACTAAATGTGGTCCTGACATCGTCTTCGAGACTTCGCCTGAATGGGCTATTTTATCCGGTGATGGACATTACATCCTAGGAAAGTGGAACAGCAGGGCGGGGGGCTGTATAATGGCGTGCTATGCGGTCAACAGAGAAATCGAAGTACGAACGCGCGCTGGCACGCCAGGTTGAACGGCTGGACCGTCGCCTGAGCCGCCTCGAAGCCCTCAGCAATCGCTTTTCCTGGATCAGGCTTGGCATCGTGCTTGGCGGCATGGGTGCGGCGTGGGCTGCCTTTTCGACCATTGGTAACCTCGCCGGGGCCGTCGTGATGACCGTTGCCGTGGCTGGTTTTGTCGTCTCGGCCGTGCTTCACGACCGCGTCGAAAAGAGCATTCGACGGCACCGGATCTGGCGGGACGTCAAAGCCCGGCACGTCGCACGAATGAATCTCGACTGGGAGCATTTGCCGCTTCCGGCGAACGGTCGGCCCGATCCGGGCCACCCCTTCGAGCCAAATCTCAACCTGACTGGACCGCGCTCGATCCTTCACTTGATCGATACCACCGTTTCGCAGGAAGGAAGCGACCTGCTAAGGAGCTGGCTGCTCGCGACGGAGCCGGATCCGGCGGCAATCAGCGAGAGGCAACAGCTCGTCCGTGAGCTCAAGAAACGTTCGATCTTTCGCGATCGGTTGACTTTGCAGAGCACCCTCGTCACCGGCGCCGCTGCGGGCCGTTGGAAAGGAGAGACGCTCATCCGGTGGCTCGATCACCACACCGACGACCGGCGCGTCCGGCGCCTGCTCCTCGGCCTCGGCGGCCTCGCCGGCGTTAATGTGCTCCTGTTTGTGCTCTGGGTTGCCGGACCGCTACCTGCCTGGTGGCTTTTCCCATTCACGTTCTACGTGTGGATCTACCTGCTGAAAGGGAGGGCGTACAGCCATCTCTTCGACCAGGTTGAGCACCTGATGGACGCGCTCGACCCGCTACGGGCCGTGCTGCTGTATCTCGAGCGGTACCGGTTCGGTCCGTCGCCGCACCTGGAGCGGTTCTGTGAGCCGTTTCGCAGGCTGGAAGCCCGGCCGTCGCGTTACCTTCGCAGTCTGACCAGGTTGGCCATGGCGGCCTCGTCGCAGCGAAGCGAGCTGGTGTGGCTGGTGCTCAACGCAATCGTTCCATGGGATCTGTTTTTCATGTACAGGCTGAGCCGGTTCAAGGCCGCGCTTCGGGGCGTCCTGCCCGAGTGGCTGGAGCGGTGGTACGAGCTCGAGGTGCTGTCGGCTCTGGCGACGTTTGCCGACCTGAACCCGGACTACACCTTTCCTGTCATCGATGAGGACGCGATGGCGGAAAGCCGTCCCATTTTTGAGGCACACCAGATCGGCCACCCGCTCATTCCCGACGAAGTGAAGGTCTGCAACGACCTGACGGTGAGCGCCCCGGGCGAGATCCTGATCGTGACGGGTTCGAATATGTCGGGCAAGAGCACGTTCCTGCGAACGCTCGGCGTGAACCTGGCGCTCGCCTTCGCAGGAGGACCTGTCGACGCGGAATCCTTGCGGACGATCCCGTTCCGGCTCTTCACCTGCATCAACGTCAACGATTCGGTGAACGACGGGATTTCGTACTTCTACGCAGAGGTCCGTCGACTCAAGGCGCTGCTGGCAACGTTGGACGAAACCGGCCGTTACCCGGTCTTTTTCCTGATCGACGAGATTTTCCGCGGCACGAACAACCGCGAGCGGCTCATCGGCAGTCGCAGCTACGTGCGCGCGCTGGCGCAGCGGTGTGGCGCAGGGGTGATCTCGACGCACGACCTGGAGCTCGTCCGCCTGGCTGACGAGAACCCGTCCATTCACAACATGCACTTCCGCGAAGAGGTGGTCGACGGCCGGATGCATTTTGAATACCGCCTGCGCCCCGGCCCGTCTCCAACGACGAATGCACTCAAGATCATGCAGATCGAAGGGCTCCCGGTCGATCCCGCGTGACGGTAATTAAAGCGTGATAAAAGGCTGAGAAGCGGATTCAAACGGACCGCGGATCGGGATTCAGGGTTAATCCACTTTTCCGTTCTGCCGCTCGACGGGAACGATATGGAGGCTGACTACTCCGCACGTGTGAAAAAGGAGCCCCTTACGGGCGAGCACAGGACCCGCAACCGGCTTCTGGCCATTATCACGGTCTTGCTCGTCGTGTGGGGCTTGAAGCTCTCTGCCTCCGTCACGCTTCCTCTTGCGGTTGCGTTGTTTCTGGTGGCCGTCTTCTGGCCGTTACAGCAGCGGCTCGAAAAAAGTCTTCCCCGGGGTGTGGCGGCAGCGCTAACGTTGCTGTGCTTCCTGCTGGTCGTTGCCGGGATGGTCGCCGCGACGTGGTATGCGGTGGACGTCGTTTCCGAAAAGTGGCCGCAGTACGAGGGGCAGTTTCGGGAGCTCGTAAGTACGCTCGAGAGCCGCGTGCGGCCGCTCGGGATCGGGAACGGGGAAGGTTTAAGCGGCGGAACGGAGCGCAGCCTGTTCCGGACCACCGCACAGGTAGCGGGCATCGTGGGCGCTTTCTTTCTCACGATGGCCTACCTCATTTTCGGGCTTGTCGAGGTGCACGACTACCACGATAAGCTGGACAGGAGTCTGGGCGGCGGGCAGGGGAGCCGATGGATCAAGGTCGCTAGAGAGATCTCGGTCGATTTTCAGCGGTTCGTTCTCATTCGCGGGGCCATCGCGCTCGTCACCGGCTTCCTGGCGTTTCTCTTTTCGTCGCTCGTGGGGCTCGATTTTGCGTTTATCTGGGGCTTGATCACGTTCATCCTCGAGTTCATCCCGACCGTGGGCACTTTTGTGTCGATGGTGCCGCCGGTGCTGTTCGCGCTTTTCCAGTTTGGCCCGTCGTGGCAAGCGCTAGTGGTATTCTTCGGCCTGGGGACGATACAGTTCGTCATGGGGAACGTGATCGAGCCGCTCGTGGAGGGGAAATACCTCCGACTTTCACCCCTCGTCATCCTCGTTTCGATAGCGTTCTGGGCCTGGGTGTGGGGCGTGGCCGGGGCGTTCATTGCGCTGCCGTTGACGATGTTCGTCGCAATTGCGTGCCGTCACTTCGAAAACACGCGATGGATTGCGGTCCTGCTCTCGTACGGAGACGGGGGCAGGGTGCGGCGGAAGCGGAAAAAGACTGCAGGCTGAAATGGCCGTTCAGTTCGCTTCTTCGAGCCCGATGATGGGCACGTCGTCCTTGTCCGAGTGGACGTACAGGCGCCACCCGGCAATCTCCAGGAAAGCTCCTTCTGTCAGGCGGTGATTCAGGTTACGCTCCATAAAATCTTCCAGCGTTTCGTCGACGTTACCCCCGATTTCGACGCCGTACAGCAAATTCAGCTCGCGCAGGCGGATGTTGCCCGGCAGGAGGATACCCGTGCGGAGCGGGACTTCGGTTTGCGGCTCGGGCAGGGTCCGGAACACCTCGTCTACGGCTTCGCGCACGCTCGGGCGGAGAATGACGAAGACGTGGTCGCCCGGCAGGAGTGTGGTAGCGCCGCGGACGGGGATGATCTCGTTTCCGCGAGTGACCATTGCAATGACCATGTCCTCGGGGAGGTTCAGCTCGCTGATACGCAGGTGGGCCACTGCTGATCGTTCGGTGATCAGGTAATCGACGGCGTCGGCCTCGACGTGCCGGAGGGACGTCAAATCGAGCGTGATCGGCGGTTCGGGCCCGACGGGTCGTTCGAGCTTGAGCCACTTGGCCACCTTCGGCAGCGTCCAGCCCTGCGTGAGCACCGAGACGATGACGACGAAGAAGATGACGTTGAAGTAAAGCAAGCCCTCGGCCACACCAAAAAGGAGCGGGAAGGTGGCCAGGATGATCGGCACTGCGCCCTTGAGCCCGACCCAGGCAATGAGGGCGAGCTCCTGCAGGGTGTACTTGAACGGCCACAGGCAAAGTGCAACGGCGATGGGCCGGGCGAGGAATGTGAGCCCGATGGCGACGAACAACCCACCCCACGCCACGTCGATCAGGGCGCTCGGCGACGACAGCAATCCCATGACCGTAAACATGACGATCTGGCTGATCCAGGCGAGACCGTCGTGGAACAGGAACGTACCGCGCTTGAACACGATCGCACTGTTGCCCAGCACGATGCCTGCAACGAATACCGCCAGATAACCGCTGCCTCCGATGGCGGCGGCGATCCCGTAGGTGATCATACCGAGCGTCAGAACGAGGACCGGGTAGACGCCCGCTGCCTCAAGGTTGATCTTGTTGATGAGCCAGGCGGCGCCTTTCCCCATGAGAATACCGACGACGAGGCCTACCCCCATTTGCACGACGAAAAGCGAAAGCAGGCCAAGGCCAAGTGATCGCTCGCCCAGGATGACCTCGATGAAGCCGACGGTGAGAAAGATGGCCATTGGGTCGTTCGAGGCGCTTTCAACCTCGAGCGTCGACTGCATGCGAGGGTCGATGTTGACGCCCTTCGAGCGAAGGATAAAAAACACCGCAGCCGCATCGGTCGAACCCACGATACTGCCCAGCAACATACCCTGTAGCAGATCGAGGCCGAGCACCCATACCGCTACAAGGCCTGTTATGATCGCCGTGACGAGGACACCGAGGGTGGCCAGGACCATCGAGGGCTTCCAGGTCATTCTCAGTGATTCCGTCTCCGTGCGCAGGCCGCCGTCGAACAGGATCACGACCAGTGCGATGGTCCCAATCCCGTGTGCTATCTGGTAGTTGTTGAAAACGATCCCCCCTATACCCTCCGAGCCGGCCAGCATGCCAACAAACATGAAGAGGACCAGGGCCGGGATGCCGTAACGCGAAGATACCTTCAGGAAAAGGATTCCCAATATGACGAGCAGACTTCCATATAAAATGAGCTGGTCGACAAAAAACATGTGGTTCGGGCCAGTACGGAAGATAGTTTGGTGGTCGAACGAGAAGCCTCAACCGTAAGACGCGACAACAAACGGCACGACCACCGTCGAGGCAGAAATCCGGGCTTTCACGTCGAAAGAGACGTGTGCCCCTCTGAAAAAGACTTTTAGAATACGTCGGAAAGTACTACAAAACCTCAACAATTTTGCAAAGGAAGGGCATTTAGTTGACGCAATTGATCGAGAAAGTGGCTTTGGGCTCTATGCTTCGTCGAGCAGGTTTTTGAGCCAGGATATCCGGTCGTAGAGATCCATCGGTATTGCTACCGCAGGGGTTGCCAGGGCGGCTTCGTAGAGCCAAAGCGCGTATCGAAGATTCCGCATTCGTAGCACCCCATCCTCGACCAACTCTGCTTTTTCGACGAGCAGGTCAGCAACGGCGAGCGCTTTTTCTGGATTAAAATTGTTTCCCGTTCCACACGTTGTCAGTACGTCGTCAAGATTCAAGTCGGAGCGGATCAATACACCCAGCTCCGGCAGCTCGTTGAGCGCCCGGTCGACCTCTATCATGGCCTCTTCGTCCTGTTGGGTCGAGCGAAGCATCATTACACGAGCCAGCGCCTGGACCAGCTGCTGTATCTGGCGGAGAATGTAGTCACGTGTGATCACGGGTTAGAATGTAATGGTTTGGAAGCCCATATGGCGGGAAAGACGGGGGACGCGGCTTTTTGTTACGGTAAGGTCGACGATTCGATTGAACGGAGTAAACCCGTTTGACGAGTAAAACCAATACCTGCCTCACGGCGTGGTGGATTATCTGCATGCTCGATATCCTGAAATCAGGTTGCTCCTTTGGTGGATGATTTCCATAGCTTACGAGGATAGGTTCTTGTCCGTCTGCGCTTTGGTGGTGCGCTCGTTTTGGAGAGTCACTCCAACAATCAGGGGAGGAGAACTAGAGGGGTGAAAAGCATTCGGTCGACGGTGGTCGTACTTTTAGTACTGGTCACAGCAAGAATATCAGGCGCTCAGGGGCTACCCTTTACGCATTTCACGTCAGAGAGCGAGACCAAGGCTTTACCCACCGCCGCTGTTACGAGCGTCTACCAGGACCGTCAGGGCTACGTGTGGCTGGGAAATTACGGCGCAGGGTTAGTTCGGTACGACGGCCGGTCATTCGAGGTCTACGACTCGGATGACGGGTTGCTCAACGTATTTCCGTGGCTCCTCGCTGAAGACGCTTCCGGAAGGCTATGGGTACGGTTCTCGGAAGGGATCGTCGTTTCGGAGAAACCACTTTCCATGTACAGGGACGACGAACGCCTGCGGTTCGTCGATTCACTGGGAACCGTACCGCTACTGAAAGAACCGGAGAATACCCAGATCGCCAGTCCGTTTGTCGTAGACGGTCCGCGCGTCTGGGTCAGCGCACTCGAACATGGAATCATTCGCTACTCCATTGACGGGGATTCGATTGTGTCGTCGGATACGATCCGGTACGAGGTGGGCGATCCACCGCAACGCATAGAGGTGACCAGCTTCGTGGTGCGGCGTGGCGATGCGGTGTGGGCTTCCACGTTTAACCGGCTCCTCGCCTTTGACGAGCCGGGTGTCAACACTCCCCGAGAGATCGACAATGTTCCCTGTCCCCGTACCGTACAGATGCTCGAAGACCATTCTGGCGTGTTGTGGGGTGGCTGTATGGATGGAACAGTCTGGCGGCTCGAAGGCGAGACCTTTCGCGTATTGCCCGGCCTGGCGCAGAACATGGTGACCGTAATAGTCGAGACGGACCAGGGACGAATTTTGGTGTCGAGTGTCGGGGGAGGGGTTGCGGAAGTCGATCCGGCCGATCCGGATCATGTCACCCGGTACTCTCGCCTGAACGGAATGATCGACGATCAGGTCTGGAGCGTCATGGAGGACCGGGAGGGTAACGTCTGGTTCGGGCAGAATGGAGGGCTCAGCCGTCTCAGGTTCGACGGCCTTGCCTTTATGGCGTACACCGGCCGGTCGTACACGGGTGAGCGGCCCACACTTCCCGCTCCCGACGTCAACAGCGTGCTCACCGACTTTCGCGTACCGGGAAGGGGAGGTGAAATGAACCTCATCGTGACCGGGTCGCCCGAAGGACTGGCACTGATTCGGGAGGACGGCGTCTCCGAACACGTTGGCATCGACGATGGCCTCGCCAACCCCATCGTGCTTGGTATCTGTGACGACGGCAGGCAGAACCTCTGGATATCGACCTGGGGCGGCTTCGGGCGGCTGGATTGGGGCGCCCGAAGTGGCGGGCATAAACGGATCGAACTGTTCGGCTACCCTGTAGGTGTTTCCTTTTACGACCTGATGCACTCCTCCTCTTGCGCCGTTTTGCCAATTCCGATATCAGCGTCGAGTTCTGAGACCGTCCCTGCCGTGTGTTTTGCAACCCTGGAGAACGTCGTCTGCAATGTTGCAGACCAGTGGTACGTTTGGAGCGAGGAGGCCGGTCTTCCGACCATGGGATATTGGGACGTCGGACTGGACACGAACGGATATGTTCTGGTTGCCGGAAAAGACATGCGGATCTACCGAAGCCTTGTACCCATAACGGTCGAGGCACTACGAGGGCTGCCCTGGACGCCGATCAGGGCGCCCGAACCCGGGACGAGAGTGATAACCGAAGCGTTGTTCGAGCTGGCGCTTGAACAGCCTGAACAGTTCGACGGATCGCTTTTGTCGCTGGCCACCTTCGGAGGATCTTTATGGTCGGTTGGAGGCGTCATACGGGAAATCACGGGCAACCCCCCGACGTACAGCCGCGTAATCGGAGAGGAGCAAGGTCTGACGACACCGGCTGCGGCGGCGACGTACGACGACTCGACCGGTGTGCTCTGGGTCGGAACCGTCGAAGGGCTGTACCAGGTGGATTTACGTGCCGACACCGTACTTCGGCGCATAACCCGGCTTGACGGACTCATCTCTGACAACGTGTGGGGGCCCAAAGCTATCAAGATTGGCGGCGACGGAAACGTCTACATGGGTACGCCGCGCGGCCTCGCCATCTACCGCCCCAGGCTGGACCGCACCAACTCGGTACCGCCGCGAGCTGTGATCCGGATGGCCCGGATTCAGCAGGACAACAGCGGCCACAACGAAGTGGTCTTTACCTACTCGGCACTTTCGTTTGCCGACGAACGGCAGGTTCGGTACCGGACGCGGCTTGTCGGCTACGACGACGATTGGTCAGCCGATACGACAGAGGCTTCGATCCGGTACACGAACCTCAACGCGGTGTTTTTACCGCGTGAGTACACGTTCGAGGTGATCGCCGCGAACAACGACGGGGTCTGGTCCGAAGAGCCCGCCCGGTACGTTTTTTCGATCCGTCCCGCATGGTGGGCTGCCTGGCCTGCCTTCATTGTCTACGGTTTGATGCTGGGTGCGTTAGTGTTCGCAGTCGACCGTGTGCAGCGCAGGCGCATCATCCGGCGCGAACAAGAAAAAGCACGTGAGCGTGAGCTCGAGCAGGCACGCCAGATCGAACGGGCGTACGGACAGCTCAAACGCACGCAGGCGCAGCTCATCCAGCAAGAGAAGCTCGCTTCGCTCGGCCAGCTTACGGCGGGCATCGCACACGAGATCAAGAATCCGCTCAATTTCGTCAACAACTTCTCGGAAGCCTCGAAGGAGATCATACTGGAGATCAAGCAGGTCATGAATGAAAACCCTGACGTGCGCCTGACCGACGTCGCTGACCTGTTGGAAGACCTCGAAATGAGCACCGAAAAGATCGAGCATCACGGGAAACGGGCGGACGGCATCGTTCGCAGCATGCTCATGCATGCGCGAGGCTCGTCGGGCGAACGCGCTACGATTGACCTGAACGGCTTGCTCGACGAATCGGTCAACCTCGCCTACCACAGCATGCGCGCACGGGTATCCGAGTTCAAATGCGCGATCGAAAGAAGATACGACCCATCCCTTCCTCCGGTGGACGTCATTGCGCAGGACATTGGGCGGGTCTTTCTGAACCTGCTGAGCAACGCCTTTTATGCCGTCCATCAGCGCATTATGGAGAGCACCGACTCCACAGCGCCAACGGTAAAGGTTAGCACGAAGCGTGCCGGGGACGAGATCCAGGTCCGAATCCAGGATAACGGGACTGGCATCCCTGCCGATCTACTGGAAAAGATCTTCGAGCCGTTCTTCACGACGAAACCCGCCGGACAGGGGACCGGCCTTGGGCTTTCGCTGGCCTATGACATCATCACCCAGGGCCACGAGGGCAAATTGGAGGTCGAGAGCGAGGAGGGCAAGGGGACGACGTTCACGATCCACCTCCCGCTGGTTCAGACGTTTGGCGCCGACGAGTCGCTGGCCGCCAGGGCCGAGGCGCGGTGAGATAGCTACTGGAAGTTCGAGAAATAAGGGCTCACGCGAAGGATTCGGGAGAATGACATTCCGAGATGGACGCGGATGGCAGAGGTTTTTTGAGGTGGCTTGACCAAATGCTGGGCGTGTAATGTAACCGAATACCCCATACACACGTCATCCCGGCTGCCGAGCCGGGATCCATGTGAGGGTGTTGGTTAGCAAAAGCGTGGGGGCAATCCGCACGCTTTCCTGGATCTCCGCCTTCGCGGAGATGACGTGTATTTTAAGGATAAAGAACATTTCTACAAGGTCTTCAATCTACCCCTCAGTCGCTCCGCGACAGCTCCCTTCGCATCGAGCGCGGAGCAGGCCCGATCAGGGGAGCAGCCATTTAAACACACCGTTGGAGCCAACCATCAACGCCGCATTTCGGGAAGATCCCTCACTGGCGTTCGGGATGACATATAGTGAGGTATGGGCAGATATTGGCCCCAATGCTATCGCCACAGCCTCACCTTGTCATGCCGAGGAGCGTAGCGACGAGGCAACGTTGTGCATTTCAGCCGTCAGGATACTCACGGTACGCATTGACCGACAACGCCATCATCGCGCCTTCGCGTGCATTAAAAGTTTGTGCGGTCAAGCGGTGGTGGCTTCGAGATGGGGTTTGGCGGGAGTTTCTTCGGGGGCGGGGTGGGTGGATATGTGTTTTGAGAAGCGGGGGATGGTGATGATGAAGGAGGTGCCTTCGCCGACGGTGCTTTCGACCTGGAGGGTGCCTCCGTGGGCGCGGGTCACGATGTCGTAGCTCAGGCTCAGTCCGAGGCCTGTGCCCTCACCGGCCGGCTTCGTCGTGAAGAACGGTTCGAAGACCCGGTGCCGGATGTTCTCGGGGATGCCAGGCCCGTTGTCAGTGATCCTGATCTCGACGTCGTCGTGCGTGCCGTTGGTGTGGATCGTGACCGTGGGAGGCGCGTCAGTATTGGTGCGCTGCTTGGCTGCGTAGAAGGCGTTCTGCAGGATGTTCAGCAGCACGCGTCCCATGTCCTGTGGCGCCAGGTTCACTTCACCCGCGTCGGGGTCGTATAGCCGCTCGATGGTGACCTCCAGCTTGGGAAAGTCCACGTCGAGCTCGTTTTGCGCCAGGCACACCCATTCGTCGACGAAGTGGTTGATCTCGACCGTTTCGTAGTTTCCAGCGCTGAACCGGGCGTGTTCGAGCATGTTGCGGACGATACGATCTGCCCTTCGGCCGTGCTCGTTGATTTTTTCTGCGCAGCGGCCGAGGTCGTCTATGATGGCCTCGATGTCTTCGTGCGGTAGGCCGGTGTCAAGCGCTTCACGGAGGTCACGGGCGAGCTCCTCGCTCAGGTTGGCAAAGTTGGTGACGAAGTTCAGCGGGTTCTTGATCTCGTGCGCGATGCCCGCCGTGAGCTGTCCGAGCGAGGCCATCTTCTCCGAGTGGACGAGCTGGTTCTGCATTGTCTTGAGGTCGTTGAGGGCGTTTTTCAGCTCGGTATTCGCCTTTTCAAGCTCCCGTTTGCGGCTGCCCAGGGCGTTCATCTGAAAGAAAATCTGACGGGCATACCGTTCGAGCATGTAGCTGGCGAACATCCCGAACATGTGCGCGGAGACCAGCACAAACGTATTATTCATGATCACGTATCCCGGGTGGTCCTTGACCAGCGAGACGGCGACGAACAGCGCAACGATTAACCACCCCGTCACGGTCGCGTAGATGAACCTCAATCGGGAGAGCACGTGGACGAACATCATGATGACGATAAGCCCGCCGTAGTAGTAGGTCCCGCCAAGCCAGTCGGTGATCAAGATCATGATCATGACTCCCACCGCTGCCATGAAGGGGACCAGGCTCATGATGAATTGCATTCCCTTTTTGAAGTACCGGCTGAAGCTGAGCCAGAAACCCGCGGCAATGAAGGAGCAGACGATGACCCGGATGGTCAGGGCCTCGACGATCACGTCCGGGACCAGCTCCACGTCGAGGATGCCGAAAAATGCAAAGAGGCCGAACCCGAGACCCAGCGACCAGCGGATGATGGGCAGGGAATCCTGCACGTATGCGTCGTAAAAGGCGGCCTCGGTTTCGTCGTTTTTGAACCGTAACGTCACCGGATTCGCCGGCGTCTCATGTGAGGATAAGTTCATTCCTGGAGTACGGAGTGCGGAGGAACGTATGACCCTGGTCAACAATCAGGATGCGATTCAAATTTGCCTGGGATAAACGAAAATTATGTAGGCAATGTTACAGTTCATAGTCTCCATATCCGGATAAAATCAGGATATAGATCGGACGCAGCATGGCGCACGAAATGAAGATAAACAGGTCCTGGCACATCTTTATCCCGGCTTTTCATCGATTAAACCCGAAAGAGTTATTCCACCTTACCAGGATATACGACGTTCAGCCGCGCAGCCGTATCTCGGGCATTGTAGCGAAAAGAAAGGATTTGGTTTTGGAGTCCGGGGGTGACTTGCCGAATGGCAGGATACTCAGCCTTGTCCGTTTTCGTCTACGTCTTCCGAATCGTCGGTATCGAAGAAAAGCCAGGGCGGTTGGTTGAAGCTGAGAAAAGAGGGATCGTCTGGATCGATCATCTCGTCGTCTATATAAAAATCTGGGTCACCGAATTCTGGCAGCTCTTTAAAAGCGGTTCGAAAGCGTTCTTCAGGATTGGTAAAGGAGACGGCTTTTTCGTCGAATTGCTCGGGATCGAAGGGCTTGCCGATCCATTCCATCATTTCCTTGTGATTCTTGTGATTTGGATTAGAAATAGCTTCCAGGAAATGCTTATATCCCGGTGGGCCCCCGCAGTCTTCAGGCGGGCAGTGGCGCTTTCCGCTCACGAGGCGCGGATAGTCGACGTCCTTCTCTCTCGGCAATACCTTTTGCAGCGTGACGCTGTGGCGCCATACATCCCCAAAATCGTACGTATAAACCACTTTGGGATTCAGCAACGTGATGAACTGCGCCACTTTCACGTTCCAGCCGGGTAGAATCGGGTCGTCTGGGTTGTAAAAATCCGGGACGCCGATTTCTAACATCTCCCTCGACAACGGATCTCTCAACACGAAGACGTGGAGGTGGTTACCTTCCCAACCCGTGGCATCCTGGATGGCAACGTGCAGGTCCCAGAACGAATAGGTGTGCGGCACCAGGATCGTCCGCCAGACCGGCGGCGAAACGCCCAGGAGGTTGATCCTGAACTGGAGGACGTGATCGAACCTGGAACGGCGCATTTTTGACTTCAACTGGGTGTACGTTATGCTGAATGTACGTACGCTACCCAATCCTCTAACCGCACGTCCAACCTTATTACGTTATCGAAGACTTTTCGCTGGGGCTGCACCTCATTTGACGATCACAAGAGTCCGGGAAAGCACGGACGTGGGCGTTTGCAGGCGGTAGACGTAGAGGCCGGAGGCGAGGTTGCCGGCGTTGAACTCGACGCGGTGCTCGCCTGCGGTTTGCAATCCGTTGACCAGCCAGGCGACGCGGCGCCCAAGCACGTCATAGACCGAGAGCTCCACGTTCACCGCCGACGGCAGGCGGTAGCGGATTGTCGTTACGGGGTTGAAGGGATTCGGATAGTTCTGGAAGAGCTCGACCGAGTGGGGCAGCTCACCCGGATTCTCATCCGCCAGGGCTACCGGTGAGTCGAAATAGAACGGCTTCATTACGCCGGTAAGGTACGATTCCCACTGGTCGACAAAATGTCGTGCCGGGGTTCCCTGGATGTTGATGAATCCGCTCTGGCCAGGGGGTACGAGGTTTTGGCCCCAGATCGAGTCGGGTGCGAGCTCGAGCACCTGCTGATAGCTGCCGGGATAGCTATTTGCATTTCGTACGACGTTGACCACCTCTTGCAACTGAGCGAACGTTATCGAATCAACTGGCGCGACGTAGTCGTCGATGGCGAGCACGCGATTCGTGCGGACTTCGCGGTCTTCTGCGTTGGTCACCCAGGGCGCATTGTCACCGTTATTCCACCACGTGGCCGGTTTATTATTCCAGTTCACCAGGTATCCCTGCGCGGGGTTTATTACCTGTGGGAGCTCGGAGAACGGGATGAACGGGTCGTCGCCCCACTCCTGGGTGCCATCGCCCATTCGAGGCAGGCGCGGATCGATGGCGCCAGGCTCCTGCGTGTTCTTGAGCAACCTGCCGATGTGCCAGTACGCGATGTTCTGATCTTTGCCGGCGTAAAACACGTTGAAGTTCATCGGGACTTCCTGGAGTGCGGCTTCGAACTCATCGACGTTTGTTGCCTTCCAGATTTCGTAAAACGCGGAGGGCATGTCGAGCTCATCGTTCCAGAAGGTCATTTGCCAGGTGTAGACCTGGTTCTGGGCGAGGTTTTCGGCGATGACCGGGCCGTGAACGGTGCGGAAAACGGGCCGGGTCACCGGGTCGCCGCCGCGAGGATGGAAGGTTTCCTCACGTACCTCGAACGCGACCTCCTCGCCGTTGAACAGGTAGACGTCGAACGTACCGTTCGGAACGGTCTCGATGAAGGTGTCGGTGTTGTCGGAGTTGCCGCTGGTCAGCGTCCAGGCAACGTGTTTGTTTCGGCCGATGATGACCCCTGGGATGCCGGGGACGGTCATGCCGCCAATGTGCAGCTCGCCTGCGTTGAGCTCGACTTCGTGGGCGATGGCGTGTACGTCGGGCGGGTTGGGATCGGCGGTTGTGTGCATCTGGGGAGCTCCGAGTTGCATCACGTAGCCCGTGGCGGACTTTTCCGGTGAGACGAGCACGGCGAAGCTCCCCATCTTCGGGATGAACGGCGCTTCGACTACGGTGATGGGAGAAACGTCTGCAGAAAGCCACGGGAGTGACGAAGCCGTTCCGATCAGAGCGTCGCTCGTTCTGTAGGGCATTTTTCCAGGAGCGTCGGCCGGGATGGTCGTCGGTGCGTCCGGATCGTTAAGCGGGCGATTCGTTTCGAACCACTCCATACCGTTTTGCTGGAGCTCCCTGAAACGTTCGAGCTCCGCTCCGCCGTACTGGCCGAACTGCCGCATGAAGAACTGCATGATCGCAATGGAGTGGTCCATCTCCCACGGCTCGGGGGTATGGCCGAGCACCGCAAACTGAGCCGGGAGGTAGGCGGCTGGGTTGGCCGCTACGGAATCGAGAAACGCGTTGATCCCTGCTCCGTAGGCTTCGAGCATGTTGCGGATTTCCTCCCTGGCCTCCGCCGCGTGCTGCGCGCGCTCTTCTTTGGTGTAAAAGACGGTCCTGACCCGGATGTCCTGAGCCAGTAAGGAGGAATCGAGCTCCGAGACGCGGCCGAGAGCCGCCAGGCGGAACTGCTCGAGCTGAAAGAGACGGTCCTGCGCTGTGGCGAACCCCTGGGCGAAAAATACGCCCGTCTCGCTTGCTCCCTTGATGTGCGGGACGCCGTACTCGTCCCGATCGATGTGTACGTTGGTCCCGTCCGGTGCTTCAAGCTCGATATCGGACGCCTCGGGTGGTATCTGTGCGAGGACCGGCTGGGCAAGGCTTAAAATTAGTACGGAGAGGAGTAGTAGAAGCGTAGTTTTCATGGCACTGCTCGTCTGGTGAAGTGAAATTTTGCCGCGAAATCAATCCGAAAATCCCCGGCCGTTCGACGCTTTGGGCGAACGTCTGCCGGAATCTTCGAGGGCAGCATCAAACGAGCAGCAGCCTAAATACACGCCTATCCGGCGGGGTTAATCCGGATCAATAAGTCTGAATATATACGAATTGTGGGGTTCGTAAAGCCTTGAAATATCCTGACTTTGTAACGCCGCATTAAACCTGGCCGTTACGCCATAAACACCCCGATAGCGGCGCTGGGGAGGTTACAAATTCAGGACGATGGCCATGGTGAACATGGTGTCGAGCTTCTGGAGCGGCACGAGGACGGTGCCGGTCGGAGCGGCACTTCCGGACGACACCAGCGGTATTTCGCCCAGGGAGGGCTCGTTACGCCAGAGGAGCTGAAGGCTTGGCTTGAGTGCGAGCTTTGCGCTGATGGCGACGGGGAGCGCGGCGATAAAATTGAGGCGGACGTCGTCGGTGTTCTCCAGGTTGAGGTCGGCAACGAGCCCACTGGTAAACTCGGCGGTCGCACTCACCTTACGCCAGAAGTCGTACGCTGCGCGTACGCCGGGAAAGCTGGTGGAAATGAACGGGTTCGAGACGACGTCATTCTGGAACGTATAGGTCAATCCGTAATCGGTTTTGAATCGAGTGGTTGGGGTGTCGAGCCAGGTGTTGCCGCCGCCGACCGCCACCAGGATGCGGCTATCGATGCCGGCAAACGTGTTACGCAGCCAGTCCAAACCGGTGAAAATGAGGAATCGTTCGCTGAGCTGCCGATCGAGGCGGCCCCTGGCGTAGTAGTTTTCGGCGGTTCGCTGCCGGTCGCTCGTCTCGTCGATGGAATAATTCGTCGGTGTACCGACGGCTCTGCGCGACTTGACGACGGATTCGGTGCGGATGCCGCCTACTTCGATTTTGAGCTCGGAGGCAGGCCACACGATTCGCGAGGAGCCGGCGGCTCCAAACGTGCCGGCCTCGGAGTTTCCCCCGACCCAGACGGCCGTAAGCTCGGCGGTGGTGGTGATTTCGGGTATCGTGTCGGCAGCCGCCGGATCCTGGGCGAGCGCCTGACGGGCGAAAAGGAGCTGAAAACCGAGAAGGAGGGCTGAGAGTACGTACGTGCGCATGATCGGTCGAGGGGTGAGAGGGTGAAAGGGGATTTCGAGAAAAAAGAACGATGGGATGAACTGGGGAGAAAATACGCCGTCTTGAGACCATTGGATATGCCGTGAGAATTCGATACCGAATCTTGTCGATTGGACGTTCGTTCACGATTATCGGAAATGATCGAGGGCGTTGCTAAAGCCAAAACGGAGTACGAGGAGGGGGTAAGTGCCAAAACAGTACAGTGCGGGCGGACGGGTTGACCCGGGTCGCCGCGACAACGGTCAGTTCGTCCACCCGTCACAGATGGGGATGCGGGAGCGATTCGGGGCCCTGCGTAACGTGCCGCCCTTTCTGCGCCTGATCTGGAATACGAGCCCCTTCCTGACCGTTACTACGCTGGTACTCCGTCTGGTGCGGGCGCTGCTGCCAATTGCGACGCTCTACGTCGGGAAGCTCATCATCGACGAGGTAGTACGGCTCGTTCAGTTGCCCTCTACGCCGGATACGCTCTCGGGGTGGTGGGAGAGTGGGGCTCTTGGACCGCTTCTTGGGCTACTCGCGCTCGAATTTTTGATCGCCATCGCGTCCGACGTGTTCGGCCGGCTCGTATCACTGGTCGATTCCCTTCTCTCGGAGCAATTCGTCAATGCGACGAGCATCCGGTTGATGGAGCATGCAGCGAAGCTCGACCTCGAAGACTTTGAGGACAGTGAGCTTCAGGACAAGCTCGAACGGGCCCGGCGGCAGACGATGGGCCGGTCGTACCTGATGACGCAGCTCTTCGGGCAGGCACAGGACGTCGTCACGATCGTCACGTTTGCACTCGGACTGATCCTCTATGCGCCGTGGCTGATCGTTCTGCTGATCGTCGCGCTCGTTCCGGCCTTTCTCGGCGAGGCGCACTTCAACGCGGCCAGCTACTCGCTGGATTACGCCCGCACGCTCGAACGGCGTGTAATCGACTACGTCCGGCTGACCGGCGCAGGGGTCGAGACCGCCAAAGAGGTGAAGATGTTCGGCCTCAACGCATTTCTGATCGAACGCTACCGCCAACTCGCGGACAAATTCTATCGGGACAACCGTCAGCTCGCGATCCGGCGGGCAGGGTGGGGGAGTGTGCTCACCGCCATCGGGACGCTGGGCTACTACGCCGCGTACTTTTACATCGCCTGGCGGACAGTGACCGAGGTGCTGTCCATCGGCGACCTGACGTTCCTCGCCGGATCGTTCCGCCGCCTACGTAACCTGCTCGAAGGGTTGCTCATCGGCTTCTCACAAATGGCAGGACAGGCGCTTTATCTAAACGACCTGTTTTCCTTCTTCGAGATCGAGCCTGAGATCGTTTCGCCGCCGAATCCGCGGCCGTTCCCCGTGCCGATCCGCGAAGGGTTCGTGTTCGAAAACGTCGGCTTCCGTTATCCCGGCGCCGAGCACTGGGCGGTCAGGCACCTCAACTTCACACTCAAAGCGGGAGAAGTGCTGGCGCTGGTCGGCGAAAACGGCGCGGGCAAGACGACGCTCGTGAAGCTGCTCACCCGCCTCTACGATCCCGACGAGGGCCGCATCTTGCTCGACGGCCACGACCTGCGCGAGTACGACCTGAACGAGGTCCGTGCGAACATGGGTGTGATCTTCCAGGACTTCGTGCGGTACCACATGACGGCGCGAGAAAACATCGCGGTGGGGCGCATCGAAGCCATGGGTGACGAGGAGCGCATTTCAGACGCCGCCCGCCGTAGCCTCGCTGACGCCGTGATCGAACGCCTGCCCGCGGGGTACGACCAGCTTCTAGGCAAGCGGTTTCGGACGGGCGTGGACCTGTCGGGAGGGGAGTGGCAGAAGATCGCCCTTGCCCGTGCCTACATGCGCGATGCCCAACTGCTCGTACTCGACGAGCCCACTGCCTCGCTCGACGCCCGTGCCGAGTTTCAGGTTTTCCAGCGCTTCAAGGAGCTGAGCGAGGGGAAGACGGCCGTGCTCATTTCGCACCGGTTTAGCAGCGTCCGTATGGCTGACCGGATCCTGGTGCTGGCCGACGGCCAGGTCGAGGCCATGGGCACCCACGAGGAACTCCTAGAACAGCGCGGCCGCTACGCCGAGCTCTTCGAGATGCAGGCTGCGGGGTATCGGTGAGGCTGTTTTTTCACACGAAGAAATGGAGGGGACGGTCTACGTGTGCTGAGCGTACCTGTTTTGCCTTTTCAGAAGGTTGCGGTTCATAAAGATCCCTCGTCGCAAGGCTCCTCGGGATGACAATATGACAGAATGACGATCACCCTCAATTTTGTCATCCCGAACGCTGTGAGGGATCTTCCCGAAGTGCGGCCTTTCTGGTTGGTGACAATGGTACACGAACCCGCACTCAGTACCACCCCTACTATTCTTCGGCCATCGGCGGGTCGATAAACCCATAAAAGGCTATAATTATTCGGGATCGGTTCCTGCAAAATTCATCGGGTCGGGATGCGAGGTATTCAACATGGTGTGACTACCTTGTAATTTGTATTTTAGAGTCCTCTCAAAGACTGGCGATCGGATGGAAGAACCCTCGGTAACCGGGAAGCGGTCCGTACAGGACGAAGCCCTCTCCTTCCTCAGTGAAATAAAGGCCCTCATCACGTCCCTCCCGGGCGAGGTCAATCGCCGGCTGATCTTCCGCGCATTGAGGCACGTCCCGCTGGCCGTTTCCTACGTCGATCGAGACCTCCGCCGCCACTGGGTTCATGGCCCACATCCTCGGAGGAGCAATGACTTGCACGACGGCGCAGTGGAGCCTCCTGACGTAATGGAGCTGATCAAGCTCAAGCGTGAGGTTCTCGATACCGGGCGCGGCGTACGTTGCATACGGCCGTTCAACATCGACGGCAAGTTGAAGTATTTCGACCTGCTGCTCGAACCCCACATCAACGAGGAAGGAGAGGCCATCGGGGTGGTGACCGTCTCGCTCGACGTCACCGCCCGTATGCTGGCCGAGCAGGAGCTCGCAGAAAGCAAAGAGCGGTACCGGCTGGCGGCGCGTGCGACGAGCGATGCGATCTGGGACTGGGACCTCGTTAAGAACGTGATCGTGTGGAACCAGGCGGCTGTCGACCGCTACGGATGGACTGAGGCCGTCGACGGCACGAGCTTCGAATGGTGGAAAGAGCGAGTCCATCCGGACGACCTCGACCGGGTCGTCCAATCGATCGAGAGCTTCCTGGAAGGGACTGGCGACGACTGGTCGGAGGAGTACCGTTTCCGTCGCAGAGACGGTACGTATGCGATCGTGCTCGACCGGGGGTATCTGGTTCGCGGACCGTACCTCGAGCCGGTCCGCTTCGTAGGCGCACTGGTCGACCTGACGAAGGTTCGGGAGGGTGAAGCCGAGCTTCGCCGGCGCGAAGAGGATCTGAGACGTGCGCAGGCTCTCGGAAACATCGGGAACTGGCGTATAGACGTTAAGCAAGGCGAGCTATTCTGGTCCGACGAGACCTACCGTCTGTTCGGAATCCCGAAAGGCACCCCTATGACGTACGAGCTCTTTCTTGACGCCATTCACCCCGACGATCGGGCGTACGTCGACCGTTGTTGGAAGGCGGCGCTCGAAGGCGCACCGTACAACATCGAGCATCGCATCATCGTCGGTGGGGAAGTGCGGTGGGTCAACGAGAGGGCGTACCTGGAGTTCGACAAGGACGGGGTGCTCATCAGCGGCTTCGGGACGGTCCAGGACATCACGGAAAGGAAGTGGATGGAGGAGGAGCTACGCGACCTCAACGAGACGCTCGAACGGCGCGTGGCTGAGCGAACGGCGACGATAGAGCAACACAATCACGAAATGCAGCAGTTCGCGTTCATCGCCAGCCACGACCTGCAAGAGCCGCTGCGTAAAGTTCAGACCTTTGCCGCGTTGATGCGGGAAGAGTACGGAGACGGCCTGGACGACACCGCACGGTACTACCTCGATAGAATGCAAGATGCAGCGGCGCGGATGTCGAACCTGCTCCGCGACATCCTGTCGTTCTCGAAAATCACGGCACAGGATAACAAGTACGAGCAGGTCAGCGTGCGCCAGGTTGTAGACGAGGTCGTAAAGGATCTCGACCTCCGGATCGACGCCAGCGGCGCCTGGATACTGGTTGAGGGAGACGTCGAGCTCGAAGCCGACCCGACGCTGCTCCGGCAGATGCTTGCCAACCTCGTCCTGAACGCCATCAAGTTTCAGTCGCCGGGCAACACGCCTCAAATCCTGATCACGGCGACGAAGGAAAAGGGAGTAGACCAGAAGGAAATCTGCCGAATCGTGGTGGCCGATAACGGGATCGGCTTTGATTCGAAATTCGCCACGCGCATCTTCGAGCCGTTCCAGCGGCTTCACAGCCACACCGAGTATTCCGGCAGCGGCATGGGACTTCCGATATGCCGGCGCATCGCCGAGCGGCACGGAGGTACGATCCGGGCCGAGAGCACGCTCGGTGAAGGCAGCCGATTCATCGTCGAGCTTCCCGTTCGTTCGAAAAAGGCCGATTGAGTTCCCGAGCGTTGCAGGGGCGCTTCCTGCATTGGGCTGGCGTCGGTATATTACCGCGTCCATCCGCTGATTTTTCCGTTGAGGTGATCCATGGCCTTGCAGACTCTGCCCGTCGTAAAAGCGCAAATGCTCATCCGTAAGCCCATCGAAGAGGTGTTCGAGGCCTTCGTCGACCCGACGGTCACAACGAAGTTCTGGTTCACGAAAAGCAGCGGGAGGCTGGAACCGGGAAAAGTCGTGCGGTGGGAATGGGAGATGTACGGGGTTTGGGCAGACATTCAGGTGAGGGCCGTCGAGCCGAATCGGCGCATTCTGATCGAGTGGGACGAGCCTCCCATGCCCGTCGAGTGGCTGTTCTTCCCGCACACCGGTAATACGACGTTGGTGCGCATCACGACCAGCGGGTTCAGCGGAGAAAATGACGACGAGGTGGTGGACAAGGCGATCGACTCGATGGGAGGGTTCACGATCGTTCTGGCCGGACTAAAAGCATATCTCGAATATGGCATCGAGCTGAACATGGTCGCCGACGCCAAACCCGAAGGATTCGCCGAGTAGCGTTTGAAGACGATAGGGGAGGGGCCTTTTAGCACATCGGACTCTTGTGGGTGAATACCCTACACGGTCCATCGGAAATCCCGTACAAATCGGATCAGGTCGCCCGCACGAAACGTAGGGGGAACCCCTGCCAACAGAGCAATATGCCCTGTCGCTACTTTTGCACCGTGACGCTTTTGGTTACGTCTCAAAGCTCTCAGAAATGAGACATTTGCGTCTTGTATCTGCAAATATTAATACTTAGCCAGGGTATTCAGATGAAAAGATCCGCCCGAATCGCCGGTATCATCGCCTCCGCCGTCATTCTGTTCACGGGATGGTACGCGCTCGCACCGTCCACCTACACGAGCATCCCTTCGAGCAAGCTCTGGGTAGAGGGCACGTCCACCATGCACGACTTCACGTGCCAGGTCGCCACGTTTGAGGGCATCTTCAATACCAACGCCGACATGGGAGACGCCATTGCCGGACTCATGGACGTGGAGGTTACCGTACCGGTCGACGAGCTCAAGTGCGGAAACGGGACGATGGACAAGAAGATGCGGGAAGCACTGAAAGCTGACGACCACAAGGAGATCCGGTACGAAATGACCGACGTCGCCATCGAGCCGGCCGGTGCGGAAGGCAACTATCAGCTCAAGGCGAAAGGCAATCTGACCCTGGCTGGAGCGCAGCGCCCGATCGACATCGCCGTCGAGGGCACGCAGCTTGCCGACGGCACCATCCGCTTCGTGGGAAGCACCGTCGTTAAGATGAGTGATTTCGGCATCAAGCGCCCGAGCGCCGCTCTCGGAACGATCAAAACCGGCGACGACGTGACCGTTCGCTTCGAGGTGGTCGCTGCCGCCAGCGAAATCGCCGGACGATAATCTGCCCACCCCCCAACTATAGATCCGGAAAACGATACAGGCGGACCCGGTCTGGCACCCAACGCAAATCCGACCCAGCCCCAGCGGTTCGCCCATCACCCTACCTTCGAGTAAAAAACATGAAAACGCTCATCAAACCCCTCGTCCTCACTGCGCTGGCCACGCTTCTACTCGTCGCGAACGCCGACGCCCAGGTGTTGAGAGACCTGCAAAACTACCGGACGCCCGGCTTGGAGGGCATCAACGTCTTCGAGCCGGCCAAGGAAGACGAGACTGAATTCGAGGGCCTGAACCTTCGTCCGGGCGGTGACTTCGCCATCCAGTTCCAGGGCCTCGAACAAGACAACCAGCTCGGCAACCTGATCGAGCTGAGCCCGAACCTGACGCTGCCGTCGGCGAATCTGAACCTCGACATTCAGTTTGCCGCAGGGCTGCGGATGCACCTCCGCACGTACCTCTCCTCGAAGCACCACAACGAGGCGTGGGTGAAAGGCGGTTACTTCCAGATGGATAATCTCGACTTCATCAGCGAAGGCTTCCTCTCGGGGTTGATGCAGTACACCCGGTTCCGCTTCGGTATGGACGAGATCAACTACGGCGACACACACTTCCGCCGCTCGGACAACGCAAGCGCCGCATACAACCCGTTCGTCGAGAACTACATCATGGATGCGTTCACCACGGAGCCGTTCGCGGAGGTCACCGTGATGAAGTCGGGATTCCTCGGCGTTGCGGGTCTGTCGAACGGGCGGTTGAATCAGACGCCCACCTCGGGCGACGACGGCTTTGCCCTTTACGGGAAGCTCGGGTACGATAGCCAGATAAGCGAGGACCTGCGCGTGCGGCTGACGGGCTCGGTTTATCACAGCACCGAGGGCGGCACCCGCGATTACCTCTACAATGGCGACCGGGCAGGCTCTCGCTATCACAAGATCTTTAACACGGAAGATACGGTCAACGACTTCCAACCGCGCTTTAACCCCGGATTCCCGAACCTGACGGCGATTCAGGTGAACCCCTTCCTGCGGTACGGGGGCATCGAGTTCTTCGGCGTCTTCGAGGTCAGCAAAGGCGGCGACGAGAACGCAGGGAGCTATACGCAACTCGGTGGTGAGCTGCTCTACCGCTTTGGAAACCGCGAGCAGCTATACGTGGGTACCCGTTACAACACGGTGAGCGGAAAGGCCGTGAAGGGCGGTTCGACCCAGGAGATCAACCGGTTCAACGTTGGCGGCGGCTGGTTCCTGACGCCCAACGTGCTCTCGAAGATCGAATACGTGACGTCGAGCTACGAGGGCGCCGGCTTCACGGGGGTGCTCGAAGGAGCGAAGTACAACGGTGTCGTGCTTGAAGCCGTGATCAGCTTCTAAGGAGGTAGCATCAGTCCCTCGTCACACAGCCGGGCCCGGGGTCATTTCGTACCCGGGCCCGGTTTGTATATATACCGACGGTGTCATCAACCTATTTTTGCATCTGGGAAAAGTCGCGCGTTGAAATAGTTATAAGTCGTTATCTTTAACAATGTTGTCCTGAATGGGCGAATGCACGCCCGACCCCACGGATCAGGTATCGAGGGTAACGATGAAAGAAACGGTGATACCGGTCGGTAGCGGGACTGAACTAGCCTTCGTCGACTTTGGCCGCCCGGCCGGTCGCTTGCTGATTGGCCGGGTGACGTCGCGGCGGTCGCGGACGCATTAGGGATCGATCGTTTTATCGTTGCCGGGCACTCGACCGGCGGCGCCTCGGCGGTTGTTTGCACCGCCCTGTTGCCTGACCGTGTCGAAGCGGGTATCGTCCTTGCCGGCGTAACAAACATGGGCTGGCCGGAAGCATGGGACGGCTATCCGGAGGATGAAGTGCAGATCATGCGGCAGCCCGACGAAAACGCAGCCCTCGAATGGTGCACTGCGCGATACGGCGAGGACGGGAACGGTTTTTTTCGAAATCAGACCTTTCACTTTTCCGGAACCGGATCTCGCCGCACTCAACGACGAGACGCTTGGAATAGCAGTTATGGA
>CBINFS010000022.1:0-57977 GCA_966250015.1 uncultured bacterium | reverse complement strand
AGGGATCTTCCCGAAGTGCAGCCATTCTGGTTGTCTCCAACGGTGATTGAAAGAATTGCTCCCCTGGACAGGGGAGCCGTCGCGAAGCGACTGAGGGGTAGATCCTTGTATTTCCTTCTCTTTTGCCGGGTCAAAAGAGAAGGAGAAAACCCCTTTGAAATCGAAACGCACGGATCCATCTCATCCCCAAGATACCCACGGCCCGTACAGAACGGCGCTTGCGGCAGAACCCTTCAGCTTAGCAATACGCAAAACGCGCCGTTCGCTAAACACGCGATGGATCCTCGACGCACAACCCGGCGATTTCGGAATTGGTGCCGGGATAAAACAATGCGGCGAACCTTTGCATTGGCTGCACTTTTTCATTAAGCAACATCCCAAAAACCCGTCATTCCGGCCCCCGAGCCGGGATCCACGCGCGGATTATTTAAGGCAGAAAGGTGGAGGAAGCCCGTATGTTTTCCTGGATCTCCGCCTTCGCGGAGATGACGTATCACTTTAGGGTTTAGGCTAATAAGGAAGTATCCATTTGTCGCGTCAATACCTTAACAGAACGTCATCACGGCCGCCGAGCCGGGGTTCATACATCGCCTCTTTTAACCAAAACTGAATGTGCCCTTCACGGACCACAGATGGAATTAAACACCTGAAAGCACCTCCGCATTAAAAGCCGAGTGAGTAAGAAAAGCCCTTCCACAAACCTCTCAGGCTTCATACTTCTCCCTTCTTCATGGTATGTTTACGCCCGGATCACTACTTTTTTAGGGCAGCGCGTCCGGCTACGATGAATTCAGGGCGACCTGCAGTGTGAGTTCATTCGTTGGGTTTCCTGTAATTCGTCGTGAGGAGTGTCGAAAGAATCGGGTCGATTAGAAGCGGCCGGTCCGGGTTGTGGGGGGTGTACATCCGAGGATTGGGGATCCTGATCTTGATGGCGGTGTGGGTTGTCGGGCCGGTTATGGGCCAGGAAGCCACGCCCGATTCGGTGAAGAAGCCGGTCTGGAACAAGGAGCTGATAAGCCGGCTGTCTGCCGCACAAACGGGGTACCGGAACTGGTCGAAGGGCGGTGTAAACTCGCTGGCGGCTACGACGCGGCTGGACGGCAACGCCGTTCGGACGCAGGGCGCGTGGCAGCAAAAGCACGAGATGCGGCTTGCTTACGGGGTCGTCAAGCAGGACACGCTCGATTTCCGGAAGGCCGACGACCTGATCCACCTCAGCTCTGCCCTCCAGTATAAAGGGGACGGTTTCTTCAGGCATTTCAATCCTACGGTAGCCGCACAGATACGCACGCAGTTCGCTCCGGGCTACGAATACAAGAAGAAAGGGGACCGGGAACCGCCATTCAAGGTGTCGGACTTCCTCGCGCCGCTTTCGGCGACCCAGACGATTGGTCTCACGTACGACCCTGCGCCCTGGTTCACGCAGCGGATCGGTATCGGCGGCAAGGAAACGCTGGTTACGATCCGGCGCTTCCGCCCTTCGTACATGGGTGAAGGGTACACCCGGCCCGTCAAGCTCGAGCTTGGTATCGAGTCGCGGACAAACTTCAAACGGGAGATCGTCGACAACGTCGCGCTGGAATCGAACCTGAACGTCTTCGCCGCGATCGTCGAGGCCGACGTGCCGGACGTGATCTGGGAGAACAACCTCGCGATGAAGGTGAACTCGTGGCTGGCGGTGAACCTGACGGTGGACCTCATCTACGACGAGGACTACAAGAAAGCCATCCAGATGCGGGAGGTCTTTGCGCTGAGCTTCTCGTTCAAGCTGATCTAGTGCGGCATTTACACGGCTGTATGTGAGCGGGATGCTTGTTTTTGGGATAGCCGGACCGGATCGCCATACGTTACTTCGAAGGAGTCCTCATGTCGCTGTATGCCGGAGAGGGTGCGAAGCGTGAGGTGGACTTCCTGGCGGGTTTTAACCGGTACGCCGTGCACTTCGTTGACGTACTTCACTGCTTCGTGGCCATTTTCTGTCCGGTGTTGTGCGACGAAGCGATCGTGGTCTTTCAGGCGCTTTAACGGATACGTGTTGAGCCTGGCTGCGAGCCCATCCAGCTGATTAAAAATCACTTCGCCGAAAGCCGGTTCGAGGTCGACGCCGATGCTGTTTCGCTCGGATGCGGCAGCGGCGAACAGCGTCGTGCCGGTACCGACGAAGGGGTCGAGGACCATGTCGTACTTCACGGAGAACATCTGGATGAGGCGGTAGGGGAGGTCGAATGGGAAGGCGGCGTTGCGCGAGCGGAGGTCGGTGTGGTCGAGCTCCTGGCGGGTGCCTTTCAGGTCGGTCCAGACGTCGGAGAACCACTGGTTGCGTTCTTCCCAGAAGTAGGCGCTTTCAGCGCGGATGGCCTTTTCGCGGGTCGACGTGAACGCTCGTTTCCCGCCCTTGCGAAAGACGAGAACGTATTCGTGTTCGAGGGTCACGTACGCGCCGGGAGGGAGCATGCCGGAGCCCATGAACTTGTTGGGTGCGTTGGTTTGCTTCCGCCAGATGATGGCGGGCAGCGCCTGCATTCCGAGCCGCAGAAACGTGCCAGCCACTCGCGTGTGATTGGGGAAAAGCTGAAACGTGCCGTCGATCGTCCGGGTGGCATCTCCAATGTTGATGCATGCAATACCCCCGTCGATCAGGACGCGCGCGACCTCGTGCCAGACGCCGTCGAGCTGTCGGTGCATGCGCTCCCAAGCTTCGAAGGGTGCACCGCGTCGAAATGCATCGAGAATCCCTTCGTCGTGACGGGCGAAGTCCTCGTCCCACATCTCGATCATGGGATAGGGAGGGGACGTGACGACGAGTGAGATGGAGCGGTCGGGGAGGAAGCTCAGGTCCGCTGCATTCCCGCAGACGAAACGGTGTGTGGTCTTCATGCGCGTTTAAATAACGCCGGCAGAAGGCAGCGTAGCATGGGGAGCCGGAGCGCTCCGCCTGTATCTTACCACTCGTTTTCTTCCTTCGTGACGCCCATCTCTACCGGGACCGGGTAGTTTGCGGTGAAGCAGGCGTCGCAGTAGCCGTGCTTGCCCGGGTTGGCTTCGGCGACGGCCTTCATCATGCCCTCGACCGACAGGTACGCGAGCGAGTCGGCGCCGAGCCACTTCGCCATGTCGTCGATGGACTCGAACTGGTTTGCAAAGAGCTCCTCGAAGCTCGGGAAGTCCATTCCGTAGAAACACGGGCTGATGACCGGCGGGGAGGCGATACGGAAGTGTACCTCTTTGGCGCCGGCGTCCCGGATCATCTTGACGAGGAGCTTGGCGGTCGTTCCGCGTACGATCGAGTCGTCGACGAGCACGACGATGCGGTCCTTCAGCACGCCTTCGACGGTGTTGAACTTGGTGCGGACTTTCAGCTCGCGGGTGTTCTGTCCGGGGGAGATAAATGTGCGGCCGACGTAGTGATTACGGATGAGGCCGATTTCGTACCGGCAGCGATAGCCCAGCTTCTGGCACTCGCTGACGTACCCGAGCGTGGCGGTGTTCGACGAGTCCGGCACCGAGATCACGATGGGTTGCTTTTCGCCGGGCTTGACGGCCGGAACGGGGGCGTCGTGCGCGAGCTGCTTGCCGATCTTGCGCCGGACCTTATCGACCATCTCGCCGAAGATCTTGGAGTCGGGCCGGGAGAAGTAGACGTACTCGAAGACGCACTGGCTGACGCCGTTATTCCGGGGCAGGAAGAGACTGGTGAACTGCCCGGTCTGGCAGCCTTCGCGGTCGATGACGAGCACTTCGCCGGGTTCGATGTCGCGGACGTACTCCGCGCCGATGAGGTCGAAAGCGCAGGTTTCGCTGGCCACGCAGTAGGCGGTGCCGCTCTGCGGGGAGGTGTATTCGATGCGTCCGAGGGCGAGCGGCCGGAAGCCATTCTGGTCCCGGACGGCGATCAGCTTGTCGTCGGTGAGGATCGCGAGCGAGAAGGCGCCTTCGAGCTGGGTGAGGGCGTCGAAGATCTGGTCGATCTGTCGCTGGCGCGGGCTCTGGGCGATCAGGTGGAGGATCATCTCGCTGTCGGCGGTCGTCTGAAAGAGTGTACCGCGCTCGCTGAAAGCCCTGCGGAGCTCGCGGGCGTTGGTGAGGTTGCCGTTGTGGGCGAGTGCGAGGTTTCCACCGTGATAGTGGACGACGAGCGGCTGGAAGTTGTCCTTGTTGTTGGCGGAGCCGCTCGTGGAGTACCGGTTGTGGCCGATCCCGGCGTCGCCAAGCAGCTTGGTATCGAAGATGCTGACGTCGCTGAAAACGTCGAGCACGAGGCCGGCGTCCTTGTGGAACGGCATGACGTGCCGCTTACGCTCTTCGTCGTACGTCAATGTGACGATGCCGGCAGATTCCTGCCCGCGATGCTGCAAGGCGTGTAGACCGTAATAAATGAGCCGTGAGGCGTTCGGATGGTTGAAGATCCCGAAAACGCCACAGTATTCCTTGATTTGTCTCATGCCAGGTCCGCAACAACCATCAAATTAGAATTAACACCGTTGCCAGGGCAGCGCCGAGGGCGTCTGCAGCGAGGTCGCGCAGACTGAAAAACCGGGTAGGACCTACCTTCCAATCGTACACTTCCTTCGTGACGCCAACCACCATACTCGCGCTTATCGAAAGGGGAAGCGCTCCACGCTCCGACATCGACAGCTTGTTTACGAGTGTATACTGTCCGCCCAACGTCAGCAGGAAACCAAAGGTCAGGTGCTGTGCCTTGTCGAACGCCAGCCAGGGGTCGCGCACAGGTTCGTTCAACTTTTTGCGTCGGACCCCGGTTTCGGTTGCACACGGTAGATCGGGTGAATAAATACCCGCCGGTTGGATCAAGCTGCCGTAAAGCACAGCCGCACGCAAATGGGGCGAACGGGAAAGAGCGCCCGGTGGCGTGACGAGCGACGTTTCCGGCGTACAGGCCCCCGGCGTGTGGTTTGCGGCTGCCACGTCACAGGCCGTCAGGACTGCGAACAACACAATGGCAGGCAAAAACAGCAGCTTTTTCATTGCCGGTGCAGGCCTCGGGTGAAGCGTCCGAGTGGTCAATCCTCCTGTGCGGTTCGTCGGTTTGCGTAAAGCTCCTGGTCCTCAAGCCGTCCGTTGACGTGGACGAGTACGTATCCTATACGATGATTTTCGACGGTTTCCACCTTCATCGTCAGCGATTCGTAGACGACCTCGTCGCCTTCCCTGGGGATCGCGCCGGTAACGTGGAAAATCAGGCCGCCGAGCGTTTCGAAATCGAACTCCTCGGTGTCGAGCTCGATCCCCATGATCTCGCTCATGTCGTCCAGGTTGATGCGCGCGTCGACCCGGTAGGTATTCTCGTCGATCTGCTCGTAGAGGGCGAGCTCACCGTCGTCGTGCTCGTCGCGGATGTCGCCGACGATCTCTTCGAGCACGTCTTCCATGGTGACGAGGCCGGCGGTGCCGCCGTACTCGTCGACGACGATGGCCATGTGAGTCTTTTTGGCCTGGAAGTCGCGGAGGAGGTCGTCGAGCTTTTTGCCCATCGGGACGAACATCGTGGGGCGGGCGATCCGGTGCCAGTCCACGCGGGTATCGCCCGTCATGTTGATCACGAAGGGCAGGAGGTCCTTGGCGTAGACGATGCCGATGATGTTGTCGAGGTGCTCCACGTAGAGCGGGACGCGTGAGTGGCCGGAGGTGCGGATGAGCTCGAGCGCTTCGGAAAGCGTGGCCGTGACGGGAAGGGCCACGACGTCGAGGCGGCTGACCATGATCTCCCGAACGGTCGTTTCGCTGAACTCGACGATCGACTGGATCAAGTCGCGTTCCTCTTCGTCGAGGATGGGGTGTTGATCGTCGCCGGCCATGGCCTTGAGGTCGTCGGCGGTCAGGCGGTTCGAGTTTTTGTGTTTAAAGCGTCGCTGAATGAAACTCATGGTGTTGACGATTCGGCTGGACAACGGGCCGAGGACCGTATGCACTGTCGTGAGCAGCCCGCTTACGCTGAGGCTGAACGTTTTAGGGTTTCGGGTGGCAATCTGACGGGGGGTGATCTCCGCGATCAGAATGAGGATGAATACGAGGGCAAGGATCTCGACGATCAGGACGGTGGTGGTGTTCCAGTCGAACGAGCGGGCGAGGTCCAGCGCCAGGGCGGCCGCGACGACGACCGCGCCGACCCGCGTGAACGTGTTGAGGATGAGCAGGGTGATCCGGACCTGTTGGGGTCGGCTGACCAGGGCCAGCACGCGCGAGCTGGCACGGTCACGCGACCGGGCAAGGGCCTCTCTCGTGGGGCCGTCGAGCGAAAAGAGCGCAACCCGCGAACCGGAAAATAGCGCCGACGCCAGAAGGAGCAATAGCAGGACAAGTGCCTGCAACACCAACACGAACGGATCGAGCGTTATCCCAGAAAATTGCTGAAGTGCGAGATCAATGCGGGATAAACTACTAGGGTCAGGGTCCAAAGCAGGGGAGGGTGCTACCCTCGATTGGTTCAACAAACAGGTGTATCGGCACGATTCGGCTTCTCAGTTGGATCCGGTTATACCCATATGGATTCGCTACGTCAATTCGTCGTTGACGGTTCCGTATACCTTCTCGACGTAAAGATCGTCTTCAAAGTGTGGCTGTAAAATAACCGGAATAAAAATAAAAAGTTCGTAAAAACGCCTCGGTCCCATCGCTCGAAGTGCCCCAAAACGACGGCAAAAACCAAAGGTTTCTCAGAACAAACCGAACAGGTTGAGCAGGACGATGAAGATTACGACAGGACAGATGTACCGAATGAACACGGCCCAGAGCTGGATGACATTGCGGCTTACGTTGCTGCCCTGAACGATCTCTTTTTCGGCTGCATCGATGCCCCAGACCCACCCGACAAAAATGCTCAGCAGCAGGGCGCCGACGGTGAGGGCGACGTTGCCCCAGATGAAGTCCATCATGCTGAGGAAATCGCGCTGTCCGAAGAAGCCATTCGGGCCGAAGATCGCGGTCATGTCGCTCAACCCGGGAACGGCGCCCTGAGAGAGGGCGGACGGCAGGCCAAGGACGAAAGTTATGAGGCCGATGGTCCAGACGGCCTTTTTACGCGACCAGTGCTTCTCGTCCATGAAGTACGCGACGACCACTTCGAGGAGCGAGACGGTGGATGTGAGAGCGGCTATGGTGAGCAGGATGAAGAAGAGCACGCCGACGATCGAACCGAGCGGGAGTGTCTGGAAGATCTTCGGTAGGACGACGAAGACGAGCGTAGGGCCGGTGTCGGGTGCGGCGCCGGCTGCGAACAGGGCGGGGAAGATCATGAAGCCGGCGAGTAAGGCGATGAACGTATCAAAAAGGGCCACGTAGCCGCCGGAGGTCACCAGGTTTTCCTTTTTTGAGAGGTACGACCCGTAGGTGATCATCGCGCCCATGCCCAGGCTGAGCGAGAAAAACGCCTGTCCCATGGCGGACAGCACAACACGACCGGTGATTTTGCTAAAGTCCGGTTTCAGGTAGAACGTGAGTCCCTCCGACGCGCCGGGCAGCGTCACCGAGCGCACGATGACGAGCAACATCAAGATGACGAGCATCGGCATCAGAACCTTCGACCACCGCTCGATGCCGTGCTCGACCCCGCCGTAAACGACGGAGATCGTAAGCAGAAGAAAAAGGGCAAAGAGGGGGACGACCAGCCAGGGGTTGGCAATAAAGGTCCCGAACGGTGCGCTGGGGGCGACTACAGTCTTAAAAATGTACCCGAAGGCCCACCCGGCGATGACGCTGTAGTAGCTCAGGATGAAGAAACCGGATAGCACGCAGAGCAGGCCGACGAGAATCCAGGGCGTGCGGGGGCGGATGGCGTGGATGGCGCCGACGGGGTTCCGTTCGCTGTGCCGCCCGAGTACGAGCTCTGCATACAGGAAGGGGAGGCAGATAAAAATGACGCAGCCGAGGTAAATGACGACGAATGCGGCGCCGCCCCCCTGGCCGGTCATGTATGGGAATCGCCAGATGTTGCCCAGGCCAACTGCCGAACCGGCTGCTGCGAGGATGAACCCCAACCTCGAGGTCCATTGACCCCTGTCCGGGCTTTTCGTAGCCATAAAGTGTTCGGTGAAAGTGAGTAAGAATTCGTGAATATAAGCCGTAAAGGGGTCTGGCCGGAAAAAGCGCCGGTAATTACTTCAAAAGGGGTGTAAAAATCAAGGATAAACAGACGTTGTGATGCCGATTACTTAGGCGCTTCACGTACGCTCCCGAGCTTACTTCCCTTCAGGCGTCGTTTATCAGGTAGGAATACGAATTTTCATCTGGAGCCCCGTTTGAGCCTGAAAATGGCGGAAATGGGCGGATCCGGCTTTGAAGATTCAGGTTGTACGGGCGAACATTTCAACGAGGAGGTCGACCGGTTCGTAACGACACATGGCCCAAAGGGTGATTACGGTAAACAGTAAGGAGCGGCTCGCCATTCTGGCGGTTGCGCTGGCGTGTGTGATCTGGGGTGGATCCTTTTTGTTCGGTAAGGTTGCGCTGAGGGAGATGCCGGCCTCGCACGTCGTGTTGGGGCGGTTTTTAATGGCGTCGATCCTGCTGGCGCCGTCGCTCAAGCGCATGCGCTCCACATTTCGGTTGAAGGATCTGCCGCTTTTCACGCTGTCGGGCGTGCTGATGGTGCCGACGATGATGCTGCTCCAGTTCGCCGGTCTGGCGCTGACGAGCATGACGAGTGCGGCGCTGATCATCGGCATGATCCCGGTCCTGATGGCGCTGGCAGCCGTACTGTTCGACGGCGAGCGGCCGATGTGGCGGGGATGGCTGGCGGTGATCCTTTCGACACTCGGCGCGGTTTTCCTGGTGGGGTCACCGACGCCGGGGCGGACGATGATCGGCGACCTGCTGGTATTTGCCTCGGCGGTGGCGTCGGTGGTGTGGGTGCTGACGGCGCGTCGGATCGTCGCACGCCACGACTCGCTGGCTTCAACGGCGCTGATGATCCAGCTTGGCACGCTCACGCTGATGCCGATCTCTTTCGCAATGGACGGGCTGCCCACGTTCGATTACAGCGCCTCTACGTGGTTGGCGATGGCGGTGCTCGGGATAGGCTGTACGGCCATCACCTATAGCCTGTGGAATTGGGGCCTCAAGGTGATCTCGGCCTCGCAAGCAGGGGTATTCGTTAACCTGGAGCCCCTCGTCGGAGCGACGCTCGGGATCATCGTGCTCCACGAGTCGCTTACCAGCGGCCTCCTCCTCGGCGGCCTGCTAATCCTCACCGCCGCGTTCCTGACGACGACGGAGAAGGCTGTGGGGTAGCAGAAGAGGGATATTGATTCGACGTTCAATATCTTCTCCTTCGAACGAATTCCCGGTGGTGACTCGAATGGACGAAGATATCTCACGCGAAGACGCGAAGGGACATTTAAGAGGTTGCAGCCAGCGTTATCGATGCTGCACTCCAAATACACAAAGATATTGGCCCAGGGCTTCTCGAAAATGTATACGAAGCCATTTTGGCCAGAGTCCTTGAACAGAGAGGTTTATTCGTCGAGCGTCAAAAACCTGTCCCTATCCGCTATAAAGGGATCGAGCTCAACGAAGGATTTCGAATTGATCTTTTAGTAGAGGATGAGCTGATCATTGAGTTGAAATCTGTCGAGAACATCCATCCAATTCACCTGAAGCAGCTTTTGACGTACCTGCGTCTGATGGACCTGCCCCTTGGACTTCTTATCAACTTTGATGCACCTTTGCTAAAGGACGGTCTCCAACGTGTGGTCAACAGGCACACTAACTTCGCGTCTTCGCGCCTTCGCGTGCATCAAAAAGGTCTTTCAAGTGATACTGCGACTTCGCGTGAATGAGTATTCGCCACGGCACAAAAATCCGGGCCGGCGGGGTTTTGGGTATGACCCAAATTCCGCCGGCCCGGGGTGTGTTCAAGGGTTATTGTATGTTAGAACGGCAGGTCGTCTTCGGGGCTGAAGCTGCCGAAGTCGTCGGGTTCCTGCTGGCGTTTTTGCTGGCCGCGTGACGGGGCAGGAGTGGAGGAGCGGCGCGGTTCGGAACGGTACTCCACGCGCTGGTCCATGCCCACGTCGTCCACTGCGGCGCCACCTCGCCCGCCGAGCATCATCATCTCGCGGACCTTGATCTCGGTCGTGTAGCGGGTGTTGCCATCCTTGTCGTCCCACGAGCGGGTCTGGAGCGACCCTTCGAAGTAGACCTGTGAGCCTTTTTTCAGGTATTCGGCGCAGATCTCGCCGAGTCGGCCCCACGCGACGACGCTGTGCCATTCGGTCTTTTCGACCATGTTGCCGTCAGCGTCCTTGTACGCTTCGTTCGTCGCGACCCGCATGTTGCATACCGCCGTCCCGGTGCCGGTATAGCGCAGCTCCGGATCCTGGCCCAGATTCCCGACCAGGATGACCTTGTTGATTCCTCGTGCCATGGTTACACCTCCTGAAAAGTTAATTACATGAGCCCCTGGGGATTCTACATGAGTCCACCGGTGCCGACCGGCCTTCTCCTACTCGTATCCATGAATCCACCAGAAGATGTAGGTATGACGCAAGTATAATATAGCGTGGCGGTGTCAACCCTGTGTCATTCTTCCAGAACAAAAAAACAAATGTTCTCCAGACGGGTAGACGCACGAGCATTAGATTAGCCCGAAAGTCCGTTGGAGCCATTCGGGCGTCCAAGACGGGCATCGATTAGATCGGAGGTTCATGAAAAAGAAGGTATACGATCCGGTTTTTGAGGAGCCGGTGGATCGGCTGGAGGCTTATGCGGATTTCGTCGCGATCGTGAAGCAGTTGCGGCGGGACTGTCCCTGGGACCGCGAGCAGACGCACGAATCGGTGAAGCACCTGCTCATCGAGGAGGCGTACGAGACGGTGGAGGCCATCGACGAGCAGAACTGGGACGAGCTGAAGAAGGAGCTCGGCGACCTTTTCCTGCACGTCATTTTTCACAGTGTGATGGCCGAGCAGGAGGGGCGGTTCACCCTGAAGGACGTGATCGAGCTCGAGACGGAGAAGCTGGTGCGGCGGCACCCGCACGTCTTCGGCGACGTGCAGGTGGAGGGTGTGTCCGACGTGCTCACGAACTGGGAGCAGATCAAGATGAAAGAGGGCAACCGCCGGTCGGCTTTGCAAGGCGTGCCCGCCACACTCCCGGCGCTGCTCCGGGCGCACCGAGTCCAGGAGAAAGCGGCAAGCGTCGGGTTCGACTTCCCCGAGCGTGACGGAGCGTGGGAAAAGGTGGAGGAGGAAATCCGCGAGTTCAAAAACCTCGTCGAAAGTGGCGCCGGAGCCGACGAAAAAGAGGAGGAGTTTGGCGACGTGCTCTTTGCACTCGTCAATTACGCGCGGTTCATCGACGTGAACCCGGAGAACGCTCTGCGCCGGACCAACGACAAGTTCACACGGCGTTTCCGCCACATCGAACAGCGCCTGTCGGAGAGGGGGTTGACGATGAAGGACGTCGACCTCGAAGAGATGGACCAGTATTGGAACGAGGCGAAGGAACTGGAGTGAAGGCAACCGGCACCGCTTAAGCCCTGTACCGACTTATCCCTCGAGCATGGCAGATAAAGAAGTCACGGAAGTCCCTGCGGCAAGTTCAGCCGGAACGGTAGCAGTCGGCATCTTCAGCAGCAAGGTGCTTGGGTTCGTCCGTGAGATGGCGACGGCGTTCTTCTTCGGCGTCAGCGCGTACGCTGACGTTTTCCGTATCGCCCTCCGCGCCCCGAACCTGCTGCAAAACCTTCTGGGTGAGGGGACGATCTCGGCGGCGTTCATTCCGATCTACAGCCGGATGCTGGAAGAGGGTCGAGAGCAGGATGCCGGGCGGTTTGCGGGGGCTATCTTCGGGCTCGTGCTTTCGGTGGCGTCGACGCTCGTCCTGCTGGGAATCGCTTTTGCGCCGGTCATCACCGGCTTTTTTGTGCCGGGATGGATCGACGACGCCGCACGGGTAAGCTTCGGCGAGATCGAGGTCAACCGCTTCGACCTTACGGTGCGGGCTGTACGGATCGTCTTCCCGATGACGGGGATCCTGGTGCTCTCGGCGTGGGCGCTCGGCGTGCTGAACAGCCACCGGCGGTTCTTTCTGCCGTATTTCGCGCCGGTTTTCTGGAACGTCGCCATCATCGCCGCGATGTTCATCGCGGACGCGGTGGTCGGCGGGCCGTTTTCTGCGCAGCTTTCGGGTACGGTTGCGCCTGACCAGTTGACCCGTATCCTGTTTGCGGCCTTCTTCGGAGCGTTGATCGGAGGCATATTGCAGTTCGGTGTACAGCTACCGCTGGTTTTCCGGCTGTTGCGCCACTTCAAGTTTTCGGTTTCGCTTCAGGCGCCCGGGGTGAAGCAGGCCGTGAAAGCAGTCGGACCGGTGATCGCCGGGCGCGGCGTGGTGCAGTTCTCGGGTTACATCGACATGGTCTTCGCGTCGCTTTTGATGGCGGGGGCCATCAGCGCCGTCGGGTACGCGCAGACGCTCTACCTTTTGCCGATCAGCCTCTTCGGGATGTCAATCGCGGCTTCGGAGCTGCCGGAGCTTTCGAGGATTTCCGAGGCACGGTTCGATACGTTCATGTTGCGGCTCGACCGTTCGCTCCGCCAGATCCTGTTCGTAACCGTTCCGACAGTGGTGGCGTACGTTGGGCTCGGGTACCTGATCGCTGCGATCCTGTACCGCCGGGGAAACTTTGGGGTGAGTGAGAACTGGCTCGTTTACTTCGTGCTGGCCGGTTATTCGATCGGACTCTTGCCGGCAACGGCGACGCGGCTGATGCAGAATGCGTTTTACGCGTTGACCGACACCCGCACGCCCGCCCGGACGGCGATCGTGCGCGTCGTGGTGTCGGCCGTCGTGGCGTTGCCGCTGATGTTTTTCTTCGATCGATATGCGGTGGCCGAAACGCTCGGGCTAAGGTCCGGGGGCGAGAAGCTGCTCTATTTCGGCGCCGTCGGGCTGGCGCTGGGATCGACGATCGGGGCGTGGGTGGAGATTCTGATGCTCCGTCACGCGCTCGTCCGGCGTGTCGACACCTTCCGTTTTCCGTGGCATGCAACCGGGCGGATCGTGGGATTGTCAGTCGCGTCGCTTCTGCCTGCGTACGGCATCTGGTGGCAGTTGAGAGGCCTAAACGTCACGCTGACCGCCCTGGTGGTTCTTGTCGTATTCGGCTTGGCTTACCTCGGCCTCTCCCTGCTTACCCGGACCCCAGAGCTGGAGGCCTGGACGGGTAGGTTCAGGCGCAGGGGAGGGAAGTGAGGCGAGGAGGTTCTAAAGTATCGGCTCGATCCGATTCAGTATAGATGCCGCTCGCTCATAACAATCTCTCGCCAAGTGTTCATCAACATAACCCAGGCGGTAATGTACTTCATACCGCCGGTTCTCAAGAACCTTGACGGAGGCAGCATCATCCTTGGTCAAAAGGCGAAGTTCCCAGTACAAGATGGCGCTGGCCATGCGGTGAAGCTTACTCCTTTTTTGAAGGACGACTTCGTAGCGTGTTGCCAGCGCCATACAAGCGCTGAAGCAAGCGAAGTACGACGTGATGAGAGCCGACTCGAAACGGTTGGATTCTTACAGAAAGAGCGCATCGGAAATGAACTGACGCGCTCTACCCATCCATTTGTCATGGAGTATCATAGGGCAACCCCCTCTGCGCTCACCAATCGAGCGAGCGGGTCGTCGGGGATGCCAGAATCCAGGATGAATGGCGTGATGTCAAGGGCGAAATCGACCTGTTCCTGGACACTGAAAGCCAGCTTTGAGAGCACGTCCACATCCTCCCAGGTGTGGCTGTCGAGCTGGACAACCACGTACAACGTTTCGTCGTCACCTTCTTCAAAAGGGTGATCACTTAATGCATAGAGGCCACGGATGCGGTCTCGATATTTTTCGCGGACCGCTCGAGCGAAGAGGGCGAGCGTGTCAACACGAGAAATAACTGTTTCCATACTAGCAATATACTTAATTGTGTTCACAGGCTCCTTTATTTCAGATGGTACCCAGGTAGTCATTCAACCGGATAGTTTTCTTCAAACCATACCTTTCTATGCGCATCCTCATTGTTGGTGCTTCAGGACGGACGGGAAAAGTGATGCTCGAGCAGGCGCTGGAGCGAGGGCACGAGGTTACGGCGTTCGTGCGCACGCCGTCGAAGCTCCGTGAGTATGCCGCTCCCGTCAAGGTGGTGAAGGGCGACGTGTATGCCGAAGACAGCCTTTTCGAGGCCATGGCGGGGCAGGACGCGGTGATGGCGGTTTTTGGCGGCCGGGTGAAGCAGACCGGGCCTGTTCGAACCACCGGTGTACGAAACATCCTGACCGCCATGGAGCAGCATGGCACGTCCCGCCTGATCGTGCTCTCTGCTTTTGGCGTGGGCGACACTCGGGACCGGGGGCCCTACTCTCGCTTGATATGGAAGCTCATCCCCGCCGAGTTAGAAGACCTCGAGGGACAGGAAGAGGCCGTCCGAAACAGCAGGGTAGACTGGGTCCTCGTGCGCCCGACCATCCTGACCAACGGCAGGCTGACGAAGCAGTACCAGGTGGGAGAGGATCTAACGGTGGGGCTTTTCCCAAGGATCTCCCGCGCCGACGTTGCCCATTTCATGCTGGATCAGCTGGAGTCGGACGAATGGCTCCACAGGACACCGGGCGTCACGGTGTAAACCGTTATTATAGAGGCCGGACCCGGTTCGTTGGGTTGGCGGTGAGGGGGTCGTCGGGCCAGTAGTGCTTCGGGTAGCGGCCCTTCAGGTCCTTCTTGACTTCGAAATACCCGGACTTCCAGAAGCCGGCAAGGTCCCGCGTGATCTGGACAGGCCTGTGCGCAGGTGACAGCAGGTGGATGGTAAGTGGGACGCGGCCGCCGGCGATGCGCGGTGTCTCGGTTGCCCCGAACATCTCCTGGAGGCGGACGGCAAGCACCGGGGATTCGGGATTCGCGTAGTCGATCGGGATGGAGGAGCCGCTGGGGACGGTGACGTGGGTGGGCGCAAGCCGGTCGAGCTCCTGGCGTTGCGGCCAGGAGAGGAGGCCGAGCAGGATCGACGTGAGGTCGAGACGTTGAAGGTCCTGGCGTGAGCGCAGCCCATCGAGATAGGGTCCGAGCCATTCCGGCAGCGTGGCCATCAGGTTTTCGTCCGAAAGGTCGGGCCACGTCGGATCGATCGAACGCAGGAAGGCGATGCGTTGCCGAAGGGTATCGGACGATTTCGACCAGGGCAGGAGGTCGAGTCCTTCCAGCCGGATGCCGTCCAGGAGGGCAGTTCTGATCTCATTGGGGGCTGGATCGGGGACCGGAGCCTCACTCAGAACGAGAGCGCCGAGCTTACGGTAGCGGACCGATCGCACTGCGCCGGCATCGGCGAACCACGATGTCTCGACGGTCTCTTCGATCAGGTCGTGAAAGTGCTCTTCGATGTCGCGACGGGTGACCGGTGCGGCGCGGTAGATCGTGAGCTCTTGCCCGAGCCCACCGAGGTCGGCCGCGACGAGGAAATCAGCGTCGGTGAGCGGATCGTTTGCGCCGAGTGTGGCGCTCCGGCCGTTCCGGAGCAAAAATCTTCCTTCTTTTCCAGGCTTTCTGCGGGCGATACGGTCAGGATACGCGAAGGCAAGCAGCAATCCGGCTGCATCGATCTCGACGGGTTGCCGGGCGAGCTTCAAACGGCGGCGAAGGTCATCGGCCTGGCGGCGCACGTTGCTGGCGACAGATCGTTCAATCGTGAGGCCGGAGTGGGAATACCCGTCCTGCCGGTGGAGCACTTCGAGGCGCAGGCGGAGATCGGCCTGCGGCACGCTGGACTTCGACCGAAAGAGGTCGCGTTCGGTGAGCAAGGCGGCGATTTCACAGGCAAGAGCGCCATGGCCAATCTCGTTGCCACGGAGCAGCATGTGGGCGAGCCGAGGGTTCACGGCCAGCTCGGCCATCGCTTTTCCGTGCGGCGTGACGTTTCCCCGTGTGTCGAGCGCGCCGAGATCGGCCAGCAGCGCCCTTGCGCTTTCGTAGGCGGCGCGTGGCGGCGGATCGAGCCAGGCGAGATCGTTCGGATCGGGAGCACCCCACGCGGCGAGGTCGAGCGCGAGGGGCGCGAGGTCGGCTTCGAGGATCTCCGGCGTGTCGAAGGGAGCGAGGTGATCGTGTGTGTGGCGGGTCCACTGTCGGTAACAGACGCCAGGCCCCAGGCGTCCGGCGCGGCCCCGGCGCTGGTCCGCCGAAGCGCGCGAGACGCGCAGGGTTTCAAGGTGCGTCATGCCGCTCCGTGGGGAGAACCGCGGCGCGCGCCTCAGCCCGCTGTCGACGACCACCCGGACGCCTTCGATCGTGAGGCTGGTTTCGGCGATCGACGTCGCCAGCACGACCTTGCGCGTGCCCGGTGGGGAGGGAGCGATGGCGAGATCCTGCGCGGAGAGGGGCAGGTTGCCGTACAGCGGGGCAATCCGGATCGACGGGTCGGCTATCCGCTCCACCAGCCGTCTTTCGACACGCCGGATTTCGCCAACGCCAGGAAGAAAGACGAGGACGTCCCCCGAGTCGCGTGCGAGCGATCGCAAAATCGTACGGACGATGGCCTGTTCGACATTTCGCCCCGGGTCTTCGGTCAGGTAGTGGGTTTCAACGGGGTGTACGCGGCCTTCGCTGGTGATCACCGGAGCGCTCCCGAGTAGCTGGGCGACCCGTGTGCCGTCGAGCGTGGCGGACATGACGAGCAGACGCAGGTCGTCGCGAAAGACCTCGCGAGACTGGAGCACGAGGGCGAGGCCGAGGTCGGACTGGACGTTGCGCTCGTGGAACTCGTCAAAGATGACGAGGCCATAGTCTTCGAGAGCGGGGTCGTTTAACAGGAGCCGCGTCAGGATGCCTTGGGTGACCACTTCGATGCGGGTGCGGGGCCCGACGACGGTGTCGAGGCGCACCCGGTAACCGACGGTCTCGCCGACGCGTCCGCCCAGCAGGTAGGCCATTCGGTGTGCTGCCGCGCGGGCGGCCAGGCGGCGCGGCTCGAGCATCACAATCTTCCGGCTGCCCAGCCAGGGCTCGTCGAGCACAGCGAGGGGGACCAGCGTCGTCTTCCCCGCACCGGGCGGCGCCTGCAATACGGCCGCCTGGCTCGTACGCAGAGCCTCCCGGATTTCGGGCAGGACGGATTGGACGGGTAGATCAGTCACGGGATCACGCTGCTTTTTAAGATCCCTCCTGTATGACCGATTTTCGGGTTCGTTCCAAAGGTTCTGACTGCTTTTGATGCACCACGGGTACAAAAAAAACCATCGGCGAGCCCGTGAGCCCGCCGATGGTTTATCCCTCCACACGGCAGTTGCTTACTTCTACGTTATCCTCTAATTCAGGCCACCACTGCCCCTCCTGCTAAAATCCGTTTTGCGGGGGTCAACTCTGGCCGCCCCCTTCTACTACAAACGTTATTTTTGCATTTATTCGGTAGCGGACCACTTTATCGTTTTCCACGATAGCCTGCATCTCGTTTATGTAGACGTGCCGGATCCCTCTGACGGTTTTGCCGGCTTCTGTTACGGCTGCCTGAACGGCTTCCTCGATGGATTGCCCTTCGGCCAACACCTCGATGACTTTGGCGATTGACATGGTCTGGCCCGCTTGATTCCTGTTTTGTTATAGGAAAGCTATTCCCGTCGGCAGGCAGTTCCTATGCTTCAATAGTAACGCCCTTGAAAAATGCGCATGGTACGGTCCTTCGGACGACGAACCTGTCTTGGTTCGTGAAGGGGCAGTTGTATTATCCAAGAACTCTTCAAACCAATCAAAGGTGATCGCAATGGGATTATTTGACTTCTTGAAGAACAGGGGGAAGGACGTCGAGAAGGGGAAAGAGGCTGAGCAGATCAAACAAACCATCACGGCCGTATTGAGCGGGAAGGTGCAGAACCTGAACGTGGCGTACAAGGACGGTACCGTATCGCTATCCGGCCAGGTCGATTCACAGGCCACCAAGGAGAAGGTGGTGCTGCTGGCGGGCAACGTCAAGGGCGTCGAAAAAGTTGAAGACGACCACCTGACCGTCAACGCACCGGCTGCCGCCGCAGGGCCTCAGAAGGAAGAGGTCCGGTTCTACACGATCGAAGCGGGCGACTCGCTTTCGAAGATCGCGAAGAAGTTTTACGGCAATGCGAACGACTGGCCCAAGCTCTTCGAGGCAAACAAGGAAGTCATCAACGATCCCAACCTGATTTATCCGGGGCAGACCATTCGGATTCCGTCGCAGCTTTAATCGGAGTATCTGATTCCGTGTTTTTCCTCATAACGGGCGCCTCCGGTGCGGGCAAGTCCACGGTGCGGAGGATGGTGGAGCCGCTTTTCAAAGACCGGCTGGTGACCGGAGAAATTGCCACACTCGGTGTGACGCCTGAGTGGAGTGTACGGTGGCGTGCACAGATGGTCGAGCTCCTGGTGCAGCGTGCGATCGAGGCCAGGCGGTCGGGAAAACACTTCCTGCTGTGTGGCGACCCGGTGCCGCCCGGCGAGCTGCTGGCCGTCCCTTCTGCGGACCAGCTGGACGACATCGCGGTGTGCCTGCTCGACGTGTCGGAAGAAGAGCAGAGCCGACGTCTCCTCGCACGTGGAGACGATCCCGCGCTATTACCTCGCCACAATGCGTTTGCCGCGTGGATGCGACGCCACGTAGTCGACCCCTACCATCTTCCCGAAGTGATCACAAACGATTCATGGGACGAAATGCGCTGGGACCGTTGGCTCGGTAAGCACCGGGTTCGCGTCCCATGGTCAGCGTACGTAATTGATACGACATCACTTGAGCCAAATGAAGTGGCTGACGAAGTTGCCGCCTGGATTCGAAAGCACCTGGAGGCCCTGAGCTGAAGGCGCTGGCATGTTCGGTTGACAAGGCGCCTTTGCGTTGACGCGTTGAATTCGGAGCCGTACTTTTTGAACGTCAGCCCTCAGGGCCGCAATGCGGCTTTCGTTTATGTAGTACGAACGGTTCCGCTATCTATCATGTGGTGCCGAGGGTTTTGTGTGTCCTATCCACGCCATCTTACCCGGCTTTTCTTACTCTCCGCAGCCGTACTTTTCATGGTCGGTTGCGGCCGGGAGGATCCGCGACCGTTCCCGCTTGTGTATCCGGAGCCGGTAGTCGCTCCGGCGATCGAGCCGTTTCCCGGCACGGTGGCGATGGCGCAAACACTGGCCTCGATCTACGAGGAAGGGCTCCGGAGCCCTTTCAAGTACTATCATCTGAACCGTGCGCAGGCCGAGTCCCTCAAGGTGGAGGTCGAGCGGTCTACGGGCGTCGAGCGGTTTGGATACCTGTACCGGCTGATCGTGTCGCTCATCAACGCAGGAGAGCTCGACGAGGCGCTCCGCACGCTCGACGAGCTGTTCGAGGAAGCCGGACCGCAGGCCAGTGTGCTATCCGCAGAAAGCAAACCTCTGCACGAGCTGAAGGCCATCGCACTGCTGCGAAAAGGTGAGCTGGAGAACAGTGAGCTGAACCGTTCACCCGGCGCCGGCATCATTCCGGTAACCAGGGACGCCATTCACACACAACAGGAGGCGACGCGTGCGGCCATCGAGATCTATGAGAGCATCCTCGAGCAGTTTCCCGACGATCTCGTGTCGCGCTGGCTGCTCAATCTGGCGTACATGGCGATTGGAGGGTACCCCCGGGACGTTCCCAGGCCGTACCTAATCGAAGGGCTCGAAGCACGCGATCGCCCGCTCGTTCCGCGTTTTCAGAACATCGCGCCGATGCTCAACGTGGACGTCATGGGTCTGGCGGGGGGTGTGTCGTTGGAGGACTTCAACAACGACGGTTTCATCGACATCATGACGTCGGCGTATGGGCTCAACGAGCAGCTCCGTCTTTTTCTGGCCGACGGCGAAGGCGGCTTCGTCGACTACACCGAGGCGGCGGGACTTCAGGGCATCCTGAGCGGCCTCAATATGTCCCACGCCGACTACGACAACGACGGAGACGTCGATGTGCTGATCCTGCGGGGGGCGTGGCTCGGCGACAGCGGTGCGCACCCGAACTCACTCCTGCGAAACAACGGCGACGGGACGTTCGAGGACGTCACCGAAGAAAGCGGCCTGCTCGCGTACCACCCCACGCAGAATGGGGTGTGGGCCGACTTCAACAACGACGGATGGATCGACCTCTTCATCGGGAACGAGTCCGGCGGCGGGGGCGGGATGGGAAGCGCCACCCCGACGACGTCGGGCATCAAACACCCGTCGAGCCTCTACATGAACAACGGAGACGGCACATTTACCGACGTCGCCCAGAAGGTCGGTATCAACGTGACCGAGTTCGTGAAGGGATCGTCGTGGGGCGACGTCAACAACGACGGCCTGCGCGACCTCATCGTCTCGATCATCGGTAAGCCCAACCTCCTCTTCCTCAACAAAGGCGGGACATCCATCGACGACTGGCGGTTCGAAGAAATCGGAGGGAAGGCGGGAATACGCGGGACGAACTTCACGTTTCCAACGTTCTTCTTCGACTACAACAACGACGGGTGGGACGACATTTTCGTGGCCAGCTTCGACGCCAGCCTGATGGCCGAGTCGGCCGCCATCATCGCGTCGGATTATCTGGGCATCGTCTCCGAAGGGGCGCGGAACCACCTGTTCCGGAACAATGGGGACAACACATTCACTGACGTCGCGCCGCAGATGGGACTCGCCTGGTGCCTCTGGACCATGGGCATCAACTTCGGCGACCTCAACAATGACGGCTTTTCTGACATCTACTTCGGCACCGGCGCCCCCGACCTGCGCACCCTGATGCCGAACCGCATGTTTCTCAACGACGGCGGCGAGCGCTTCGTCGACGTCACCTTCGACGGAGGCTTCGGCCACCTCCAGAAAGGCCACGCCATCGCGTTTGCCGACATGGATCGCGACGGCGATCAGGACATCTACGCCGTCATGGGTGGCGCCTACGAAGGGGATTACTTCCGGAACGTGCTGTTCGAAAATCCCGGGACGGAATCGAACTCGTGGGTCGTGCTCAAGCTGGAGGGCACGACGTCTAACCGCTCGGCCATCGGGGCGCGCCTCCGGTTGCGGGTTTCAGGTCCAGATGGCAGCCGGACGATCTATCAGACGGTTTCGACAGGCGGCAGCTTCGGTGCATCGAGCCTCCAGCAGGAAATCGGGCTGGGGCGCGCCACCCGCATCGACGAGATACGGGTGATCTGGCCCAATCGGGATCAGACGACCGAGGTTTTTACGAACGTAGCCGTCAACCAGTATTATTCGATCGTCGAAGGCCGTGGGACCATCGAGGCCGTCCCGACCCCCGTCGTTCCATTCAGAACCGGTTTACCCCCATCTTGAACTGCTTCATGAAAGAACCGAACCCGAACACGGTAAAAATATCATCTTCAACGCCTATCTATTTATTCCCTCTCACATTGCAACTATCGAATCGATCTTTTAGCTTGAAATCCATGTAAAGGGACCCGTTGGAGGTGGGAACCGGGCTGCCAGTTCAAGTCGAACCCGATTCTTTGGAGAGGTGGACTATCGATGCGAGACGACGTAAAGCACCGTCAACAACTGCTATTCATCATACGCAAGTCGATTCGGTATCATAACGCCAGGCGGCTTTTTTACGAGCGTCTCCACAGCCTCTCTACGGCGGCCTGCGTCATATTTGCCACAGCCACCACCATTGCCGTGATGGCGAACGTTGGGCCGTACGTGGCGGCAGGCGTCGCCGGCCTCGTGACGCTGGTGTCGGTGCTGGACCTCGTCATCGGAACGGTCAGTAAAGCGCGCATGCATCAGGACCTCGCGCGGCGGCACATCGCCCTCGAAAAGCTCATCATCAACAAGCTTCACCCCAACGCCTTCGACCTGACGCGCTGGGAAGCCGAACGGCTCGACATCCAGGCCGACGAGCCGCCCGTCAAGCAGGTGCTCGACGCGATGGTCTTCAACGAGCTCCTCCAGGCCTACGGCGCCGGGACGTCGGACCTGATCGAGGTCAAGTGGTATCAACGCTGGTTCGCCCACTTCTTCGACGTCCACGTCCACCGCCTCGTCGATCGTAAGCCGAGGAGCACAGAAATACTCGCAGCCGTAGAGCCGGTAGAGGAGCCCGTGGAGCTGGACGAGGCGTAGGCGAGGGGTTTTCTCACGTGAAGAGGGCCGAACAACAGTCCGCAGATGGACGCAGATGTTGGGGGATGTTTTTTGGGGCGTTGATCGAGCAGGGGACGACTCGTGCAACCAAATACTCTAAACAATTACGTCATCTCCGCGAAGGCGGAGATCCGGAAAAGGTGTATAGAAGGCAAGCGGTAGAGGCAGATCGCGCGCTTACCTGGATCCCGGCTCGGAGGCCGGGATGACGTGTTTTTATAGGTATTAAGTATTACTAATCGTCCTGCCATCGGGAGTAATCTCTCATCCCTCTCAAATCACCACCTGCGCAAATCCGCGTCCACCTGCGGACGGTAGACCAACCGCTCAGCTGATGCGCGGGAAGAGGCGGCGGTCCATGCTCCAGTGACCGGGGCCGGCGACGGTGAAGTAGGCGAAGATCAGCGCAAAGAGCAGGGCGAGCTCGCCTCCGTTCAGCACCGGGATCGTACCTTGCGGTGCGTGGCCGATGATGTATGCCGCGATCATAAGCAGGGTAAGCACGAAGGCAACCGGCCGCGTGAACAGGCCCATCACGATGAGCATCCCGCCGAAGAACTCGAGCACACCGGCGAGACCCAGCTGCGAGAACAGCTCGACCGTTGCGCCAGACCCGCCAGCGCCGCCCATCACACCGAACAACTTCTGGGCGCCGTGCGGAATGAACAAGAGGCCTGCGCCGATCCGGAGGACTGCCTGCACGTAGGGCGTGAGAGAGCCGAGGTTGGTCAGGTTCGTTGCGGCTGACGTGAGTGTCTGGTTCATAACGTTACCTCCTGTACTGAATGATCAACTGAAAGGTGTTACGAATTAGTGTTGTTAATCTATGAACAATTCATATATGAACAATAAAGACAAATAAAAATGTGCCTTCATTTCAGGGATGCCAGCACCCGCGAAAGGGTGTGGCGCTGGTCCTCGGGAAGGGCCGCAGCAAACCGGGCATGGACTTCCTCCATCTTTTTGACGCCTGCCTGATACCGTTCGATTCCCGTCGGAGTGAGCTGGACCCGCTTGATACGCCGGTCTGCCGGGTCGTCGATGCGGCGAACGAGATCTTCTGCTTCGAGGCGATCGACGAGCTGGGTCATGTTGGACCGCACGCACGCCTTGCCGGCGGCGAGCTCGCCGAGCGGCATCGGCTCGTCCGCCTTTGCGAGGAGCTCGAGCACGCCGAACTTGGCCATCGAGAGGCCCACCGTGCCGAGCGCGTCCTCGATCCGGCTCTCCAGCAGATGCGCCGCATGGATCAGCGAAAGCATCACGTCTGCTGTGGGCTCCGAAACCGGGGTATGAGATTCTCGATTGTTCATATATGAATTATACACCGGTGTATCAATCAGGTTCCCGTTCGGGCAAAGGCGAAAGCAAGCTAGGGGAAAGACGAGAGAGAAGCAGTGGTCATGGCTCGATCCCTTCTTCGATCCATCGGACGGCAGCGACGTCCCAGTTGAAGACGCGGGTGGCGTGAAGTATGCGCTCGCGCTCGGCCAGGCCGCTTTTTCGTGCGGCGGTCTGGAAGAGCTCGGCGGTGTCGAAGTCGCGCAGGATGACGGCCGAGCGTTCGAGCCCGGCTTTCAGCATTATTTTTTGCCCTTCGACGATGCCTTGCAGGATCTGTTTGGGAAAGGCTGGCAGCGTGCGGGCATCGACGAGCGTGCCAAACGGTCCGGAAGCGGTCCGGACGGCGGAAGCGCACGCATCGCGCCAAGCACGTACTTCTTCGGCGGTCAGGCCTCCTTCGAAGACCAGCAAGTACCCGTAGCCTGTTCGTTTAATCTCGTACATGAGGTTATCCCGATCGTCCCACGCAGTATCGGACGGCGGGTACCAGTCTTTACCTCACGTATGAGTATTTAAGATGGAGCGAAAGGCATCAGGTTGAGTTCTGGGTTCTTTCCATCGTGACGTAAAACACGTCTCCCTTTTCATCACGCTCGATGAAAACGTCTTTTAGCGACCAGCCTTCGGCCTTGAGCTCCTGATAGGCCGGTTGATCGGCTAAACTACCCTCCACCGTTCGACGAATGATGAAGTTTCGAATTTCTTTTTCCATTGAAAGGGAGTAAGAGGCGCTTTACGTCAACTACGCTAAACCATGCAATGTTACACTCCGGTACGTGGATTATTCGACGCTGAACGGCTCATAACACCGTGTACGAACGGACTTGCGATACGGTGCTCCCGGTCGGAAAAAGGCATCCGAAAGCATCGACGGTCGGCGCACCGGCCGTGCGCCAGACGGACTATCCACACCGGAAAACTGGATTGCGTCAGTTTGTTGCGGGCGGAAGGCTCAACCTTCGGTGGTGATCAGGCGCCGGCCTCTTCGATCAGGCGGCCAATACATTCCGCGCTCCGCACGCCGACACGCCGGCCGTTGATCCAGACTGTGGGGAAGCGGCTCACGCCGGCATTCCGGATCCGGATGTAATCGTCCTGCACGGCCGTCTGGTACCGGCCGGACGCGATCCGCTCGATCATTTCCTCACCCGTGAGGCCGATCTCGTCAAAAATCGCCTTGATTTCGACTGTGGACAGGCCTCCCCGTTTCTGCGCCTTGAACTGGGCTTCCATCATCTCGAAGAATTTGCCCGCTTCGTTGGCTGCATAGAGCGCCTGGACCTGATCGACCGAGAACTGCCAGATCGGGAATGGCTTGAAGACGAAGAAGGCGTCGTCCTCATGCTGCTCGATCACCTGGCTCATGATCGGCGAAAGGGTGGCGCAGTGGGGACAGTTGGGATCGAAGAACTCGATGACGACGACCTTGGCGTCCGGGTTGCCCTTCACGGGGTCCGACGGTTTGATAAGGGAAGCGTAATCCTCGAAGGGCTGCGCTTCGGCGTCGTAGTAGCACTCCTCGTCGGCAAGGGTGGTGGCGCTCTGTGCCTGCACGGGGCGGCCGAGGGCGTTGAAGTACAAAAAGTCGGCTCCGGCAAGGAGCATGGCCACGATGGGCAGGATGGTGTACAAACGTGTCATCGAGGTTTCGGTTGGCTGGTTACTTCTTGAGGAACGGGTTATGGGTACTGGCCTGGCGAGGTCGACGGCCGTGATGACAGCCATCAGGAGGACGATGGCAGCAGAGGTAAGGCAGAGCGCGCAGTACTCGTGCAGCACGAAGTGCTGGTACGCTCCCAGGTAGAGGGCGTACAGGAACGCGACGCCGATGAGGACCGCCCGGCCTGCTTTCAGGCGAGCCGTAGTCCGGAACCGCGTGTAGAGGAGCGCGACGCCGCTGGCGGCCACCGACAGGTAGAACAGCAAGCCGAAGAGGGTATTCGGGATGCCGAGGATTTTTCCACCCGGGCTTCCTACGACTGCCTCACAGTCGAACGTCTGCTCTTCGCCGGAAGCGGGCGGGTTGAAGCCCCAACACCCCTGGTCGAACCCTCGCGAATCCTGGATCCAGAGGTGGATGACGACGAGCGTGCCGAGGATGGCGAGGCAGAAAATCAGCGCGTCGAGTACCGGCTTATAAACGAACCGGTCCTTCTGAACCTTCTTCTGTTGAGCGGGCATGGGGTGGAGTTGATCGTGCAGGGTGTGGATGGACCGCCGGACCCGTATAAGATAATCAGTCTCCGCAAATCATCTTTGATTTATTCCGCACGCCCGCTTGACACCTGCTCGGCGAGGAGCAGCGCGTTGTAGGCGTTTACGATGCCGCCGGTCGTAGAGAGGGTGGCAAAGTCGGCCGTTCGGCCGTCCGAGCCCGGGACCAAAATGACCCTGCCGTGGACGGGGGTCGCCGATTGGAGCAGGATGTCGCGGACCTGGCCGGCGGTGAGGTCGGGATAATACGCCATGATCAGGGCGGCCACGCCCGAGACGACCGGCGCGGCTGCGCTCGTGCCGTCGGCATGGTCGTACTTCTGGTGCGGGATGGCTGAGTACATTCGGACGCCGGGGGCGAAGAGGTCTACGGTGTTCGATCCGTAGTTGCTAAAGGATGCAACCAACTCGCCCCCGCCTTTCCAGGACGAGGCGCCGACCTCGATCCAGTTAGGCGCCTGCCCGCCGTCGAGGAAGGTTCGGGTCGGGTAGGAGTTGGTGCTGTCGAGGTTCGCGCCGTCGTTACCGGCCGCGTGGACCAGCAGCACGTCGTGCGCTGCTGCATAACGGACGGCGTCGTCCACCACTTTCTTCATCGGCGAGAAGTCCTTACCGAAGCTCATGTTGATGATGTCGGCGCCGTTGTCGACGGCATAGCGGATCGCGTTGGCGATGTCCTTGTCGCGCTCGTCGCCGTTCGGGACGGCGCGGAGGACCATGATCTCGATGTTGGCGGCAATTCCGTCGATGCCGACGCCGTTGTTGCGTTCGGCGGCGATGATGCCGGCGACGTGCGTACCGTGGTACGGCTCGGGGCCGCGGACGTCATTGTTGCCGTACCCGATCTCATTCGGGTCGTCGTAGTTGTCGCCAACGATGTTGCGGGGGTTGTACTCGGGGTTGAGGCCGTAGCGCAGGCTGCCTTCGAGGTTTTTGGTCTCCCGTTCGAGGCTTTCGGCGTCGAGGCCAAACTCGGAGAAGTAGAGGTAGATCATGCGCGCCTTGTCGACTTCTTCATCGGCGGCGTTGATGGTCCGGACCTGCTCGGGGGTGAAGTCGTCCGTGCCGAAGTGGGCGGCCAGGATGCTGTCGGCCTTCGTGAGTGCTCCGCTGGCGATGCTCGCATTCATGTAGTACTGCTGCATCTCCTTGATCTTTTCCTGATAGGCGTTTCGGACCTTCTGGTAGTAGGCGTACTCCTCTTTTGCGTCAGCGGAGAGCGTGTCGGGGTCGACCCTGCCGTAAATCGGTTGGAGGCGCACGAGCTCGCGCGTGACCTCGTACGTGTCGTAGCCGACGTGCCGGCCGTCAGGCCCGCCGATGAAGTTCCAGCCGTGGACGTCGTCGACGTAGCCGTTGTTGTCGTCGTCGATGCCGTTGTCGGGGATCTCGTCCTCGTTGACCCAGATCACGTCGTCGAGGTCTTCGTGTTCGGTGTCGACGCCGGAGTCGATCACGGCCACGACGACCTTCTTAGCGGGTTTCTTGTTGGCGAGGATCTCGCGGTAGGCGCGTTCTGTGCCCACGCCGTAGAACGGGCTCTCTTCGGGATCGAGGTGGTGCCACTGGTCGGGCGCCGCTTCGGGCGTGACGACGACTTCCGGAAGCGCGACGGCCGGGGCGTCGTCTCCTGTCGTAAGGCCGCCCGTAGACGCGCAACCCGTAAAGAAGAGGAAGAGAAGCGTAAAGACGGCTGGGCGAATTCTCGGCATATCGGCGCTCGAATTAAATGGGATGAAGCGGAAGCGAAACACGCAAGCGCGCAACGGACACCCGCTGCGGAACAAATCCAGCACGCTAAATGGATTGGCCGGTTGTTCCTGTATTTTAGGGCTTTTTCTATTGCGTTGAAAAAACGCGCCGGTAATCCAAAGGTTCGCGTGGGAAGGAGACCGTAAAGAGGGACCCTTCGTTTTTCCGGCTTTTGACCTGGATCGTCACGCCCATCAGCTCGGCGAGGCGCCGGGCGATCGCCAGGCCGAGCCCGTTGCCCTCGAAGGTACGGGAGAGGCCGCTCGACGCCTGCTTGAACTCGTCGAAGATGAAGGGAAGGAACTCGGGATCGATGCCGATACCCGTATCCTCGACGTCGATCTGGACGTGGTCGTCGGTGGGACGGACGCGCACGGTTATGCCGCCTCGTCGCGTAAACTTGACGGCGTTCGAGAGCAGGTTCTGGAGTATACGCGTGGCGGCGCCCCTGTCGAGCACGGCGACGGGATCGCCACCGGGAGGGATTTCCAGCGAGAGGTACAGGCCTTTCTCGTTCGCTTGAATCTGGAAGAGGCTGGCCGTCTCAATGGTTAGCTCAGCCAGGTCGACGGATTCGTTTTTGAGCTCGATCGAGTGGCTCTCGAGCTGGGCGAGGTCGAGCACCGAGTTGAGCGTATCGAGCAGGCGTTTACCGCTTTTGTGGATCAAGTGGGCGAACTCGCGGCTGTCGCCCGACACTTCTTCGGCGAGGATGTCGGCGAAGCCGATGACCGAGGTCAGGGGCGTGCGGATCTCGTGGCTCATGTTGGCCAGGAAGCTCGATTTGAGGTGGTTCATCTCCTCGGCCTTTTCTTTGGCCTCGATCAGCTCGCGTTCGAAGTTCTTCTGATCCGTGACGTCGCGGACGACGGCCACGACTTCCTCCGTACCCGATGGCGCCAGGCGCGCCTCGAAGTCGCGTTCGACGCCGTCCTGCATGGGCAGTCTGAACTCGAAGGTGTAGAGCTTACGGGAATCGATCGCGATCCGGATGCCGGACAGCCAGGCGTCCGAGACGGAGCGTGGGACGAACTCAGTGAAGGTGTGCCCGATGATTTCAGCCGTCGGTCGGTAGAACAGGTCGGAATTCGGCGCGCGAAAGTCGAGCAGGGTGCCGTTCCGGTCGAGGCGGATCATGATGTCGGGAAGGGCATCGAGCAGGGCGCTCTGGCGGGCTTCGCTTTCACGCAGAGCGCGCACCATACTCCGGAGCTCGGTGACGTCGAGGATCGTTCCTATGATGGCAGGTCGGCCTCTGAACTCGGTCACCGTGCCGATGACCTCACACTCGGCGATCGATCCGTCGGCTCTCATGCAACGAAGGTCGTACCGGAGGCTTTTGGTCTCTCGCTCCAACCGACGGCGGACGTTCTCTTTGAACTTGATGCGGTCCGGCTCGTAGATCACGTCGAGGACCGAGTCCAGTGCGAGCATATCCTCGGGCGTACGCCCCAGTATGTTGGCGTGGGCCTCGTTGACGTAGACGAACCGGCCGTCCTGAATGATGTAGATGCCCGCCGGCGAGCCCTCGACGAGGTTTCTGAACTTAGCCTCCGACTCGAGCAGCGCGCGTTGTGCGTCCCGGATTTCTGTGTGGTCCCGGGCCACGCCGACGACCCCCACAATCTGGCCGGATGGGTTTCGGAGCGGGGAGAGGGATAAGTGCATGGCGTAGGTGCGCTCACTTCGGCGAATCTCGGTGAGATACTGGATGTTCTCACCCTGAAGGGTGCATTCTATCGCGATCTCGAAGGCGCGTCCCACCTCGGGCCCGAAGACGTCGGTTGCGGTTCGTCCGAGCACGTCGGACTCGTTCAAACCGAACGTGCTCCACCACTGGCCGAAGATGCCGGTAAAGCGGTGGTCCCGTCCTACGGTCCACACGGTGTCGTTGAGCGAGTTGATGAGCGATCGGAAGCGTTCCTCGCTTTCTTTGTAGGCCAGGTCTATCCCTCGCAGGCTCGTGACGTTTCGGAGCGCCATGATGACGTTGCGCCGGTCCTCGACGCGTACGTTTGCCAGCGTATACTCGCAGATGGTGAGCTTTCCTGATGGGCTGAGCAGCCGAAGCTCGCCCGCTTTCTGGTTCTGGTTTTTGAGGTCGGTCAGCCGGGGCCGGTCGTCCGGATGAACGAACTCGACCAGATTCCGGCCGATGATTGCCTTCCGAGGAAGATCGAGCAGGCGGGCGGAGGCTTCGTTTACGTCGACGATCTGCCCGTTCTCGTTGAGCACGACGGATTCGGACGATTGCAGGAAGAACCGGCGGTATTTGAACTCGCTCTGGTCGAGCTTCAAGAGGGTGTGGACGTATTCGGTGACGTCGCGAACCGAAACCATGCGGCAGCGGGCGCCGTCCACCTGCACGGGATACGACGTAACCTCGATGTACACAAGGTCTCCGTCGCGAGTCAGGTGGCGCCACGGACCGGACGTCCGAGAGCCGACAGAGCTTTCGTTGAGGTATCTTCTGAGCGCCGGGTGGTCATCTTCCGGGCAGAGATCCAGTATGGTGAGCTCGCGGAATTCTTCGCGCGTATACCCAAATTTCCTTTGTGCGGCCTCGTTGGCGTCCAGAATCCGGAAGGTATCGACGTTGTAGATCCACCGGGGGTGCGGATCGCTCATGAAGATCACCTCGCTGTAGCCACGTTCACCCCGGTGGTCGATTTCTTCGACGGCAAGCCGTGCGAGCTCCGTCAGCGCCTCGACGTCATCCCGGTCGTGCTCCCGGGAGACAGACTCCAGCACGCACAGTCCGCCCCGGTACCGGGTAACGGCTGGGAGAGGAACGTAGCACCCCACGCCATACTCACCCTCCGGATCGAGGCGGCGGGGCAGGGTAACGAAGGTGGAGTCCGGCAGGTGGTCCAGCGCCTCGACGATGGGCAGGGCCCGGTCTGCGTCTATACCCCGGGTGGCGATCGGGCGCACCGCGTCTCGTTCCGTCAGGTATAGGACGATCGCGGCCTGGGGGAACAGTCGTTGGGCCAGGAACAAAAGCCGGTTGAGATGATCCTCACCGATCGATGTCATGCCTGAAAACGAAAGCACTCGTAGCCTGTATTGCGTTTCAGAGTCTTTTGTGTAAATAATAATCCGTCCGGCTTAAATATTACAGGGCCAGGCATGTTGAAAACCGGCACACCGGTACGGTATTGTGCAGTTTTTTTAGGAGGAAACCTTTTTCAGTCCGCATGTAGGGCACTTGCCCGCCGAGGGGAAAAAGTAAGATTTGCACCGTCCGCAGCGTATCGCGACCAGATTGCCGGACGATTGGTCGGCCGCATAGCCATCCGTCATAAGAGGAGGGAATTTGCCAAGCAGGAAGCCGGACAGTAATTGATCGACCTGTTCGAGCAGGTTTTTTGCGGCGAAGAGGAAATTGGTGTCGCCGACGAGGCGCGCCACCCCTCTCGACACGCCGGCATGTTTGGCGGATTCGTGCAGCGCACTGCCGATTTTTACGGGGTCGAGCCGCGCCGGGCTTCTCATGAGGCGCACTGCTTCGTGCAGTGCCATTCGCGCCCTTTCGAGGTGATACGACGCGAGTGTTGTCATCACGGCTACCTTATCTCTTTCCACGCCCACGGAGTCTCCTACATCACTGAGTAAGGGCCACTTCAAATCCGGTTTTTTTCGAAAAGATCCAGGTCTTTTTGACCAACTCGTTGAAATACCTATGAATGGCGCAAGGTGAGCCGAAGAAAAGCGCTTTTCGGTGTGCAGAATTATTGCTTTTCAGGCTATTGCAAGCTGTCGAATGAAACGTTAATTAAGTCGTATAGGGTTGTTTTTCCAGCTCGCTCCGGAGCTTCACCACACGAGACGAGGGGCATATGACAATATCTATACAACGGACACGGTGGCACGCGTCCGGTTGGTGGGGACGTTTGTTGGGAATGCTTTTCTTTAGCCTGCTGATCCTGGCCGGATGCAATCCGGGAGACGAAAACAACGCCGGCACGCAGGACGTGGCGTCGGCAGCCGATGCGGTGACGATACGGCACGGGGAGGCGTCATACATGATGTACTGTGCCAACTGCCACGACCCGGAGGCCGAGGGGTTCGGCGATGCCGTGGGTAACCTGACCACGCTGCCTTCGGACCTGACCACGCTCAAACGGGACAACGGAGGCGAATTCCCGGCCGAACGTGTCTACCAGTCGATTGACGGACGGATTGACGTGGAGGCGCACGGGCCGCGTGAAATGCCGGTGTGGGGAAACGTCTGGCCCGCTGATGAGGCAGATCAGCGGATCAGCGAAATCGTGGCGTACATCGAGAGCATTCAGAAACCGATATGACGGTTCGTGCACGGTAAAGCCGCGCGGGTGGAGACGTGAGGGTCAGTTTGAGGTCGTCGCCTGGCCGTGTGTCAGCCAGATCTGCAGGCCTTTTTCCTGATCTCCAAAGGGGCTGCCGTGTGCTTCGTACAGGTCACAGAGGGCGGCGTAGAAGCGGGTTGGATAACGGCCGTAACGCGCTTTGTCGACCTGATCCCAGGCGGACTCTATGGCGGAGAGGTGATCGGTATCTTCCGATGAATGGTAGTCCATGGCGTCGAGGACGTTTTATTTGCCAGTCCTTTTCGGCTCGGGGCGCAATCTCAGTGGCACATACATTTTCGCTCCCGTAAGCCAGAATATCATACGCGTATCGCCGGGCTGGGAGCCCATCGGACTGCGACATGTATGTGCAATTTTTGCTACGATTCTCGCCGGCAGGACGACTGTACGTCTCCTCATACGGATTCCCTGCCCGGGGGTTACGCTCACGTAGCTCCTACCGGCGCGATGATCCGATGGGCCGTCCTTCGCACTGATTTTAAGAGGCTTATTTCGCCCGCTATTTCAAGTCCTATAGCACAAGTCCGTCCAGATCCGGCTCGAGGCGGGTATTGTCGTTTAGCAGCTCGTCCCACTGTACGATGCGGCGTTCGTAGGAGGCAGTGCGGCCGAGGATGGTGACCAGGTTGCTCCGGACGCTCGGTTCGACGGTCGGATTGTCGTACTTGCCGTTGGTGATGGCGTCGTGGAACGCGGCGATGTTGGCGACGGCGCCTTCGGTGTAGATTCCCGGGGATTTGCCGCCTTCGTAGGGGTTCTGTCCGCGGATCAGGACGTCGCCGCCGTAGGACGTTTCGAGAACCCCTTTCGACCCGATCACACGGTTGATGATGCCCTCGGCGGTGCCGTAGCCTTCAAACTGACGTGAGGAGAAGTTGACGCCGACGTCGTTCGGGTACTGGTAGAAGACGACGAAGTGGTCCCAGCAGTTGCCCTTGTCGGTGCGGCCTTTGTGGCCGCCGGTCCCGAGGGCGTAGAGGGGTGGCTGGTCCATGACCCAGCTTGCGACGTCGAGGGTGTGGATGTTTTGCTCGGTAATGATGTCGCCGGAGAGGGCGCGGTCGAGTCCCCACGCGCGAAGCCGGTTTTCCGGGTTTTTCGGGTTTTCGGCCAGGAATCCCTCCTGATGCGCCCACGGGCTGGGTGCGTGGTAGGTGGCTTCGGCGAATGCGATGGCGCCGATCGCTCCTTCGTGTACCCGCCGGATGGCTTCCTTGTAGTATTTGTCGGCGCGGGTCTGAAAGTCTACGAGCAGGACGAGGTTTTTGCTGGTCGCTTCTTTTCCGCTCTCGGAAACGCTCTTGCAACCGGGGACGTCCACCGCAATGGGTTTGGCCAGGTAGACGTGTTTGCCGGCATCGATTCCAGCGGCGGTATGCTCGGGGTGGAAGTACGGCGGGCTTTCGATGGCGATGGCGTCGACCCCGCTTTCGATGAGTCGGCGGTATCCGTGCAGACCGGAGAAGACGTGGGCTTCGTCGATTCCGAACTTCTTACCGGTCGAAGCGGCACGGTCGGGGAAGTAGTCCGCCACCGCGGTGATCTGGTACCCTCCGTGCTCGTGGAACAGGTTGGCGATCCAGTTGCCGCGCCCGCCACAGCCTATGAGGCCGAGCTGGATCTTCGAGCTGGTTGCCGAGCCGCGCACGAGCTCCGGACGCATAATCGTGAAGGTGAGGGCTGCCGCGCCCGTGCGCGCGACGAATTGCCTGCGGCTGATGCTTTTTGTCCCGGCTCCGGAGGCTGATTGATTTTCGTTGTCTTTCATGGAAGGATCGATGGAGTGCCCGATTTCAGTCGGGTAGGCGGGCGATTTTATACCAGAATCCGTTGATGCCGTTTGCGAGGCGGTACCACTCGTCGTACGTGGCGGGGCGGTCGATAAAGGCATTTACGCCTGCGTCGTACGTGTCGAACACTTCCTCGTCCTTCCGGGCATTCGACAGCACGAGGACGGGCAGACGGCGATACTCGGGGTTCGACTTGATGGTCCGCAAGGCCTCTTGCCCTTCCGGCTCGGAGAGGCTCACGTCGAGCACGATGATACCGGGACGCGGTGACGCACTCGCGCCCGAAAAGCTGCCGCTGTGCTCCAGGTACGCGTTCAATTCTTCGACAGACCGGACAAATACAAGGCGCCTGTCGGGGGCAGCTTCAGAAAAGGCTCGGGTTGCAAGTGCCTGGTCGTCACGATATCTGTTTGAGAGAAGAAGGAGGACTGGTTTCATTCCTGAGTGTGCTGCTGCGCCATCAGAATGGTGACTGCTCGTCGGCCAGACGAAAAATGCAGTCCGTTTACGAGACGGAAATACCCAAATAAATTTCACATTTACAAGTACCCTTCCGGTTGCCTCGGAAATCCAGGGCCGGTGGACTTTGTTATGATAACTTCAGTCCGCAAATGGCGCACATGTTTATTGATGATTTTTTGGAGGGGTAGTCCGAAGGCGGAGATGACGTGCTATTTATTACGTTCGGGCATAGCCTGGCACGACTATTTCAACCTGTACTTCCGTCATAAAACCTCACTGATGAAGCTTACCCGGAAGGTAGCATTTCGGGAAGATTCCTCCTCGGATGGCTCGTTGGAATGACAATCTGAGAGGTATTGGCAATCTATTGGCCACATCGCCATTATCACCGTCCCACCTTGTCATCCCGAATCCCGCACAGCGGGTGAGGGATCTTGATGAAACGCGGCCATAAATGTTGGCAAATCGGGTTCGCGCAGCCCATTTCCACCGAGGCCGTACTTCTGACCACCACGTCTCACTTCACGGCTTCGTGAGTCAGGAAAAAACATTGGCGAGAGGTCGGAAAAACGACCTTGTGTGACGATACATGTGTGAAATATGTTTGATCCGTGGTTGTTCAACAACAAACGCGGATCGACATGGAAGCACGAAAGGCAAGGCGGCGGATCAGCAGGCTGGCGGTACACTTCATCTCATTCGTAAGCAGGGCGGCCAACCGCAGGTCTTTTCTCATCAAGGCGGCTTCGGGCGAGGGGGAGGTGGTGGACCGGTCCTTCGCCATCATCATGAAGGACGAAGCCCGGCGAATGGCGTACGGCATCGTCTATGCCCCGGACGAAGTCGATACGGACGGCGACACGATGACCCGTGAGGAGATCGAGAAGGCGGCGTACGGCTTCATGGAGAAGCGACGGACGACCTCGATTGACGCCGACCACGACGGCGAGGCGGGCAAAGGGTACGTGGCGGAGAGCTGGATCGTACGCAGCGGCGACCCGCTCTTTCCCAACGAACCCGCCGGGGCGTGGGCCATCGGCATCAAGGTCACCGACGAGCCCACCTGGCAGCGGATCCTAAAAGGCGAGCTGACGGGCCTGAGCATGGCCGGCGTCGGCCACGTCGAAACCCTCAAAGGCGCCGGTGAACAGCAGGAGCCCGAACCAGAAAAAGTGCAGGAGGCGTCATCTGACATCTCCGAACAGGTGAAAGATCTCCAACAACGCGTCGAACGGCTCGAAAAACGATCGGCCGGCCGGAGGAGCATCGTTGGTGGGCCGGACCTTGGTGAATCAGATAACAAAGGGTTCAGGGGGTTCCGGATCCTCTGATCCCGTCCCTCTTTGCCCTGCACCATCACTCATCACAAACGCCCGCCGTACGGGCAAACGGAGGAAACGAACATGAATACCAGTATGCTGAGCAACGAAGAGTTACTGGACGTGCTGAAGGCGCAGATCGACACTACGGCTTCGCAGGGTATCGCGTCGACGCAGGACGCCGAGGAGTTCATCGACCTGAGCGTCGAGCAGTCGCAGATCCTGCAGACAATCCACGTCGAGACGGGCATCCGGACGGGTTTTAACCTCGACGCGCTCAATCTGGGCGAGCCGGTGATCGTGGCGGGCGCGGAGGGCGCCGCACCCGCTGACGAAGACGTCGTCGCGGTGCAACGCGCGCGAAAAACGTTGCAACCGGTGGAGGTCATCGCCGCCTTCGACGTCACGTTCAGCTTTCTCAGGAGAAACATTCGGCGCGAGCGGGTGAACGAGTCGCTCAACCGGATCTTTGCCAAACGCTTCGGCAAGGACGTCGTGCTCCTGACGTTTTGCGGGGACACCACGCTTGCTCCGGACACCCGTACAAATAAGGCCCGGCGGATCCTCGACGGTTTCATCAAAACCGCCGAAGTGGACGCCACGGTGAATAACTACGTCATCGGGCCTGCCCCGGTTTACAACAGCGAGGTCTTCCCGGGCATGATGGCACTCCTGCCGAAGGACTACCGGGACCAGCGCGAAGAGCTCGGGTTCTTCCTGAGCGCGTCGGTCTACGACCTGTACGCCGCCGAGATCGGCAGCCGGGCGACGGCACTGGGCGACATGATCCTGGCGGGACCGTGGGGGCGCAACCTTAGCTACATGGGGGTGACGCTCTACCCGGTCTACGGTATGCCCGACAACCGCATCCTGCTGACGCTGAAGGAGAACCTCGTGGTCGGGTTCGGCCGGGAGATGACCGTGGGGCGGGACGTCGACAACCGCAGCCGCCTCCTGAAGGTGACCATCACGGCCGACGTCGACGCGAAGTACGTGGAAGGCAGCGCCGTCGTGTTGGGTGCGTCGCTGTGACGAAGAGTTTGCCGGCCTGCCCACGTCCGTGTGCGGGTGAGACCTTCCGGTTGGGAGCGCCCGTGGTTGATTGGTTCCGGAAGGGGGCGTCTGACGGGTGGGCGTGGGCGGCCGGCAAAAAACCTAAAAGGCAGATGAAAACAAAGAACTCACCGGCGCCTGCGAAGGCGGCCAGGTCCGGAGGCGCCGGCGACGATCGGCAGTACCGGCTGACGCCGGGAGGCAGCGTCTCGATTGGCGCCGTCGTCCTGACCCCCGGGAGCCTGGTAACGGAAGCAACGCTCGCCGGGTTGCCGGTCTTCATTCGAAAGAGGTTCAAGCCATGCTCGATCTGACTGGATGTGCCCTGCTGAATGCGGAGGCGGCGGCGTTCACGCCGGAAGTGCTGGAAGCGCAGACGCGGCTCGCCGAAAGGCTCTTGGGCGTCGATTCCGGGGCTTTCGACGCCCTCGGGACGGAGGAGCAGGAAATATGGACGCAGATGGTGGCCCTCCAGGTGAACTTTCAGACGACCCTTGGGGACGCCGAACGCTACGTCCACCAGAGCCTCGCGTCGCGTCAGGAAACTTACCGGCGGGAGGACCGCACCGTCAGCAGGGCGGCAGCCGCGATTCGTGATCGGTTCTTCGCGGGGGCCAACACGCCAGCGAGCTTCGGCATCGATTGTATACCATCGGCCGGCGAGGCGCTCGACGAAGGCGCCGGACCGGTCTAGTGAGAGAGGATATAGACATGCAAGGATTAAGAGGACGGATAGCGGCGACCACGATGCGGATCGAGGCGGCCGCGCAGGAGAGCGAAGCGGTCGACCTGCGGCCGTTCGGCCAGCTCGTGGGCATCATTTTGCCGGATGACTTTTCCGGAACCGCCATTGGTCTTACGGCGGCGATCAGCCCGGATGGGCCGTTTGTGCCGGTTTATCACGAGGGAACGGATTACAGTATACCGGTGGCGGCGGGGCGTTACGTTGCGATCGACCCGGCCGTTTTGTGTGGTGTGCCTTTCGTTAAGGTGGTATCGAATGTCGCCGAGGAAGAAGCGCGATCACTCATGGTGGTCGGGAGGGATTTCGCGTGAGCTATCTGCCGATGATCCACGGGCGAAGGGCGCGTGTGCCGCGACGGGTGGCCACGTTCCGCGGGGCGGCACAGGTGGGAAAGGTGCGTCTGCTGAGGCAGGACGTAGGGGGTGAGGAAACCTACTGGCTGGAGCGCATGATAGGCGGCGGCCGATACCACCGCCAGGCCCTTCACAATGACGCGCAGGGCGGCAACCGGTTCTTCCAGCTTTTCGAATCGGGCGTGCGGCTGCTGGCGGCGTCGGTGGCCGGTGAAGACCCGCGCCTGCATTACCACGGGAGCGGGTGGTACCACTCGATCCGGGCGCAGGCTTACAACGGGGCGTATGAAACGAGCGGCGACGCGCCCGGCGAATACGTGGAGTGGGCGACGCCGGCGGGCACGACGACGGTTGGGGCGCGGTGGGTGCAGACGACCGGGCGGGGCTTTGCGCTGGTGGAGATAGACGGCGACCCGACGAGGGCGACGGAGCTTCCGACCGCCGGCGAGCTTGTGGCGGACGGCACGCTGGCGGCTTCCGCCCTGATCTCCGGCGGCGGGACGCTGGAGCCGACCGACCGCTTGCTGAACCAGTACGGCGCCGGGACGAATTACGACGTGGTGACACTTTTTGCGAGGGATCTGGCGCCGGGGGTGCACACGGTACGGATGACGTCGACGGGCTACCGGCAGGCGGAGGCGTCGAGCGTGCGGATAGGGCTGAGCGCGATGCTGCACGGGGGCAGCGCGACCGGCTTTGACGCGCCGGGGGTGGTGGACCGCGACGAGGGGCGCGCGGTGACGACGCCGGCGACCTACGAACTGGCGACGCGGATAGTGCTGCTGAACCCGACGAGCACGAGCGTATGGGTGGGCGGCTCGCACGGAAACGAGCGGATGGCCGGAGCGCTGGTGATACGGGCGGACGGGCAGCCGGTGGCGCTGGCGAACGGGGAGAGCGTGGTGGCGGGCCGTGTGGTGATAGAGCGGCCGACCGAGCTTTTGCATCCCGAAGAGGGCGGCGGCGAGGTGGGGATAGTGGATCTGATGACGACCTACACCCTTACGAGCCGTGGTCTGCACGTGCGCGTACAGGCGACGCCGAAGGGCGCGCGCGCCTTCCGGTACGGGACGACTTACGGGTGCATGCTTTCGCTGCCGAACGAAATGACCAGGTGCTCGAACGCCGGCCTCGGGGAGGACTACGACTGTGACCGGAACGATAACAGCGAGGTGGCCGCTGCGAAGAGTGACCAGCTTTGGGCGTGGGAAGCCGGGGGTCAGGCGGCGGCGCTGGTGTGGCTGCCGGACGTGCGGAAGAGCATGAACGGCTACGCGGCGAGCGCGAAGGGGATATGGCTGAGCGACCGGACGATTGACAACAAGGTGTATCCGACGCGGCGGGACAGCGGCTACGAGGATGCCGGGCCGCTGGACATAGACGGATGGTTCATTTGGGCGTGGTGGCCCGACGCCGATGCGGTGCTGGCGAGGGTGAAGGTGGAGGCGTGAAAGGCGATGAAGGTAAATGCGACGGTAGAAGTGGACGGGGCCTTTTGCCGGATGTGGCTGACCGAGCTTGCCGGCGTCGGGAGCCGGCAGGTGGCGGAGCGGGACCGGCTGGTTTCGCGCCTTTACGACGCGGTGCTCGACCGGTACGTGCAGCTGACGATAGGGCTGCCCTACTGGGTGACCGACGAGTACGGGCGGAACGTGATGTATCCGGCGTACCAGGATGGGAGATCGGTAAGGTTTCACCGGCGCGACGGGGAGTTTTATCCGGGGCTCGTGCTCGAGCGGCTGGGGATGTACGAGGGTGGACGGCCGCTCTACCTGACCGGTGCGCAGGATTTCTTCGTCGGAGGCAGTGCAATGAACGCCTTCGTGACCGAGGGGCTCGACACATACGTGAGCATCCCCTTCCTGCGCGGGAAGTTCGTCGGGCCTACGGCAATGGTGGGAAGAGTGATCGTGCTGGGAGGATACGAGAAGCTGTATTACAGCGACAGCGGGTACATATGGAATGAGGTGGGTCTTACGGATTATGGTGAGGTCTTAGCGCTGGCCTTCGACGGCGGCAACGTGATCTGTGCGTGCGAGGGCGGGATAGCGGTGGTAAGCTGGGAAAGCAAGAACATCGTCTGGTTTGACCAGCCCGGGCCGTTCGTGGGCTTATCGGCCGAGTTTGACAACCCGGAGCCCTTCCGCGTGAAGCCGACCGGGACGTCGGGCGTGTGGGCGATCCAGACGCTCAACGGCGCGGATTTCCGGACGCTCGGGGACGCCGGCAACCCTTTTGACGCCCACTTCACGAACAACTTCGTGCGTCACAGTGAGGACAACCGGTTCATCGTGGTTGACCGCGCCGGCGTGGTTTGGGAGTTTGGCCAGCACGATTTGAACGCGATAGGGCAGGTGGCGCGGGGTGACCGGAAGGCGCTGCTGCCGGCGAGTTTTCCGATCCGCGACATTGTGGCGCTGGTGGTATTTGGCCGGCTTTGCTGGACCGAGGGGGTGGAGGTGCACGAGGTTTACGACTTTGGCGGCGACGTGGGGGCGTGGCCGAGCCTGCTCGGGCCGATCGTTGTGCGGGACGATGGGCTAACGTACCGCATTCGGCGAATCAGTTACGGGTTATGAGACATGGACCAGTGGGAGCGGGGGGCGACGAGGAAAGCGATAACGCGGCCGTTTATGGGGCTGTTGATCACGTGGGGGGCAGGGCTGGCGTCGGTGTGGAACGTGCTGGACGGTATTCTCGAGACCCTGACGTTGCTCTGTGGGGCGCTTATAGGTGTGCTGACGGTGTGCCGGCTGCTGCGTGAGCTAGGCTGGATTCCAAAGAGAAGCAGAGAGCACGCGTGTCCGGGTGAGACGGCATGTGAAGGTGGAAGGGTGAAGGATGACGAGTGAAGTCTCACTGGGTATCCCCTCGCTAAAAATGTGGGCCTTTTATGTCATTCGAGGAAATCTGTAGCTTGGGAGAACTTTATGGGGAGGGGCACGTAGTATGCGATATTCACAATTTCTCAATATTGTCTTTGACACGGTGAGGCTGGTCTGGAAGGTAATGCAGTTCTTTCGGCTTCGTTTTACGCGTGGATAGGGCAGAAGGCGTAACAGGTTATGCAACGCGGAACAGTAAAGTGGTTCAATGCCGAGAAGGGATATGGCTTCATCCAACCCGTCGACGGCAGCAAGGACGTTTTCGTCCATCGTAACAATGTCGAAGGGCTTGGCTGGGATGAAGGTCTTCGCGACGGAGAGGAAGTGACCTTTGAGGTGGAGAACACACCCAAGGGTTTGAGTGCTCAAAACGTATCACGGGCCAACGGGTCACACTGATCCCTGTCCCAAAAGCGGCTCACGAAGCCGAAAGAAGAAAGAATTGGCCGGGTGGCATTGCGCCACCCGGCCTTTTTTCATTCACAGGAAGCGGGTCCAATCGCTTTTACCGCCTGCCGCGGGGAGCGCGAACCTCGTATTCCGGGCGAGCAGGCGCCGGGGGTGGATTTTCGTCGAGCATACGTAAAACCTCCTGCACCGCGCGTTCGAGCTGCGGATCACTCCCGTTCGCGAGGGCGGTCGGGTCCTCGGGCACTTGGATGTCCGGATCGACGCCGTAACCTTCCGAGAACCACGTGCCGTCGACGTCATACATGCGGAACGTTGGGACGGTCACGACGCCGCCGTCGATCAGGCCCGGTGCTCCGCTGATGCCGATGAGGCCTCCCCACGTACGCGATCCGATGAGGGGTCCGAGGCCGGCCTTTTTGAAGTAGTACGGGAAAGCGTCGCCGCCCGAGCCGCTCCATCCGTTGATGAGCATGGCTTTGGGCCCGAAGTGGGCGATGGGCGGCCACGACCAGGTCTTGCCGTGCCGAACGCTCCAGAAGGCGAGGGGCGGGCGGTTCAGCAGCTCGATGAAGCGGTCAGGTATCTGCCCGCCGCTATTGAACCGTTCGTCGATTACCAGCCCTTCCTTCGTGTATTGCGCGCTGAACTGGCGGACGAGCTCGGTCTGTCCGTCAATGCCGGTGCTGGGGACGTAGATGTACCCGACGCGCCCGCCGCTCAGCTCCTCGACACGCCGCCGGTTCGCCTCTATCCATGCAAGGTTACGCAGGCGGGTTTCGCTATTGAGGGGCTGGACGAGCACCTGACGCGCTCCTTCGAGCGTGGGGCGGTCGTTAACGGTGAGCAGGACGGGCTTGCCGTTCGTACCTTCGAAGGCAGCCCACGGGTCGCGGCTCACGTCGACCGGCACGCCGTTGACGGCGAGCACGTAGTCGCCTTCGTTCACCACGACGCCGGGCTCGCGGAGCGGCGAGCGGACTTCACTGTCCCACGGTGCGCCTTCGATGATCTTTTTGATTCGATACGCGCCGTTTTCGAGTGCCCAGTCGACACCCAGGAGGCCGCCTCCACGCGTTCTGGCCTGCTCGACCGCACCGCCACCCCGGTAGGTGTGCGAGGCGTTGAGCTCGGCGATCAGCTCGCCGATGACGTAGTCGACGTCCCAACGGGTCGAGGCGTCCTCGATCAGGCGTCCGTAGTGCTCCCGCATGGCCGGCCAGTCGACGCCGTGCATGTTGGGGTCGTAGAAGTAGTCGCGTTGCAGGCGCCAGGCGTCGTTGAAGATCTGCCGCCACTCTGCCAGTGGCTCCAGGACGGCCTCCATCTCGTTCGTGCGGAGGGTCTTTTCGATCCTCTGGTTCTCCGCCGGGTCTACGATGGCCCAGGCGCCTTCGTTGACGACGAGCAATTTCTTGCCGTCGGCCGAGACGGTGTAGCTGTCCACGTCCGGGAGGATCGTCTTTTCTTCCCGCTCCTCCAGGTCGAAGTAGAGCAGGGGCCTTGCTTCGTCGTCCGCACCGGTGCGGGGGTAGCGGTGGAAGATCACTTTCCCTTCCACAGCCGTCAGCAGCGCGTAGTTGCCGGGTGCAGGGGGAAGCACGACCAGGCGTTGCTCGAAGCCGTCCAGGTCGATCATCACCGGCTCAACGGCTACTTCCGTTGTGTCCTCTTCGCCCTGCTCCTCGGTCTCTCCGTTCTCCTCTTCGGGATTTTCCTCCTCTTCCACACCCTCGTCGTCGTTGCGGGGTCCGAGCGGTGAGGGGATGTCCTTCCGGAGGGGGACGGCGGCGATCTGCGTGGTATTGGGGTAGATCCAGGAGTTGTCCAGGTCACTGTAGACCGGTTCGAGGCGGCGGTCGGTGAGGAAGAAGAGGTATTTTCCTTCGCGGTCGAAAACCGGCGTTGTGTCGTTGTAGTAGCCCGAGGTCACCTGGTGGCGCTGGCCGGTCTGTGTGTCGAAGAGGAAGAGGGCGTCGTGCCGGTTTTCGAGCCCGCGCGAGTATACGACCCACCGGCTATCGGGCGACCAGCTCATTGGGAAGAGCTCGAGTCCAAAATGAGACATCCAGAGCTCCTGGTCGACGTCAGTGACCTTTTTCGTCTCGACGTCGAAGATCCGGATGGTCTTGGTTTCGTCTATGAAAGCGATCTTTTTGCTGTCCGGCGACCACACCGGCTGGTAGCGGAAGCCGGCGCCGAGCTTCGTCAGCGTGGTTTCTTCGCCCGACACACCGGCAGGCCGGACGGTCAGCTCGTACTCGCCCGACCGGTCGGAGAAGTACGCGATCTGTTTGCCGTCGGGTGACCAGGCGGGATAGCGCTCCGCGACGCCGGACGAATGGGTCAGGTTGAGCACGGGGCCGTGCTCGGCGGGTACGGTGAAGATGTCGCCCCGCGCCTGAAATACCGCACGCTTTCCGGAGGGTGAGATCCCTGCCCACTGGATCTCTTGGCCGACGTTGATCGAGCGAGCTTGCCGAGAGGCGAGGTCCGTTACGACCTTCACGTCGACCGGCCGGTACTGCTCGGTTTGGAGGTTGAGGAGGTACAGCAGTCCCCCGGCCTCGAAGACGATGTCACGCGGGCCGATGGCGGGGAAGTGGATGTCGAAGTCGTCGAAGTCCGTCACCTGGCGTATGGCTTCGGTATCGAGGTCGTACGCCCAGATGTTGTACCGCTCCTCGGGTCCACGGTCGGAAAGGAAATAGAGGGTGCGCCCGTGCCACATGGGGTGGCTCTCGTTGGCGTCACTGTTCGTGACGTTTTTCGACTCGTGGGTGTTCAGGTCGAACAGAAAGATGTCCGGCGCCATGCCGCCGCGGTACCGTTTCCACGTCCGGAAGTCGCGGCTGATCATGGTGAAGGCAAGCGTTTTGCCGTCGGGTGAAATCGCGCCGAACTCACCCATCGCGACGGGTAGCTTGTCGGGCAGGCCGCCCTTGTCGCTGACGCGGTAGAGCTGATTGAAGCGCTGACTCCCGCTCTCGCGCGCCGAGGCGAAGAGCAGGGCGCTTCCGTCCGGGTACCAGTCGAGCAGGCGGTCGTTCATCGGGTGGTGGGTCAGTCGGACGGGCGTGCCGCCGAGGGCAGGCATCACGTAGATGTCGACGTTTCCGTCGTAATTCCCGCTGAAAGCGACTCGCCGGCCGTCCGGTGAGAACCGGGGAAAGGTTTCCTCGCCCGGAGGCGAGCTGAGCCGCACGGCCACACCACCCTCACGGGGGACCATCCAGATGTCGCCGGCATAAACGAAGGCGATGTGCGTATCGGAGACGTCCGGGTAACGCAGCAACCGCGCATCCACCTGGGCATACGCAGCGCCCACGTACGATAGCGAAACGATCGTAAGGAGCAACAGGTAAACTTTTCGCATTTCCTGTTCTGAGAAAACTAGGGATAGGTGAGGAAGTCTTTTCGAAAGGTAACGTACGAAAGGCTCCATTTCATGTGGTTCATTCAAAAAAGGTGGTCGGTTGGTAGAACGACAGTCCGCGGATGGTGGCTTGAGGGGGTTAAACCGAAGGCGAGACGTGTACTCTTGTTAAACACTTATCCCAACATGTCATCTCCGCGAAGGCGGAGATCCGGGCGATGGCCCGTCAGGCAATACGGTTCTGCTTTGCTCGGAGCGTTCCTGGATTTCCGCTTTCGCGGGAATGACCTGGATTATTATGCATTTAGGGTAATTACTGAGAAGTGCCTTTTGGTAAACGTACCCCTAAAAACGCGTCATCCCGGCCTCCGAGCCGGGATCCAGGTAAGCATTCGGCCTTCCTGCCACAGTATTGAATAAAGCGAAACGGTCTACCCCTCAGTTGCTCCTCGACAGCTCCTCCCGTAGCGAGTAGGGGACAGGCCCGTCCAGGGGAGCATTCTTTTCTATCACCGTTGGAGTCAATCCTGATAGCCGCACATGGGAAGATTCCTCGCTGGCGCTCGGAATGACAAATAGAGAGGTGCGGGTAAGTATCTGACCTCACTGCTATTGCCATCGCTCCACTATGTCATCCCGAATCCCGCGAAGCGGGTGAGGGATCTTCTTGAAACGCGGCTTTCGAGAATGGCTATACGGCACGTACAGTACCCCTTCACAACATAGCGTGCTTCGCGCCTTCTGGTGCGGAAAGACAAGACGAATCAAAAAAGAGCAAGGGGGAGGAGAAAAGGGTATCAGAAGAACCCGGCCCAGGCGAGGAGCAGCGCGAGAAGGGTGCCGAGAAGGAATGGGCCGGCATCCGTCAGATGGTTCCAGAAGGGATGCGTTTCGCTCCTTTCCCGTTTCTGTACGGCGGTGTTGTTCGCTGGCATCGCTTTTACCGGTTAATACGGACGGTTATACGACTGCTCCGGCTCTAAAGTTATAGTGCCGACCCGAACTACGACCGTGACACGATCACGGTTCGGATGAACCGCTTCACCTGATCGCAGTATCGGGCACGCAAGGCCCTGTTACCAAACACTTATGGCGCGTAACAACATCTTCATACTGATGCATGATTCGTGGTGTCTAAACTTTCTTTCCGGAACAACGAGTGCGTTTGGCGGTGCACATCCGCGCAATCATTACATTCATTTCAGCCCTGTAGCGATGCCCGCGCCTCAACCCTTAACGACGAAACAACGCGCCTACCTCCGTTCGCTCGCCCACGACCTGAAGCCGGTCGTCCACGTCGGCAAGGAAGGGGTGACCACCCCGGTCGTCCGTGACGTCGAAAACACGTTTCGCACCCGCGAGCTGCTCAAGGTGAAAGTGCTTGACACAGCGCCGGAAAGTGCGCGCGAGACTGGCGAAGCCCTCGCCGCCCGCATCGAAGGCGCCATTTTGGTTCAGGTCATTGGCCGCGTCGTCGTCCTCTACCACCCGTACCCTAAGAATCCTGTCATCAAGCTTCCCGGCTGAGCCCTTCTGGCTGATTGTTCCGGGGCGCCATGAGCCCGCGTTTGGCTGATTATTGAGCGGCCCGTCTAATGCTACAGCCAGCATTTTGGATTAGTGGAAGCGGCAGGTGGCCTGGAATATGACGGAATCGGTGTTTCTTGTGGAGCACATTGTAAAAGCACGAATCCTGGTGTAAGTTAAGACAGGCCATAGCATTGGCGCTTGTTCCCTGGTGACAGCTTATCAGCCCCACGCACGTCTGAAGTTGGCCTTTCGTTTCGTGATCGCCTTCACGGCGTTGGCAGGAACAACCGGAGTGTGGGCATGTCCGTCTTTTCTTACAGGTACAGATTGCTCGGCCGTAGCGGTGAGTGTGCGCTGCTCGATCAACTGGTGAACGGTGTCCGGTCGAAGGAGAGTCAGGTGCTGGTCGTACGCGGCGAGGCTGGTATCGGCAAGACGGCGATGCTGGACTACCTGGCAGAAAGGGCATCCGAGTGTCGAATCATTCGCGCTTCGGGAAACGAATCTGAGGTTGAGCTTGCCTTTGCCGTTTTGCACCAGATCTGCGCCCCCCTGTTAGGTCGTCTTTCGAGGCTGCCGGATCCCCAGCGCGACGCGCTCAGTACGGCTTTTGGCATGAAGGCGGGGGTGACTCCGGACCGATTTCTCATCGGCCTGGCGGTGCTCAACCTGCTATCCGACGCATCAGAGGACCAACCGCTCATTTGCATCGTCGACGACATTCAATGGGTCGATCGAGCGTCGGCACAGATTCTGGCGTTCGTCGCGCGCCGTTTTCTTGCGGAGCCTGTAGCCATGGTGTTTGCCCTGCGTGAAACCGGCTACGAAACGTTGTTTTCAGGGCTCCCAACCCTTCACGTACAGGGCCTGAAGGATCATGATGCCCGGAAGCTGCTGGAGCTGGCAACGCCCGGGCGGCTGGACAAACGGGTGCGTGACCGGATCGTCGCCGACTCACGCGGCAATCCGCTCGCATTGCTGGAGCTGCCTCGATCGCTCACCTCATCCGAGCTGGCTGGCGGGTTTGTGCTTCCCGACGCCGTACCCCTCTCGAGCCGCATCGAGCTGGAGTACGTGTTGCGTATCCAGTCCTTGCCGGTCGGGTCGCAGCGGCTTCTGCTCGTGGCGGCTGCGGAGCCGGTGGGCGACCCAGACTTATTGTGGCGTGCTGCCAGGCTACTCGGAATCGGCGCTGATGCTGCATCACCGGCAGAGGCGGCGGAGCTGATCAAATTCGGCGCCAGGGTGCGTTTTCGCCATCCGCTGGTGCGCTCGGCAGCGTACCGGTCGGCTGCTTTGCCTGAACGACAGCGTGTCCATCGTGCGCTTGCGGACGTGACCGATCCGCTCGCCGACCCCGATCGTCTGGCCTGGCATCGCGCCCTGGCTGCAACCGGTCCCGACGAAGACGTAGCCGGTGCACTGGAGCGCTCGGCTGACCGGGCAAGGAGCCGCGGCGGTATTGCAGCCTCGGCAGCCTTCCTCGAGCGAGCAACTGAAATGACCCCTGATCCTGCGCGTCGCGGCGCACGGGCGCTGGCCGCAGCCCAGGTCAAGTTCGAGGCCGGGGCTCCAGATGAAGCGCACCGGCTCCTCACGGCAGCGGAACTCTCCTCTCTGGACGAACGTCAACAAGCGCAGGTAGCGAGATTACGCGCCCGCATCGTCTTCGCCCGGAGACGTGGCAACGACGCTCCGCCCTTACTGCTCGACGCGGCCAGACGGTTCGAAGGTCTAGACGGTGCACTGGCGCGTGAGACGTACCTTGAAGCGCTGGGGGCTGCAATCTTCGCAGGCCGACTGAATGGCCACCGGGGATTGCACGAAATCGCTGTGGCTGCACGGGCTGCGCCAAAAGGGCCGCAGCCGGCCCGGCCTATCGACCTCCTCCTCGAAGGTGTGGCTACGCGATATACGGATGGTTTCGTCGCGGGCGTGCGGCCATTGAGGCAAGCGCTGGACGCGTTTCAGCGCGAGGTTGGCCGCAGTGAGGACGACGTGATGCGCTGGCTCTGGCTGGCCTGGCTCAATGCGGGAGATTTGTGGGACGATGAACTGTGGCATGGATTGGCCACGCACGCGGTTCGGCTTGCCCGTGAGGCCGGTGGACTAACGGTCCTTCCTGTAGCACTCGAGTATCGTGCTGGCGTGCACGTACATGCCGGTGAGTTTGACGCAGCTTCGGCTCTGGTTGAGGAGGCAGACGCGATCACGGAGGCAACGGGCAGTGCAACGTTACGGTACAGCGATTTGCTGGTAGCGGCCTGGCGCGGTGACGAAGATCGTACGCTGGATCTCGTTGAAACGGCACTTCGGGACGTAACGGCGAGGGGAGAGGGGAGAGGCATCGGGGTGTGCCACTACTCCACGTCCATTTTGTACAACGGCCTGGGCCGGTACGATGCTGCTCTTACTGAAGCCAACCGGGCGTGTCAACACGAGGACCCGGGATTCTACGGGTTTTCCCTCTCCGAGCTGGTAGAAGCAGGAGCCAGAGTGGGCGCCCTCGACGCGGCGGAGACCGCCTTGAGCAGGCTCGACGAACGCAACCGTGCGTGTGGCACCGACTGGGCGCTGGGTATCCTGGCTCGGTCCCACGCACTACTTGAAGAGGGCCAGGCGGCGGATACCCTCTATCGCGAGGCCATCGAACGGCTCGCACGCACGCGGATCACTATTCATCTGGCTCGCGCGCACCTGGTGTACGGCGAGTGGCTTCGTCGCCAGAAGCAGCGCTCGGACGCACGCGAGCACCTGCGCCACGCCTACGAAATGCTGAGCAAATTCGGAGCCAGCGCATTCGCCGAACGCGCTCGACGTGAGCTGGTGGCAACGGGCGAGAAAATACAGAAGCGCACCGCAGAGACCATGGACGCACTAACCGCTCAGGAAACGCAGATCGCACGGCTCGCAGCGGAAGGACACACCAATCCAGAAATCGGCAGTCAGCTTTTCATCAGCCCGCGCACGGTCGAGTACCACCTGCACAAAGTGTTTGCAAAGCTTGACGTAAGCTCTCGAAGAGCGCTCCGAAGCGTCCTTCGAACCTAAAACGGAAAGGCAACTCTCAGGCGGGGACCTTCACTCTTTCTCCCATCCCCAGTCACACTGACCAGGGCATCAACCGGGGTATTCCACGGATGCGGCGACATCGCGCGGACAGCTAACATGCTCCACGTCAACAATCCACATACCCATCAAACGGAGCAGACCATGAGTAAGATCATCACCAGAGACGGCACAGAAATCTATTACAAGGATTGGGGAGAAGGTCCGGCCGTAGTGTTCTCGCACGGGTGGCCGCTAAATGCCGATGCGTGGGACGGCCAGATGTTGTTCCTGGCACAGAACGGATTCCGTGTCATCGCGCACGACCGGCGCGGACATGGCCGATCAAGCCAGACCTCATCGAGAAACGACATGGATGGCTACGCGGACGACCTGGCGGACCTGATCGAGGCACTCGATCTATACGACATCGCACTGGTCGGCCACTCCACGGGCGGCGGCGAGGTCACACACTACATCGGACGATACGGAACGGCACGCGTCTCCAGGGTCGTCCTGATCTCTGCCGTACCGCCGACTCTACTTCAGTCCGAAACCAATCCGGAAGGATTGCCAATCGAAGCGTTCGACGGGTTGCGAGCAGCGCTCGCCAAGGATCGGACGCAGTTCTACCGCGACTTTGCCGTGCTGTTCTACGGAGTCAACCGGCCTGGCGCAGAGATTTCGCAGGGCGTGCTCGACCAGTTCTGGCGGCTGTGCATGCAGGTTGGCCTCCTGAACGCTTTCGAGTGCATCAAGGCGTTTTCCGAAACCGACTTTACCGCGGACCTGATGAAATTCGACGTCCCGACGCTCATCCTACACGGGGACGACGATCAGGTCGTTCCGGTGCGAATCACCGGAATGAAGTCGGCCCGGCTCATCGAGGGCGCGAAGGAGATCTATTATCCCGGCGCTCCGCACGGCATCACGGTCACCCATCAGGATCAGGTCAACGCCGACCTGTTGGCCTTCCTACAACCAGAAGGAAGCCCCGACAAGGTCTCCGGGCATAAACCGGCAGCAATGGGCTTATCGGCATAGCCACAAGTATATCGGGTCCGGGTGGGCAGCGGGGCTTACGTCGCCTCGCTGCCCGCTACGGACCATTCGCCATATGAATCCTGAACCAGATCTATTCGGTATCCACCATGAAAATCGTCGTAATCGGCGGGAGCGGCCTCATTGGCTCAAAGCTCGTCAATAGACTCCTTGTACAAGGACACGAGGTAGTGCCGGCATCGCCGGCCACGGGTGTCAACACGATCACGAGGGAAGGCCTCCCCGAAGCACTCGACGGCGCGGCGGTCGTCGTCGACGTGTCGAATTCACCGTCTTTCGAGGACGCGGCAGTTCTGGCGTTTTTCGAAACGTCGACGCGAAATCTCCTCGACGAAGAAGCGGTTGCCGGTGTGAGGCATCACGTCGTGCTTTCGGTGGTGGGCACCGATCGCCTTCCCGACAGTGGTTACTTCCGTGCAAAAATGGCGCAGGAGGCGCTGATCAAGGCCTCAACGATTCCATATTCATTCGTGCACGCGACGCAGTTCTTCGAGTTCGTCAAGCCCATTGCCGACGCCGCTACGACTGGCGGTACGGTGCGGCTTGCGCCCGTGTTGTTCCAGCCCGTAGCTGCCGACGACGTCGCGAATACCGTAGGGGACGTCGCCACAGGGCCGCCAGTTTTCGGCATCGTCGAAGTAGCCGGGCCGGAGCTTTCCCGATTGGACGACTTCGTGCGACGCGCTCTCGAAGCGCGGCAGGATCCGCGGCAAGTGGCAGTCGATCCCGACGCACGTTACTTCGGCGCCAGGCTCAGCGAGCGCTCCCTGATACCCGATGGGGACGCCCGCATCGGTCGAATCCGCTTCAATGAGTGGCTCTCCGAGGCCGTGCACCAAGGGTGACGTCCCCGGCCGGAAGCTTTCGCTCAAATACTGCCGGCACACTAAAAAGTCTGAAGCGACATCTACACTTCCATTCGCAGGAAGGTTGAGACGTTTTTCTTCCCGTTGAGGCGCGATTTTCGAGCGTTTTCTACGGGATACCCCACAATTTTGCCAACGCCTACGACATCCAGATCATTTTGATCTCGGGGATGGTCCAGGTGCTGTCCTGGCGGATCCATTCGAGGCGATAGCCGCCGCCGCTCAGAGGCCATTCCGACTCGTTGCGGCGGTCGCTGGTGTCTATGGCCCATCGGGTGCTGACGTCCACCCGCGCCGTATCGGCGCCGACGAATGCCTGGTTGACGCACAGGTACAGGAAGTCGCCCCAGGTGTCGGCGTATTGCTGGATGGCCTCTTCGCCGAGCAGGATGAACCGGACGGAATCCGAGGCGGGCAGGGCGGAGGGTTCGATGAGCTCGCCTTCGTCGGTCGTGTTCGAGAGGATGATCCGGCTCTTGTTGCGGAGCAGCTGGTAATCAGGGATGTCTTTTTCTTCTATCACGGCTCGCGTCAGGGCCAGGGCGATGAAGCGGTCGCGATTGTTCCGCGGCTCCTCGGGTACGGTGGGTGCGAGCGCCCTCATGAAATCCTCCCCGAGGTCGGGGCTGTCCAGGTCGGCTCCCGTCGGCATCATGTCGCGGCAGGCTGCCAAAAACACGGCGAAAACGATCAGAAGGGTGTACTTCATGTAATATTCGTGTGGCGGCATGGTGTACGCGGGGGTCTGGGTCGTCTTTGGTACAATAAAGACAGCCCGATGGTTGCCGGGATTCCGAATCGATCGCCGGATCTGATCGTTTCGAAGTATAGCCGGTGAAAAACGGTCAGTTTTGGCTGAAATCCGGGCTTAACGTTTGCTGAAGGGATCCACGAAGCCTATCCTCTACTCAATTTTCCCTGGTTAACCGGAAGCGATGTCCCATTTTTCAGTAGTGCGCTTCGTCGTGATCCTGCTCGTGGGTGCGGCGTTGATGGCGACGCCTGTTTTTGCGCAGCAGGTAACCCTTCGTGGTTTTGTCACGGATGCCTCGAACGGCCAGTCCCTCGCGGGCGCTAACGTCTCGCTCGACGACGGCGCGGGCGGCCTGCTCGGGGCGATCACCGATGGCGAGGGCTTTTACCAGATCCCCCGCATTCCCGCCGGCACCCACGTCTTCACCGTCAGCTTCGTCGGCTACGAGTCCCACGTCGACACGCTCACGCTCGGCGCTGAGCGCTTCCTCACGCTCTCCATCGCCTTGCAGCCGACCGCCCAGGCGCTCGACGAGATCGTCGTCAGCGACGAGCGCCTCGGTGCGACGGCGCTCGAGGCAGGGCGGCAGCGCGTGCGCGTGGAGGACGTCAGCCGCATCCCGACGCCTGCGGCTGAGGGCGACCTGATGGGCTACCTCCAGACGCTGCCCGGCGTCGTCACCACCGGCGACCGCGGCGGCCAGCTCTTCATCCGCGGCGGCACCCCCTCCCAGAACCTCGTCCTCGTCGACGGGACGATGATCTACCAGCCCTTCCACATCCTCGGCTTCTTCTCGGCCTTCCCCGAGGACCTCATCGCAAGGGCGGACGTCTACGCGGGCGGCTACGGCGCCCGCTACAGCGGTCGGCTCTCGTCGGTGGTCGACGTCTCGATGCGACCGGGCAACAACCAGCGCTTCGAGGCGGCCGCGTCGGCGAGCCCGTTCCTGAACGCGGTTCGGGTGGAGGGGCCTTTGAGCCGGGGGCTGGTCTCGATGATCGGGTCGGTGCGCTCGTCGGTGATCGAGCGCACGGCGCCGACGTTCCTGGGGCGGGAGCTGCCGCTTCAGTTCAGCGACGTCTACGCGAAGCTCCAATACGCGCCGTCGAACATGCGGTGCTCGGCGACGCTGATGCGGACGTACGATCGGGGACGGATTGACGCCGAGGCAGAGGACGTCTTCCGGTGGAGCAACACGGCGCTGGCGGGGCACTGTCTGGCCTTCAGTCCGACGTCGCCGATGGTGGTCGAGTTCAACGGGGGCTTGACGCTGTTCAACAACGAGGTGGGGGAGGCGAGTGATCCTGAGCGGACGGCGGACGCGTGGCGGATCAACACGGAGCTGCACGTGACGCAGCCGGTGGGGCAGGTCGAGCTCGACTGGGGCTTCTTCGGACGCGCGGACCGCATAAGCTACGTGCTCGGCGAGCGGCTCCAGGGCCTCGCGCAGGACAATTCTTTCCTGATCACCACCGGCGCCTACCTGAGCACTGAGCTCAAGCTCAGCGACTACCTCGAGCTGATCCCCGGGCTCGTAGCCACCATCCCCATCGACTACGGCGTATCGTTCGAGCCGCGTCTTCGCATTGCGATTCGGCCCTGGGGTACCGAGGCACAGCAGCTCAACGCGTCGGTGGGGATCTACAACCAGCTCATCGAGGGCATCACCGACGAGCGCGACGCCGGGTCATCGTTTATGGTGCTCATGCCGGCGCCGCTGGGAAGTGAGCAGGCGCGCTCGACCCACGCCCTTGTGGGCTGGCAGCAACGCCTCGGTGTGTTCGGATTCTCGGCCGAGTCATACTACAAAAAGACGACGAACCTGCCGGTGCCGGTTTGGAGCGCACGGGCGCGGTTCACGACCGCCCTCGTCGCCGCAGAGGCTACCACCTACGGGGCGGACGTGCGGCTCGACGTAGATCGAGGCCCTTTCTACGCCTACGTCGGCTACGGCTACACGTGGACGCAATACGAGGCTTCCCAGGCGAATTTTATGCAGTGGTTCGGGTCGCCGGTGCAGTCGTACCACCCGCCGCACGACCGCCGGCACCAGCTCAACGCCGTCGCCAGCCTCGACGTAGACGACTTTGTGTTCAACGTGAGCTGGGCGCTCGGCAGCGGGCTGCCGTACACACGCCCGTACGGGTTCGACGCCTTCGTGCACTTGCTCGGGATGCGCGACCTCCGGTACTTCTACGGGACGCCGCGGGTGCTATACGAACGGCCGTACAACGGCCGGCTTCCCGCCTATCACCGGCTCGACGTGTCGGTCGAGCGCCCGTTCGACCTGGGCGCGATGCGGGCGTCGGTGCAGGCCGGCGCGATCAACGTCTACGACCGCGCGAACCTGTTCTACTTCGACGTCTTCACCTTCCGTCGGGTCGACCAGCTCCCGTTTGTCCCTTACGTCTCTCTCAAGCTCGAAACCCGATGATCAAGCGTACACCTTTTCTTCCGGCTATTCTGTTTGCACTGGCCGTTGCGATGAACGGGTGCGACGCGACTGTCGATACGTTCAAGCCGAACGACCGCTACTTCACCATCTACGGCTACCTGAACGCCACCGCTGATACACAGTGGATTCGCGTGGAGCCCCTGCGGGACTCCCTGTTGCTCGGCGCACAACCCGAGCAGGACCTGACCGTACGCGTGTTGCACCTCGAAACCGGCGAGTGGACCGAGCTGCGGGACTCAGTATTCCGGTACGCCGAGGGCATCATTAGCCACAACTACTGGACGAACGTTCCGGCCGTGCTCGGCCATCACTATCGGATCGAGGTTACGGATCCGTCCGGCGGTCTCGCCTACGCGGAAATGACGATGCCGGAAAAGGCTCCCGAGCCCGAATTAGCGAACCTCCCCCGGTTCGAAAACTGCCAGTTCCTCCGCGAGCAGCCGCCGATTCGGGTTTCGATCGAAACGAACGACTGGCTCGTGAGCCTCCACGGGGTTTATACCAGGTACGACGGAAGTGTGGAGACCGTCAGCTACCTGGACAGGGCGGAGCAGACGTCCACCGGCTACCGGGCCGAGGTCCGCTGGGACCTCTTTGACGGCGTTTGTGCGCCCAACACGAAGAGGATGGACCTGGTCGTCATGACGGGCGGCGACGAATGGCCCAAGGAGATTTTCGATCCCGAAACGTCTGCCCTGCCGAACGTCGGCACCAACGTGGTTGGCGGCACCGGCTTCTTCGGCGGCGTCGCCAGCGTGTCGATCACGATTTTCGACAAGTGATCCACCTACCGCGGGGCGTTGTTCATTTTGCTCACGCGAAGGCGCGAAGAGGATACTGAACGACAGTCCGCAGGTAGGTTCTCAAGTTCACGGATGTTTTTTTGAAGGGATTGAGATCGAAGGTGGGACGTTCAAAACAATTAACGGCCATCCCAACACGTCATCTCCGCGAAGGCGGAGATCCAGGAAACGTCTCGTTCAGGCTATACAGTCCAGTCTTGAGCAACCGGCGAATGGATTCGGGATCAAGTCCGGAATAACGTAATTGGAGGGTATTTTATAACAGTAGACACATAGAATCCGCGTCATCACCGGATAGCAATCTCACCTCCGGTGTATGCCGGAGGTCTGCTCCTCGTATTGCCGGCGCATCTCTTGCTGGAGCTTGCCGACTTTGAGGAAGAGGATGACGGGGGACACTCCAATCGCGTATACGAGGATCGGCACGATGGCGAGGGCTTCCGGGAGGCCGTGGGCCTGCCCCAGCATGATCCCCTGGATCAGGACCGAGTAGATCCAGCCCTCCACGCTGATCCAGTCCGGCAGGAACTTCGCCTTTTCCGACACGACGGCCTGCCGCTCCGGCTCGAGCGCCCGCCACGTCTTTTTGTCCGGCGGGTTGTACAGCTTCGGGTTGCGTGGGAGGTACTCGGCGAGGATCTGCATCAAAAGCGAAAAGCCTATACCGAAGAGGGGGACGGTATACCAGGAGAGCTCCGGGTCTGAGGGGGCCAGCGACCAGGCCTCCCGGCTCGCTGCCAGAAACATCACGTAGAGGATCGGCAGGATCTTTCGCGTTAGAGGCATAAAGGGCAATGGAACGGGTGGAGAGATCGTTGCAAGTATTAATAAATGATGAAGAAAGCCGCCGTTCGGAATTGAGGAAACTGCGCGCGGTCAATCACGTTTTGATACCATAGAGAGCGCAAAGCTCGAGTGCTCAATTTTCAGCGTGTCATGTAAAGGACTGGGCCCATTTTCTTGATTGGGGTTAGAAGCAAAAACGATGACACCCTTCAGCACGAGCACTCCAGCTGGTTGCGCTCTCTTTTTGTGTGCTTTTCTTAAGGGCTTCTGCGCGACTACCTACTCCGAAATGCCCTCCCTGACCAGCTTCTGAATCGTTTCCTGGAGTGTGTCGAGCTTGAAGGGTTTGGCGATCGTGTGATCGATGTTGGGGTCGTCATCGTGGATCTCGGTGTCGCCGGTGACCAGGACGATCGGCAGCTCCGGGAAGCGGGTCCGGATTTCCGCCGCGAGGCGCCGCCCGTTCATTTCGGGCATTCCATGGTCGGTGAAGACGATGTCGAAGGTTTTTGCCGTCAGCACGTCCAGCGCCTCCATCCCGGACGCCACTTCGTCGACGACGTGGCCTTTGAGGTTGAGCAGCTTGACCAGGACCGACCGGACCTTCGCGTCGTCGTCCACCACGAGGATCCGTGCCTTCTTTTCGACTGACCGGCAGGTCGCCACGGGTTCGTCCGAGACGGTGGTGGCGACGGCGGGAAAGACGAGCTCGAAGGTGGTGCCTTTTCCCGGCTTGCTATCGACAGTGATGCGGCCTTCGTGCTCCTGGATGATGCCGTAGCTGACGGCCAGCCCCATACCCGTTCCGTGTTCGCCTTTGGTCGTGAACAGGGGCTCGAAGATGCGCCGCATCACCCGCTCGCTCATGCCCGTGCCGGTATCCGATACCTGCACGACAACGCCCTTTGCTTTATCGTAGGACGTTCGCAGCCGTATCGATCCTCCGCGCGGCATGGCCTGAACGGCGTTGAGGATCAGATTGACGAAGACCTCCCGAAGCTCGGTGGCGGAGCCCATAATCGGCGGGATCGGCTGCTCTTCGACGACGGTCTGGATGGCGATGCCCTGCCGTCGGGGCTCGTTGAACCAGTACGGCCGCGTGAGTGAGATACAGTCGTTCAGGAGCGTGTTCAGGTCGATCGGCTCGAACCGGGTGTGTTTTTCCTGGCGAATGTACTGCTGGATGCGTGCGACGAGTCCGGCTCCGTCGACGGCGGCCTGCTCGATCATCCGGATGTGCTCGTCGAAGTACCCCGGGCGGTTGATGTCGGCTTTTTCGGATTTCATCAGCTCGGTGTACCCGATGACCGTGCTGAGGAGGTTGTTCACGTCGTGGACGATCCCCATAGTCATGCGGCCGAGCGATTCGAGGCGGTGCCGCTGGGTCTGGCTGGCCGTCCAGCTCGTTGGCTCGGCGAGCACCTCGCCCGTGACCGTGACGGCGATGGTGCGTTTGGGCGCCTCGGGATTCTGCACGGGGAAGAAGTTCAGCAGTACGGGCATCGGCTCGTCCCGGAACGAGGTGTTGACCGGGATGATTTCGTTCGTCACGAGTGAGCCCCCGACGGCTTCCTTCAGGTACTGTCCGGCAAGGAGGCGGTCGTCGTCCGAGAGTCGAGCCCACGGATCCGGTTCGGCGCCGAAGATGGCCTCCCACGCGGGATTTCGGAAAACGGGCCGCCCTCTGGTGGAGAAGGTTGCGTATAACAGACTGGGCTCGACGGGTTGAAAGGCGTCGAGGCCATCGAATTGATCTTGCACGGGAGTGTGAGGGATCGTCTATAAATCGTGGTTCATCGTAGAGCGATACTGCCGCGGGCCGGCGTCAGTGCCCGGGCCACCCGAGCCGGTCGTTACCAAAGGTAAGAGACAGATACGTATCTGTCGATTAGCAGTGAAGGGGTTGTAACGATCTTAATACGGCAAAGTCCCACTCTACACCAGAAATAACCAGGGCAAATATACGCATTCGCTCAAAAAGGCAGGCTGAGGTGGACTGAACTACAATCCTCTGATGACGCAGATGTACGCGGATGGATTTTTGAAGGGATGCAGACCGAAGGCTGGACGCACGTTGCTACTAAAACCTTACCCCTTTACGTCATCTCCGCGAAGGCGGAGATCCAGGTTACGGTTCTGTTTGGCTATACGATTCGGCTTCGTTCGGCCCATTCCTGGATTCCCGCCTTCGCGAGAATGACTTGTATATATTACGTTTTGGCATATCGTGCCGCGACCATATTTGCTTGCCGTTCCCCTTCCTTTCCGTCATCCCGGCCGCCGAGCCGGAATCCAGGAAACGTCTCGTAAAACACAAATGGTACTGCCCGGTGCTATCGTTGCATAGATTTACTTCGTCGTTCGCTGCGCTCGTGTCGGATCAATTCCGGAATGATGCCTTGTTAAGGTGTACGGCATAAGAAATAGTCAAGCCATTGGACCGGTTTGCCACATCGGTTTTCCCCGGCACCTTTATGAAATCGTCGGGCTGAGCGTCGGGGATCCATCGCGCGTTTAGCGAA
>CBINFS010000021.1:0-64029 GCA_966250015.1 uncultured bacterium | reverse complement strand
TCCGAAACGAGATCGAAACCCGTATAGACGAGGCAGCGGAACGAGCACTCACACTACCAGAGGTGACAGGAACGGTAGAAACGGAACGTTCTGCCGTTTTTGCACCCTCTCCGATCTTACGTTATCACGAGACATCGGGCTTCACGGAAAAGCGTTTTGTCGATGCTATCCGTGACGGGCTGCGTCAGGCGATGGAAAGCGACGACCGCGTGCTGCTGATGGGGCAGGACATTGCAGAATATGGAGGCGTATTCAAGGTAACGGAAGGCTTCATCGAGCAGTTTGGACGTGACCGGGTGAGGAACACCCCGATTATGGAAAGTGCCGTCGTCGGGGCAGCAATGGGGCTCGCACTCGAATTCTTCAAGCCCGTCGTCGAAATGCAGTACGCCGACTTTGTGTCGTGCGCCTTCAACCAGGTCGTCAATAACCTCGCTCCGACGCATTACCGTTGGGGAGCACCTCTCAACGTAACGATCCGGCTGCCGTATGGGGGACACATAGGCGCCGGTCCGTTCCACTCCCAGTCGATGGAAGCCTGGTTTTGCCACGTCCCGGGGTTAAAGGTGGTCGTGCCTTCGTCACCAGCCGAAGCGAAGGGACTACTGCTTGCGGCCATCGCCGAACCGAACCCGGTCCTGTTTTTCGAGCACAAGAAGCTATATCGGTCCATCAAGGGTCCCGTACCCGATGACCCCGTATCAATCGAATTTGGTGTGGCGGAAATCAAGCGGCCAGGATCAGATCTTACGATAGTAACGTGGGGACTTGGTGTGCACTGGGCGCTCGAAGAAGCCGAGTACTTTCAGACCAGAGGGGTGTCCATCGAGGTCGTCGACCTGAGAACCCTGATTCCATGGGACAAGGAAACAGTGCTTCGGTCGGTTGAGAAAACCGGGAGGCTGATCGTGCTTCACGAAAGCCCGCGAACGGGTGGATTCGGCGGTGAGATAGCCGCAACGATTACGGAAGAAGCCTTCGCTAGCCTCGATGCCCCTCCGATGCGCGTAGCAGGAGAGGATATACCGGTGCCATTTGCAAGAAACCTTGAAGAAAAGATATTTTCAGCCTCTGTAAGGCTTCGTACAGCAGTTGAAAACTCAACGCAATTCTAGTAACTGATAAATATTCGTCTGTGTTGCCAGTTAGTTACATAGAGGTAAGCGCTTTCAAAAAGAAAATGTTTGAATTCAAACGAAACGCCGTAATATCTTAACAGGTCGATTCTTTTTTTGAATAGCTTTGAATTTTGTATAGGAGGCATTAGAAATGATCGAAAAGGAAGTAAGCCCGAATGGCAAGACGGTGAAAGTTACATTTAAACTTCCCGGCGAAGTGGCTCAGAAAAGCGTGTCGATCGTTGGTGACTTCAACGAGTGGAGCGAAAAAAAACACCCGATGAAGCTCGATAAAAAAACCAATCAGTGGACAAAATCGATTTCTCTGAAGCCAGGGAAGAGCTACCAGTTCCGTTACTATGTGGATGGATCGGAATGGAGGAATGATGAAAGCGCCGACCGTTACGTCCCCAGCCCCTTCTTCAGTGAAAACAGTGTGGTAGAAGTCTGAACTGCCGAAACATTCACCTCTCTATCGGTTCACGTCTCAGTCGATTTCGGCTCCGTCCATTCCACTCTCACATCGGTTTTCGCGAGGGTCTCTCAGATGAGGGACCCTTTTTCGTGTGATCTCGGAATGTCCTTGCCACGAAGCCAGGTTTTGGGGTCAAAATAGTAGCTGAATGAGATAGATGGCCATGATCATGGCTGCGGCGTCTGCGATCAGACCGGCAGGGACGGCGTGGCGCGTCTTTTTGACGTTCACCGCTCCAAAATAGACGGCAATGACGTAAAACGTGGTTTCGGTCGAGCCGAACATGGTGGCTGCGATTTTTACGAAGATCGAGTCTTCTCCATACTGGTTGATCATGTCCACGATAATGCCGGCCGAGCCCGACCCGGTGAGCGGCCGTACGATGGCCATGGGGATCACCTCAGGAGGTATACTCAGGAAGCTCAATACCGGCCGCAGCCCGTCCATGATGAAGTCGAGCGCCCCGGATGCTCGAAACATCCCAATCGCAAAAAGAATGGCGACCAGGTAGGGAATGATCATGACCGCCACCTTGAACCCCTCCTTTGCTCCTTCGACGAACTCTTCGTACACGGGGACCTTTTTGTACAGACCGTAGAGGGGGAATCCCACGATCATGAGCGGCAGGACGAATACCGTAAAAACGTCGACTATTGCACGTAAGACATTCATTTGAGCAATCCGAATTAGAAGCGAGAAGTCTGATTAAGATTCTATTGCGGTATCTTTTGCAGGAGGCGCTGAAAGGAGCCGGTTAGGGTCTGTGGCTCGATATCGCTTCATTCTACCCAGCCACCGTGCCGCAAGAACGGCGACGATAGCCGAAAAAATCGTCACGGTGATGATGGGGAAAATCAGCTCATTGACCTGCAGACCCATGATGGCGACTAGCAGGGTGGGAGGCACGAGCTGGATGCTGGCCGTATTGAGCGCAAGCAACATCACCATCGAGTTCGTTGCCGTATCCTTTTCCGGGCTCAGGTTTTGAAGCTCTTCCATGGCCTTTATCCCCAATGGTGTGGCGGCGTTGCCTAGCCCCAGCATGTTGGCCGTAAGGTTTAACACGATCATTCCCATGGCAGGATGCCCCTCGGGGATTTCCGGAAAGAGGGGGCGGAAGAGAGGCTGGGTCACCCGAACGAGGGCATTGATGATGCCCGAGGCTTCCGCAATCTTGAGCAGGCCAAGGAAGAGGGCGAGCACGCCGATCAGGCCCAGGGCAATCGTCGCGGCCGTTTCGGCAAAGTCAAATGCAGCGCCGGTGATGGCGTTGATTTTTGGAAAACGAACAGGTGCGAACACGATGGACGCCTGGTAGGTGAGCGAGTCCAGCCCCGGTTCGAAATTGGCGATCGTCCCCTGCAGCTCGTCGTCGCCGGAGGAGGAAAACTCACGGATCGTCGTTAGCGGCGCCGGCAACGTTGCATCCGCTGAAAAACGTAATTGCCGCCCCCGCTGGGTCTGGACCAACACTCCCTGGTAGACCGAGTCCGGCCTCTCCTCCGTATCGTAAAACCCGGCGTATGTAGCCGGGTCGATCAGGATTTCGGCGTCGACGAGCCGGGTCTGGGGTTGATATCCTTCCGGAAATCGAAGCTGGATCGGTAGGGGTTGTTCGTTGCGATACGTATCCCGTGAGATGTCGATGAAGTCGGAAATGAGTGCAAAAGCGAGGCTAAAAACGATCAAACCCGCCCAGATGTAGTTCAGCATAAGCCCGTTCAACCTTATTGGTTTGGGGATTGCCGGATACTGGAAGCTCGACGGACCCTTTCTGATCCGCACTCCAGTAGTTTTTACAAGCTAATCAATTGGAGACAGGATTAAGAGTCTGTGCTCGATATTTGTGTGTTTTCGGCCGTAGTGGGATTGAAGTGTAACGTCAAACGACGCGCTATAGCCTGGCCGACCACTTGCGACAGGTCGTCGTAGGACGCCTGTCTGACTCTTTTTACCGATCCAAAGTGACGGATCAGTTTTCGGACGGTCTTCTCGCCGATGCCGGGGATCTCCAGCAACTCGGAATGGAGCGTCTTCTGCCGTTGTTTTCGCTGGAAGGTGACCGCAAACCGGTGTGCCTCGTTGCGGACGCGTTGGAGCAATTGTAGAGACGAGCTGGTGCGTGGGATGAGCACGGGATCGGAATCACCTGGGAAAAACACCTCTTCGAGCCGCTTGGCCAGCCCGACGACGGGGAACTTGCCGTAGACGTCACTCACAGTCAACGCCTCGACTGCGCTGGAAAGCTGCCCCTTTCCGCCGTCGATCACGACAAGGTCCGGCCAGGGACCGTTTTCCTCACGAACGCGCTCGTACCGACGGCCGACGACCTCGCGCATGGAGAGGAAGTCGTCAGGCTTACCGTCCGCTACGGATCGAATCTTGTACGTTCGGTACTCGCTGCGTTTGGGTTTGCCATTCTCAAAAACCACGCAGGAGGCCACCGTTCCGGTGCCGCCGAGATGTGAGATGTCGAAACACTCGATGCGTAGAGGGAGCTTCTGCAGACGCAGATCACGTTGCAGCGCCTTTACGGCGTGAGGTACACGCCCTTCTTCCTGTTTTGCCTTCTGGAGCTTCCACTCGCTGATGAGCAGTGCGGCATTCGTCTCACCCATCCGAACGATACCGGCCTTGTCGCCGCGTTCGGGTATTCGAATGGGGACTTTCTTGCCACGCCGTTCTCTCAACAAATCCTCGAGTGGTTCAGGATCGGCGAGTGGGATCGACGCCAGGACCTCGTCCGGGAAAAACGTCGTCTCCGCGTAGTGATTCTCGAGAAGCGTTTGCATGAGCTCTTCGTCGGGAATGCCTTCGATGCGGCGAAGGTACTTGTGCTGCCGCCCAATGATTTTTCCTTCGCGGATTTTGAAGAGTACGCCGCATGCCACGTCGTCCTCCCGATCGATGGCCAGTGCAAACACGTCGCGATCCGTGTTTTCCAGACTGACGATCTTCTGTTTCTCCGAGTATTTTTCGAGCGCGGCGATCTGGTCGCGGAGAACCGCGGCGTCTTCGAACTGCATGAGGCCGGCCAGACGCTTCATCTCGTCTTTGAGTAAGCTGGCCAGCTCTCCCGTTTTTCCGTTAAGGAGCTGTTCGACCTGCCTGATGGTCTGGTTATAGTCTTCTTCGGTCTGATACCCGACGCAGGGCGCCGCACACTTCTGGATGTGATACTCGAGGCAAGGCTGGTACTTTCCTGCTGCAATGGGCTCGGGAGCGAGGTTGAGGCTGCACGTGCGAAGCTTAAAAAGCGACCGGATCGTGCGAAGCACGAGCTTCATCGCCTTCACGTCGGTGTAAGGACCAAAGTACTTCGATCCATCACGACGGATGCGCCGGGTCGGGAAAACTCTGGGGAAACGCTCGTTCTTGATGCAGATGTACGGATAGGTCTTGTCGTCTTTGAGATTGACGTTGTACCGGGGGCGGTATTTTTTGATGAGGTTGTTCTCGAGGATGAGCGCCTCGGCTTCGGTATCCGTTACAATCGTCTCGACGTCTGCTATTTTATTGACGAGTATCTGTAAGCGCCCGTCCTTTGGACGTCCTTCCTGGAAGTAGGAGCGCACCCTGTTCCGCAGGTTTTTGGCCTTTCCTACATACAGCACACCGCCAGACGCATCCCGATGAAGGTACACACCGGGACGAGAAGGCAGGTTGGATAGTTTTTCGTTTAAGACTTCGTTCATCTATACTGCTGTTGAATGGGAGCTATCCGATCGTAGCCGGCCAGTAAGCCTCACGCACCCGTTACAGGATACCGCCTGACCTCGGGTAACACGGCTATAGTAGGCTGGTACATGAAATACGAAAACAAGATACCTGTACATTCCTGGAAGGAGGATTCACATGCGTGCCGGTTACCTGCTTATCATCGGACTGACAGGTATTACTTTGTTAGCTCTCGCGTGTTCACCGACCCGCGAAACAACCCGGCCACCGTCGGGCACCACGCTTAAATTGTTAGGGTACCACGTCTGGTGGACGGGAGACGCCTGGCGTGAGGCTGACCTCTCCGATCTCGATGAAGTGGTTTTCTTTGAGCTGCGCGTGGGAGAGAGCGGAACGCTGGTTCAGACGAACGGATGGCCGGATCGATGGCGAGACCTTATCGCGACCGTGCAAAGTCAGGGTTCGCTCATCGTTCCGGCGGTCTCCCTTTCCGATCCGGACCTGTTCGAGCGAATCTTCAGCTCGGGGCTGAGAAGGAGGTTGCTCCTCGAAAACACGATGGACGCGGTACGTAGAGCGGAGGCCGATGGGGTTCACCTGGATTTTGAGATTTTCCGGGCGGTGCCGCCAGAGATAAGCGAGGAGTTCGTCGATTTCGTGGAAGCTCTCCGGAATGAGCTGAAGACCTATCGGGCGGATGCACGGCTTACCGTGTTTGCCCTTGCATTCGATCCGGGTAACGTGTTTGACGAAGCGAGGCTGAGCCAGATCGCGGATTACCTGGTGGTGCAGGGGTACGACATGCACTGGAGAACGGGTGACTCGGCGGGACCTGTAGCGCCAATAAGGGGGTGGGGCAATTCGAACTGGGAGGCCATTCTTCGCCGATTCGACGAGCTGGGTGTCGACCGGCGCAAGCTCGTCATGTCGATCCCGTTTTTCGGCTACGAGTGGCCCACCGAATCGGAAAAGCCCGGCGCTCGCACCAGGGGTCCCGGGATTGCCATCACGTACGCACCGGTTGATTCCCTGCATTTGAGGGGTGTGAGGCCGAACGCCATAGCACGCACCGCGGCCTACGGCGTCTTGCGTGATCCTTCGAGTGGATCTCCCTATTACGCTTTTCAGGATAGCACCGGATGGTTTCAGGGGTGGTACGAGGATCCTCAGAGTATTGCAGAGAAAATCGATTTTGTGAAACGTGAAGGGCTGGCTGGAGTAGCCGTCTTTCCAATCGGGTACGACGACGGAACCCTGTTGAAGCAAATACGAGCTTTACGCTTTTCAAACGAGGCGGAGGCGAGGTAAATAGCCTGTCCGCATTGAACCAAAGATCGTGAAACAGAAAACCTCAGAACAGACGATATTTGGCGAGTCATCGAGGGAGGCGTCCGTGCGGCAGCTGGTGCAGATGGAGGAAAAGGGTGTCTTTATCGGCAGGGCGGCAGGCAATGAAGGCGAGGATGGTGAGAATCTGCACCACGAAAGGAGGCAGACGGAGTACGTTGCCGGCATCACCCGCTGGCAGCGATGGCTCGATTTCATCCTTTCGACCTACTACCGTGGCCGACTTGATAAGATGGAGCCTACGCTCCGTCAGATCTTGCGGCTCGGATTGTACGAGCTGCTGTTTCTCGATACGCCGGCACATGCCGCCGTGAACGAGTCCGTCGAGCTTGCCAAAAAAACAGTCAGGCCGCAGGCGGGTGGGCTCGTCAATGGTATTCTCCGAACCGTCCTGCGCAACCGGGAAAACCTGCCCGAGCCGAACACCGGCGACAAGGTCGAGGATCTGGCCATCCGTATGTCTCATCCGACCTGGATGGTCCGACGGTGGGTAGACCGATATGGATTTCAGGATACCAGAAAGCTCCTGGAATGGAACAACAGCCGCCCGTACTACTCGCTCCGTATTAACGAATATCAGATAACGCGAGCAGAGTTCATAACGTGGATCGAAGAGGCAGGAATCGAGTGGGAGCCGTCGCCCTATCTGGACGACTACGTTCGTGTTAAGCAGCTGCAACCCATCATACGGGGAGGGCTTCTCGAAAAGGGTTGGTGCGTGGTGCAGGACGAAAGTGCAGCCATGGTCGTTCGCGTCCTGGACCCGCAACCGGGCGAGGTGGTGATCGACGGGTGCGCGGCGCCGGGTGGAAAGTGCCTGTACACGGCTGAACGGATGCGTCGCTCGGGTCAGATCATTGCCGTAGATCTGTACAGGCATCGCCTCAAGATGCTCGAAGCGTCGGCTCAAGCCCAGGGCGTTCAAATCATTAAGGGTGTTCCGGGTGATTTGCGGCACATAGCCCGTAAAGGCGCGGTCAAAGGCAACAAGGTGCTCGTCGACGCGCCCTGCTCCGGGTTGGGTGTGCTGGCCAAGCGCGCCGATCTGCGTTGGAATCGCACGCTTGAGAACCTGAACGAGCTGGTTGTCCTTCAAGACGAGCTATTGGAAGCGGCCAGTGAGCTGGTGCTGCCCGGGGGGCACCTGGTCTACAGCACGTGTACGATAGAGCCCGTAGAGAACGAAGAACGGGTAGAGGCTTTTTTGAGGTCACATGCTGACTTTGAGGTCGAGCGCGTGGACGGTCTGGTGCCCGATGCTATGGTAACACCTGAAGGATACTACGCCACTCTACCATTCCGGAATGGTATCGACGGTGCTTTTGCCGCCAGGCTTCGAAGGAAGGAAACCTGAAAACCATCGATCCACCAAAAACGGCGAAGTGCTGGCATTACGGCGCTAAGGAGCCCTATCTTTAAAGGCTAACCGGAAGACGTGAAAAGTAAACCAGGATGAGTTATGGCTGAAATGCCGGAGCCAGGAACCCCCGCTCCTGACTTTGAAGGACGGATTCAGGATGGAAGCGTGATACGGTTGTCGGATTACCGCGGAAGAAAAGTGGCACTCTACTTCTATCCTGCCGACGACACGCCGGGGTGTACGAAACAAGCTTGCAATCTTAGAGACGATTACAGACGGCTTCTCGATCGGGGAATTGCCGTGATCGGCGTGTCGGCCGACGACATCGCCTCCCACGCCCGTTTTGCGGACAAGTACGACCTCCCGTTTCCGCTCGTATCCGATCCAGAACACCACATTCTGAACCTTTACGGCGTCTGGGGAGAAAAGAGCCTGTACGGCCGTACGGTGGTCGGAACGAAACGCACGACCTTCATCATCGACGAGGAAGGCATCATCCGGAGCGTCATCAAGCGGCCAAAGACCGGCGACCACGCGAATGAGATTTTGAAAAAGGTGGGGGACTAAACGTGGGAAGCCCTATACTCAAGGGGCTGATCCCCAGCGTAAGATGATCGGAACGTCACCTTGTGGGTTGAGGAGGACGATGGTTGGCGAAGAAAGCGCCTTTTGATCCAAACCGGCTTCAAAGAAATCACGGACGTACTCCTCGCAGCTGTCATCATGAGCAACGTGATTGATCCACAGAAACGTGGTGTCAGCCTTGATTTCGTAGTCTGCGTCGAAGTCGTGCGTTCCACAACCGCCGGTGTAAGCCAGGTGAACTTTGAGTGTGTCGCCGTCGATAAGGGGCGGTGTTTCCGACAACGACGAGCTGGAACCAAAGAGGATTTCATAGGAGTCACCGAACCGGCGCTGCTTTAGCTGTTCTTCGGTAGGCTGCCAGCAGGCGATTGGAGTGAAAAAGAGGAAGATTAGAAGCACAGGGAACCAACCGGTGCGGGAAGATCCAGATTTACTGGTAACAAACATATTTTTTGATTAATCAAGCCCGTGGTATCGACGGGCGGCTTTTGGTTGGACATCGATGTTGCATCAAAAATACGAACCGGTTATTGGACTCGAGGTACACGCCCAGCTGTCGACGGCGTCGAAGGCATTCAGCCCGGATTCCGCCAGTTTCGGGGCGGAGCCCAACATGAACGTGGATCCGATCAGCCTCGGCCATCCGGGCACACTGCCCATTCTAAACCGAAGTCTGGTTGACTTCACGGTTAAGATGGGGCTTGCCACCCATTGCAAGATCACGAGCCCTTCGATCTTTGCACGTAAGCATTACTTCTATCCCGACCTGCCGAAGGGGTACCAGATATCCCAGTACGAGTCGCCGATCTGCATTGGGGGATACGTCGAAATTGTCGACGATGAAGCGCTGGAAGGTGACGGTCAGGCCCCGGTCAAACGGATAGGCCTCATCCGGATTCACATGGAAGAGGATGCCGGCAAATCCCTTCACGATCAGGACCCGGAACGGTCGTTCGCCGACTACAACCGCAGCGGTGTACCCCTGATGGAGATCGTCACGGAGCCCGACATCCGGTCACCGAGACAGGCCTACCTGTTCCTGCAAAAGATACGTCAGATCGTACGGTATCTGGGCATCTGTGACGGCAACATGGAGGAGGGCTCCCTCCGGTGCGATGCGAACGTCTCGGTACGACCCATAGGACAGACGACTTTTGGGACCAAGACGGAAGTGAAGAACATGAACTCCTTCCGGAACGTCGAGCGTGCGCTGACCTACGAGATAGATCGGCAAATCGCGATGCTCGAAAGAGGGGAAAAGGTGGTTCAGCAGACACTGCTATGGGACGCTAACCGGATGGAAACGAGGCCCATGCGGTCGAAGGAGGAGGCTCACGACTACCGGTACTTCCCCGATCCCGACCTCGTCCAGGTCGTCATCACCGAGAGCTACCTCGACCGGATTCGGGCAAGCCTTCCGGAAATGCCCGAGGTGCGTAAGGCGCGAATGGTCGAATCGTACGGCTTGCCCGAGTACGACGCCGAGCTGTTAACCGAGGACCGGGCCGTCGTCGATTACTTTGAAAACACGCTCGAAAGTCTGAGAAGGCGTGAAGGGAAGGGGGACGTCAAGGCGCTGGCGAAGGCCGTTTCAAATCAAATCATGTCCGACGTCCTTCGGACCTTGAACGAGCAAGCCGTTTCAATGGAGGCCTTTCCCATCGATCCGGATCGGTTGGCGGAGCTCATTCACATGCGGCTGGAGAACCGGATCAACTCGACGGCCGCGCAGGTGATCTTCAGCCGGATGCTAATTAGTCCGATGCGTCCGGAGGAAGTGGCTGAGCAGGAGAACCTCTTGCAAGTGTCGGATCTCGACGCACTTCAGCCAGTCGTCGATCAGGTGCTCGAAAACAACCCGAAACAGGTGGCGCAGTACCTCGGAGGGAAAGAAACCATCATCGGGTACTTCGTCGGGCAAGTCATGCGTACGTTCCAGGGATCGCCCGATCCGACTCTGGTCAGGAAGCTCCTTCAAGAGAGGCTGGAATCGATGCGGGATAGTTGATACTTCACTATTCACCAATGATCCGGCAAATCCACCGAGCAGAACCGCCTCCTCCGCATTATACTATACAATTCGTGCCGAAATTTCTGTTGTCACCTGAATTACGGTGGGCTAGCACTACGTCTGATGGTCACTGAAAATGCTTACGGTCGCCGTTTACTGATCCCGGCATTCCTGTTTCTGGCCGGTTTTCTGCTCCTGAACGGCTGCGGAAAAAAAGAGGGAGAGGATCCCACGATCAGCAGCTACTTTCAGGGCAGGTTGACGGTTGATCCGGCGGTCGACTCCGTTGCGGATTACCGGGAGTTCGAGATAGTAGTCGGTCAGTCCGGCCCGGATGGTCTCGATACGCTGGGTTATGCGGTGACCGATAGCACCGGATATTTTGCAATGGACGTCGTCGCTCCTCAGAAGGGCATCTATCCGCTTCTGATCAGCCGTAGAGGGGTGATTTTGAGGATGGACGAGATCGCTCTTGCCGAGGGCGATACGGCCACATTGAACGCGACTTTCCCGCTGGGCAACAGGCTCCTGCGCATCAATTCGAAGGAAAATGCAGCGGTGATGGCCTACAAGAACACCATTGCCCTGCACAATCAGATGCTTCGCGAGTTGGTAGCCGCCTCGGAGTCGTACGACGTCGGTGAGGTAGGCCGGGTTGTCGGGCAATCGGCGACCATCCTGTGGAGCCTGCGTGAGAACTTTCCGAACACGCTGGGGGGTGAGCTCGCCGCGGCGCACTCGGTAGAGCTGCTTGGAGGATGGAACGACTCGCTGGCCGTCGAACGAGCTCAGCTGATTGAGCCGGACAATCCGCGATTCATCGAAGTTGCCCGCACTGCACGTCAGGCTACTGCCCGATTGCAGGGCCCGGAGGCCGGTATTGCTCTGTTGCGATCGTACATCGAGCGGGTAACGGACCCTGACGTTAAGGCCGCGCTTCACGTGGAGCTGGTTGCGGCGTACATGGATAACGGTCAGACGGAAGAAGCCACGCAAGCCGCCGACGAGATCGTCTCCGGATTTCCGGGCACTCGCTGGGCTGACTGGGCCCAGAGGGCCGTTTACGACTTTGAGAACCTGATGCCCGGAACCCTCGCCCCGTCATTTTCGATCCGGACGTGGGAAGGCTCAACCTTTGCGCTCGATAGCCTACGCGGGCACATCGTTCTTCTGGAGTTCTACAGGCCGGAGGATCCATCGTATCAAAACGAAGTTGCCGTTCGAAACGCCCTCTATCAGGTGGCCGGCAGCCAGCCTTTCGAGATCGTTTCGATCTCGATGCAGCCCGATTACGAAATCAACGAGGCCTTCTACGACGGGCGGCAATTTCCCGGTATTCGCGCCATCGCTCCCATCGCTCCCCGGGTCGGAGACGACGTCGTGGCCCTGTACAACATCCACACGCTGCCGCGACGGTTCCTGATCGATCAGAACGGCGAGATCTATGGCCGCTACGACGGATATGCCATCAATGCCGTAGTCGAGGACGTCGCCAGAATTGCACTAGGCGCAGACCAGCCGAGCTAAAGCATCAGCAAAGTGTTTTATTGTATCCAGCTTAACTCAACCATAAACAGAGATCTATCATGTTAATTGCCGGAAACTGGAAAATGAATACGGATCACGCGGCGGCCGTCGCCCTGGCGAAAGGCGTCGTGGAGAAGGTGGGTGATCCGGGAGACGTGCTCGTTGCGGTGTGTCCGCCCTTCGTCAACATCGCTGGTGTGGGTGAGGCGATCAAGGGTTCGAAGGTTGCCCTCGGCGCACAGAACATGCACTTCGAGGATTCGGGCGCCTTCACCGGTGAGGTTTCGGCGCCCATGTTGAAAGCGCTCGGCTGCAAATACGTCATCATCGGGCACTCGGAGCGTCGGGAGTATTTTGGTGAAACGGACGAGGGCGTAAATAAGAAGGTCAAAAAGGCGATTGCATCCGGACTCGTGCCGATAATGTGCATCGGTGAGACGCTCGAACAGCGTGAGGCCGGGCAGGAAAAGGAGGTCGTCGGAAAGCAGGTAAAGGCCGGCCTTGAAGGCGTAGAGATCGACGACTCATCGAAGCTGGTTCTGGCGTACGAGCCGGTGTGGGCCATCGGCACCGGCAGGACGGCTACCCCTGAACAGGCGCAAGAAATTCATGCCTTCATCCGTGGCCTGCTCGTCGAGCAGTTTGGCCAGGACAAAGCTGCAAAGATCCACATCCTTTACGGTGGTAGCATGAAGCCTTCCAATGCGGCTGAGCTTCTGGGAAAAAAGGACGTGGACGGCGGCCTCATCGGCGGTGCGTCGCTCAAGGCTGACGACTTCGCTGCACTCGTCGAAGCGGCAAAACAGGCGTAAACTGCCGAACGAAAACACCATCTTATAGTTGAGCTAAAGGGGTCCGGCTTCTTTCATTAAAGAGGGAGGCCGGACCCTTTTTGCGTCGTTCTCATTTCGCTAAAGCCGCAGACTGGACTTTTTCGTTCCAGTTGAAGTAATACTATACGATAATCACGATCCAAGAAGTCCGGAAGGTCGTCAGATGTCGACGAATGGGTTGAAAAAGGTTGTTCTGGGTCTGCTCGTTATCCTGATGGCTGGATGTGGCAGCTTTTCCCGGTCTCGCTGGCCGGAAGCCGGCCGGACGCAGGTTTTCGAGGCCGGCCTTCCCAACTTCGACCTGGAAGCAAACGTGCTGCTCCGGGACGGCGAGCCCGTCGTCGACATTTATGCAAGCATTCCGATTGCCTCGCTCGTCTTCGTCCAAACGGAGGACACCTATCAATCGAAGGTTGAGTTGATCTACCGGCTGCTCGACAGGCGCGGCCGGCAGCTGATCAAAGAGGAGATTGAGACCCACGAGTACGAGGTAAACGACTATGATTCGACCCTCCAGGGGCAACCCCGTCTCATCCGCCACCGAATGACCTGTCTGCCGGGTGAATACCTGGTTGAGGTGATGGTGACGGATACGAAGTCGGACAAATCGACCGTCCGATGGCAAACGATAGAAGTCCCGGATGAATCCGAGCGGAGCATCTTCATGAGCGGGATCCAGGTTCAGGAGATAACGGAGGATAAATCGGCGCACACCCTCGCCTCGCTTCGCTTACCCGCAGGTGGAGCGGTCGAGCTTCAAGCATCCGTGGAATTCATCAATACGAGTGGGCGCGACCTGGAGGTCGAAATGAACCTCGTACGTTTCAGGACCGATACCACCGTCGCACAACCGCCGTACTGGCTTGGCCTCTCCCGCGGGTCGCTACTTTACTGGGGAGTTGATTATAAATCGACCGATACGGTTCAGGTTAGCAGGCGGAGCATTCCACAGGGTTCGTCGGATCCAGTTGAAATTGCCTTTCAATTTCCTCCACTTCAGGATGGGGTACACAGGATAACGGTTGCCGTTAAGGATCCGCTCGCACCGGACAAAAAGAAACCGCTACTTACAAGAGAGCGTCAGTTCCTTGCCACGGATCCCTCTTTTCCGGAGATCCGTACGCTCGATCAGATGATCGAGGCGCTGGTGTACATAGCCGAGGAGAAGGAGATCGAGTACATTCGGGCCGGGAAGACTCCGATTGAACGGAAGGAACGGTTCGACGCCTTCTGGGGCTCACTGGTCAAAAATCGTGAGCGGGCGGCAAGCCTCATCGCGTTGTATTACGGCAGGGTAGAGGAGGCCAATCGCCTCTACACGACCCACAAACCCGGCTGGAAGACGGATAGAGGAATGGTCTCCATCATTCTCGGTTCGCCCGTCTACGTCGAATCCGAAGGAGACAGAGAGATCTGGCACTACAGCACGTTCGAAATGAACGGTGCCTTTGATTCATTCGTATTCGAGAGGACACCCCTGGCTAACCTGTCAGATCCGTTCGGTAACTGGGTACTTCAACGACGGAACGCGTACCATCAGTCGTGGAATCGAGCGGTGGCGCGTTGGCGTGAAGGAAGGGTTTTGTGAGTCAACCCTTCCTTCAGGCGCCGATGTCGTAGCTCTATTCAGAGGAAGAACTGGTTGTAGACGCCTTGCTCTCTGACGTCGTACCTCCATTGCTGCTTCCGTTCGTCGATTTGCTGGATGAGGGGCTGCCATTTTTTCTGGCGTAATCCGTCAGGTAGAAGCCAGATCCCTTAAAAATAAGCCCGGCACTGCCTGTGATGATGCGGGTGACGGGTTGTCCTGTTTCTGGGTCGGTCTCTAATGCCGGTTCGGTAATACGCTGCTCCAGCTCGAATACTGAACCGTCCGCACGGCGATAAACGTAGGTAGGCATGTCAGAGATACATAAACCGTTTGTTTGAGTGTTTTGTAAAGGTCCGTGAGCCGTTTTCTCGCGGCTTTTGGTGTAACCGAGCAAACAAATTATGTTCCACTTCCCGATTGCTCAAACCTCTGTCAGATCGGCAGACGAATTACTCCTTTCGCATTCAGTCGTTGACTGGACGGGGTAGGAGCGGCTCGGGAGGACCGGTAATTGAGCCAAAGACAACGTCTGCCACAGCGCTCCGGTAAGGTACGTGCCGGTCATTGTTTCGGCTCGGGTAGACTCTGTTGGCTAGAAGAATAACAAACAGATTTTCTTCCGGGTCTATCCAAATGGATGAACCGGTATATCCTGTGTGACCAAAACTTGCGGGGCCAAACAAATTTCCGGCTGACGTCCTCTCGCGATTGCCTTTCGTGTCCCAACCAAGCGCCCGCGTGGTACCACCTCTACGGTTAACCGGGCTAGTAAAGAGCTCTATCGTCTCAGGCTTTAGAAACTGGATACCGTTGATCCTTCCGCCGTTCAGGAGCATGAAAGCAAACCGGGAAAGGTCTTCTGCAGTGGAAAAAAGGCCGGCGTTGCCCGACGTACCCCCCAACAGGTACGCCAGCTCGTCGTGGACTTCACCCTGCATGAGCCGCTTGCGGAACGTCCGATCCCTTTCAGTCGGGACGATGTTCGGATCTGATCCCTTGCCTACGGGTCGGAAACCGGTGTTTACCATTCCGAGCGGGACGAAGATCTCGTTTTTAACGAAGGTGTCGAACGGTTGGCCGGTGATCTGCTCGACGACCATAGCCATCGTCACCATACTCAAATCACTGTACACGTGACGGGAGCCGGGACGGTACAGGGCCTTTTCGGAAAGTACGGCATTGAGCACCGCTTCTCTGGAACGAAGCCCCATCGTGTGATACGGTCTGAATGCCGGAAAACCCGCAGAATGTGACAGCAGGTGCCGTATCGTAGCTTCCTCCTTCCCGTTGACGCCAAACTTGGGGAGATAGTTAACGACCGGTGCGTCCAGATCGAGTAAGCCCCTTTCATACAACAGCATCGCAGCCGTGGTCGTGGCAACGACTTTCGTCAGCGAGGCGATGTCATAGACCGAGGTCGAGTCGACTATGGGACTGTCGTCGTACGTAAAACGCCCGTAGCCGCGCAACAACGTGACGACGCCTCCTCGCCCGGCCGCTACGGCCACACCAGGGAAAGCACGCTCATGGATGGCTTTTTCCATCAGGGCATCGACTTCCCGTATTTTTTGGCCATCCATTCCGACTTCTTCACCAAATCCCAGGCGAGGGTTCATTTGTTCCAGCGTGAGGCCATCGCCCCTTCGCATACGTCCACTCAGATCGATCGGGAGCGATCCGGAAATGTCAACTTTTCCAAAAAGGGCCTCCGCAGCCGCTCGCTGTGAAGCCGGCGAATCGTCGTAGACGAGTAGATGAGCGTCGGCAGCCGGAAGTGTTTCAATCAGTCGGGGATTGCCGAACGATACGGTGATGACCGGCCTCTCGCCTGAGGGTAGACTGCGTAGCGATACGGGTGCCGATTCTTCGACATCCAACCAGAGTCCGAGCTTTGCGACGGGAGTCGGGTCGACCACGAGAACGACATCGTACGCCGTAGTGTCGGCGAGGAGAGCGGTTAGGTCATACGCCATCGTAGAATAGTCGACGTGGCTTGCAATGCGGAATCCGTCGCCGGCCGAACGACGAAGCTGTTCCTCGAAGTAGAACGGCGTCGTTTCGTCGGTTTCGCTTCCGACGTGCAGGTACAGGAGGCGTGGAGACGGAAGCCTGAGGGGAAGCGCATTTCCGGTATTACCCAGGACGGTGACGGATTTCCTGGCAACGAAGTCATCGACGAGCCGCTTTTGCAGTTCGGTTTCTCGAACAACCGAACCTTCGGGGGTGCCTTCAAGAGGATCGGGTAGACCGAGCCAGGCCTTTGATCTGAGGATTTTCTCGACCGACTCGTCAATGCGCGTCAGTTCAATCCTGCCCTCATGCACGGCACGGAGGATGGCGTTAAAGGCCTCATCTAGCTGATCCTCGGTCACGAGCAATTGATCGACGCCGCCGACAACGGCGGCCACGGACGCATCGGGGATCGAAAGCTTCAGGTCTTCCACCCACCGTTGCAACGTGGATACGAGCGTACCCCCGAACCCGTGCTTCTCGCGAAGAAAAGACGCGGCAAAGGAGACGGGAATGCGAGAACTTTCAGATGAAGCCGTCAGAGCATCTGTGGTTAGGCTCTGCACACGCGGGTCGGGGAAATAGCGGAAGTCCATCAGCTCGAGTGAATCCGCGTCGAAGAAGGGGATCCTGAATCGTTGCGGCTCGGGCAGCTCAAACTTGTAGGCCGGGTTGATCGCCGTGCTGACCCTTCCATCCCGGAGGCCGCGGATATAGCCGTCGAGACGCTCGTAGCCCGATGCTTCGATTTCGGCTCGGAGGTCACCTGGGGCGATGCCGTCGATTTGGTCCGCAAACTCTTTGAGATCGACGCCTACCTGGCTCACTCCAATTGATCGCAGAAATCGGGCAGTCGTGTAACCGAGCGTGTAGGACAGGTCCGTGTCACCCGTTGCTGCAAGCGCGAGCAAGCCTGGGCTATCCACCCCGAGAGACAGCAACGAGCGATCGCGCTGTGCGCCCCGATCCATTACCACAAGGGGTATCCGAGCACGTTGCTGTAATTCTGATAGAAGGTACTGTTGATCCGATGACCTGCTAAACGGCAGTAGTATACCTCCGACTTCATACCGTTCGATCAGGTCGTACAGGCGTCCGTAGGCAAGGTCATTTGCGTTCTCGAACGATTCGTCCACGCTGACGAGGAGCAGCTGTGCAATTTTCTGTGGCAGCGACAGGTCGGCCAGCTGCTCCTCTGCCCAGCGACCTGATCCGGGCCACAGAAGGTCGGGGTCTGCTTCCTCTGTAACAGTCGAGATGGGAAACGTCAGGAATAGGGCTGCTAAAAAGAATAACACCGCAATAAGGAGCGCAAGAAAGGGCTTTCTGCCGGACAAGCAGACCATGTGTGCTTTTGGAATCTGATACCGGCTAACGTCCTGAGGCCTTGTTAATGGAATGACTAACCGAATAAAAAATAGGCATGATGGCCCCAATAGTTTCTCCTGAACCGATTATTCTTACGATGAACACTAGGCCGGTTTATGAAGTCAGGAATGTAAAAAAAGGGAGCCCCCAGACACGTAGAAATGCCGGGAACCCCCGTTTCACTATATCGAAATGACCGTTACTGCTTCAACCGGGCCTCCAGTGAGATGCTGGTTCCAGTCAGGGCTTTAGAAACCGGGCAGCCGACCTTTGCCGTTTCGGCGTGTTTCCTGAACGTCTCTTCGTCGATGCCGGGGATGTCGCCTTCGGTTGTCAGCTCGATACGGGTTATCGAAAACCCCTTTTCAGCCCTTTCAATGAACACTTTCGCTGCAGTCTCGATACGCGTCGGAGTGAATCCGGCTTCGGTTAGAATACCGGAAAGCGCCATAGAAAAACACCCGGCATGGGCTGCTGCAATGAGCTCTTCCGGGTTCGTGCCTGTTCCTTCTTCAAAACGGGAGGAGAAAGAGTAGGCGCCGTCGAACGCTCCACTTCCGAACGTCATCCTACCTTTACCACTTCTCAGATCGCCTTCCCAGGCGGCATTGGCTTTTCTTGCTGGCATGGAATTCTTCTTATTTGGTTCATAATACGCTGCGAGGACGAGATCCGAGCACGTCATGTTCCCACTTGTCTCGAATAATCGCGCCGTCGCAAATCCAGAGCTCAATATGGGCACCAGTGTCCACAAATAAACAGGGTAGCGGATTCTTTTTACCTGATTGTTGCCCTATTTGCAAAATGACGTGGAACGGCATCCGTGCTGACGGGTGATAACTTTTTAGTGCTACCAATACTGGAAAACAACGATGGAAACGCGTCAAGAGCCGACCGCGATGATGGTCAAGGATAAAGGGCACGTTGCCATGTCGCTGGATACTCTGTCGGATCACCTCAATTTATCCAGGCAGACCATTCTCCACTGGATCGATCGCCATCTGGTTGAAGCGTCGATGGCCTGGGTGAACGGAAACGGCAACCGAGACGAACGTCTGGTCGAATTATCCCAGGAAACGCTTCAATTCCTGGAGAGCTTTGCAGACCAGTATCGAAACGACGTAGTTAGCTCTGCCCAGGCCAGGCGAATATTGAAGATCGTTGATCGGCGGCAGGTCAAGCGTATGCTACGTGCATCGGACATCGTCGCGATCGAGGTAGACGGCGAAAAGCGATTGCTTGTCGGCAGTCTCGAGGACTATCTCCGACGTTCCGAAGCCTCAAGTTGAGTCTCTTCTTTTGGTGCTGGGTGGCAAAAACGTGGTTGCAGCACTTCACCCCTCATCATCCGTTGCCACCCGTTCGTAATCAATCGGATACCTTCGGCAAAGATTTTGCCGTTGGACGTGTGGGCTATAGCTTGACGGTCGTAAATTCCGATTTCGTTTCTGAATGTGTGCCTGATACTGATGTGAGGGGCAGTTCTGTGAAAGGGCACGCCCTTGTTGATTAAGTGGGATCAGTGGACGACCATGTCGAAGGGTCGTTTTTTGTATATCCAAGGATTCACTTTAAGTCGAAGGCTGGCTTACAGGAGAAAAAAAGCACATGGCTGAATTAGCGAGCGGAGCGGAAAACGTTCATTGGGAGCTGCGAGACCTCTATCCAGACGTACAGACCCTCGAACAGGATCTCATGACGGCTGACCGGGAAGCCGAGCAGTTTGCTGAACGGTACAGGGGGCACGTTGCTGCGCTCGACGCGGCAGGTCTGGCAGAAGCGCTCCGCACGTACGAGAACGTTCAGGATCGGCTCGGAAGGGCCTATACGTATGCCTACCTCAACTGGTCAACCAATACCGAAGACGCGGAGAGAGGAGCGCTGCTTCAGAAGGTCCGTGAACGGTATACCGAATCGAGCAAGAAGCTGATTTTCTTCGAGCTGGAATGGGCCGCGGTGGACGAGGACCGGGCGAAAGAGCTAATGGCAGCCCCCGAGCTGGCAGGTTATTATCACTGGCTCGAGCTCCAGCAGCTTCACAAAAAGCACCTGCTTACCGAAGCGGAAGAGAAGATCCTGGCAGAGAAGGCGATCACCGGTGCAGCCGCCTGGAACCGGTTCTTTGACGAGACGATCGCGGCAATGCGGTTCGACCTGGACGGGAAAAAGCTGACGGAGCAGGAGATCCTGTCCCGGTTATACGATCCGGATCGCGAATTGAGGAGAAGAGCCGCCATGGCGTTCACCGAAGTGCTTGCTCAACACGTCAGGGAATTGACGTTCATCTTCAACACCATTTTAGCCGAAAAGGCATCGAACGATCGGCTACGTAAGTATGACCACTGGCTCCAGAGCCGGAACATCGCCAATGAGGTCCAGGAGGAAGTCGTTGAGGCCCTGATCGATGCGGTGACGTCACGGTACGACCTCGTGGCGCGTTTTTACCGATTGAAGCGCCGCCTGCTCGGGATCGACGAGATGATGGACTACGACCGGTATGCCCCCGTCGGTGAATCCAACCGGCATTATCACTGGGACGAGGCGCGAGAAGTGGTGATCCGGTCGTACAGCGCTTTTCATCCTCAAATGGGAGAGCTGGCCGGCTGGTTCTTCGAGAAGCGTTGGATCGACGCGGCTATTGGGCCGGGAAAACGAGGCGGCGCTTTCAGCCACGGCGCCGTCCCGAGCGCTCATCCCTACATCCTGATGAACTATACCGGCAAAATTCGGGACGTCCAGACGCTCGCGCACGAGTTGGGCCATGGAGTTCATCAGTATCTGTCTCGTAAGCAGGGTGTATTGCTCTCTGACACTCCGTTGACCACGGCAGAGACAGCGTCCGTATTCGGAGAGATGCTCGTCTTCCAGCAGATGATGGCGGATGAACCATCGGAACGGAATCGCCTGTCGATGCTGGTCGGAAAGATCGACGATACCATTGCCACGGTATTCCGTCAGGTGGCGATGAACCGCTTTGAGGACCGTATCCACACTGGTCGGAGGACGAAGGGTGAGCTCTCGAAGGATGAGTTCTCAGAGCACTGGATTCAGACGCAGGCGGATATGTTTCAGGGCAGCGTCACGCTGGGTGACCATTACCGGTACTGGTGGAGCTACATACCGCACTTCTTGCACACGCCGGGCTACGTCTATGCCTATGCTTTCGGTGAGCTCCTCGTCCTCGCGCTTTACACGAAGTACCAGCAGGAAGGGGCTATGTTTGCCGATTCGTACATTGAGTTGCTCGAGGCCGGGGGTTCGGACTGGCCGCACGTCCTGCTGAGTCGGTTGGGAATCGATCTCCGAGACCTCGATTTCTGGAAGCTTGGACTTCAGACCATCGAGGAATTGATCCGCCAGGCAGAAGAGCTGGAAGTATCGATACGCAATTAGCCTACCCTGCCGCGATCATCGCAAGAATCCGGGCGCAGAGCAACCCTCCGTAAACGCCTATCCCGTAACCGGCGACGGCCATGAGCAATCCGACCGGGGCCATGGCGGGGTGATACACACCGGCCACGACCGGGGCGCTGGCAGCACCGCCAATATTAGCCATACTCCCTGCTGCCACAAGAAACAACGGTGCCTTGAGCAGGCGCGCAACAACGAACAAGATGCCAATGTGAATCAGGATCCAAACCACGCCGGCAAGCAGGTAAACGGGCACCTCGAGGACCGCTGCCAGGTCGGCTCGTGCACCGATAGAAGTGAGTAGCAGGTACAGCGCCCAATATCCCATCTTTGATGCCCCGGCTCGTTCGATATTACGGGCGGGCGTAAACGACAGGAGCAAGCCGAGTGTGACGACGATCAGGATGCTCCAAGTTGAGGTGCCGATGATCGTGGGGTCGCCAATCTCAGGGAGCATACGGCCGATCACGATGGACAACGAAGTTGCAGCGAGCGCAAATCCAATCATGATTGCAAGGTCAGCAGTGCTGATCGGCCGTCGGGTGGTGTCCATTAGCGAAAGCTTGTGGTTGATGTGTTCGATGATGGATACGTCCGCTTTTACCCATCGGTCGAAGCGTTTTTGGAAAGCAGCCAGGGAGATCAGGATCCCCATCCAGCCGTATCCGACGACGGTATCGACCACGATGATCGGTCCGAGCACCGAGTCGGGGGCTCCAACACTTTGTTGAATGGCAACCATGTTGGCCGTACCACCGATCCAGCTCCCGGAGAGGGCAGCAAATCCTTTCCAGGCATCCGGTGGTAGGAAACCTTCGAAAAGGAAGAAAGCGATCGGTCCGCCAAGTATCACACCGACCGTCCCGGTCAACATCATGATCAACGCGATCCAGCCAAGCCTGAGCACGGCCGGCAGGTCGAGGGTGATCATCAGGAGGAAGAGCGAAAAGGGCAGGAGGACGGTAGACATCCAGCCGTATAACGGGTTCTGGGAAGGTGTGATGCCCGCTGTGGTCAGGAACATTGGGACGAAGTAAGCCCAGATCACCGGAGGGACGTACGTGAAGAGCTTTTCGACTTTAGGCAGCGTACTCGCCCAGAAAATGAGCGCCAGGACGGAAGCAAGAAAGGCGAATAGAAACGTCGGATCCGACAAATACGTCTCCATAGAACTGAATACAGCTTGATGAGATTGAAGCGTTATGTGTTGCTGGAAAAGGGAGGGCGGACGACCTTGTGGTTCAGATCGGAATGACCACGCAAGATCCCAAAAATCGGACGCCAGATTGTCGTCCTATGGCGCATAAAAACAAAGCAATCGTTGTTGGCCTGGTGATATTGTCCATGTTCCCTGTGAAGTGCCGGGACGACCGATACCGCATCGTTGAGCATCGGATACCGGTTGCGATCGGCGGCACAACGGTCGACGTCGTCGTTCACGATTCCGAGGCGCCGGGTTTTACGTACCTGTGCCTGCACGACGATGAAAATACGTCGGTTGAAGCGGTGCTCGACGTCATTGGGCGAGACGGCGGCCGACTCGTTGAATTGCGCCATACCGGCGATCGCAACATTGTTTTCGAGCTGGAAGGTGCGTCGTACACGTTCGATCCCAACCGCATTTTTACCGACGAAGGCGCTGAGGCGACCCTCTCACGCTTCGGTACGGTCGATACAGGCGCGGTCCATGCGGTACGATCATTTGCCAATCGAATTCTGGAAATCGTCGCCATCGAGCGAGGGCAATTGCTGGTTGCGGTCCACAACAATACCGGTGGAGAATACTCCATTTTGAGCTACATGCCGGGTGGTGAGGAGGCAGTCAACGCCCGATTTTTACACTACCCGGATAAGGAAAATCCGGATGACTTCTTTTTCGTCACGGATCTGGAGTTATACGGTAAAATCCGCGGAGCCAGTTTTAACGTAGTGCTCCAGCACAACGAGGAGGTTAAGGACGACGGCTCGCTATCGGTATACGCAGCCTGGAACGGCATCCCTTACGTAAACGTCGAAGCGCAACACGGCCACGTCGAGCAACAGATCAAGATGCTCGAATTTTTGAACTCCTTTCGATCGGAATACCTACCGACTGATCGGCCTTAAAGTTTGATCAGGGAGCGGTCGGCGTCGCTCAGGCTCTCCGCGCCGTTTTCCGTGATGACCACGTCGTCCTCGATTCGCACGCCCCCACGGCCTTTCAGGTAGATTCCGGGTTCGATGGTGAAGGTCATGCCGGGTTCGAGGATCACGTCGTTGTCGCCCCGGATGTATGGCTCTTCGTGTCCTTCCAGACCCAGACCGTGACCTGTACGGTGGATGAAGTACTCACCGTATCCCGCTTTTTCGATGACAGAACGGGCTGCCTTGTCGACGTCGCCTGCCCGTATGCCCGGTTTTGCCGCCTCAAAGCCGGCTCTGTTTGCCTCCTCGACGATCCTGGCGATGCGATCGAGCTCAGGATCGGGCTCTCCGAGTGAATAAACGCGGGTGAGGTCTGAGAAGTACCCGTTCATGGCCGCTCCCCAATCGAAGAGCACGAGCTCACCGCGGGCGAGCTTGCGGTCGGTCGGTACCGCGTGAGGATTGGCGCTGTTGGGTCCGAAGGCAATGATGGGCGGGAAGGGCAACTCCGAATCGCTGCCGGCGCGCAGCATCTGGGCGGTCAGCTCGGCGGCCACGGCGCGCTCGGTTACGCCCTCACGAATAATGGGCAGCGTTTCCTGAAGCGCGACCTGCGCGATGCGGGTAGCCTCTTTCATCAACGCGAGCTCAGCACTGTCCTTTCGGGCACGAAGGGCTGAAACCGTCGTCTCATCCGAGATGAACTTTGCGCCGGGAGCCGCTTCCTCGAGGAACCTCAGCTCCAGAACCCTGAGTGACCGAGGCTCAACTCCGACCTTCGCTCCACTCAGCTGAAGATGATCGGCAGCCCGCTTGAAGGCCGCACTCCAGGTCTTCAGGTTCTCCGTGTAGGGAAACTGATCGATCTCAAACTCTGCCCCGTCCAGTTTGCTGCCTTCGAAGTCAGGGAAAACGATGGCTGGCGTCCCGCTAACCGGAAAAATGGCGACGACCGGACGTTCCATCAGGTGGAATTGAAGACCTGTCAGATAGAGCAGGCTCGGGCCCGGATTGACGGCAAGCGCATCGAAGCCCGAGGCTTTCATGGAGGCGCGCAGGCGCTCGATTCGGTTCGAAAACACACTGTTGGAGCTGGCTAAACTGGACATGTCGTTATCCTGATTACGGAAGCTTCGAAGAAAACATCAAATTGTCTCTCGGCAATATACAAACCGGGTTCAATGGAGTTGGAAACTACCGGTAAGAAACGGTTGAGAAGTCGTGAGGAGGCGCTCAATTCGAGGGTAGCTGGTTATTGAGGTTCGGAATGGAGCGGGAACCGACGAAAATCTATTTGATCGACCGAATTGCGCAGAACCTTTGTTTAGTGGGGCCGTTATTGAGCACGCCTCTACGTGCTAATATTTCGAAAGAGCACGCAAACACACGCGATTCGGAGGGTGGAATTATTCAGCCTTTCGTATATTAAATTCTCGACTGGATCGCTTGCACTCCGTCCCGCCGTGTTGCAGGCGCAAAACGCATTGCCCTTATTAAGTGTAGTAACCTCTGCATGCCATTCTTTGCATTCGGATTTAACTACGAGTCGTCACCGGCAGAAGCCCGCGATAAATACGCGCTGGACGAGCAGAAGCAGAGAACGCTCTACCGGATCGTAAACACCTCAGAGGATGCGGAGTGGATCGTGCTTTCCACCTGCAATCGAACGGAGGTATTTCTGTACGGTTCAGAGGAGGACCGGGAACTAATCAAAGCGGAAGTGGGGAGGCTTGCAGGGACAGAATGGGACCCTCAGCTTGCATTTCAGTATGAGGATGAAGCCGCCGTCAGGCACGTACTGCACGTGGCGAGCGGCCTGAAATCGCTGGTTATAGGGGACGGGCAGATTCTCTCGCAGGTCAAACAGGCCTATCGAATTGCGGTCGAGGAGGAGCGTGTCGGCGCCATACTGCACCGACTCATGCATTCGGCCTTCAGAGCAGCCAAGCGCGTCTTCCACGAGACGTCGCTCACGTCGGGGTCGGTATCCATTTCAGGAGCGGCCGTTGCTATGGCGAGGGCCCACTTCGACGAACGTCTGCAGGACGGCTTACGCGGGAAGCGGGTACTCGTTGTAGGCGCGGGACAGATGGGTCGGCTGGCACTGCACGTGCTCAAAAAGCAAGGCCTGAAATCGCTCCGTGTGACCAATCGCTCTCGTGAACGCGCCCTCTCGGCTGCTGAATGCTGCAACGTGGAGGTCGTCGAATGGGACGACCGTTACGATGCGATCCACAATTCGGATCTCGTTATCGTCGCCACCGGCTCACAGAAGCCGGTCGTCGAACGGGAGGCCTTGCTTGCTATTAGCGAGCCGGAAACTCAGGTATTGATCGTAGACATCGGCGTACCCAGGAACGTGGATCCGGAGGTCGATGATCTTCCGGGTTATCGTGTGCTCGACCTCGATGCGCTGAATGCGTGGATCGGCCGGTCCGAACAGCTCAGGCGCGACGACGTGCCGAAGGCAATGGCCATCTGTGAAGACGTTCTCTCCGAGTACGTTTCCTGGATGTTCCACCAGCAGGCTCTGCAGCCGGGTATTCAGGCGATACGCGAAACGTTCGAAGCCATCCGAAAGAAAGCGATTGAACGCCATCACCGCCGTTTCTCTGAGGTGGATCGTCACGAGCTCGAAGTTCTGACGTCCTCCATTCTGCAAAAGCTTCTCGCCGTACCCATCGTTCGTTTGAAGAGCGTCGGTACCGAAGATCTGGATTTCGCACGGAGCATCAAGCTGCTTCAGTTCCTTTTCTCGAGGCCTGATTGCGAAGAAGGCGACGAAGATTGGGATAAAGAATCTTACGAAGCGGTCATGAGCCACGTAAGCCAGCTTAATGGACACACGGAATCGGCCAGTGACCATTCCAATCCCGTCGATGGCCCGTACGAGAACATTCGAGAGATCGGATGAAACACTCGCACACCCTGGTGCTCGGGACCCGGGGCAGCGCTCTTGCTCTGTGGCAGGCCCGACACGTCGGCGCTTTACTTCGCACTGCGGGCATATCCGTCCAGATCGTAGAGGTTCGTACCACAGGTGATCGCATCACGGACGTGCCGCTCGCGAAAATTGGGGACAAAGGCCTGTTCACCAGGGAGCTCGACGTCGCGCTGTTGAAGGGTGAAATCGATCTGGCGGTACATTCTCTGAAGGACCTTCCGACACAGCTGCCGGATGGAATCACCCTGGCGGCCGTCAGCGAGCGGGAGGAACCGTGGGACGCCTTCGTTGCCCATCCTTCGTTCATAGGCCACCTTGACGACCTGCCTGAAGGCGCCACGATTGCGACGTCTTCGCTCCGGCGGCAGGCACAACTCCTTGCCTGGCGGCCTGATCTGGAGGTTGTTCCAGTACGGGGTAACGTCGATACCCGTTTGAGAAAGCTCGACGAAAGCGCCTGGCACGGCATGATACTGGCTGCCGCCGGCCTGAGAAGGCTGAATATGGATTCCCGCATTCGCCAGGTCGTGCCGGCCTCGATCATGCTGCCGGCAGTCGGACAGGGGGCGCTCGGGATCGTTTGTGCGCAAGAAAACGAAGAGCTGCGTCAACAACTTCATGATGCGCTCGACGACACGGACACGAGAGTCGCCGTAACGAGCGAACGCGCTTTTCTCAGGCGCCTGGAAGGGGGATGCCAGGTGCCGATTGGCGCGTATGCCTCCGTGCAATCGGGGAGGCTCTTCGTCGAAGGAATGGTTGCCTCACTCGATGGGCGGATGCTGGTTCGCGACCGGATAGGAGGCAACCCTGAAAATGCGGCTTCGCTCGGGAACGAACTGGCAGAGCGGTTGCTTAAGAAGGGAGCCGCCGACATACTCCGCGATATTCGTTCGAAATAGATCTTTTTTAATACGATGGACGTCCAGATGAGTACTTCATCCCGTACCATCGGCAACGTAACCGTCTGCCTTTTTCGCGAGCCTGAAGACCCAGACCCATACGAAGCGGCTTTCAGGACTGCCGGCTTTGGTGTGTTCTCCATTCCTGTCCTGACGTTCAGGTTTATCGGCCAGGAAGGTCTGATCGCGAAACTCGAGCGCCCCAACTCGTACGGCGGCCTCATCTTGACGAGTCCGCGTGCCGTGCAGGCGCTCGCCGAAGCGTTGAAATGGCTTCCCGGAGAAGTCGTACTCTGGCATACCAAACCGGTTTTTGCCGTCGGAAAACGTACGGCTTCGGAACTCAGGGCAATCGGTTTCAGACCGGAAGGAGAGGAAAGCGGATCGGGCGCCCTGCTGGCTCGATACATCGTTCGCAGGGAGGTCGACCGTCCACTGCTATTCCTCTGCGGAAATCTACGGAGAGACGAGATCCCGAGTGCGCTGAAGGAAGCCGGCGTACCCTTCGAAGAGCTTCAGGTCTACGAAACGCTACAAGCTGAAACCATTGATCTATCGAGTCATCCGAAGCCGGACTGGGTAGTCTTTTTTAGCCCATCGGGTGTCGAGGCCGTGAGCCGGGCGGCAGATCTCGATTGGATAAACGTCAGGCTGGCAGCCATCGGAGAGACGACGGCGGAGGCGATTCACCAACGTGGATTCGATGTAGAAGCCGTTGCAGCCGAACCCACTCCGGAAAGTCTGCTCGAGGCCATTCTGGCAACGTATACCCCGTAACCGGCGAGGCTACCCATGGAATCGCAGCAATCGGAAAGGCTGCTCCGTGATCATGCCCGCACGATATTTGACGTGGGCATCAGAAGCGTACAGGCTGATCGCCTGCTGGATCGGATCGACTTCGACGAACTGGCCCGCCGGCCGTTAGCGTCTTTTAGGCACATCTACTTGGCGGGCATGGGGAAGGCATCAATGGCCATGGCATCCGTGATTGAACAACAGCTTGGAGCGCTACTAACGGAAGGCATTGCGGTGGTTCCGGAGGGGTATCGCGAGACACTTCCGGATTTTTTTGTCCTTCCGCGGCGGGTGACGATTCTCGAAGGTGGGCATCCGCTTCCGACCGAAGCCAGCGTACGAGCAGGAAGAAGCATACTGGACATGGCTGCAAAAGCCGGGCAAGACGACTTGCTGATCTTGTTGATTTCAGGTGGAGGTTCTGCACTCTGCACGCAATTCGCTGGCTCCATCTCCCTCGATGACGCTCGAGAGACGTATCGCCTGCTGCTTGAGGGTGGGGCGAACATCCGTGAGGCCAACACCGTCCGGAAACACTTTTCGTTGATTGGTGGCGGGCGTCTCGCGCAAACGGCCTATCCGGCGTCCGTTCTCGCACTCGTAGTATCCGACGTGGTGGGAGACGATTTGTCTGTGATTGCCAGCGGCCCGGTGGTTCCGGATGAGTCGACGTTTGCCGATGCAGGTGAAGTGATTCGACGGTACGGATTATGGGATCAGCTGCCGGTGGCCGTACGTCATCACTTGCAGGCGGGTCTTTCGGATGGATCCCTGGAAAATCCAAAAGTCGGCAGCCCGGTGTTTGATCGGGTAAAGGTTGAGCTAATCGGCACGAACAGGACCGCACTGGAGGCAGCTAGGCAGGAAGCTATCAGGCTCGGCTATACGACGTTGGTTACCCACGAACCCGTCCAGGGTGAAGCGCGCGAGGTCGCGAAGAGGCTGATACGGTCTGTCCAAGATCACAGAAATGAAGCGCCGTTCTGCCTGCTGTGGGGAGGAGAAACTACAGTAACGATAAGGGGAAAGGGGAGAGGTGGACGTAATCAGGAGCTAGCCCTTGCGGCTGCGATCGAGCTTGAGAAAGAAACCCGTCCGGTTGTCTTTTTGAGCGGGGGGACCGACGGCATCGACGGTCCGACGCCTGCGGCAGGCGCCATCGCTACGTCGACGACGGTGCGAGAAGCCCGGGCGCTGGGGCTGGACCCCCTAAGATATCTCGAAGATAACGACGCCTACGCCTTCTTCGAACGCCTCGATTCGCTCGTCGTTACAGGGCCGACGCACACCAACGTGATGGACTTGCAGATCTGCCTGGTTTTGCCCGATTGATCCCCGACACACTCGGCACCCAAAGTCAACTGGTTACCAGTATGGAATCTATTCCGTCCTGAAGGAGCCGATACGAGTACATGGACGTAAGGTATCCCCGGGAGAGGAGACAGGAATCACCTTGTGGGTAACGAGTGAGGAATATGCAGGATGACGTTTCGCGTCGATTTGGGCCCCCTACACGATTGGAATACCATGCGCCGAGAGAGCTGGAACACCCCTTACATCCCATTTGCGAAACGGCATCGCGGGTGCTCGTTTGGGTGCAACCGAGGCTCCTTTCTGCCGCTTACGAGCTCTGGTCGAAGGAGCAGGTCGTAGCCACGTTACGGTTCAGAAGTTTTGCTCATCGTCGGGCGATCGCAGCCGCTGCCGATGGATTCTGGATCATTGAGGATCTGCAACGAGGTGACGGCACCGTACACGTTTCGACTCCGAAAGGAGTGATAGGCCGCCTCACTCGAAGAAACGATTTGGTCGACACGTTTATCCTCGATACCGGCGAGGTTTTTCTCTGGGCTCACGAGAGCATCTGGGAAAACGAGTATACCTTCAGGGACGAGACGGGTCGGAAATTGCTCCTTTTCAGACCCGAGAAGTCTATGACGGCGCGGGCACGCATCGAGCTCGCACCGGATGTCGAAAAACACCCTTCAACCTCCTTGTTGACACTTCTCGGATTTTACCTGATTCTACATGGTGCGCCGCGATATGAGCTTTACCAACCGATTAACGCATGAGCTGAGTCCGTACTTGCTCCAGCACGCCTCTAACCCCGTCGACTGGCATGCGTGGGGGAACGAAGCATTCGATAAGGCGCGTAGAGAAGACAAGCCCATCTTTTTGTCGATCGGTTATTCGACCTGTCACTGGTGCCACGTCATGGCGAACGAGTCTTTCGAGGATGAAGACGTGGCGTCGTTGCTCAACAAATGGTTTGTCTCGATCAAGGTGGATCGTGAGGAGCGGCCGGACATCGATAACATCTACATGACCGTCTGCCAGGCGATGATCGGGCAGGGCGGCTGGCCTTTGACCATCATAATGACGCCAGACCGGAAGCCGTTTTTTGCCGCAACCTACATTCCGAAGTTCGGGCGATACGGTCGGCCGGGATTGATGGAGCTGCTTCCCCGTATCGCAGAAATCTGGCGGGACCGGCGAAGCGAAGTGCTCGATTCAGCCGAAGCGGTTACCCAGGCGATCAGTAACTCGATGGCCAGACCTCAGGTTGAAACGGCGCTCTCTTTCGACGTCATCCAGAAAGCTTTTGATCAGCTAGCAGCGCGTTTCGACAGGCGGAATGGCGGGTTCGGAGGAGCTCCCAAGTTCCCCTCTCCCCACAATCTCGTTTTTCTACTTCGATACGCCTACCGTACCAAAAACCGGGCGGCGGTGGAGATGGTCCGGAATACCCTCGTTCAGATGCGAGCGGGCGGCATTTACGACCACCTTGGATTTGGCTTCCACCGGTACTCGACGGACGCGGAGTGGAAGGTGCCGCACTTCGAAAAAATGCTTTACGATCAGGCCTTGCTCTTAATGGCCTACACCGAGGCCTGGCAGGTGACCGGTCAGGACGTTTTCAGGCGCACGGTGAGCGAAATAATTGAATACCTGTTCAGGGACCTTCGTTCGCCGGAGGGTGGATTCTATTCCGCCGAAGACGCCGATAGCGAGGGAGAAGAGGGGAAGTTCTATCTCTGGACGCGGGATGAAATCATTCAAATACTTGGAGAGGAGCAAGGAAGCCAGGTCGCCGAGTATTTTCAGGTCAGGCCTGGAGGCAATTTCGACGACGAGGCAACCCGACAGCATTCCGGGCGAAATATTCTCCATACGAAACCTGGAATCGACGCAAGTCCAGACGCCTACGATCCGAAGCTGGACGAGGCCAGGGTAAAGCTTCTCGAGGCTCGAAAAAGGAGAATTCGCCCCAGCCTTGATGACAAGATCCTGACCGACTGGAACGGACTGACCATTGCGGCACTCGCCATTGCGAGCCGCGTATTCCAGGTGTCTGCTTATTACGATGCCGCCGACAGTGCCGCGAGCTTCCTGCTTTCAAGGCTGGCAGACGTAAATGGTCGATTGCTGCACCGGTACCGAAACGGGCAGGCAGGCATTCAGGCCAGTCTCGACGACTACAGCTTTCTTGTATGGGGTTGCCTTGAGCTATATGAAACCCGCTACCAGTCCTCGTGGCTGGAAACGGCCCGAAACCTCACGCTCGAACAGATTGAGCGTTTCTGGGATGAAAAGGACGGTGGATTTTTCTTCACGCCATCGGACGGCGAGCAGCTCATCGTCAAGCAAAAGGAGCTGTACGACGGCGCCGTTCCGTCGGGTAACTCAGTCGCTTATTTCAACCTACTCCGCCTTGGCCGGTTGACGGGTGACCCTGAATTCGAGGCGAGAGCTGCCCGGCTTGCAGCGTACGCCTCTTCTCAGGTTTCGCTGGCGCCGTTGGCTTACACTGCGTTTTTGACGGCGCTCGATTTTGCGCTCGGACCCACCCGCGAAATCGTGATCAGCGGAAGTGGCGAAGAGGCTCAGAAAATGCTAAAGCTCGTCCAGGCTACCTACCTTCCTGATTCGGTTGTTGTCGGGTACGAGCCGGGTGACGCAACACTCGAAACGGTCGCACCTTTCGTGAAAAGCCAGCCGCCGGTGGATGGCCGGGCGGCCGCTTACGTTTGCCGGAATCACGCCTGTGAGCGGCCTGTGACGGACGTTCTCGAGCTCAGCGCTTTGCTTTCAACCTGACACGTCTATCGAATCTGTTTCCTGAATTAAAGGCGCGGTATGGAAGACGTTTTTATCGTTTCGGCCGTCCGGACGCCGATCGGCCGGTTTGGGGGTGCATTCGTCGATGTTTCTCCGGCCACGTTGGCGGCGCACGCAATGCAAGGAGCGCTCGTACGAGCCGGACTGGATGGTAAATACCTCGACTTCTACATCATCGGTAACGTGCTTCGTGCGGGGCACGGGCAGCTGATTCCTCGACAGGCCGCCATGTTGGCCGGTATTCCGGAAGAGGTTGACGGCATGGCCGTCGACATGGTTTGTTCTTCCGGCATGATGGCGGTCCTCAGTGCAGCGTCGATGATCCGTTCCGGAGACGCCGTTCTCGTTCTGGCGGGCGGCGTTGAGTCGATGTCCACGGCCGGATTTTTCCTTTCTTCAAAGGCGCGTTGGGGGTACAAGTTACTTCCCGGAAACAGGGAGCCGGTAGTTGATCTCCTGCAATACGACGGGTTGACGGATCCGCAGACCGGAGAGGCGATGGGCGTTCAGGCCGAAAGACTCGCTGCCGAACACGGCATCACTCGGAATGAGCTGGATGAAGTAGCAGTCGAATCGCACCGGAGAGCCGCGTTTGCCACCGAAAACGGATGGTTTGACCGGGAGATTTTTCCCGTAGAAATACAGAAAGATGGCAAGAAGGTAGTAATCGATGTAGACGAGGGGATCCGGGCAGAGACCAGTTTGGAGAAGCTTTCCACCTTAAAGCCGGTCTTTTCAAAGAACGGAGTCTTAACGGCGGGCAATAGTAGTCAGATCAGCGACGGGGCCAGTGCACTGCTGCTGGCGAGCGCTTCCGCGGTTCGAACACACGGATTGACGCCGCTGGCGAAGCTCGGCGCCGGGGCGTGGTCCGCCGGTGAGACGTGGCGTTTCGCGGAGGCGCCGATCCCCGCAGTCAAGAGGGTTCTCGAACGCTCTGGTTTAAAAGTTGCCGACGTCGACCTGTTCGAGAACAACGAGGCGTTTGCGATCAGCAACGTTCTTTTCAGCCGTATGCTCGACGTACCCTTGGACAGGCTCAACGTGGCCGGGGGAGCCATTGCGCTCGGTCATCCCATTGGCGCCTCGGGCGCACGGATTATGACGACGCTCACTCACCTGCTTCATACCACCAATCTGAAAACCGGGCTGGCCGCCATTTGCCACGGCACCGGCGGCGGTACTGCTGTTCTCATCGAGCGGGTTTGACAAGTCTTCAGACCTTGAACAAGCAGCCCATTCTGTACGTTTGTATCTTTCGACTTTTTGAAGGATCGACTCGAAAGCAGGTATGGGCATTCTCGACCGAACGTTTTTTTGCAGGCCGACGCTCGAGGTGGCGAGGGACCTGATAGGCAGGTATCTGGTCCGAGAGCACGAGGAGGGCCTGCTGGTCGGAAAAATCGTCGAAACGGAAGCTTATACCCAGGACGATCCGGCTTTTCACGGCTGGAGGCTCGTCGATCGGGCAACAGGGACGATCAGGCCAAAGGGTAGAGGGTACGACCTGTTCGCTGCGCCCGGGACGGCCTACGTCTACTTCAATTACGGCATGTACTGGCTGCTCAACGTTGTGACGGAGCCGGAAGGAGTCGGAGGGGCGGTGCTCATACGGGGTGTGGAACCCATCGAGGGGATAGACGTCATGCGTGCCCGCAGGCCCAACGTTCGACGGTTATCGGATCTGACCAACGGGCCGGGCAAGCTGGCGATGGCGTTTGACATCGATGGTAGTTTTCACGGTACGAACCTGACCTTGCCGCCCCTGTATTTCACCGAGGGTTCGCCAAGGGAACGGCTGCCGGTTGCCACGTCTCCACGAATCGGAATTACCAGAGGAGTCGACCTGCACTGGCGCTTTTACGTGGAGGGCAATCCGTTCGTGTCGCCAGGGAAACCAGCCAGATTAGACTTAAAGTTGCGGTGATAAGGATCGGGTAAAACTGGTCCTTCTCCCATATCAATCGATTTCAATCAATGAGCAAGTACAGGACATCGGACGAGATAAGGGCGGATTTTCTGAACTTTTTTCAGGAGAAGCAGCATCAGATCGTTCCCAGCGCATCGTTGATTCCGGGGAACGATCCTACCCTTCTGTTTACGAACGCCGGGATGAACCAGTTCAAGGACGTGTTTCTGGGCACTGGCAGCCGTCCTTACCGCAGAGCGGCCGATACGCAGAAGTGCCTGCGCGTGTCGGGCAAGCACAACGATCTGGAGGAGGTCGGATACGATACCTATCACCACACCCTCTTTGAAATGCTCGGCAATTGGAGCTTCGGCGATTACTTCAAAAAAGAAGCGATCCGTTGGGCGTGGGAGCTCCTCGTTGACCGATGGGGACTGGAACCCGATCGGCTGTACGCGACCGTTCATGCAGGAGACGAAGCGCTCGGTCTCGAGCCCGATACGGAAGCGGCCGAGTATTGGAAGTCGGAAACGAGCATCAATCCGGAGCACGTTCTTTTCGGTTCGACGAAGGACAATTTCTGGATGATGGGCGACACGGGACCGTGCGGACCGTGCTCGGAGGTACACATCGACCTGCGGCCGGATGAGGAGAGGCGCAGGCTGCCCGGTAACGAGCTGGTCAATGCAAACGACCCCCGGGTGATGGAGATCTGGAATCTCGTCTTCATTCAGTACAACGCGCTGCCCGGACCAGTCCTCGAGCCGCTGAAAGCCAAGCACGTCGATACCGGGATGGGATTTGAACGTGTCGTCGCCGTCCTTCAGGGGAAAAGTAGCAACTACGACACCGACATTTTCGCACCCCTTCTTGAGAAAGTAGCGAGCCTGTCGCCCATCAATGAGATAGTGGGGTACGACGACATCAAGACTGACGACGAAACGGAGCGTGAGCGGTACCGCGTTGCCATGCGGGTCGTTGCCGATCACATCCGCGCCATCGGCTTTGCCATTGCCGATGGTGTGTCGCCGGGAAACGTGGGCCGGGGGTACGTGATACGGCGTATTCTACGGCGGGCCGTTCGCTATGGATACCAGACCCTCGGTTTTCGCCGGCCGTTCCTGTACCAGCTGTACGAGACGCTTGCCGAGCGGATGGGACATCAGTTCCCCGAGCTCGTCCAGCAGAAGGACTACGTCCAGCGCATCATCGAAGCTGAAGAGCAAGGCTTCCTTGAGACGCTCGGAACAGGCATCGCGTTTTTCGAACGCGTTACCCCCTACATCAAGGAGCTGTCCGCCCTGGAAGAAAACGCCAACGGCAAGCTGGAGCGAGTCCTCGATTCACTAAAAAAGGACCGGCACACGCTCGACCTGCTTGAAAAGGCGTACGGGGACGACCTGAACGTCGACCAGGCCCTCGATCTGTTTTCGAATGCCGCCGCACGCCGGAATATCCCAGGCGAGGTGGCGTTTCTGCTACACGATACGTACGGTTTTCCCGTGGACCTCACGCAGCTGATGGCCCGAGAGGAAGGCCTGGCGGTCGACATGCCGCGGTACGAGCAGCTCATGCAGCAGCAGAAGAATCGTGCGCGTGCCGCCACGACTTTCAAGGTCGACCAGAGCGCTCCCGGTGAATGGGAGAGAATAAGCGACGGAGAAGATTCGGTTTTCGTAGGGTATGACGAGCCGATCGTCGAGAACTCACGCATCCGTGCGGCCCGAACGATAGTACTCGGTGAGCACGAGTTCCAGTACCAGCTAATGCTTGACCATACGCCTTTCTATGCGGAGAGCGGTGGACAGGTTGGCGATACGGGCACGCTTACGATAGGAGACGAAACCATCCAGGTGCTCGATACGCAAAAGTTGCAGGATAAGATCGTGCACGTGGTCGATCGCCTGCCCGAAGCGTTGGATGCGCCGGTGCGAGCCGTCATCGATACCGATCGCCGTTTGCGTATCATGAAGCACCACACGGCGACCCACCTTCTGCACGCTGTCTTGCGCCGCGTGCTCGGACCGCACGTCGCACAAAAGGGCTCATTGGTTGCTCCGGATCGGTTGCGATTCGATTTCAGCCACTTCGAGCGGGTGTCGCCCGAGCAGCTCCGCGAAATCGAGCTACAGGTCAACGACGCCATTCAACGGAACATTCCGAAGCTCGAAGAACGGCACGTTCCGATCGATGAGGCCAGGGCAAGAGGGGCCATGGCGCTGTTCGGTGAGAAATACGGGGACTACGTTCGGGTAATCACGTTCGACCCCGAGTTCTCGGTAGAGCTTTGCGGGGGCACGCACGTGGATGCAACCGGCCAGATCGGTACGTTCCACTTTTTAAGCGAAGGGTCTGTTGCAGCGGGTGTTCGCAGGGTGGAAGCCGTCACTGGCCGAGATGCGCTCGATCTCATCCATCAGGAACGGATGCAGCTAGAACGAGTCAGGGGGCAGTTTAAGACGCTCAACCGTCCAGTGGACGAAGAAGTGGCCAACCTGCTGGCTCAGACGAAAACACTCGAACGCGAGCTCGAACGGCTCCGTCAGGAAAGGCTCGTGGTGCAGCTCGATGCCTTCATCAGATCGGCTTCAGAGATTGGAGGCCTTCGCGTGGTTACCGGGCGATTCGATCACCTCGACATGGAAGGCCTCAGGAATATAGGTCAGACGTTGAGAGACAGGTTAGGGGAGCGCTCGATCGGAGTTCTGGGGGCGATAGATCCGGAAGGACAGAAGGTTTACCTCGTGGCGTCCGTATCGGACGACGTAATAAGGGATAAGAAGGTACAGGCCGGAGCCTTAGTAGGCAGGCTGGCGAAACTGCTGGGAGGCGGCGGTGGCGGCCGCCCAACCCTCGCAACTGCAGGCGGCAAGGAGCCGGCGAAGCTCGACGAAGTCCTGGCTTCGGTACCTCAGATCGTGGGAGAAATGATCGCGTCGTGATCCGGAAGATTGGAGATATCTTTGCACAGTTTGGGTTGCAAGAGAAGCAGCCGACTGGTACTTTGCGCTTTTCAGAAACCGACCCTGGTATAGCGGGTAGAATGCCCGATCCGGAGGGGTGCCAGAGCGGTTGAATGGGGCGGTCTCGAAAACCGTTGTGCCCTTTTAGGGCACCGTGGGTTCGAATCCCACCCCCTCCGCAAAAAACGCCGAAAACGGCCCAAAAACTAAGGTTCAGCGCTCAAACGGGTGCTGAACCTTTTTGGTTTATAGCCCGATTTTGGGACGTGCGGATGCAAGACTTACTTAATAGTTACTTAATTTTACTTAAAACTTAGGACGAGAAGAAGACCTGTTCAGCCGTCTTCGTCGCTCGCTGCGGGATGAGGTGCGCGTAGATTAGCGTATGCCTGACGGCTTCATATAAGCGAGTTCTGCAGGGCGAGCGAACCTGATCACCAAATTTGTGTTGTATAGCGTGTGGAATACCCGGCCTGCTGGACCAACAGAAAAATTGATACATGGAAAAGCTGAAGTGCAAGACCTGTGGATGCTTTAGCATGATCCCCACTGACGTGGACGTTGAGACCGATGACCCAGCATTGAGCGCGACCGAGCACGAATCGCGCTTTTTTACGTGCCACGTTTGCGGCGACAACTGGCTCTCGGTAAAGGAGATCTACTCGGAGGGCGACAGCCAGATCACCTTTATCCACCAGATGGGAATGGAACCCGTTCTAAAGCGGGTTGCACACCTCCATAGCGAAGTTGGCCGCCGGGATGAAACGGTCGATCATTGGGAATACTACATGGACGATGAGATGATTGCGGAAGAGCTCTGGCAGGAGAAGCTCGAGAGCCGTCGTTCCGTTCTCAAGTCGATCTGTTCCAACTGATACGTCATCCCTGTAGAATACGTCGGGGCCTCGTATATGAGCGACGCTCACGTCCGCGCTTGAACCATCATCCGGATCTCTTTTCGGTGAATCCGTTCATTCGGGCTCAGCGACGTTCTCGTTTCTGCCCACTTCAATTGCACCTTCAGCTTCGAAGTGACGCCATAGGAAAGCAAGACGTAATAGCGGTCTCCCGCACCAGTGAGAACGGGGAAAGAGAGCACGTTCAGCAGATCGCGCTCGTGCATGTACAGACGGGCGCCGTAGCTATCTGAATCGAAGATGGCGTAGCGGGTGCTGAGCGAAAACCGGGAGTGTGTGTACCGAATTTCCTGGAATAGGAGAAGGCCGTAGTACAGACGATCCTCTTCCGCGGATAAATATCGTGTCACGTCCATTCGAGTCCGCAGATCGAGTCTGTTGCTGTGGGCATAATCGACCTGGGCACGAAACACCGAGCGGTGGTCGGTGACAACGTTGCGGACGTGTCGTCCCGCGGCGTCGACAGTGTGGTGAGCGTTTGCATACGCCTTAGTCGTGCCGTGCAGGTAGACGGATAGCCACTTCCTTGGTGCATAGGTGGCCGAAACGAAGGTTTCGTACCCATTACTGGGTTGAGGCACCTGGCTGCGAAGCCAGGGGAAGGTGTACTGATCGAAGTAACCCGAAAAAGTCCAGGATCGGGAGGGAGTTAATCGGAAGCCGGTATAGTACCCCGTTTCATTACGAGCTGACGACTGTGAAGAGAACGGGTGGCCGTGGAGGCTGTTGAGCGTGTGTGGATAGTGGCGTAAATGGATAATCAGATCGAGCAGTAGTGGTACACGATACTGAAACCCAACCAGACCCGACGGTGTACTCGCCGATCCGGTACCTACTTCGCCGAAAAAGTGAAGGTCTCCTAAGACGTAATCGGTAAAGAACGAGATTGCGGTATGTCGGTCACCTGAAAGGGCGTATTTCCCGGGATAGAGCTCGTGTAGCATCACGGGCAGACTGAAAACGGTGTGGTATCCGGTGATGCCTGCCCGACCCGCCCCAAATTCCATCGTAGCCACCGATCCGACCAGCGATTCTCTTACCGCGTCCCGATGGTCAAGCTCGGTTTGCGTTCGATGATAGCCTGTTAAGGGAAACGAGCTCACAATGCGTTGAGCATCAGTATCAGGAGTCGGTTCAACTTCCTTTACCACGGCATCGAGCCGCCTTCGGGACGCAAACACAGAGACGGCAAAGCGGTCTGACACAGCGGCCGTTGCAGCAACGCCTCGAAAGAACTGGTTTTCGTCCGTTGAGCCGTATGGTACGATCCCCGCGCCGTTACGGGCAATCAGCCGGACCGGATCGCGGCCTTTTCCGAACGAGCCATTCCTCCATAACGTGAGGCCTTGTCCTGCATTAACCGTGAAGTCTCCGACTACCAGCTGCCGAAAGACGCCGGACCCTTCAAGGCTTATGTAGGACGATACGTGATCGTATCCGAGCCGGTGACTACGATGGTCCCAAACAAAGACTTCGCCGGCATCCTTTTCCATTGTGAGGTTGAACGTCCATCGGCCTCGAACGCCACCCCTAAGACGAGTGTATACACTCTGGCCGGCAAACGCGCCGGATGACTCTCCACTTTTCGAAGCAGCCTCTTCAGATATTCGAGATCCTATTCGCTGGAGGATTTCGAGTGATGCGCCACGTTTTGCAGATTGGATACCGACATTTGATGGGACGTAGAGAAAGGGCTTGATGCCATCAATGAGGTCCTCCGGAATGCCTTCGACGAGATGGAGGTCGTCGACAGACTCGAAGGGGCCATGCTTCTTTCGGTGTTGCAGTACCTGTGTTACGGATAATCGGTCGAAACCAGGTATACGGGCCAATTGCGATGCGGTGGCCTTATTCAGGTCGAGCCGTTCGCGAGCGAGGTTTTCGAGCTCTTCGACGAGCTGTACGGCGCCGTCAAGCGGCTCGGAGACGTCAAAGGCGTGCTCGATCAGGTCACCAATCACGCTACTATCCGATGGGGATTGTGCGTGCGCATTGAAGACGACTATCATGCTCATCCAGAAAGCTATCCGCCAGGTAACGACTGCTGCCGTATGGAGAACAGGTTTCATCGGAGCGGAACCGGTCGTTACCATCCAGCCAGGGTGAGTGAGAGTGCGGGCGACCAGCCGAGTATCTCGTGGCGATCGAGGGCCAGATCGACGTCTGCGACGGCCGTCCGGATACCGACGCCCGCCGTGAAGCGCGTCGGGGCTGAGGTGATACCCGTTCGTAAAACGATACTCTTCGTCGGGATCACCTCGATACCGGCGCGGATGGAGGGAGGAAAGAGCACGTCTTTAAAGAGGTCAGCAAGCAACGAAAAACGATCGTTTGCGGTGTATGCGAATCCCAGAGAAAACGACTGGGCAAGGGATTCACCGGACGGCGTGGTCGCAGCGGTCAGGTTAGTCAGCGCGAAGCCCAGATAGAGATTCTCGACGACCTGATAGATTCCACCGGTGCTCACGCTGACTGCTCCGGCGCTGTCATAATCCTTGAGCTGGATCAGGTGATATTGAAGCCTTATTCCTACCAGAATCGGTCGCCTGGTACCAGGACGTAGTCCTCGGGCGAAACCGATCCCGAAATTCGACTCGCGATATACTTCGTAACCGAACGTCCTGGCATGGAGGGAAAAACGGCCAAGGCGGGTTGGTTGAACAAGAATTGCGGCTATGAGATCGAGCTCGGGCAACAAGAAGCCCCGGCTCGAAAACAGGGATACCGACCGATCCTCGATGCCTCCCCACGAAGCAGGGTTTGCGTGGCTCCACACGTCGCCAGGGGCAGCCGTCAACGCACCACCGAGCCCAACAGAGCGAGCGCCTCCTTCGAGGGATTGGGCAAATCCGAAGGAGAGTGGCAACAAAGCGAAAAGAAGGGACAGGAAAAGCAACACGCGAGGGATGACGCGCTTTTCCTCACCGAAGGCTCTATGTGACGGTTCGAACGTGAACGTCCTCTTTACCAATAGCAGGTAATTCAGGTGTTCAGCCGCTCATGACACGGGAAACAGGACGCTCCCTGCGAGGTACTAATGCCGGAGCATCAAAGCCTACTTCAAAAGATCATCCGTGCCTATCAGACCCGCATCGTTACGATAACTACTTCTGTAGTAAAATCACAAGACATTCCTCTGATATCCTTTCCTTTTTTCGGATTCAGGTTATGAAGGCGCGTCCGCTCATTTTTGCCGGTTTGTTTCTGCTTCTTTTCTCCATTTCGACGATATCTGTGGATGACGTTTTTGCACAGGAGTTTGCCTGTGACGTGAGGGTGGACTTCAGCCAGCTTACCGGGAACGAGTATGATTTTTTGAAGGATCTCGAGCTGCGGCTCGATGAATACATCAACGACAGGGCGTGGACGGACGACCGTTATCTCGACCACGAACGCATCGACTGCACGGTCCAGATCACGATCAAGGAAGCCCCAACCTTGACGAGCTTCCGCGCCAACCTCGTCGTCGCCACTCGAAGGCCAATTTACGGGACGATGGTCAACACTACCGTCGTTCAGTTCAACGATCAGGAGTGGGACTTCAACTATTCGCAAGGCACGCCTCTCATATTCAATCTGGAACGGTATGACCCGCTAACGTCCGTCATCGATTTTTACGTGTTCATGATGCTGGGATACGATTACGACACCTTCAGTGAGCTTGGCGGCACGCAATACTTTGAACGGGCACGTCGAATCGCCGAACGTGCGCAGGCCAGCGGTGCGCAGGGGTGGTCGCAGGTTGGTTCAAGTGAGGGTAGATATCAGCTCATCACCCAGCTCCTTGACCAGCGGTTCGTCAGGCTCCGTCGGGCATACTTCAACTATCATTTTGAAGGGCTGGACCGATTCGTGAGGGAGACTGAAGTAGCACGGGCCAATATTCTCTCGGTCATCGCGGAGCTCGAAGAGTTGCGACAGGAGCTCTCTCGTACGTATGCTGGAGACCTGTTTTTCTCTGCGAAATACCAGGAGCTTGCGTCGGTTTTCGAGGGCTCTGAGCTTAATTCGGAGGCATATCAGATTCTCAGCCAGGTCGACCCAGCCCATCTATCAGAATATAACCGGCTAACCCAATAACGAAGTATTTGCTCTGATCGAGTAAATAACAATTGTCCGTTCACGAAAGGGAATTCTCCCTGGCGATTTCAACTCTACCACAAAAAACTTACGGAATAGCCAGATAGCGTTTCTGTCTTCTCAAATCGTTGAGCGCAATCGACCTTATTTCTACTCGGCCGTAACGAGTAGGAAAAATCTTAGCTTGTAAGCCTTAATCTCAACTTTTTTGGGGATAGAGTAGCACTGAAGGTCGGAATCATCCGATGCGTTTGTGGGTATATTTTGCTCCAAGCCCTGGTGCAAATTGCATCCCGTCTGTGCTGTTCCATCCATAGAAGCAGGAGAGGAAAGTATATGTATTCCACCACGGGAATTGACGCAATCGCTACGATCACGGAGCTTAGGTCAAACACGTCCGAGCTGCTAGATCAGGTTCGTGAGAATCGTACGCGTGTACTCATCCAGAAGAACAACGAAGCCTTTGCGGTATTGATTGATTGGGATACCTACCAGAAGCTTGTCGAGGGCGAACCGGACGTCGCCGGTGAGCGGAATGATCGTCCGGTCAAGCGCAAGGGCAGAAAGAAGTCGTCGCAGACTGGCGGAACGTCGTAGTGGCCGTAACGGCCATTCTCCGCCACGTGACGCTTTCAAATTGTGACTGAAAAAAGAGAAGTGTGGCTTAAGATCAGGAGGTTCGGAATCAATCCGACAGGTGAGGAAGCAAAGGCTGTGCGAAAGGGGGGACTCGAACCCCCACGGGTGTCACCCCACTAGATCCTAAGTCTAGCGCGTCTGCCAATTCCGCCACTTTCGCGCTTTTTAACGGGTGACTAATATACCGTAAAAGGGTAAAGAGTTCCAATTTGCCCTTTACACCGGGATACTGTCGGGCCAGCCTGCGCCCGATTTACCGGAAGACTTTACATGCTATTCAGCAAATCGCACGAGAAGAAGCTTTTTTTGACGTATCTTGGGCATTTGTTATTCGAGCTTTACTTTCGTAACGGCAGTTTGCCACTACGCTAAGTAAATACGCTTTTTTGTACCCCTTCTTCGATCAGCGTCGTATGGAAAATCGAAAGCTGTTATCACTCGTGCATGTTAAGTTTTTCTGGTTGGTTGCAGCCGCTTTTGTTTATACCGGTTGCGCAACGACGTCAACGACCGACCGGCCTTCCGGCACACCGGACACCGTCAGCGTTGTAACCGAACAGCCAGTTCAGATTCCAAGAACGGTCCCGCGAAGAGTACAGACGAGGACGGAGACGGCGCTCGATACAGTCCGGGCAGGGAGATTCGACAACGGCAAGATGTGGACGTTTGATGCGCCGCCGGTGGACTATCTCCGGGAGACCTATGGTTTTGAGGCGGACCAAGTGTGGCTGGAGAAAGCCCGTCTCGGCGCCTTGCGCTTCGCCACCTACTGTTCAGCCTCGTTTGTCTCGCCCTTCGGCCTCGTCATGACCAACCACCATTGCGGGCGCGACGCCGTGCTGGCCGTAAACGGGCCCGGTGAAAATCTGGTCGAAGAAGGATTTTACGCTCCGACGCTCGATTCGGAACGCAAAGTGGACGGGCTCTTCGTCGATCAACTGGTCCGAATCACCGACGTCACGGCGGAAGTGGAAGAGGCAATGGCTGCCGCGCAAACCGATGCAGAACGCGTCGACGCGAGGAGAGAAGTGTTCGCCCGCATCCAGTCCCGCCTGCTCGAAGAGATGGGGGGTGAAGATTCAGGGTACGTAGTCCAGATTATCTCACTGTATCACGGCGGCCGCTACTCGGCGTATACCTTCCGGCGATACAATGACGTACGGCTCGTCATGACGCCCGAGCTACAGCTCGGATACTTCGGTGGCGACACCGACAATTTCACGTATCCCCGCTACGCACTGGACATGACGTTCTTCCGTGTTTACGGTGAAGACGGTCAACCTCTGCAGACGGACAACTACTTCGCCTGGAGTAAAAACGGCGCTGCCGAGGGTGAGCTTGTGTTTGTGATCGGCAATCCCGGGTCTACGAACCGGCTCGAAACGGTGGCCCAGCTCGAGTTCCGTCGCGACGTCCAGGAGAAATACCTGCTCGCCCTTGTGAACGACAGGGTACAAGCCCTGAAGGAGTACGCCGAGGAGTATCCGTCCGACGAGATCCAGAATGATATCTTCAGCCTCATGAACACCCAGAAGCTGTATACGGGCCGTGTCAAAGGGCTGAATGATCCGGTTTTGCTTGCACGCAGGCGGGATACGGAGCGGCAATTCCGCGAAGCCATAGAAGCTGATGCCAGCCTGCGTGAGACCTACGGTGGTCTGATCGACGAAATGGCGCAGGTCCAGCAGCAGAAGCGGGAGGTTGCGGCGGAGTTCGTCGCGTACTTGTCGCTCATACCGAATTCCAGTCTATCCGCGTCGGTGCTCCGGCGGGCGCTGGTGGCCTACAACTATCTCGAGGCGCTTCAGAACAATCCAACGGGAGAGCAGACCGAGCAGTTGAGGCAGCAGATGCTGGGAATCCCCGATCAGCCCGACTTGCTGGAACAGCGGTACGTCCTGGGGCGGCTACATATGATGCAGGAACAGTTTGGCGCCGACAGCGAAATCATGCGCGCCGTCCTCGCCGGAAGAACACCGGAAGAGACCGCTGAACACATCGTCACGAACTCGGTGCTTTCCGACTCGGCCAAAACGGCGACAGCGCTGTCAAGCGGTACGCTCAGCATGGACGATCCCGCGCTTCAGTTTGCACAGGCAATCATGCCCTCCTATACGAACTACAGAAGTGCAATTCTTGGTCTTTCCGCTAGGGAAGGAGAGATCCTACGTCAGCTTGGCCGCGCGCGGTTCGACATTTACGGTACGTCTATTCCGCCGGATGCCACGTTCTCACTCCGGATTGCGGACGGTGTCGTGGCGGGGTATCCCTACAACGGAACCATCGCTCCGCCCCACACCACATTCTACGGGTTGTATGACCGTTACTACTCACACGGCCCCGGAACCGAATGGGATCTTCCCGAGCGCTGGCTCAATCCTCCCGAGACCTTCGATCTCTCCACGCCGGTAAATCTCGTCTCGACGAACGACATCATCGGCGGGAACTCCGGTTCTCCGCTGATCAACAAGGACCTCGAGGTCGTGGGGCTCGTCTTCGACGGGAATATTGAGAGCCTGCCGTCTTCCTTCATCTTCCGTATGGAGAACTTCCGGGCTGTGTCCGTCGATTCCCGAGGGATGCTCGAAGCGCTCGATGAGATCTACGACGCCGACCGAATCGTACTGGAGCTTAGCGAAAAACGGCTCGTGGCGACGGAAGCCGAAGCAGATGCCAACTGACCGTTGACACCAGTTTTCCTTGTTTCACTTTGTCAGGAGTGAGGATGAATACCTTGGGTTTCGTGCATCGCAAGGCAATGGTCGGGCTCGTGATCTCGATCGTTCTGGCGACTTTTTCCGGCTGTGCCGTCTCTGGCGAAACCGCAGTCATTACGGAAAGGCCTGTAACGGTTTCAAGAGACTCGATTGTCACCGAGCCGCCCGTCGCTCCACCCTCCGTGGCGGCGCCCACCGGTTTGGATACGGTTACGGCGGGACGTTTCGATACCGGCAAGATGTGGACGTTCGACAACCCCCCGCTGGATTACTTTGAGGAAGCATACGGATTCCGTCCGGACTCGACCTGGTTTGAAAAGGCGCGTCTGGGAGCCCTGCGGTTCTCCACGTACTGCTCGGCGTCGTTTGTGTCACCTTCAGGCCTCGTGATGACGAATCACCACTGTGGCCGGGAAAGTGTGACCGAGGTGACGCAGCCGGGTGAAAACTTGCTCGAAAACGGATTCTACGCCGAGTCCCTCGAAGCGGAGCGCAAGGTCGACGGTCTGTACGTCGACCAGCTCATCTCCATCGCGGACGTCACGAATGACGTTTATCCCGCAGTGGCGAACATCTCGGACGACAACAGGCGGGCGGAGGTGCTGGCCAATACGGTCAAGAGCTTGCAGGACCGTCTGACCGCGGAGGCCAAAATGCGGGATACCACCTATCACGTCCAGGTCATCGAGCTTTACAGTGGGGGGCAGTACTCAGCCTACACTTTCAAGCGGTACCACGACGTCCGCCTCGTGATGGCGCCCGAGCTGAACATCGGTTACTTCGGTGGCGACCCGGACAATTTCACGTTTCCCCGGTACGTGCTCGACATGAGCTTTTTCCGGGTCTACGATGAAAACGGACAGCCGTTAAAAACGGATAATTTCTTCAAGTGGAGTGAGAATGGTGCACAGGCTGGCGAAATCGTCTTCGTCGTCGGCAATCCGGGATCTACGGATCGCCTCAGCACGGTCAGTCAGCTCGAATACGAACGTGATTTCAGCCTGCCGCAACAGATCGAGGTCATGGAGAGTCGTGCAGCCATCTTGAGGGAATTCATCGCTGCAAATCCGGAGGAATCGGAGAAGTACGACCTTCAGAATGAGCTGTTTTCGCTGGATAACTCGATCAAAGCCACGTCGGGGCAGTTGGCCGGCCTGCGCGATCCGTATCTGATTGCTCGCCGCGCCGCAGCAGAACGGGAGTTACAACAACAAATCGCGGCCGTCGATTCGCTGTCACGCCGGTACGGACACGTCATCTCCGACATTCGTCTGCTCCAGCAATCGAAGGAGTCGGTGGCTTCCCAGACGCGAGCTTTCGCCGGATTTGGAACACCGCTGCTCGGTTCGCACATTTTATTGCGTGCCCTCTATGGGTACATCTATTCATTCCTGGATTCAAGAGGTGCGCCACAGAGCCAGCTGAATGACATACGGAAAGAGGCGGTTGCCGTTAAGGATTGGCCGGCTGAAGTGGAGCGCAGGTACATTGCAGAGCGATTCAAGGCTATTCAGTCGATGTTTGGCGCTGCGGATCCGACGGTTCGACGCGTGCTCGGTGGAAAGTCGCCTGAGGAGGCGGCAGATGCGCTCGTATCGAATACGGCGCTGGTTGACTCGGCAGGATTCGTTAGTCTACTCGATAGCGGATACCTCAGGAGCGGGGATCCGTCGGTCAGTGTGATCGAAGCCCTTGCACCGCTTTATTTCGCTTTCGCCCAGCAGGTCGAAAACCTTCAGGCCAGAGAAGAGCACCTGAACGCTCAGCTTGCACGGGCGCGGTTTGCCATTCAAGGGACGGAAATCCCCCCGGACGCTTCGTTCTCCCTTCGCCTGGCTGACGGCATCGTATCCGGCTACGAGTACAACGGCACCCGGGCGCCGGTTTATACCACGTTCTACGGGATGTACAACCGGTATTATGCTTACGGTAAAAAGGAGCCGTGGAACCTGCCCGAGCGGTGGGCAACGCCTCCCGCCGAACTCGATCTACACACGCCCTTGAACCTCGTTACCACCAACGACATCACGGGCGGCAATTCGGGCTCTCCCTTGCTCAACAAGGATCTCGAGGTGGTAGGCCTGATCTTTGACAGCAACATCGAGGCGCTGCCGAACGATTACCTCTACCTGACCGAAAGGGGAAGGGCGATCGCGGTCGATTCACGCGGCATCATGGAGGCGCTTGACGACGTGTACGAAGCCGACCGGATCGTCATCGAGCTGAAAACGGGTGAGCTCATTCCGACGGAAGAACAGGCCGATGCGATGACCCGGTAAGACGCGGCTGACCATCAGACGTGCTCTTTCAAAACGGATAGTATCGCGGGAGTGACGCCGGTTATCGAGGTGACGTCCCGGAAATGGGACGCACCTCGGCCAAAGGCGACGAGCGGGACCGGATTACGGGTGTGACCCTTCGTTGAGAGGTCTTCGAGGTTGCCGTGATCGCTTGTGACAAGCAGGAGATCGCGCTTGGGATCGATGAGCTCGATGAGTCGCGCGAAGAACCTGTCGAGTGATTTCAGGACGTTCTCGGCCATGGTCCGAGAACGGGCGTGCCCGGCTTTGTCGGTAAGGTAATACTCGAACAGTGTAAGGGCATATGATCGGCTGAGCCGGAAGAGCTGCTCGGCAGCCGTTCGTTCGCTGATCGGTGTGTAATCGCTGAGGTCGGCGTTTTTCCAGGCCTGCCCCGTGATGTCGGCTGCGAGCGCCTGGCCGTTGTGGAGGTGTTCCGTATCACGAATCAAAACGCCGCTATCCAGGCACATTCTCGTCGTGACGGACCATCGGTTTTTCTCGGCAACGTACCTAAAAAATCTCTCAGGATAAGCATTTGCGAAGGCGACAGGGTCAGTGCGTCCGTCGAGCAGCTCCTTTATTCGGTTAAAAACGTTTTTCGCCCGAAGAGTCTCCCGTGTCCTTGTATGAGGAAACGGCCCGTAGTGTCGGCCGGCAAGCTGGGCACAGTTTTCTCCGGTGAGTAAAGACGCCTGCCCCGTACCGCTCTGTGGCAACCCTTCCACGTCGAGGTTGGCGTCGATGGGTCTGAAGACGTGATCCTTCTCCGACGTTACGTCCTGGTGGAGGACCCACCGCTCATGGTTCGAGAGCCGGGTGAAAGCCGGGAGGCTGAGCGTTGCGAAGGGATTGATAGCTGCGTCGTCTTCCCCCAATCCTACGCCGTCGAGGAATACGAATATGACGTTGACGTTCGGTTTGTCCACGGGCGAAGTTCAGATGCCTTTCTGGCCGTACGGGGCATCGGCCAGAAAAGGAAAAACGTCGTAGACGTCGATGTTTTGCCAGGGCAAACCGTCCACGAACACCGGGATGTCGTAAATGTCCGCATAAAAAACGACCCGGTGGCTGAGTTCCGCAAAATCCGGAAAGAGGTGCGTTATTTCGATGGACTGATTGTCGGGTCCCGTAACGACGAGCCCCGTGTCCATTAGGTCGACCGATTGTACCTGCATCCAGTCCAACACGGTTTGCCGCCGCGTGTAGTCGTACCCGACGATCCTTCGATCCGATATTTTGACGCACCACATGACCCGGCGGAGGTGTTGGAACTTGCGATAAGTCCAGTTGATCGTGAGCATCCACATGGTCATAAGCGACACGACCATGATCACGGGGTGAACAGTTGCCGAGCTCAGCAATGCAACGCCGGCTACCGTCAGACCGACTGTTGCGGCTACTACAGCCGTTATGGTTGCCGCCTGCTTACGCGTGGCGAACTGCACCTGCTCGTTATCGAATACCTCATACCAGTACGACATGGGTGCTTGCAGAATCAACGAGAATGAGCGCATCCTTATTTACTATACAACAAAACGTTGTGATTTCGTACAGGCAAGTCCACCCAAAACGTAAAGAAGACAGAAAAGAGGAGTCCTTCGTGGAGCAGATCCAATGGCATCAAGGAAAATGCCGCTAGAGACGGGGGTATGTCACCGCAGGATCGTATTTTGAAGTGTCGGGTACGAGTGTCGGCAGGATCACGTCGTTCCCATTTGAGTCCGAAAAGTCCTTAAGACCGAGTTTAATATCCACCATAAGATGGCAGTACGGGAGAAAAAGATGGCTTCGGGGGAAGGGATGACTCCTCTTATGCGGCAATACTACAAGATCAAAGAGAAGTATCCCGGGGCGATCCTGCTTTTTCGAATGGGTGACTTTTACGAGACGTTCGAAGACGACGCTCGAACGGTCAGCAGAATACTGGGAATAACGCTCACCAAAAGGTCGAACGGCATGGCGAGTGACGTTCCGCTCGCCGGTTTTCCGCATCACGCGCTCGATACTTACCTCCCCCGGCTCGTTCAGGCCGGTATGCGGGTAGCGGTCTGTGAGCAGCTCGAAGACCCGAAGTTTGCCAGGAAGATCGTCAAGCGCGACGTGGTAGAAGTGGTTACGCCGGGCGTCTCGTTTCACGATCATCTTTTGAATCCCAAACAATCGAACTACCTGGCCGCGGTTTGCTGGGGTACGCGCGGCGAAGACGAGCAGCGCGTCGGGTTTGCTTTTCTCGATGCTTCGACAGGTGAGTTTTCCGTCACCGAAACCGACGCGAGCAGGCTGGAGGATCTCATTCAGACGATCTCCCCGGCTGAAATACTCGTCGAAAAGCGGTTCAAGGACCGCCTGCGCTCGATTCGGGATCAAAGCTTCGTCGTTACGCCCCAGGAAGACTGGGTGTTCGGGCACGACTTTGCCTACGAAACCCTGCTCAGGCACTTCAAGACCCATTCGCTGAAGGGTTTTGGCGTGGACGACCTTACCCTGGGACGAATTGCAGCAGGCGCCGCCCTCTATTACCTCGGGGAAACGCAGAAGGGCAGGATCCCGCACATCCGCCGCATATCGCGATATTCGAACGAAGATTACATCGCGCTAGACATCCAGACCAAGCGAAATCTGGAGCTCGTAGCATCGCTGCAGAGCGGCGGAAAAGACGGCTCGCTCGTCCAGATACTCGACGAAACGCTGACCCCGATGGGGGCTAGGCTGCTCCGGAAATGGCTGCTAAGGCCGCTCAGGAGCGTTGAACAGATCAACAAACGGCTCGAAGCGGTAGACGAGCTCTTTACGAGTCCGAAGCTGCGCGACACGATTCGTGAAGGGCTCAAGCACGTCGGCGACCTCGATCGGCTCGCAACCAAGGTGGTGCTCGGGCGAGCCACACCCCGGGATCTGATCAATCTGAAGCTTTCGCTCCGTCAGGTGCCTTCGATCAAAGCTACCCTGGCAGGAGCAGCGTCTGATACGCTTCGGCGGCTGGGCGAGAGCCTTACACTGTGCCAGCAGTGTGTCGAACGAATTGAAAAGGCCATCATCGACGATCCGCCGGCGTCGATCAATGAAGGCGGCGTCATCAGGCCGGAGTACAACCAGGATCTCGATGAACTTCGAACGCTAGCCCGTTCCGGAAAAGACTGGGTGGCGCGAATGCAAAAGAAGGAAGCGGATCGGACCGGGATTCCCTCGCTCAAAATCGGCTTTAACAAGGTATTCGGCTACTATATCGAGATCACCAACGCGCACAAAAGCCGCGTACCCGAGGACTACATCCGAAAGCAGACACTCGTCAATGCGGAGCGGTACATAACCCCCGAATTGAAGGAGTACGAAGAAAAAATCCTGACGGCGGAGGAGAAAATAGCAAGCCTCGAAACGGAGCTGTTCAATGAGCTGCGCATGGTGCTTTCGGAAGACGCCTCGAGCATGCAGCTCAACGCCTCTCTTCTGGCGATGCTCGACTGCTTCTGCTCTTTCGCTGAAGTCGCACAGCGGTATCAGTACACGCGGCCAATTGTCATCGACGACCTGACGCTCGACATCGAGGACGGCAGGCATCCTGTTGTGGAGCGCCTCCTGCCACCCGGTGAGTCCTTCATCGCTAACAGCGTCCACATGGATCCGGACACCGACCAGATCCTGATCATCACCGGGCCGAACATGGCGGGCAAGAGCGTCATCCTCAGGCAAACGGCGCTGATTGTGCTGATGGCCCAGGTAGGTTCGTTCGTTCCGGCTGCATCGGCGCGGATTGGGGTCGTCGACCGGATTTTTACACGTGTGGGGGCGTCAGACAACCTTGCGGCGGGCGAAAGTACCTTCCTGGTCGAAATGAATGAAGCGGCAAACATATTGAACAACGCCACCCGCCGTTCCCTCATTTTGCTCGACGAGGTAGGGAGGGGGACCAGCACGTTCGACGGACTGTCGATCGCCTGGGCGTTGGTGGAGTATTTGCACGAGCACGAGTCGCTCGGCGCACGCACCCTTTTCGCGACGCATTACCACGAACTTAACGAACTGGCCAACCGGTATCCACGTATACGGAACTACCGAATTCAGGTGCAGGAGCACAATGGGAAGGTCATTTTCCTCCGAAAGCTCGTGCCGGGGGGAGCCGATCACTCGTACGGGATCGAAGTGGCGCGGATGGCCGGGCTGCCGGAAGAAGTGATCGAACGTGCCCGCGAAATCCTTCATCACCTCGAACGGCAGCACCTCTCCATCGAGGGGGCGGCCGAGGATGGTGAAGCGTTAGGGATCACGGTGACCGGGGTTGCCGGGAGCACGCTGGCGTCGCTCCAGGATTATCGAGAGATCGAAAGGCGCTACTCACCCGAAGATGAAATTGCACACGAACTGAAGGATCGATTGCTCGCACTTGATCTAAACCGATTGACGCCCATTGAAGCGTTGCTAAAACTGCACGAGCTCAAGAAGCTCGTCGAAGAGTGAGGCATATCAATGGGGCAAAATTAGATAGCTATATTTTTTCAATTGTTAGGAAGTAAAATGATTCGGCCTTTTTTAAACGTTCACCCCGTTTATGACTTTTCGAACTTCATCGCACCCTCTGCGGACGTGATTGGAGACGTTACCCTGGGCAAGAATTCCTCTGTCTGGTACAACGTCACCATTCGTGGGGACGTCAACTGGATCAAGATCGGTGAAAACAGCAACGTGCAGGACAACAGCGTCGTCCACGTAACGCACGGAACGGCGCCGACGGAAATCGGGAACTACGTCACCATCGGTCACGGGGCCATCATCCACGGGTGTACGATAAAGGACAACGTACTGATCGGGATGGGCGCCGTTATCCTCGACCATGCCGTCATCGGCGAGGGTTCGATCGTAGGAGCGAAGGCGCTCGTAACGTCGGGTACAGTTATTCCACCACGTTCGCTGGTGCTCGGTATGCCCGCGCGGGTGGTTAGGACGCTCACCGACGAAGAAGTGGCATCAATCCGACAGAATGCTGAGAACTACGTGAGGTACAGCGCCATCTATCTGGAGCAGGAAGTACCAGAGAAGAACCCGTTCTATTGAGATCCTTGTCTATTAGTTGTAATAGAAACTGACGCTACCGGCGCTTTCATCCTTTCGAAACCGGACGCTGTTATCTTGAATTGACCGGTTTGCCGGCCCTCGATTGATCATCTGATTCCGCTGGTCGAAGGGCTCAATACGGATGAAAATCTGCATTATCACGAATCCCAATTCGGGTTCGGCCGAGCAGGCCGACTCCATGAAGGAGCTGATATCACACCGGGACGACATCGTCCTGTGGGAAAGCAGCGGCGCGCCGCATGGACGTGAGCTTGGTAAACGTGCGGTAGATGAGGGATTCGAGATCGTTGCCGCAGCGGGCGGCGATGGGACGGTCAACTCTGTGCTCAATGGCGTCATGGCGAGTGGGCGGCAGGTGACGTTCGGTGTCGTACCCCTCGGTACGGGGAACGACCTCGCGCGAACCCTTGCACTACCAGAGGATGCCAGAGACGCAATGGCCATGCTGGAGGTTGGCCGGCGCGAGCGGCTCGACCTGATCAAGGTCGAGGCGGACGGGATAGAGACCTATGGACTGAACGCTGCCGCTGGAGGGTTCAGCGGTGAAGTCGGGGAAGCGATCTCCAGTGAACTGAAGGCCAGATGGGGACCTCTGGCATATCTGATTGGCTCACTCAAGGCCGTTCCGGAAGTGAGGGGCCACCAGACCTTCGTTTCCTTTGACGGTGAACCCGAAGAGGAGATCGACGCCTTCAACATCGTCGTGGCAAACGGAAGGACGGTCGCTGGCGGCAAAAACGTCGCACCCATGGCCAACATGCAGGATGGCAAGCTGGACGTGGTGATCGTACATTTTGGAACGATTCTGGAGCTTGCCAACGTGGGCGCCCGCCTCCTGGCCGGAAATTATCTCACCAGCGAACGCGTCGAGCACCGAATGGCCTCACGCGTTTCAGTTCGGTCCCATCCCGGCATGTGGTTCAACGTCGATGGGGAGATGCTGACCGATAAACCGGTCACGTTCTCAGCCGTCCCGCAGGCGCTTGAGGTAATCGTCGGAACGGAGTACACCGCCGAGCCGGAGCAGCCACGCGAACTGCCCGAAATGGAGGGTAAGACCTGATCGTCCGGTCACAAAAGGGCATCGAAGTTCCACCCTTCCGATCCAAGCCTATTCAGGATGTACTCCAGGGCAGCGGGCGTGTCGGACGCCTTGACGTTGTCGTGCAAGACGACGATGGACCCTTGCCGGGCGTATCGGACCACGTGAGTACGAACGTGGCTTCCTGTTATCCTCGGGAGGTAATCACCCGGCATGACGTCCCACATCGTGAGACGCTGCCCTTCGACCTGGCACCAGTCTCTCATGTGACGCGTGAACCTGCCGTACGGAGGCCTCATCCATCGGACGGGTTGCTGAATTAACCCTTCGAGTATCTCCGTGGTCTTTTTGAGCTCCGTCGCCAACGATTGTTTCGTGATGTGCCAGGCATCCGGATGCGAAAACGTGTGGTTGCCGATCGTGTGTCCGGCTGACTGGATGGCGCGAACGAGGTCCGGATGCCTTGACGCTTCCTGCCCGATCAGGAAAAAGGAAGCTTTTGCATCGTATTTATCGAGCACGTTCAGGATTTTTCCCGTGAGGGTTGGGGTCGGGCCGTCGTCGAACGTGAAATAAAGCGTGCGTGAGTCGGACGGGATACGCCACAAAAGGTCAGGAAAGAGCCTGTGCAGGTATCGTGGGACGTGTGTCGCAAGAAGAGGAATCATGTCGTTTGGCCTTCGTTCCGTAGAGGACCGACAGGGCGGCTACTATCGAATCGGGGTAGTCCGTCTGCGCAGGTCGTGAATGAAACGAAGGGTCAGGAAGGAAATTCCTTCTGCACTTAAGGCCGCCATTCCGGTAATGTACGCCCGATCGCGCCGGAGGGATAGAATGCGAGCGCCTATACCGACTGTCGGCCTCAGATAGAACTGGCGTTCTTCGGGATTTAAGGTCTTCCGGAAGGTGAGGCCGGGCTCGAACTCCTTGAAGACGTTGTGGTACGCTCCTGCGGCGTGCAGGCTTACGATCCCTTCTAAACCGAAATCCTGAAATACGGAAAGAAGCTGGTGCCCGTACTCGACGCCAAACGCCAGGATGTCATTGCTGAAAAAGCGCTGGCTTGGATAGCCCGGAATGAGGTGCCGATCGAGGGGGACGAGCATGTAAAACGGGATGGGGTCGGGCCCGTCGTTTCTGGTCAATATACTGACGGCCCGAAAGCCGAGGGTGCTGCGGGTTGTGACGGGCAAAAACCAGTAAGCGGCAGCGAGATAGCGCTGAAAGCTCAGACCGGGCCGGTTTAAGGAGTTATATCGATAGACCCCCGCCTCGAGCAATGTTCCCCGGCGTGACGTTTCTAACCGGTCTCGATGGTCCAGAATGAGCTCAACGCCGTACGCTGCCCCCAGTATCCGATCGTTCCGCTCGTCCGTCACGTAATAGAGGTGATCGACCGAAATGGGGTCCATGTTCTCGATGGCATCTTCATTACGCTCTGTAAAGTCTTGGACCGTCTGATGCACAAACTTGACGGAGGGCTGTATCAGCAAGGCGCCTTCCTTCAGGTAGTAGCCGATCCGACCTTCCAGCTCAAAGCGTTCGTGTTCGACGTGTACGAGATCGGATCGATCGGTGAAGGGTCCTAGGCCCCAGTACCGCTGGCGTCCCGTATCGACGAAACCGGCGCCCAGGTATCCAAAAAGACGTTCCTCATAGGGATTGCCAGTGAAAAAGGATGCCGTGTATAGTCCCCTGTGCACGGAGGGTTGAGCCAGAAGCAGCAGTGAGGATCCCCCACGAAGCAGGTTCTGGATTTCCAATCCTACCCCGATGCCGATGCCGAACGTAGTCGAAAAGAGCGCCTCTGGATAGACTCTGGGCTTGATCTCAATCTCAAAGCGATTTGATGCGGTATCAGGATGGACTTGCGGTTGGGCCTGGCTGTTTTCGTACCGGAGGCTGCTAATTGCCAGCATCCAGATACACAAAAAGAGAAACGAACCATTCATTTCACCCCCTCGCAAATCCCCGAAAAGCCGCTAAACCGCCTTAATTACAGTACGTTCCATCTGAAATGTGTCGATGTGATGATTTGCCCCTGCTATAGGTAAAACCGCTTTCGTATAGTATACCCGGCGCATCATCTGGTGCGTTTTGACCTTGCTTGGCCGTATCTTTGCTGATCCGAATCGTTCAAACATCAGTGATATGCGAATACTCGTAGTCGGCAGTGGAGGGCGGGAACATGCTCTGGCGTGGGCACTCTCGCGCAGTGCAAATCGGCCTGAATTGTTTATCGCCCCCGGAAATCCCGGTACGGCCACACTTGGTAAAAACCTCTCCGTCTCCGCGACAGACCTGGATGGCATACGAGAGGTCGTCCGACGGGAGAAAATCGATCTGGTGGTGGTAGGTCCCGAGCAGCCTTTGGTGATCGGGTTGGCTGATGCACTTCGAGCGGATGGTTGCAGGGTGGTCGGTCCGTCGGCGGCGGCGGCGCGTCTGGAAGGCAGCAAGGCGTTTGCCAAGGACTTCATGCAGCGTCACGGTATTCCGAGTGCGTCGCACCGCACGTTTTCGAGGAATGAGTACGACGCAGCCGTCGCCTACCTCGAAGAACAGGGAGCCCCGATCGTGATAAAGGCAAGCGGGCTGGCGGCCGGTAAAGGGGCAATCGTCTGTGAAACCTACGAAGAGGCCCGTTCGGCGCTTGACCTCGTGTTGCGGGACGATTCCTTTAGGGAAGCAGGCGATCACGTCGTGATCGAGGAGTTCATGCGGGGCGAAGAGGTCAGCATCTTCGCAGTGACCGACGGAAAGGATTACGTGTTGCTTTCTCCAGCGCAGGATCACAAACGTTTGGGGGACGGCGATACAGGTCCAAATACGGGGGGCATGGGCGCGTACGCACCAGCGCCCGTCGCGACGGAAGACCTCGTTGATCGCGTTAAAAGAGAGATCATCGAGCCGACACTAGAAGGGATGGCCGCCGAGGGGAATCCATACAGCGGATTTCTGTACTGCGGGCTGATGGTGACGGACGGGCCCCGTGTCGTGGAGTTCAACTGCCGGCTCGGAGACCCGGAAGCGCAGGTCGTGTTACCACTCCTCGAAAGCGACCTCGTCGACGTGTGTGAAGCGGTCGTAAAAGGTCGCGTTGGGGAACTGTCGCCGAGGATACGGGAAGGCGCGTGCGCCTGCGTGGTGCTGGCTTCGGAGGGTTATCCGGGGGCTTACCGTAAAGGCAGCGTCATTTCGGGCCTCGACGTGTTGGCCGACCGGGAGGACGTGTTTGTCTTCCACGCGGGTACGCAGTTTGGTTCCGACAATCGCATCGTCACCTCCGGCGGCCGCGTTTTGGGCGTTACCGCTGTGGGTAAAGATCTAAGAGCTGCACTCGCAACGGCTTACGGCGCCGTCGAAACGATCCACTTCGACGGGATGCAGTACCGCCGCGACATCGGCCAGAAAGGTCTGGCGAGGCTGCAGCTGTAAGGGTTGGGCGTCCGTCACGCCGAATACCGGCAGCAAACCATGTGGAGACTGTTAGGTCTGTTTGTCTTCGTGCTGGACGCTTCGTCTCAGCCTGTGGACACTGTGCTTTCTGACTTGAAGCCCATCGCTTCCTTCACCGAGGCGCGGGCAGTAGCGTCGGATGGGGCGGGCTATCTCTACGTGGTCGATTCGGGCCGTGACGTGGTGGTCAAGCTGAACGAATCCGGGGCGATCGAGGCCGAGCTGGGCGGGCCCGGCATCGAACCGGGTAGCTTCGACGACCCGACGGACATCGATCCAACGAACGGCCTGGTCTTGATCGTTGCTGATGCGGGGAACGGGCGTTTACAACTATTCTCCCGCGAGTTCATGCCGCTTAAGATTCTCCCCGTCAGCCTGCACAGAGGGGATTCGCCGGTGTTACAAGGGCTACCCGCTGACAGGAAAAGCCAGCCCCAGGGAGCCATCGGAGAGGGGAGACCCATAGCCGTAGCTTCTCCATCCTCCGGCGAAATTTACACCATAGATGCCGCGGAGCAGGTCGTCCTAAAGTGGAATCGGGCTCACGAGCGAACGCGAACGATTGGAGGCTACGACGTGGCTAACGGCGCCCTTTCAGAGCCGGTAGCGCTAACCGTGGGTCCAGACGGTACGTTATACGTGGCTGACGCCGGGCACGAATGCGTGCTCGTGTTTGATCCGCTTGGGAACTACGTACGGAAGCTGGCAGACGGCATCGCGGACGGCATACGAGCAGTCACGATAAACGAGGACGTACTCTGGATCCTGCTCGAAAAGCGGCTCCTTGCCTACAAGAACGGCCGGCTCGAGCGCGTGCTCGACGTACGTACAGATACACCCCTCGTCGACGTCGTCGTCTCGAACGAGTCGATTTACCTCCTTACACCGGACCGGCTCTATCAAACCGACATCCCGAACCGGCAGAACGAATGATCACTGTGGTTCTTTGGGGGATACCCTAACCGATGATCGTTACCTCCTGTGCGTTCGGACCTTTTGCTCCCTGTCCGATCGTAAATTCGACTTTGTCGCCTTCTTTTAATGTACGGAATCCCTCCCCTTCGATTGCGCTGAAATGCACGAAACAATCTGAGCCGCCTTCCTCCGGGGTTATAAACCCGTATCCCTTTCCGTCATTGAACCATTTGACCGTACCGCGTTTACGCTCTGCCATAACCTAAAGAGAAATAAAATTGTAAGAAAAACAGCAGCGCATCTGGACCTGAAGGAAGGCACAAACTCAACCGAGGCTGCCGTATTGATCAAATGATAGCTTTGGCGTCTCGATCTTGTCAATAGCAGTATCCCGCACCCGAGAATGGAATTATTTGGCCCCGGAAAGGAGTGGATCGTCGGAATCACCGACCACATAACCCCGCCCGCTGACATCGAACAGCACGGTTTCCCTGAAGCAACTTTCGTTTTCCTCGGCGACTTCCGGAAGGACGAACGGTGGAAGGAGGTGTGGCGGCGGGTGGATGCATTGCTCGTCTGGCACTGGCACGTCGAGCGGGAAACGGTGAGCCTGCTGGATCGGTGCAAAATCGTCGTCCGGTACGGGGTGGGATTCGATACCATCGACCTCGACGCCCTGGCGTCCCGGAACATTCCCCTCTGCAATACGCCGGATTACGGCACGGAGGAGGTGGCCGACACCGCCTGCGCTATGATCCTTGCCCTGCAAAGAAAACTAGTCGCGTATGACCGCGCCGCGCGACGATTCGAAAAGGGCTGGCAGGAAAATGTGTTACATCCCCAGCATCGAACCTCGTCTTGTACGGTCGGGCTGATCGGCGTGGGACGGATCGGAACGGCGGTAGTAAATCGGTTAAAACCATTCGGGTACACGATCTTAGGTTACGACCCGTACGTTCCGTCGGGACACGAGAAGGCGGTTGGATACCTTCGCGTTTCCCACCTGGAAGAGCTGCTGGAACGATCGGACATCGTCAGCCTCCATTGTCCGCTGACACACGATACAATGGGTATGGTAGACTCCGCCTTCATTTCGCGGATGAGGCCGGGAGCGTGCCTCGTCAATACGGCGAGGGGTGGCATCATCGAAAGCCTTGACCTCATCGAAGCGGCGCTGCGCGAAGGGCATCTGGCGGCTGCGGCCTTCGACGTCTTGCCTGATGAACCGCCCGTTGAACACTCGCTGCTCAAAGCATGGCGTGAGGATCACGACTGGTTGAGCGGACGCCTTATCGTCAACCCCCACACCGCGTACTACTCCGAGGAAGGCTGGTACGAGATGCGGTTCAAGGCAGCTGAAACTGCAAGAATCTATCTGACGGAAGGCAGGCTCCGGAATCACATTCAAAACGGCGTCTTCGTTTGAGGGGTGTATGGAATAGTGCATCGGCAGGTAACGAAAGGATAGATCGTTGTTTGCCTTTTTTGTCGGACACCTCGCCCACGAAAGGTTCATTTCACTAGAATTGATGCAGTTTTGATTCTATACGTGCTATCACCTTACATTCGTTGGTCAAATCGTTTTTTTTGGATTACAACCGTTTATTTGTAATGAAGAGGTTCTGTCTCTTATTTGTGTTTTTACTGGTACCGGGAACCCTATTTGCGCAGTCGGTGCTTACGCCCGAGCTGCTTTGGGAGCTGAAACGGGTGTCCGGACCGGTCGTCTCCCCGGATGGTAAAACGTTCGTATACGGTGTGACGACGTACGACGTCAAGGAGAATCGCGGCAACACCGATCTCTATTTAATGTCGGTGACCGGTGGTACGCCGATTCAGTTGACATCCTTTCCCGGTAGTGAATCTGGACCACAGTGGCACCCCGACGGCGACCGTATTGGATTCCTGTCGACCCAATCGGGGTCGAGACAGCTCTGGGAAGTAAACGTCGATGGGAGCAATGTGCGCGTAGTCACAGACGTCGAAGGTGGGATCAGCAATTTCCGATACGCTCCAAACGGCGCCTACGTCTCCTTCACGCGTGACGTCAAGCTCGACAGCACGGTCGTCGACCGCTATCCGGATCTGGATAAGGCGGATGCGCGGATCATCGACGAGCTGATGTACCGGCACTGGGATTCGTGGCACGACTTCGCCTACAGCCACCTCTTCATCGCACCGTACGAAGACGGAAAAATCGGTGAGCCGATCGACGTGATGGAAGGTGAGCGGTACGACACCCCGCTCAATCCGTTCGGCGGCGTCGAACAGATCAACTGGAGCCCGGACGGCTCCAAAATCGCTTACACCAGCAAGAAAAAGTCGGGTTATGCCGCGGCTTCGAGCACCAACTCCTCCATTTACCTCTACGATGTGGCGACCGGAAAGACGACCGACCTCACTGAAGGTATGATGGGCTACGACGTCGGCCCCGTCTTTTCGCCGGACGGCCGGTATCTGGCGTGGCTCAGCATGGAACGAGACGGGTACGAATCGGACCGGAATCGTCTGTTTCTTTACGATTTTGAGGATGGAAGCAAGCGTGAGCTCACGACTGGTTTCGATTTGAACGCTTACGATCCGGTATGGTCGCCGGACGGCAGCACGATCTACTTTACGAGCGAAACGGAAGGAACGGTACAGATTTTTGCTGCCGAAATCTCGACGGGAACGATCCGACAGGTCACCGAAGGCATGCACGATTACGGTTCGGTTAACGTGGCGAGCACGCCGGACGGTCAGGTTCTGATTGCGTCCCGCATGTCGATCTCCGCACCGTCAGAGATTTTTAGGGTCGACGTCGAAACGGGCGAGGCAGAGCCCCTGACCAGAGTCAACGAGGAACTGCTGGCTGGGGTCAAGATGGGTGAAGTCAGAAAGCGGATGGTGAAGGCGACCGACGGAAAGGAGATTCTCACATGGGTGATTTACCCGCCGGACTTTGATCCTTCGAAAGAATACCCGGCGTTGTTGTATGCCCAGGGTGGTCCTCAGTCGGCCGTTAGCCAGTTCTTCTCCTACCGCTGGAACTTCCAGCTCATGGCGGCAAACGGTTACGTGGTGGTGGCGCCGAACAGGAGGGGGCTTCCCGGATTCGGGCTTGCCTGGAATGAGGAGATTTCCGGTGACTGGGGCGGCCAGTCGATGCGCGACCTGCTGAGTGCGATCGACGATGTCGCGGCCGAGTCCTACGTCGACAGTAACCGGCTCGGTGCCGTCGGAGCAAGCTTTGGCGGGTATTCAGTGTACTGGCTCGCCGGAAACCACGAGGGCCGCTTCGCTGCGTTCGTCGCGCACGCGGGTGTCTTCAATCTTGAAAGTATGTACGGCGCGACCGAAGAGCTCTTTTTCGTCAACTTCGACCTCGAAGGACCTTACTGGGAGAACCCGAAGCCGAAGAGCTACGACCAGTTTTCGCCGCACCGTTTCGCTCAGAACTGGGATACGCCCATGCTGATCATCCACGGTGAAAAGGACTTCCGCGTACCTGTCACGGAAGCGTTCCAGGCCTTCACCGTCTTGCAGTCGAAGGGAATCGAGAGCCGGTTACTCTACTATCCGGAGGAAGGCCACTGGATCCTTCAACCCCAAAGCGGACTCCTGTGGCATCGCGTCTTTTTCGACTGGCTGGATCGATTCCTGAAGTGAGGGAGAACCTTTCGAGCAGGGCTTTTTTGCACTGCCATTAAAAACTAATCACGAGGTCTACATGCGCGACGTGAATCCCTCTGCGAACGACGGTCAATCCAGTAATCGTGTGTCCGCAAGGCAGATTCACGTCGCTGCCACCTCTTTCTTTGCGCTTTTCTCGATCGTCGGGCTGGCGCTCTACGGGTTGCCGTTCTTTTACGACTTCTTCGTAACAGACTACGGGTGGAGCAGGGGCACCGTCACGTCGGGCAATGCCATCAGTAAGCTCATCGTCGGCCCGCTATTTGGATTCGTCATCGGGTGGATCGTCGACCGGTTTGGCCCGCGTCGGATGATGATTTCTGGTATCTTGATGGCGGGCATCGCGCTCGTAGGGTTGAGCCTGACCACGAGCCTGTGGGCGTTTTACGTCTTTTACCTGTTCAACGCGCTGGCGTACGTGGCGGGCGGTCCATTGCCCAATCAGGTCCTCATCTCGCGGTGGTTCGACAAGGCGCGCGGGCGCGCGATGGGTTTCGCCTACGTTGGCATCGCGGTAGGGGGTACCGTCGTTCCGCTGCTCGCGCACTGGTTGATCCAGAGCTTCGGCTGGACGATCGCGCTGCGGACGATCGGGTTTTTGATCGTCCTCATCGCGCTGCCCCTCGCTCTGTTCATCAAGGACAATCCGGAAGGCCGAGAGGGTCCTGCCGGGCCCAGCCAGCCGGTGGTATCGATCAAAAGTATTCTAACGAATCGGTACTTCTACCTGCTCGCAATCGGGAGTATGTGTTCGATTGCCGCTGTTGGGGGTACCAATCAGAACCTCAAGCTTTACCTGAGCCTCGATCAGGGGATTTCGCAGCAGCAGGTCGCCGGCCTTATCTCGCTGCTCATGGCGTCGAGCATAGCAGGCCGCTTGCTCATGGGGTGGCTCGCGGATCGTTTCCACAGGAAGTACGTGATGCTGCTGATCTACGCGCTCGTGGCTGCGGCTATTCCCCTGTTGTTCGTGATCGATCGCCCGGGAATGCCCTATCTTTTCGCCGTCGTGTTCGGAATCGGACTGGGGGGTGATTACATGATCATTCCCCTGATGGCGGGCGACCTTTTCGGCGTACGCGTCCTCGGACGTGTGATGGGTATCATTCTGACGGCTGATGGTGTCGCCGAGGCAACGGCACCGTGGCTCGTGGCGCACCTACGCGACATTTCGGGGAGCTACGACCCCGGATTCCTGCTGCTCATTGCGCTTGCCGTACTCGGTGCGGTGGCGGTGGCATTTCTGCCTCGCAGTCGCCAGGAGGGACGGGTCGATACCCCGCCATCTGGCCAGGAGGCCGAAGTCGTCACGGTGTAGTCGTTCGCTCCGGCAGAAAAGCGAGCAACTCGGAGGGCTGCTCGAGGATTATTTCCGCGCCATTCTGAACGAGCTCGTCCCTTGTGCGAAAGCCCCACGTGACCCCTACAGGCTTCATCCCAGCGGCGACGGCGGTCTGCATGTCGGTCGCCGTATCGCCCACGTACAGGCACTCAGGGGGTAACACGTTGAGCGTATGGGCAACCTCGAGCGCGCCCTCCGGATCCGGTTTCCGTTTTTTGCCCGGACGATCGCCCACCACGCAGGCAAACTCGATCTCCTCGAAGTAAGCGGAAACACATCGCCGGGTAAACTGGTCGGGCTTGTTTGAGAGTACGGCCAATTGTATCCCCCGGTAGTTCAGCTCTCGTAGCAGCCCGGGTATTCCCGGATACGGACGGGTATAGACGTTCCAGTGGTTTGCGTACTCCTCGAGGTAGGCTGCGAGAAGCTTGTTTACGGTTTCGCCATTCCGGTGAGTGTCAGGTAGAACCCGATTGGTCAGAATGGCGGCGCCGTCGCCAACGTGGTAGCGGTATGCTTCAATCGGGTGAGGAGGATACCCGAAACGCTTCAGCACGTTGTTCATCGAATGGGCAAGGTCCTCGAGGGTATCGAGCAACGTCCCGTCGAGGTCAAAAATCACTGCTTTATACAGCATCGTCGTAATCTGCAGGGGTTAAGCTTGCACTCAGTCATATGGGAAATGGAGCATTATGTTTTGTAAGCGGCGGGATTTGCTGAAAAGCTCATAAATGAAGCCGTATGCCCGCGTGTGAATATCTTGTGGACAGGTTGTTGACTACTTGGGTGTTCCGGCTGTTGAC
>CBINFS010000020.1:0-65012 GCA_966250015.1 uncultured bacterium | reverse complement strand
GCTGCCGCCGCACCACGTCGGCGTTTCACCGAGTGACAGCGTCAGGAAGCGGTAACGGGCGGTGTCATCGAGGAAAAGGCGGTAGGGCGTGTCTCTTCCCGACGTGATCGAAGACCCAAGCTCGTCGTTGAGGTCGCCGAGGATGATGATGGGCTGGTTTGCGTGCAGCAGGTCGAGCCGGTTTTTGAGCGCCCGTGCTGCCGCCTCTCGCCGGTCGTAGTCGTCCCGCGTGCCCCCGGCCTTCATGTGGAGCGTGATGAACGAGACGGAGACCGTCGTGTCCGGCAGCGTTACGCGGGCGTCGATCTTCAACGGGGGCCGGAAACCAAAAGCGTCCTCGTACTGGGATTGCCCCAGGAAGAGCTGCTCGGTGCGGGTGACGGTGATGACGTCCTTTCGGTAGACGAAGGCCAGGCGCTGGGTGACGGCGCCGGACGTATTATCCCGGACGATCCCGCCGTAGGCCTCTCCAAGCTCCTGTAGCAAAAGGTCGAAGTCGGCGGGGTCGTCGATTTCCTGCAGCGCCCAGAGGTCGATCTGCGACTGTTCGATGACGGCGCGCACGTTGGCGCGCTGCCGCTCGTCGTCGGAAGGGCCGTTGGACGGGTTCCCGAACCACTCGACGTTCCAGGTCGCGACGTCCAGCGTGGCTTCCGTGCCGATTGCGGGGATCGTCTGCGCGCCGGCAGGGCGGGACAGGAATAGACAAAGAACGATTATGGTCGGTACACCGCTACGGATCAACTGCTGCACTTACTCGAAGTCGGTATTGAGGCGGAAACGGGAGATACGGCCGTTGCCGGTGTCGGCCACGTAGACGATACGGTCGAAATAGGCGACACCCCTGGGGTTGCGGAACTGGAGTGCGCCGTCGCCCGTGCCGCCAAACGATACGTTGACGGGTAAGGTGCTGGTTCCGCCAGGAGGCGGTGCGACGCCCTCGATACCGCGCGCGTTGAAAACGAACAGGCTGTCGCTGCCCTCGTCGAGCACGAACAGGTAGTTCGTCGCATCGGCGGCGTAGGCCAGATCGGAAGGCTGTTTGAACTTGAACTCTTCGTAGAGGAACCCGTCGCCGCGTGTGGTGTCGCCGGCGGACTGGATTTTTTCGACGTCCGGCCGGTACTCGGTGCCGTCAGGGGTGACGACGGCGCGGATGGAGAGCACGGGGAAGCGGAGCCGCTCACCGGACGGAGGCGCCTGCGCAATGACGAAGTGGGCCTCGTCGGGGTAGAACTGGCGCTGGGGCGGATGCACGTACGTGAGCACGTCGACCGGGTAGACCGCGCTGCGCAGGCTGGGCGTCGTCGGGTTGAGCGCGATCAGAGCCTGCGTGTTCACGCCTTCGGGCGAGTAGCCGAGGATCGTATTGTGGGGAAGGATGACCGATGCGAGGTCGTTGACCGGCCCGCGCCGTGCAACGTAGATGCGGTTGTTCGGCAGCACGCCGACGCCGGTGAATTCGACCTGCTCGTCGGTCGCGATGGGGTCCGGACGGTTGAAGCGGCGGGAGTCGTCGTCGAACGGATGCCAGATGATGTCCTCGAGGCTCGGGTTGCCGCTGGAAAGGCCTCGATAGCGGAGAACGACCGGCAGGTTCCAGGTGCGGCCGTTGAGCGTCGTATCGCGGCGGCCCGTAACGTAGACGTCGAAGCGACGGTCCTGTATGACGGAGGTGCCGCCGCCCGGGATCGGTACGAACGTCGCGGGGCGGCCGGCCAGGTCGAGGACGTGCAGGCCGCGCGTATCGACGACGTAGATGAACTCGTCGTATCCGACGTAAACGTCCTGCGGCTGGTCGAGCGTGCCGCCGTCGCCGGCCTGGGTAAAGAACGGGAAAAGCGGTACGTACTCGACCTCTTTGAACAGCCCCGGCTCGTTGCGGCCGGCTTCGAAGATCTCTTCCGTCGTCTCGTCGGTCTTTGTACCCAGCAGATCGTCACAACCGGCAAGGAAAAGCGGGGTGACGAGGCAGAGCGTGAGGTATAAAAATCGTTTAAGCATCTATCGTGTGATCGTAAGGATTCCTCACAGGCTGACGTTGAGCCCGACGCGGTGGACGGTTCCGAGGCGGTCGAGGTGGCTGAACGCGTAGTCGAAGCGGGCGCCGATGCGGCCAAGGTCGGGCAGCATCAGGCCTGCGCCGAGGCTGGGCAGGTCGTACTCGTCGACGCCGAACCGATACCCACCGCGCAGGATGAGGGTCTGGTTCCAGACGTATTCAACGCCAAGGTTGAAGCTCTCGGCGTTGTCGTTCAGGTGCGTGAGCTGGCCCGAGAAGTTCAGGTCGTTGCGGGCGTCGGCGTGGAGAAGGTCGTAGCTGAGCCCGAGCAGAAAGGTGGTCGGCGGTGTGATGGACTCGAAATCGTTCTCCGTGGTCACGCTGTTGCCCGAGGGGTCGACAGTCACGCGCTCGATCTCCCCTTTCGGCGCGGCGTCGATCCCGAGGTTACGGATGGCGACGGCCATCTGGACGCCGGTGGCGCCGATGCGGTAAAAGATGCCCAGGTCCACGACACCGGTTTGAGTGGTCAACCCCGCGACACTTTCCTGCACGTAGCGGGCGGTCACGCCGTAGCTGAAGAGGTCGGTGAGCTGCTGGGCGACGGTCAGGCCGGCAGCCAGGTCGACCAGCCGGAAGGTTTCACCGGTGCCGTAGGGCTCGAACTCGGTGGTGACGTCCATCTCGCCCGAGTCCAGGGTCTGCAGGCTGACGCCAAGGGTGAATCCGCCGGCATGGTAGAGTCCGGCGAGCGACTCGAGGTTGATGCCGGTATAGTAGGCAGTGTGGCTGATGCCGATCTGGGGTCCCGTGGCCTGCGCGGCGAGGGCGGGATTCCAGAAAAGGGAGCTGGCGTCGAACGCGTTCGCCACGACGGTTTCGCCGAGCGCCGCCGAACGGGCATCGACGGGAATCTTGAGGAACTGAAAACCGGAGGTGCCCTTGCGGTCGTTACCGAAAGCCGGGATCACCTGTGCACGTGCAGGCAGGGCAGCCGCCATCGTCGCTGCCAGAAAAATCGACAAGACCGCGACGGGTGCAAGACGTGACGGCCGCTTCACGGCCCTCCCGCCATCCGCCACCCGGAACCCTCTATTTTTCAAAATCGACGACATAACGTTAGAATTTGTAGGCGAGCCCGAGCATTACGTGCCGCTGGGGAAGGAAGCGGGCGGGGTTGAACGGCGGCAAGCCCGACACGGTCGGATCCTCGTAGCGCGGGTCACGAACGCCGGAAACGACGTCGTAATCCGGATTATTCCGCAGCGCCACGAAATCGGTGGTGGCCGGATCGACGTTCGGGTAGGCCTTACCCGTGACCGGGTTGACGATGATGCTGTTGAGCTGGTTGAAGAGGTTGGTCACCTCGAGCGTCAGCTGGAGATCGCTGCCGGCAACCTCGATCGAACGTTGCAGGCTCATGTCGAACCACCACCACGGGGCGCCGACCTTCGAATACCGCTTCGTCGGGTCCGCGACGTATTCGTAGACCGGCCGCCAGTCCTGTGCACCCGTTATCGGGTTGATCTGCCTTCCTTTGAACTCGACGGGGGTGTATCGCTGGCCGCTACGGAACGTCGAAGAGATGAAGAGCCGCAGGCGGTTCAGGCCTGGTATGCCGAGGAGCGGGCGCTCGCGGTCGTGGGTGAACGTCAGGCTGGCCTTCAGGTCGAGCGGACGGTCCCAGGCAAGGGGCGTCTCGCTGGTGTTTTCGATGTCCCCGTTGGCAAGGAACTGGGCGAGAGCGTCGTTGCTGGTCGACGAGAGGCCGGTTGCCCTCGAGAAGGAACCGGAGAGCTGCCCCTGGAACCAGCGCCCGATGCGTTTGAGGTAGCTCGCTTCAATGCCGCGGACGCGGGCGAAGTCGCCGTTGATGCGGAAGGCGCGCACGGTCTCGCGGCCGGTGGCGTCGCGGATGACGACGTCCTCGACGGTGATGAAGTCGAACTTATCGCGCCAGAAGGCGGTCAGGTTGAGGACGTCGTTTGCCGAAAGCTGGTTGCGCAGGCCAAGCTCGTAGGAGATGTCGACTTCGGGGTCGAGGTTCGGGTTGCCCAGGTCGGCGAAGAACGAGCGGTCCTGGTAGAACGGGTCGAGACCCGTGTAGACGAAGGTGGGGTGTGGCAGCTTCGTCGAGTGGCCGTAGTTGAAAAAGAGGACCTGATTTTCCTGGATCGGGAACGAGACGCGCAGCTTGGGAAGCAGGCGGAACTTGTAGCGCAGGCCGAAGAGCTTGACGGTTTCGTTCCGGTAGTCTTCGCGAACGCTCTCGAGGATCGGGGCGCGGGGGTCTTCGATCAGGTCGTCGACGTAGCGTCCGGGAGCCCAGTATTCGAAGCGTGCGCCCAGGTTTGCGATCAGGCCCTGGTAGCGAAGCTGTGTGGTGGCAAAGAGGGCGCCGCGCTGCGGCCTGACCTTCCACACGTCGGCGCTTTCGCCCAGGCGGCCCGTACTGGTCCCCTCACCCGAGCCGATCGGTGCGCCCACCCAGGGGCGGACGACGTCGATCCACTGGTATTCGTTGAACTTGGCCTCGAAGCCGGCCTCGAGGCGGTTGTTCTTGCTCGCCGAAAAACGGGTATAGGTGGCTTTCAGCGTGAGCTCCTCGGCGTAGTGGTCGTGGAAGCGCGTGGCGATGCCGCCGTTGTTGAAGAGGCCGGGGCCGGGTAGCACGAAGAGCGCGTTCGGGTCGAGCGGCCGGCCATCCTCGCCTACAAACACCGTGGCCGGGTAGGTGACGATACTCTCGGGGTCGAGCTCGGAGTCGACGTTGAGGGGCCGCCAGGGGCGGCCGTTGGCGTCGGCGCGCATCTTGGTGAAGAGGCGGCTCGCCTGCACCTCGTAGAACGACAGCTCGTTCAGCACGTGCGACCACTTGAGGTACGTCATGATGTTGTCGTGGGCGTACGTGTTGGCATTCTCGGGCTGGAGAATGAACGCGTACTGGAAGCCCGGAGCGACGACGGCCTCGTTGCCCGTGATCTGGAGCATGCGGGTGTTCTGATTCACCGTCAGCGAGCGCTGATAGGCGCCCTGAAGCCGGATGCCGGGGGCAATGTTGTAGGTCAGCTTACCCAGGCCGCTCCAGCGGTTGCCGGTCCGTGGCAGCAACCAGTTCCACTTGACGAGGGAAGACCGGATGGAGTCGGGGTCGGCGATGTGGCGCGTGAAGCCGTCGGAGAGCTCGGCCTGGCCGCTGGCGAAGAAGTACAATTTGCGAGGCACGATAGGACCGCCCAGGCTCATTTCGTAGATGCCTTCGTTGAAGTTCGAGTCCCAGTCCCTGTTAAATCCGAGGTGGTCGCGTTTGTGCGAGAAGGTACCCGAGAAGACGTCGCCGCCGTCCTGTGTTTGCACGGAGACGACGCCGGAGGTCACGTCGCCGACGTCCGCGCCGACGCCGCCGGTGGTGACTTCGACTTCCTGGAAGGCATTGGAGCCGATGTCAAGGCCGAAGCCGGTACCGGCGAGGGGATCCTTGGCCGAGACGCCGTCGACGAGGAAGCCCGTTTCGTTGGCGCGCCCGCCACGGATGTAGAGGCCCGTCGGGTCGCGGACGACGCCGGCCTGCGTCGAGACGACGTCCTGCACGTCGCGCAGAGGCGCGGCTTCGATCTGGTCGCGGTCGACCGCATAGGAGCTCGACGACTGCTCGACGTCGATGAGCGGGCGCTCGCCGACGACGACGATCTCGTCTTCCGACGAGAGCACGGTTTCCTGTAGCTCCACGTCGAGCCTCGTTTCCTGGCCGTCACGCACCCGGATGCCAGTGTAGAGCTTCGTTTCGAAGCCGATGTAGGAGAACTTCACGGAGTACTCGCCCGATCGCAGGCCATCGATCCGGAACGATCCGTCGTTTCCGGTCGCCACGCCGCTGGAAGTGCCGACGACGACCACGTTCACGCCGGGAAGGGGGTCGCCGAAACTGGCGTCGGTGACGGCACCGACGATGCTGCCCTGCCCGAAAGCAGGCGACACAAATAGGAGGAAGAGGGTAAGCAGCGACAGTACCCGCTTCCATCGGCGCGGCGGGGACGCCTTTCGAGCCTTTCTCCCGGGCATCGTTCCTTTTTCTACACTGAAGGTCATTCCTGACGAATTACTCATTGTGCGGTGTGAGACACCGGGTGCTGATCCTGAAGGTCGTCTTTTCGTTTCTGGTTGTGGCTCACCGTCTCGGGAAGCCGAGGCTTTCCAGTATCTGGTGAACGGCGCGGCGCGGCGCATCGGCGTCGCCGTCAGCGCCCAGCAACACTGGCTGGCCGGTCTGCTCGTTTATGAGCGGTAAGGCAAAGAGGGCGATCCGGCGGTCGGCGCTGATGGAGGCGACGGTCCGTGGCGACGGCCAATCGCCTGTCGCACCTGTTTGCGTGCGGTACTGGTAGTCCGCACGGTAGAGCGGGATCGCGTTGGTACCCTCCGCTTCAAAAGGCAGCTCGCTGATGAAGAACCGGTTGGACTGTAGCGGAGGCAGGGCTTCGGAGACGCCGGGCAGCGGGCTGGCCGGCGTGACGCCGGCTCCAATCGGCAGCTGGAGACGCCGCACCGAGTCGGGAAGCGTGATGACGCGGCTCACCGGCAATAGCAAGATGGCCGGGTTGCCAACGTTCTCAGACGGGTCCTCCGGCTGAATGATCGGCGTATGGACCATCAGCTTGCCGCCCTGGTCGAAGAACACGTCGAGCACGGGCGAGATGAACGGCAGGTTGCTTCCGCGAATGCTGCTGATGGCGTTCGAGGAGACCCAGTAGATGTAGTCCCAGTACGCCATTTGCCGTCGCAGGCCCGGTTCGGCGCTCGGAGGCAGGGCTTCCGAGCGGTTGACGATCCCCGTGGTGCCGGTGGTGTAGGGAGTCGAGAGGTTCCACACGTCGATCTCGGTGCCGGCCGGCAGATATTCACGCAGCAGCTCGAGGTGGAACCGCTGCACGGTAGGCCACGACGAGGCGCGCCAGTCGTTCACGAAGAGCACGCGTCCTTTCGGTTTGCGGACGTACCAGGTGAACTGCTGAATGGTGCTGGTGGTGTCGGTCTGGTCGACGGCCCGCAGGTAGAGCGTGTTGTCGGAGTCGAGCCGCAGACCGGGGACGGTGACGTCGGTGCGCTGGAAAGCGCGGCCTGTAAAGACCTGCACCTCGACGATCTGTGCGGGGTCTTCGGGGGCGACGTCCGCCACAAACGTGACGTAGTCGGCGTCGACCGCAAGTGGCACAAAGTTCAGGCTGTCGTTCAGGCTGACCTCGATGCGGTCGAGGTTAGCGGGGCCTTCGGGGTCCTGCACGGTCCAGGCGAAGGAGAAGACGTTGAAGGTCGTGTCTGGCGGGAGGTCGAACGTGTTGAAGCGGATCGTGGGGGGTGAATTCCGGATCGGGAAGACGGTACGCGCCGGATTGGGATCTTTGAGCCCTTCGTTGTCGATGGCGCGGACCTCGAAGACGACGTTGGCCACGCGCTCGCCGCGCGGGATGGGGAGCAGGATGAGGGTGTCTGTGCGGGTGGTTTGCACCCAGTTTGCTTCGGGAGCGGGCGTTTCACCTTCGTTATAATACCGCAGCTCGTAGGCAGCGACGTAGCCGTCCGGGTCGGTGCCGGACCAGGAGACGGCGACGGTGCTCGAAAGCCGCTCGGAGGGCAGGAGATTGTCGACGAGCGACGTGTCCCGCACGCTGAGCTGCGTACGCGGCGGCTGATTTTCGAAGGCGGTACCCGTTATGGCGGTGTCGCATCCGGTATAGAGCAACACCAGTAACAGGCCCAGCGCAAGGCTGTAATAGTAGAAATTCTTCAAAGCAGGACCTGTGCTCCTACGAACCAACATTCAAACAACTGCAGGATGAGGAGGTCCGAATCGGGGGCGGACCGGTGTGATCCGCCCCCGTTCGGCAATCATAAAGCACCCCGATGGGGTTTGTTTACTTCAGCAGCATCATCTTCTTCGTGATCGTCTGCGTGCCTGCGGTCAGACGATAGAGGTAGAGGCCGCTGGCCAGGTTGTGTGCGTCGAACTGCACCTGGTAGGAACCCGGAGCAAACTCGCCGTCGACGAGCGTCGCGACGGTGCGGCCAAGCAGATCGACCACTTCGAGCTTGACGGGACCGGCGGTGACGATCTCGTATTTGATCGTCGTCGACGGGTTGAACGGGTTCGGGTAGTTCTGCGAGAGCGAGAACGTACCGGGCACCTCGTCGGCCTCGACGGCAGTGCTGACGGCTGGACCGTAGTCTTCGGTCGTTACCGGCTCGAGCTTCCAGTTGCTGAACGAGAACCACCAGACACCCTGGACGAACTCCAGTACCTCGCCCTCAGCGAACTCGGCATTGTAGAGATCCGGCACTTCGAGGGACGAGTCGTCGACGCGCACGGCGTTTTCCGGGGTCCCGTCCGTAGAAACCAGCAGCTCACCGAAGTCGCCGCTCGGGGCGTCGGCGTTGGTGCTGGTGATCGTTACGTTCTCGAAGCGGAGAACCATACCTTCGTGCGCCTCGGCGACGGCTGCATCCTTCAACGCGCTCGTCTCCATGACTTTGGGAGCGAACGGCTCACCCTCTCCCTCTTTGGTGTAGGTCAGGTTGCTGAGGAAGGTCACGTTGAAGTTCTCGGTGATGTTTGCGGAGGTGATGGTGATCACGTCACCCACTTTGAGATCGGCGGCGAGCTCTTCGCTGTCGCTGACGAAGATACCGCTCCATGGGCCGAGCTCGGGATCGTCCTGGATCGAGAAGCCGAGGACGCAGTTACGGCAGTCGCTGAATCCCGGAGGCGTCATGACGGTGGCCGTGATGTTCATCTCGACGGCCTCCATGCCGCGGAACGGGCTGGCGGAGGGGACTTCGGGCGCCGTTTCCTGGATGTCGGCGATCGAGTCAATGCCGTCGAAGAGCACGCGGGTGGTGCCGGCCGTGGCCGTGGTGTAAACGCCACCAGCATTGTCTGTCACCTCGGCGGTATACGAAAGGAACGTGCCGTCGGCCTGCGCGGGGATCTCACCGGCGTAGGTACCGTCGCCCTGGTCGGTGAGGGTAACCGTAACGGCATCACCTCCGGCAGGCGTGTAGGTCAGGGTTACGGAGGTTACGACGGACAGGTCGCCGGTCACTTCGACGGAAACCGGGATGGGGCCGTCGCCGGGGACCGTGGTGAGCGGAGCGATCTTGACGTCAGTGATTGCCGGCTGTGCGGTCACCTCCAGGTCGGCTTCCTCCCACGGTACGATCTTACCAACGCCTTCCGCGGGAACGCTGATGACGAAGGGGTCGAACGAGCCGCGGATAGAGACGAAGCCCTGCACGTTGACCATCGCGCCCGGTGCAGGCCCTTCGAACGTGGTATTCTTGCACTCGTTGAACTCTTCCGGATAGTCCTTTTTGTCGTTGCGGAAGCAGATCGAGATGTCGTCGTTCTGGACGATCGTCTGCGCGCCGTCGGAGGTTATGGCCCAGTTCGGGCGGGCGTCGGTTCGGTTCGGCGAACGCCACACGGTTGCGCCCTCGATCCGGACGTACTGCTGGTTGAGGTCGTTGTAGTTCTCCCAGTTGAACTGGATCTGCGCTTCCCCGACGTTTTTGTTGATGTCGGCCGTCGTGACGGTGACGGGGTCGAGGATGGTGGCCGGGAGACCCAGGCTTTCGTAGTCACCCAGGTACTCGATGGTCTCCGGCGCGATCTGCATGTTGACCTGGTCGAAGTACTGCACCTCACCCGTGACCTTGATCACGTCGCCTTTGAAGAAGCCGACGACGCCCTGGTCCTTCCATCCTGGATATCCGGATACGATCTGAATGTCCATACCGGCCGGACCCTGGGTTGCGGCGGCAGTGTCGCGGACGAAGAAGTGGAGGCGTCCCGGCTGGCCCTCGCTGTTTAGCGAAGCGAGGCCGGAGTTACGGGGTTCGGCCAGCACGACCGCGGTAAACGTGACTTTTTGTCCTTCAAATTCCGAGCGCCCCAGGCGTTCGATGTCGTCCGCAGTGAGGGCGGTGCCGAGCGCTTGCAGCTCGTCGATGTTCGCCTGTGGGACCTCTTTGATCTGGCGCACGGTGACTTCCTGCGCGTCCTGCGCCCGCACGAGCCCGACCGTAAAGACCAGGCACAGCAGCATGAGTAACCTCGTAGCGTAGTGTCTCATGTGATCTCGTTTTGTTGGTTGGTTGATGGAGTTCCTGGGCCCGAACCTGCAACCGTAGCCCATTTACGGCAGCGGGCGCGGGAATTCTTGGTGGTTACTTGATGATGACAAATTTACCCTGTTGCACTTCACCCGTATCGAGATCCTTGACGGTGAACATGTACAGGCCTCCGGCCAGGTTGAGGCCGCTCTCCGACAGGATGTCCCACGAGTGTTCGCCACCCGGGAGCCTCCGGTTGGGCGCGCTGAAGTCATCGTACCAGCGGGTGTCGCCGACGTACGTTTCGGCGTCGTGATCGAGCTGTGCGACGATTTCGCCAGCGAGCGAGTAGATCCGGATTTCGGCGCGTGGCGGCAGGTTGTAAAAGTTCAGCTTGCGCGTCCGCGCCGAGCTCCCGTCCCACGCCGCATTGACGCGGTAGGGATTCGGATAGACGCCCACCTTGCGGCTGCCGTCGGCGACCGGCGGCGTGCCGGGGAATATGCGGGTGGCGTTGGCGGTGCGGGACGACTCGAACGACGACAGGCCGGCGTCCGGGTCGCCCTCGTCGAAGGCGGTCACGGTGAAGAGGTACTGCCAGCCTGATAGCAGGCTCCCGGTATCGAAACGGTACCAGTACTGCGTGGTGTCTCCGGGGAAGGTCACGGGCTGGTCGAGGCGTATTTCGTCGAAGCCGTTGTTGAAGCCGGTGCGGTTGCCCGGTTTGTCGTACTGCGCGACGAGCGTGGCGCGATCGAGGATGTTGCCCGCACGGTCGTCGCCGGGACTGGACCGGTAAACGCGGTAACCCTCGAAGTCCCGCAACCCGGTGACCGGGTCGACAGAGTCCTCGGCGGAGCGATCCCAGTAGAGCACGACCCGCGACTCGGGGCGGCCGGTCTCAGGGTCGGTGGACGAGACGAACTCGGCGCGCACTTTCGGTGCGGTGGGCGGCTCGGGAATCAGGTAGCGGTCCAGGACGCCGTTGCCGTTGAGGTCTTCGCCGGGATCGAGCTCACCGTTGTTGTTTTTGTCCTCACCCGCGAAGGTGCGTTGCGCCCAGAGGATGTTGTTGTTGAGCAGGCTCCGGCTTTCTTCGGTGTCGACGGGCTTGCCGGCCGGTCCCTGGAACTCTTCCGGTTTGAGGGCGGCGACGAAGGCGAAGGTGACGCTGACGGTGTCGCCGGGCAGGACGCGCGGGAACGGGCCGACGGGTGTGAGCCCGATCCAGTTGCCGGTAGCCGAGAGGCCGTCGGTGCGCAGCCTTTCGCGCCAGGCCGCATTGGCCGCCTCGTACGAGGCCTGGTCTGGATAGACGGCGGGATTCGGATAAGGGGTGTGCATCCGGCGATAGCGATCGGCGTCGGTGCTCGGGCGCGAGAGCTCTTCTGTTCCTCCACTGAAGAGCCACCAGCGGGGGTTCACGCGCGGCTCGGCGTAGCCGTCGCGGCGGTACTCGTCGGCGAGTGAGGGGTGGAAGTACCGGTAGCTACCTCTGCGCGCGTCGTACCACTTGCCGCCCAGGAAAGCGATGGCGCCGTAGGTATTGACGGTCTCTTCGGGGCCGCCCGCATTGAAGGCGTAGGTGGCGTACAGGCTGTCGATGTAGCCCAGGCCGCCCTTATTAAAAAACGCAGTACCCGTCTCCTGGGTGGTATTGACGTTGCGCACGACCAGGTCGTGGAAGAGGCCGACGTAGACGCTGTCCCAGGCCGCCTGGCTGACGTTGACGATGTCGAACGTCATGATGACGAAGGACTCGGTAAAGGGGAAGTTCCAGGCGTAGGCGGTCTGGATGACCTTGGCGCCGAGGCGTCCCTCCTGGTCCGGCATGGGGATAGACGTTCCGGGCAGCGTCCGGAAGGTGTCGGCAAAGGCGGTGATGAGGTCCTGATGGCTCACGGCCTGGCGCGTGTAGACGTCCGACTCGAGCAGGGACGACCGCTCGGTGAAGGGAGCGAAGGGTGCAAACTCGTAGCCGGGGGCGCCGGAGCTGTAGCCGCCCGAGGTGGTCACGGCGCCGGTGCGGACGGTGACGACGCCGTCGGAGCGGATCGCGCCGATCCATAAGCCGCCTTCGAAGAGGTGCTCGACGCCCGAGTTGAGCGGGTATTCAAAGGACGGCGGCCCGGTCGGGTTGTTGCGCACGTTTGCGCGGCCAACAAATCCGGAGTTCGTCACCGTGAGGCCGACGTTCCCGACGTCGATCACGCTCTCTTCAAAAGTACTCTGCGCCAGGACGCTACCGGCGCCTATCAGGGCGTACAGCACCCCTAGAGTGAGGGCAACCTGTAAGTATTCTAAACGACTCAACGGCAGATTCGGACAAATTACCGGCGAGCCGAAAACCGGACATCCGCCAGTGTTTGTGGTACGGAGCAGCTACGTCGAACAGCGATCGTTCGAATGCCTCCACCTTCGGGAAAACAGCGAGGTCGAGAACCCGGGTAGAAGATATCCCGGATCCCCAACTCGTGTCTTCAAGAATTGGGTCTGGCCAGGTGAAAATACCGTGAATGGAAGCGATTTCCTAAAAGGCGTTCGAAAATCCTTCTCAAAATATTTGAAATAAAATGGCTTACAACGAGAGCTTTTAGCGCCGCTCGATGATGAAAATTACCTTCCATCATCCTATCCTAGAGCCTTCGATGGAGATGTGGAGTAAGCCGGATTTTCTTGACAAACCCGGTAGGATTCGTTATACTGAACAATAGATAATATCACATTATCAATAGATGATATTGGCACCGTGTTTGCCGGCAGGTCTCCGTTTACGTCTACCATCTTGTAAATCCTGTGTGCAGCCCGGAGAACGGCAAAAGATCGGGGTGAATTGAGGCAGGAGCGCGACGTCTACACAGGAGTGTTTTTCCGGATTCAACATCGAGGGGGGCGTCCGAACCCGTCAATGCAGTGAATCGGACAGGTAAAGCGGGATACGTCGTTTGATGCCGGATGCGGATTTTCGTCGGACAGACACGTCACACACATTTTCACCGGTGAGGTAAGGGTCAAAACGGGATGCGTATCAAAGATATCCGGGCGACGCCGGTCACGGTACCTCTCGAGGCGTCGCTGCGGCATGCAAATGGATGCCACTGGGGGCGCTTCGTACGCACGATCATTGAAGTCGAGACGGAAGAAGGGCTCATAGGCCTGGGGGAGATGGGAGGAGGCGGTGAGATCGCAACGGGGGCGGTTCACGCAGTGAAGCCATATTTGATCGGTCACGACCCGGCGCGTCTCGAAGAGATGCGCTTTCTCATTTCGAATCCGACGGCTTCGCTATACAATAACCGGACGCAGGTCGCTGCCGCGATCGAGTTTGCGTGCCTGGATCTTCTGGGGCAGAAGTGGGGTGTTCCGATCTCCGAGATTCTGGGCGGCCGGCTCCGGGACCGGGTGACGTTTGCCTCTTACCTGTTCTTCAGATACCCGAATCCCCTGAACGGATCGAGCGAAGTGCGGACGGTCGACCAGCTCGTCGCGGAGGCCCGTTCGCTGAAGGAGCGTTACGGCTTCACCACCCACAAGCTGAAGGGTGGTGTGTTTGCGCCGGAATACGAGCTCGAGTGCTACCGCGCGCTGGCCGAATCGCTGCCGGGCGACCGTTTCCGGTTCGACCCCAACAGCGTCTGGTCCACTCAGCAGGCCATCTGGTTTGGTCAGCAGATCGAGGACATCCGAAACGATTACTTCGAGGATCCGGTGTACGGGCTGAACGGGATGCGCCACGTTCGCGAAAAGCTCCGGATACCCCTGGCGACCAACACGGTGGTCGTCAATTTCGAGCAGCTGAGCGCGGCCGTTCTAAACCGGGCGGTGGACGTCATTTTGCTCGACACGACGTTCTGGGGAGGCATCCGACCGTGCATAAAGGCTGCCGGGATTTGCGAGACGTTCCAGTACGGCGTGGCGGTCCACTCGTCCGGTGAGCTCGGCATCCAGCTCGCGACGATGCTTCACCTCGGGGCGGTGCTGCCCAACCTCACCTTTGCCGCTGACGCACACTACCACCACCTCAAAGACGACATCATCGAAGGGGGCAAGCTGCAGTACCGGGACGGCGCCATCGACGTGCCGACCGGTCCGGGGCTCGGGGTGAAGCTGGATCGCGACAAGCTGGCCGAGTATCACGAGCTATACCTCCGGCTCGGCTCGTACGCCTACGATCAGGATCCCCTCCGCCCGGGATGGACCCCGCTCATTCCCAACGATCGGTGGGCCGATCCCAAGGACGAACGGATTCCCGACATCCCCATGTGAAAAACGGACAGCATGAGACACCCGTACAGACGGATTTGCCTCTTTTTCGTACTCGTACAACTCTTTTTTTGCCAGCCGCTGCACGCGGAAGATGGATATGAGCTCTGGCTCCGGTATCCACTCGTCACGGATGCCAAGCTGCTATCGCACTACCGGGAGATCCTCCAGGAAATCGTGATCCCCGACACTTCGCCGACGCTTCGGGCGGCAAGGGCAGAGCTCGAACGCGGGCTCGGAGGATTGCTCGGTCAGCCCGTCGTTTTTGCAAGCGAAGTCGGCCAGAACAACGCCCTGATCGCCGGTACACCCACGTCTTCCGAAATAGTAGCCGGGCTGGGCCTGGACGCACGACTGAGCGATCTGGGTGAAGAAGGGTACCTGCTGCTAACGACCGACGTCCAGGGGAAAAACGCCACGGTGATCGCCGCAAACACGGACGTCGGGGTGCTTTACGGCGTGTTTCACCTGCTGCGGCTCGTGCAGACGTACCGGCCAATCGACGACCTGAACGTCGCCAGCGTGCCGAAAGTGCTGCACCGCCTGCTCAACCACTGGGACAACCTGGACGGCACCGTCGAGCGAGGGTACGCCGGCTTCTCCCTTTGGGACTGGCACAAGCTGCCGGATTACCTGGACCCCCGCTATACCGACTACGCCCGTGCGAACGCTTCGCTCGGCATCAACGGCACAGTGCTGACGAACGTAAACGCCAATGCGATGGTCCTCACGCCAATGTACCTGGAGAAAGCGGCTGCCCTGGCGGACGTCTTCCGGCCGTACGGTATCCGCGTCTACCTGACGGCTCGATTCAACGCGCCAATGGAGATCGGTGGCCTTCAGACGGCCGATCCAATCGATCCGGACGTGCAGGCCTGGTGGCGGGCAAAAGTGGACGAGATCTACCGGTACATTCCCGACTTCGGCGGCTTCGTGGTCAAGGCTAACTCGGAGGGCCAGCCCGGGCCGCAGGATTACGGCCGGACGCACGCGGACGGCGCGAACCTGCTCGCCGACGCCCTGGCGCCCCACGGCGGCGTCGTAATGTGGCGTGCGTTCGTTTACAGCAACGAAGAGCCGGAGGACCGGGCGAAGCAGGCGTACAACGAGTTCACGACCCTCGACGGTGCGTTCCGAGAGAACGTGCTCGTCCAGGTGAAAAACGGACCCATCGACTTTCAGCCGAGGGAGCCTTTCCATCCGCTTTTCGGGGCGATGCCCAAAACGCCGTTGATGATCGAGCTCCAGATCACGAAGGAGTACCTCGGCTTCGCGACACACCTGGTTTACCTGGCCCCGATGTGGAAGGAAGTGCTCGATTCCGACACGTACGCGGAGGGCGAAGGATCGCTTGTGGCCAGGGTCATCGATGGGAGCCTCCACGGGTACACGCACACCGCGATGGCCGGTGTGGCAAATACGGGGACGGACCGGAACTGGTCAGGCTCGCACTTCGACCAGGCGAACTGGTATGCCTTCGGCCGTCTGGCATGGGACCACACGCTGGATGCGGGGGAGATTGCCGAGGAGTGGATCCGGGCGACGTTCACGAACGATCCCGCATTCGTCGAACCCGTCAGGGCAATGATGATGGGATCGTGGGAGGCAGCTATCAACTACATGACGCCCCTCGGGCTGCACCACATCATGGGCGAGAGCCATCACTACGGTCCGGCGCCGTGGGTCAGTGGTGGGCCCCGGGCGGACTGGACGTCGGTCTACTACCACCGGGCCGACTCGCTCGGGATCGGATTTGACCGGACCGCTGCCGGCAGCGACGCCGTCAGCCAGTACTTCCCGCCGGTACGGGATCGATTCGCCGACCCGAAAAGGTCGGAGAAGTACCTGCTCTGGTTCCATCACGTGCCGTGGGACTACGAATTGACGACGGGCGAGACGTTGTGGGAAGGTTTGGTGCACCGCTACCACGCAGGCGTCGACAGCGTACGGGCGATGCAGAAGACGTGGGATAGCCTCGAAGGCTACATCGACCAGCCGCGATACGAGCAGGTCAGGGCGTTCCTGAAGATTCAGGAAAAGGAAGCCCGCTGGTGGCGCGATGCGTGTCTGCTCTATTTTCAGACGTTCTCGCGCCGGCCCTTCCCGGAAGGCCTTGAGAAGCCGGCGCACACGCTCGACTATTACATGAGCCTCTCGTTCCCCTACGCCCCGGGGATCTGAGAGTATCCTTTTTCCACCCACCCGCCCGTTGACATCATGGTTTCAAGCTTGTTCGATCTTTCCGGTAGAGTGGCCGTCGTGACGGGCGGATACGGTGTACTGGGCGGCCGCATGGCCGACGCGCTCGCCGAGGCGGGCGTGAAGGTGGCGATCCTCGGCCGAAGCCGGGACTCGGCAGAAGCCAAAGCGGCAGCACTGCGGGAAAAGGGTGCGGAAGCCATGGCCCTCGTGGCAGACGTTTTCGACCGGGAGAATCTCGAAGCCGCACGTGGAAACGTGCTCGAGGCGTGGGGCCGCATCGACATCCTCATCAATGCCGTCGGAGGTCACATAGCCCGGGCACGGACCGACGGCGTGCCGGTCTTCAATCTACCGTTCGACGCGTTCGACGAGGTGGTCCGGCTCAACCTGCACGGCACGGTTTACCCGACCCTGGTCTTCGGCAAGGCAATGGCGCAGGAGAAGCGGGGCAGCGTGGTGAACATTTCGTCGATGGCGTCGATGCAGGCCATCAGCGGCGTCCTCGGCTACTCGGTGGCGAAGGCCGCCATCGACAACTTCACACGCTGGATGGCCGCGGATCTGGCCCGGCAATACGGAGAGGGGGTACGGGTGAACGCCATCGCACCCGGTTTTTTCGTGGCCAAGCAGAACCGGGCCGTCCTGCTTAACCCGGACGGATCGTACACGGAGCGGGCGAAGCTGATCGTGCAGAAAACGCCCATGGGGCGCTTCGGCGATCCGGACGAGCTAAAGGGGCCCGTGCTGTGGCTTTGCAGCGACGCCGCGTCGTTCGTAACGGGAGCCGTCATCCCGGTTGACGGAGGCTTCAGCGCATTCAGCGGCGTCTGACCCTCCCCGTTTTTCACCTCAGATCCCGAAAGACCATGCCGGGAACAGCCCAGAATCCAGTCGAGGCCAAAAAGGGGGAAGTGCGCAGGACGGGTATATGCCGTTACCGCTGGCGCATCGTCGCACTCCTGTTTTTCGCGACCACCCTGAACTACCTGGACCGACAGGTTATCGGGATCCTGGCGCCCGACCTCCAGGCACTGCTGGGCTGGTCGGAGACCGACTACTCGACGATCGTGGCGGCCTTTCAGGTAGCGTACGCGATCGGGCTGGTATCGATGGGCCGACTGCTGGACTACATCGGGACGCGCCGGGGATATGCAGGTGCGGTTGGCCTCTGGAGCCTTGCCGGTATGGCACACGCACTGGCGGGGTCGGTGACGGGTTTCGCCACCGCGCGATTCGCGCTCGGGTTTGCCGAGGCAGCCAACTTCCCGGCGGCGATCAAAACCGTAGCCGAGTGGTTCCCGAAGAAGGAGCGGGCGTTTGCGACGGGGATATTCAACTCGGGATCGAACGTCGGCGCCATACTCGCACCCATCGTGGTGCCCATCATTGCGGTGTCAATGGGCTGGCAGTGGGCCTTCATTCTGACCGGGGCTATTGGCTTCGTCTGGCTGGTATTCTGGCTGGCAGCCTATTACCGGCCGGAGGAGCACAAGCGTCTTTCCGCCACGGAGCTCGCCTACATTTCGTCGGACAACGAGACGAGAGAGACGGGGCGCGTACCGTACCGGCTGCTCCTCCCCCACCGCGAAACGCTCACGGTGCTCCTGCTCAAGTTCGTGACGGATCCGGTCTGGTGGTTCTTTCTGTTCTGGCTGCCCAAGTTTCTCAACGAGACGCACGGGGTTTCGCTGCTCGAGTTCGGACCGCCGCTGATCACGATCTACGTCGTGTCCGACCTCGGCAGCATCGCGGGCGGCTGGCTGTCGTCGTATTTCGTGAAACGAGGCCGGAGCGTGGATTATGCGCGGAAGACGGCGATCCTGATCTGCGGCTTGTTTGCCGTACCCATCTTCTTCGCATCTCAGACGGACAGTCTCTGGCTGGCGGTGGGCCTGATCAGTCTCGGGACTGCGGCTCACCAGGCGTGCTCGGCAAACATTTTCACGGTGATGAGCGACGTTTTCCCGCAGCGGGCGGTCGGCTCGGTGGTAGGGCTGGCGGGCATGGGAGGCGCTGTCAGCGGCGCGCTGGCGTCGACGATCGTCGGCCTCATTCTGGAGGCGACGGGCAGCTACATCCCGATCTTCGCGATGTTCAGCTTCGCGTACATCGTGGCGTGGCTCGTGCTGAAAATCGGCATACCGAAGATCCAGCCCATCACGCTTTGAGCAGCGACGTACGCCTGCCCGTCGACGACGAGCTGGGTGGCGTCGCCCTGCCGACGGAGATGTGGCAGCTCCTGGGAAACCGCCGGCTGGATGGAAAGCAAGCCCAGGAGGCCGACCAGTAGAAAACGAGCCATCTTGTGTGAAAAGGATACGGGGCGACGTCGTCCGCTAAAGACCAAGCTTCCGGGAGAGGACGTCGTGGTAAATCGTGACGGGGTACTTTTCCCTCAATTCTTTCTCGACGGCAATGCTGATCCTGGATCGGTGGAACTCCGTAAACACCTCGGCTATCCGATTCTGTACTTCGTCGAAGGCCAGCGTCCGTCTCGGCCTTGCGGCGGCCAGCTTGAGAATGGCGTACTGCCGGCCTTCCTCCGGATGGTTGAACGCCACCGGGCCCCGGACTTCGCCCTCTTCGAGGTCGAAAGCGGCCTCGCCCAGATAGGGTTCTTCCTGCTTCAGGTACGACCTGATCTCGCCATTTTCATCGCGTACGTACGACTTGACCTGCCAGCTATGTGCCAGCTTTTCAAACGGAACCCCCTGCTCCACCAGTTTCCAGAGCGAATCGGCCTCCAGGCTATCGGAGCGGATGATGGCGTAGACGTTTACGGTTTCCTGCTGCAGGAAAAGCGAGTCCTTGTGCTCCCGGTAAAATGATCGGAGCGCCTCCTCGGATGCTTCGGGGATCCGTTCTTCGACGAAGCGGCGGTTGTAAAGGCGGACGATTCGGTCCTTCAACACCGTGCTCGGCGTATTCGGCTGAAGCAGTTTTTCCTCGAGTCCGAGCGCACGCGCCCTTTCGGCGATCGCGTCGGTTCGTAACGCCTCCAGGATGAAGGCCTTGATGTCGTCGATTTCGTTGGACCCCGATGTGCTCATGGTCAGCACGTCGTCGATAAGGCGCAGCATCTCTGTTGCATCCACACGGCCGTTAGCGTGGGTCAGAATCGTGAGCGGCCTGCCGTCGGCGACCGCCTGTGCGAGCGAATCCCTCCCCTGCCCGGTGAAGGAGCCCGGGAGGTTCGACCACGCGACGAGCTGCGCGAGACCCTCTTCGTCCCAGGTGACCGAGCTCGAATCGATCGCGTCCCGCTTCTCCTGCTCGTATTCGTTCACCGCCCTCCCCGTGTATCGCACCCGGAGAGTCTTGACGATCTCATCGCGCACCTGATCGAGGGGATCGACGTCAACCGGCTCGATGCGTTCGACGCGAATGATGTGGTACGCCTCCCTCGCCTCGAGGGTACGGACGTCGCCGGGATTCAGGCCGAGTAAAACGAAGTCACGCGGGCTCAACAGGGATCTTCGCCAGGTCGCCGGTTCTCCATACCCGCCGGTCCGTGCGGCATCCGCTTCCTGAGAGTACTGGCTTACGAGGGCGCCGAAATCCTCTCCCTCGTCGATTTTATTCCGTATGGTGGTGACCAGAGCCTTCAGCGAGTCGAGGGCATCCGAGGAGGCATTCCGGGGCTTATAGAGCACGATTTGCCGGTAGATGACGCGCTTCCGCATGTTTTCGTACTCGGCCCGTATGGCTTCCTCGTTGATGTACTTCTCCTCATATTGTGTCTTGAAGTACTCCAGCGCCAGCTCCTCGTTGATCGTCCTCCGAATGCTCCCGATCAGGTCGGTGTCACGATGGAGACCGGCTTCGAAGAAGTCGATCCGTTTGAGCTCCGCGAGGGTCATCTCGTTCAGAGCGGTTTCGAATGCTCTGGACGAATCGGGGTAGCGGAAGAGGTAATACCGATCGTTGACGTACTTCGAGAGGTCCGAAAACGTGATCACGTGGTCGCGGTTGATTCTGGCGACGATCTCCGGATCGGGCTGTTTTTCCTGACGGAAAAGCCCGAACAAAACCGAGACGACCAGTACGACCATCAGCGCGCCCAGAGACTTCATCATGATGGATTCAGGTTTTGGAGACAATTCTACCTGTAGAATGATAGAGAAAGTCGAAGCCCCGGCCAACACCACAATTGACCAGGGCTTCGGCTTTAACCCGCATCAACCAACCACCAACCTACTTTATAAGCACCATCTGCTTTGTTTCGACGTAATCGCTGGTCCGTAACGTGTAGAAGTACACGCCACTGGCGACGCGTTGCCCGGCTTCATCCATTGCGTTCCATTCGACGGAATAGGAACCCGGGGCCAGCTGCTGGTTGACGAGCGTAGCGACTCGACGCCCAACTATGTCGTACACTTCGAGTGTCACGTCGGCGTTTTTGGCGAGGTCGAACCGGATCGTCGTCGTCGGATTGAACGGGTTCGGATAGTTCTGCTTCAGCTCGAACGAAGACGGAATCTCCTCACTGATGGGTTCGACGGCGGTGCTGATCGTCGTCCCGGCGTCGAGGGCCGCTTCAATCTGGGCAGCCTGTGCATCCTTCACGGCTTCCCATTGAGCCTTCTGCTCGGGGAACCAGTTCAGGTCGCCGAGCGGGAAGCCGCCGAGGGCTGCAGTGAGGTAGGCTTCGTTCGTGTACGACAGGTCCACCGCGACGGGCCAGTCGAACCTGAGCATGTTCACGCCTTCGGCGGGATTGTCGTCCCGACGGAGTTTTGCCAGGAGGACCGTATTGTCGTCGCGGACGGTATTTACACCCCACTCGATGAGGGCGGGGATCATGTCGGGCAGCTCGGCAAAGTTCGGATCACCTCCCATGATCCATTCACCCTGCGTGATGCGGGGGTACCGGTCCTCGTCGTTGAAAATTTCCAGAGTCCTGTCGTTGGCGACGATCATCTGGCTCATCCATTGACCCGACGCTTCGCAACCCGAGTCGTCACAGACGTCGCCTTCAATGCCGGCATTGTTCAGGTTATCGACGATCTGTTCGAGGCGGGGGTCCCACCAGACACCGTTGAGGTCGACGAGGACCTTCCGGTCGGCGTCAGCGACTTCGATGCCGTCGGGCAGGTGGTTGAGGTTGATGATGCCATGCGGCAGGAGATCCTGGTCCGACTCGTTCCTGTCGAGTCCTGGCCAGTAAGCCTGATGGTTACTGTTTACGATCAGGTTATTGACGACGGTGAAGTTCGTCTCGTATCCGAACGAGAGGAATACCTGTCCGGAGGCGTTGACGAAGGTATTGTGGTTGAAGACCACCTTGTTGGCCGGGTGGTTTCTGAACTTGTACTGCATCCCGGCATTTTGCACGTGGGTGGTGTTCTCGACGATGAGGCTGTCGAGCGGCTGGTTTTCGCTGTCGTACACACCGCCATTACGACGCGTCGCGACGCCGGTGGCATTGATGAAATAGCTGTCGCGGATGATGATGCTGGTACCGACGCCGTTGTTGGACTGTACCCACGTCCAGTTGTTGTGCTCACCGAGGACGTTTTCGAGGACGATGGTGTTGTCCTCGCCGGTCACTTCAGTGAAGAACCAGCCTTCGGAGCCGTCGGGCGCCGCAGGCAGGATGGCGACGTTCTTCAGCGTGAGGTTATTTTGTGTATTGAAGAGGGCGAAGTTGACGGCGTTGTTGTTGGCGTCGAGGAAGCCGCCGATGAGAGGCGGCCGCCTGTCCGACGCCTGGACCACCTGTCCCACGTACTCGCCGACCACCGTGATGGGCCGGTCAGGAAGGGTAAACTGGCGGTCGCCGACGTAGTAGGACGGTTGGTCGTTCGTGCCGGCTTTTAGCAAATACACGCGGCCAGGGGGCGCCTGCTCGTCCGCAACGATGGCGTCGAGGAGCGAGTTGGCCACGTTGCCCATATCAGTATAATTCTTGATGACCAGGGTGTCTCCCCGCACTTCGTCGACGTAATCCATTAACGTCTGTGCACGAACCGAAACGGCCGTACATAGTGCGAGAAAACAACCAAGTAGAATCAGTCGCTTCATCATATGACCTCACCTGTTTGGTTGGTTGGTGGATTTACTGCATGCGTTAGTAGGTGTAACGGATACCGAGCTGGAAGCGTCTGGGGTTGTAGGATAGCCTGCTCACGTGCTCGATGGATTCCCCGCCGCGCGTGACGGGGAAGTACCGGTAAGAGTTCACCGGGGTATGGCCGATGTTAACGCCGTTCAAGAAGAGGGTGAGCCCGGGAAGCGGCAATGCCTGACGGATGGAGAAATCCCACGCGTAGACGTTTTCGGTAAAGGCATCCTCTTCTGGTCGATTCCCAACGTTGGTGATGACGTCTCCCTGGAAGCGGAAGGAGATCCGCCCGGAGAAGCCACCAATGTCTACACCGAGCGCCGTATTGAGCACGTTGTCGCCCTGTTGGAGGAGCCGTGCCGTACGGAGGGTGTCATTTTGAATGAACTCGAACCCGGAAAGAGGATCACCTCGACGTTCGGTTCGGATCTGGTGGTAATCCATCTCCGAGTGGACCCGGGTGTAGTTGATGTTCAAGACCAGGCTGTTGAACGGCCTCGGGAGATACCAGAAGTTCGTCTGCCAGTCGACCTCGATGCCTCTCAAGTGTGCGGGATAAATGTTGTTGAGGAACGTCGTCACGAAACGCTCCGGACGCAGATCGGGGAATCCTTCGTCTGGCCTCATGCTCGGAACCCAGTATACCCCTGGGTACTGGTCGAGATTTCGACGGATGATCGACTGTTGCAGGATCACGTCCTCGAGCCTTTTGATGAACCCGCCGATGGTAAAGAGGCCAATTTTGTTGTTGTAGAAGGAGAGGTACGCGTCGTAGTTCTGTGAGACGGTGGGATTCAGGAAGGGATTACCGGCCTCACCGGTCTGACCGTCGAGGTTGACGAAGGTGCTGGGCAGCAGCTGCCGATAGTCGGGGCGCGAGAGGGTTTTGGTGTACGCCAGACGGATGTCGAACCAGTCGGTAGCCGCGAACCGAAGCTGGAGGTTGGGGAACCAGTGGTCCATGGTGCGGTCGGCCGTGAGCGTATCGGGAACGCCGCCGGCGCCGTCGAAGTGGGTCTGGAAGACGAAGGGCGCCTCGTAGTCCATGGAAAAGTGCTCATACCGAACACCGGTCAGGACTTTGAGGCGTCTGCCCAGGTTCATGTCCGCCATGATGTAGCCCGCAGAAAGGCTCTCGTCGGCCTCGTAGTCGGACCTTCGGGAGTCGGACGCGTGCGGCAGACCCCATCCGGGAGGCGCCAGGCGCATGTATTCGTCCATGTAGTCGAGGCTCACGACGTCGCTCATGGTGCGCTGGCCGCCGAGGAAGTATTTACCCCTTGAATAGTCGGCTTCACGGAAGACGGGGAACTGGAGAGCTACGTTGGGGTCTCCCCCGATGCTGCGGATGAAATCGGCCGCGAGCTCGTTGTTGCTCGGTTCGGAAAGCCGGGCGAAGTACCGGGTGATGTCGTTCGTCCGCGACAGCTGTTCGATTTTTCCGCCGGCCTGGAGGCTGCCGGATAACCAGTTGGACAGGGTGACGGGGACGGTCACGTTGAGGAGTGCGTTCAGCCGACGCTCCGTGAAGTGCTCGTCACGCGTAGCCCCGTTGCCCGAGCTGGTGTTGATGGACCTTTCCGGATCGAGGACGATGGCGAAGATGCTATCGGGCGTAAACCGCATCAGCTGCTCCTCGGTGAACGAATCCTCCCAGGCACCGGGTGTGGTGGGGTTGAACTCGATGGAATACCTGAGGTCGGTATCCTTCTGGCTTCTGGCGTGGGAGAGCCCCCAGTCCACCCTCACCGGGCCGATGTAGTGATCGCCCTGCAAGGCGTTGATCAGGAGATACCGGTTGTTTATGTCTCGTTCGAGACGGAAGCCTCTCCGCCGGGTTTGCAGGAAGAGCCGGTCGGTGTTGGTAGCGAGATCCGCAATCTCCGACGCGTAGGTGTTTTGCAACAGGATTTTGCCGTTACCGGGAAGGCGGTAGTCCAGCATGAGGCTGGCGCCGTACTCCTGGTTGATGTTGATCTGGTCGGAGAACTCGAACTCGGACATGCCGTAGGTCCTGCCGCCATAGACGTCCTGGCCGGGACCCATTTCGAGGAAGACGACGTTTCCGACGTCCTGTCCGCCATCGAGCCGGCGTGCGTTACCCTGGAGGAAAGCGCCGAGCCGGCCTCCAAAGAAGCGGTTGCTGGCGCTCGCCCACGCGAGGTAGTTGTTGTAGGTACGGTCCTGCTCGTTGTAGTCGCCCTGCAACATCGTGTCGTAGTGGAATCCATCGGGGGCTTCCCTGAGCCTGAGGTTGACGACGCCGCCGATGGAGTTGGCGTCCATGGCCGGTGTGACCGCTTTGGTCACTTCGATGCCGGCGAGCATGTTGGAGGAGATGAATCCCAGGTTCGTCGAGCGGTCTTCGAGGGAGGTCGAGGGAAGCTGGATGCCGTTTACGAGCACGGTATTGAGCTTGGCCTGGATACCGCGGACGACGACCTTGTCGCCATCCTGAAGCGAAACACCGGGGAGGCGGCTGATGGCCGTTGCCGCGCTTTCGTCGGGAAGCTCACGAATACGCTCCGACGAGACGACGTTTACGATCGTGCGGGCTGAGAGCTGCTCGTTGATTGCCTGCGTTTGACCTCTTGCCTGAGCGGTGATTACGATCTCCTCACCTTCGACACCTGCCCAGGTCATCTCGATTTCCACTCGCACATCCTGACCCGGCGTGACCTCGACCTCCACTTCCTGCCGTTCGTAGCCGATGTAGGAAACGACGATGGTAAGCGGGCCGGAAGCCACGTTGGGGATCGTAAAGGCGCCGTCAAGGTCTGATGCAGCGCCCTGACTGGTTCCTGCGATAACTACGTTGGCTCCGGGCAGCGGGCTGCCGGTGTCCGCGTCGCGTACGATTCCCGTGATGCGACCCGTCTGAGCTACCACGGCAGACGGGAACGCAAGGAGTGAAAGCAGGGCCACAAACAAAAACTTTCTCGATGTAAACATGGAGGTTAAAAGCTTGTGACGCAAAGGTCCTTTTCCGAAAACACGAGCGGCATCGCCCGGAGCCATCGCGCGGACTCTACGTATCGGGATGGCCGATCCTGAAAAAAAGCCCGTTCTCCGGGGGAAGGCCTCACAACTCGGATTGTGAAGATTTCTGGTATCGCTTCCAGAATATATTCAGGCTGCCCAGACAAAACAAATGATATTATCACTTGATTGTTCAACAAAAGTGCGAAAACCCTGAAAAACATAGGGTAATTTTTCTTCCCTGCTCGTGTTGCGGTGAGCCTGAGTGCAGGACCGGGCGGTCGGAAGCACCGAACACCCGACCCTGCACGGCCTCAGATTCCCTCAAAGAACATTACAATTGGCGCCACCGAGGTTTACTTGACCAGCATCATGCGGCGGGTCATCACGTTGGTCCCGGCCGTGAGGCGGTAGAAGTAGACCCCGGAGGCGAGGTTCGTCGCGTCGAACTGGACCTTGTACCGTCCGGCAACCTGTTCCCCGTCGACGAGGGTTGCCACACGCTGGCCAAGCAGGTTATAGATGGCCAGGTTCACGTGGACGTGGTTGTCGATCTCGTATTCGATCGTCGTCGTCGGGTTGAACGGGTTCGGATAGTTCTGCGCCAGCTCGAACTGGTAGGGCAGGTCCGAAGGCTCGACGTCGACGCCGGACTGCGGGCTGTTCCTGATCCAGACCTGATCGACGTACACGACCGGCATCGCCTCGGCGGACGTGGCTTGCACGACGATGCCGATCCGGTTCATCGGCGGCGTGTAGCCATCCGGGATCCTGAACTCGAACACGTTCCAGGCATTCGGGATGATCTCGTTAGCCCAGAGCGTATCCGACGCGGGACCCGGCTGCTGGAAGTTGGCGTCCTGGTAGTAGGGCCTGATGTGGTCCAGGTTCTCAAGGTCTTCGGACGAGATGTAGATCCTGAACCGGAACAACCAATCTTCGGTGAGGTCGGGATACGGACCGTGCCGTCTGAAGCGCACCTCGGCGGAGGTCTCGGTGCTCTGGAGTCTCACGGCCTTCGAGCTGTTGTAGGCTCGTTCCGTGGTGAGGACGGCGGTCCCAGCCTCGGGCTGGCTGCCGTTTGCCCATCCATCGTGTACGATGTGGCCGTTGGCGTTCGTGTCGGCCGGTGACACGTCTTCGAACGTCCAGAAGTTGATCACGTCATCGGGCAGGCTGAACTCCCCTTCGGCGATCTTGATGACGGAGAGGTTGTCGATGTAGATCCTGGTCGTATCGCCGGCTGACGGATTGGCGTTGCCCGGCATGTTCAGGCTGATGGGGGCTCGCATGCCGGTATTGGCCTCGGATGCCGAGGCGGTGTGAATGAAGGCAAACCGTTGCCACTCGGTTGTGAGGGTGACGTCACTCGTTATGGCCCGAGCCCAGTTGCCGGTCTGAGGCTGACCGAGAATGATGCGGGCTGCCCGACCGTCACTGTCGGCCTTCAGCCACACGGTGTACTGGTAGGTGGCTCCTTGCTGGACCTCGAACGGCTCGTTGACCGCCTCGACGTTCCAGTCGTCGGCGTTGGTGCCGAGGTTGAGGATGTCCACGCGAAGCGCCAGGCTATCGCTATCCTGGGAGTCACTGACGATGGTAAACCGCCCTTCACCGCCGCTTGCCGTCTGGAACGACCATCCTGCGGCCTGCTGGTCGCCCAGCATGGAGTTCTGGAAGCTGCCGTTCGGATTGATGATTTCGCCAATCGCAACGGGTGCCTCAGGCAGCTCGATAGGGTCGCCGAGCCCCACCATCACGTCGTAGAGCGCGACGCCGGTGGCGGAGATGTCGGCGCTGAGCGCGAAGTTGATCGAGTTGAACGAGGTCACCTGGTCCGTAGTGTCGTCGACTACGATGTCGGCCCAGTAGTAGCTGTTGTCCTCCTTGACCAGGTAGAACCGGATTTCGCGACTGCCATTCTCGAGGGGTGCGATCGAGAACGCGAAGTTGTACAGGCCGGCCGTGGCCTGTGCGTTCTGAGGCCGATGGAGTACGTTGCTCAGGACGTAATCTCTCGGGCCGTTCGTGCTGTACCAGGTGCGGTCTCGGATGCCGCCGACGGTGCCGCGTTGCCCGACGCCCTGCCAGGCTACGTCGCCGCCCGTGCCGCTTGGCGCCGTAAACAGGTAGCCGTAGTTTCCGCCGGGGCCTGCTTCTCCGTCCCACGCGTCTCCGACGAGCTCGCCGGCGCGTGAGCTATCCTGGTACACGCCGTAGCGCAGAGCGGGGTAGTTGGTGGTGGTGCTGGTGGTCAAGCCACCGCCAATCAGCTCGAGCTGCCCGGTGATGACGAGGGCTTCGCCTACCTGGGGTTCGATGTCGTCGAACTCGCCTCTGAGGGCCATCCAGCCGGTCGGGGGCGCCGTGCCGATGGCGGAGACGTCGCCGGGATCGCCGACCGTCAGCTCCCAGCCCTGGCCAACGTTGTTAAACCCCCACCGGGTGACGGGGACCATCTCGCCGGGCTGCGGCTCCTGGCCCGCTTTTTCGATGGTGATGTAGTCGATGAAGACCGTAGCGGTGCTGTTGAGGTCGTAACCGGTCACCTGCAGACCGATGCGCTGCGTCTCACCTACACCTTCAGGGACCGTAAACGTGATCACGTTCCAGTCATCTACGGTAAGGTTGCCGGATCCATACCATTGATCGACCCACGTCCATCCGGCGCCGTGTTGGATGAAGGGCTGGATGCCGTTGATACCTGCGAGCTCGTCTGCGCCGACCCATACGTGGTAGGTAATGACGTCGCCCGGCTCTACCTGCTGTTCATCGTTGATCAGGGCGGATTTGCTACCGCCGTCACCAATGGTCATCCGGACGGAACGGGTGCCCATAAAGGCTCGATCGTCGGTTATCTCGCCTGTGGTGCTGAGATCGTAGGGGAGCTCCGTCTGGAACTGCCAGTCCCCCAGGTCATCGTCTTCAAAGTCCCAGGCGAAATCAGGCTGCGGTCCCTCTTCTTCCTTCCACACGCGGACGTCGTCGAGGTAGATCGTTTTACCGACGTTTTCGGCGAACTTTAGGATGTGAGTGGCGCGGATGGCAGTGACCGGGACGCCGGCAACGTCTTCCGGCACCTCGAACGTGAACGTTATTTCCGTCCACTCCGTCGTGAGTTCGGTGGTGACGTTGTGGAACCACGAATAGGTCCCGCCGTGGTGGTCGGCGATGGACTGTATGCGGGCGCCGTCTTCACTCGCTCTGGCCCAAGCCGAGTAGTGGTAGGTTCCGGGGCCGGAGACTGCAATGTTCTGGTTACTGAACTGGAGGTTGGCGCCGGCGGTACCGGCTACCGTAACGGCGAGCGCACGGCTGCCCTCGTGGACAGGGTCGTCCACAATTTCCGCCGTGGCATCGGCGACATCCGAGATCTGGAAGTACCATGCGCTGGAAGTGCCCGGTGCACCGAGATCAAAATCCTCGAATCCGCCATTCTGGTTGATAGGATCCTGTGCGTACAGATTGCCTGCCGAAAAAACCAGCAGGAGCACGGCACAGAAAGCAAAACGACCGAACTTATGTCGTAGCACGTTGGTCATTGTTTCCTCCATGAATTCGTTCGTGGTAGGTAAAGGGGGCTGGCGCCGGCCTGGAGCGGGCGCCGTCGTGCTTCATGTTGCACACGTCATTTCACGAGCAACATTGGTCGGGTCTGAACAAACGAGCCGGCTTCCAGGCGATACAGGTAGACGCCGCTGGAGAGGTCCCGGGCGTCGAACGTCACGGTGTATTCACCGGGAACCTGATAAGCCGATACGAGGGTCTGGACCTGCCTGCCGAGCAGGTCGAATACTTTGAGCGTCACTTCAGCCGGTTCAGCCAGCTCATATCTGATCCGGGTCGTCGGGTTGAACGGGTTCGGGTAGTTGCCCAGGAGGCGGAAGGCCTGCGGGACCTCTGCACCGGGCTCCGCGGGCAGCGCGTAGGACTGGAGGTAGCCTCTCAGCCATACGAGGGCGGGACGTTCTTCGCCGTTAGGCCGCACCAGGTAGGCTTCCTGACTATGCCGCCACAGGCCGGGACGCCAGCCCCAGAACGTGATCCCTTCGACCGCCGGGTGAGCCCAGAGCGCGGGGAAGATCCGCTGCATCGTTTCGAGCTGGTTCTGATCGGACTCCTCATCGGTCAATGAGTCGTCCTCGTTGGGATTCCCGTCGACGTCCATTTCGGTGACCTGGATGGGCAGACCGGTCGCCGCGAGGGTGTCCAGGACGGCGACCATACCCGCAACGGGGCCGCGGGTCGAGAAGGCATGGCCCTGGACGCCTATTCCGTCGATCAACCCCCTCTCCTGCAGCAGCCTGACGAGCTGGACGTACCGCCGGGCGTTGTTCATGCTCGAGAGGATGTTGTAATCGTTGATCAACAGCTTCGTCGTTTCGGGGAAGATCTCCCGAGCCATTTCGAAGGCGGTGATGACCCAGTCCCATCCCGTTTCGCCGGTGCCGCCGAGCGCTTCGATGTACCCGCCATCCTCGGGGTCGTCCGGCGGGTCGTGGAGTGGCTCGTTGACCACCTCGACGTAATCCAAATCGGGGTACCGCTCGGCGACGGCAGTGAACCACTCTTCGATCTCTTCGCGCTGTTCCTCGACGGGAAGGTCGGCAATCCAGCCGGGTTGCTGGTTGCCCCAGAGGAGCACGTGGAGGCGGAACGCCATGCCGTTCTCCTTTGCGAGCTCGTAGGCAGCATCGAGCTCAGCCCAGTTCATCGTATCCCGCCTGCCTTCCACGCTACCCCATTTGCCTGCATTCTCGGGGGTAACCTGGTTCCAGTAGGCTTCGAAGTCTTCGACCTGCGGGCCGCTGTAGGCGCTGCCGAGCCACTTGCCGGTTCCTTCGGCGAGCGGGGGTCCGAGCGGCTCAGTGTCGTCAGGCAGCTCGTCGACGCCGGCCTCGCCGTTGTCGAGGTTTTCGACGGTAAAGAACAGGTTGGATCGGGCAAAGGCTATCTTGTCGATGTCGAGCCCGTCCTCGCGAGCGCCGATCTGGAACGTCTGGGTCAGGCTATCTGGATGCACGTAAAACGAGTCGGGATCCTCGTCGAAGTTGTTTTCGGAGAGGTTCAGCCACTTCCACACGCCGAAGGAAGCGCTGCCCCGGCCGGTGACGAAGTCGTCGTCTTCAGTAAAGCCGGCCGAGACGATGTTATTTACGATGGTCCAGAGGTCGGGGTCAGTTTCGTCCCGGGCGCCAAAGCTGTTGGCGTAGAAGAAGCTGTCGTCGTCGAACTGGCTCGGCCCGATGCGGATGCGAGCGTAGAGGTCGTACCAGCCGCTATCGGGGAAGGTGACCTCGAAAGTGGCGGTGCGTTCGGGTCCGGGATAGGAGACGTCGATGAAGTTGGTCTGAATGGCGATGTAGGAGGCGCCGTCGTCCTCGTCTTCGAGGATTTCGAAATCGCCCCCCAGCTCGCCCGATTCGGCTTCGACGATGATGGGAGTACGGCCGAAGTTCGGGTCGTAGATACGGAGGTTGTCGATGTAGACGGCGTCGCCAACGTTCCCGGCAAAGCTGAAGTGGATTGGCGCGCGAATGTAGGTTTCCTGATCGGTGATCCTGAACGTAAACGTGAACTCCTGCCATTCATCCGTGAGGGTGACTCGCTCCGATCCGATGCGGCCGTATTCGTTGAACGAGTAGTTCCCGACGGTGAAGCTGGCGGTGCCGCCGGACCCTTCGGCGCGAGCCCAGATGGAGAAGCGGTACGTCGTGCCCGGAACGACCGGGATGCTGTCGGCAGCAGCCTCGACGTCCCAGGCGTTGTCGCCCGTCTGGTTCACGAGAACCTTCAGCGCCCGGCTGCCATGCTGGACGGGGTCCTCGACGATCTCAAATACCGGCGGTTCGGTGATGCTGGACCCCACGTTTAGTTTCCAGCCTTCCAGGTCCTCGTCTGGGGAGAGGATGCCCGGTTCGGTATTTTCAAAGCTCCCGTTTACGTTGAGTGGTCTTGCGGCATCCTGTGCCTGCGCATCCTGGATGGTGACTAGCAAGAAAACGCATAGGGCGGACAGAAAGGACCGTACGAAATACCTGGTTTCCTTTGTTCTCATACTCGATGCCTTGCTGTAAGTGTGGATGACAGGAGTGATTGCATTCACTTGAGAGCAATCCACACAAAAGCACGGTCGGTATGCGGCGCCTCAGCAGCCGGCGCACGGCAAACCGGGACTGGCTGTGGATATGTCAATGAGGGTACGTCCCAGTTTACGTGGCCCACATTCCTATAAAGGAGAGATGGGGGCACTTAATATCATTTTATCAATTTATGGTATTATATGGAGGCCCTGACGTCGTGTCAACCCAATTGGGAGGTCGGTGCTAGGCGGGAAACCTGTAAATTATGTGTAATGACGGCCTTCCCTTACCGTTCGGTGCTTGCAACCGGGCCATCCCTCACTAAATCGACAATCGCGTGAAACGCAGGTTTGGGCTGGTACGCGCGGTCGAAAAGCAGTGGATAGTTGGTACGTCCGGGGACGGGCCAGTTGTTTTTCCAGGAATCACCATCCGTCACACCCCAGAACGTGACCCTGTCGACGGCGTCTTGATGCCGAAGGTAAACGTCGAAGAGCTCTGCGTAACGACGGGCAAGGAGCTCCTGGACGGAATCCGGGAGGGCTTCGGCGTACGGGTTCAACCCCTCCGCCATTTCAGCCGTCCGCGCGATGTCGGCGGTCTGCTCGGGAGTGGCCCGGGGGAGCACGTCGATATCCAGCTCGGTGACGTGGACTTTGACGCCGATCTCGGCAAAAGCCTCGATTGCGGCCTCCTGCAATTCGACGCTCGGCCACTCGAGGTTGAAGTGCCCCTGCGTTCCGATGGCAGTGACCGGGATGCCCTGGTCAAGGAGGCTCTTTACTAGCCGCACGGCGCCGTCGCGTTTCTGCTCGTTTTCGAGTGAGTAGTCGTTGTAGTAGAGCTCGGCGTCCGGATCGACTTCGTGCGCCCACTGGAAAGCGAGTCGGATGTAGTCCTCGCCGATGATTTCGAGGAATGGGGTCCGCCGCAGCGTCCCGTCTTCGTTCAGGGCCTCATTGACGACGTCCCACCCGTGAACACGGCCTTTGTAACGGCCGACGACGGTCTGGATGTGGTCCCGCATGCGGGCCAGGAGGGTATCGCGGCTAACGGGGTTGCCCTCGGCGTCCTCGAACACCCACGAGGGTATCTGGCTGTGCCAGACGAGGGTGTGGCCGACGATGAACATGCCGTTTTCCTCAGCGAACTGGACGAACTGGTCGGCATTTTCGAAGTCGTACCTGCCCGGCTCGGGATGGATACGCTCCCACTTCATTGAGTTTTCGGCGGTTACCGTATTGAAGTGGCGCTTGACGAGAGCCGCACCTTGTTCATCCCGCTCGAAGTAGTGGTTCGGGTTGATGGCGGCGCCGATGAGGAAGGCTCCGTCGAATACGTCCTTCAGCGCGGGCACTTCGTCGGCGGCGCTCTCCGGCTCCGGCCGGTCGCAGCCGGCGATGAAGAGGGCGGCGAGAAGGCCGGTCAGCAGGGCGGTGGATAATCGCTTCATGATCGTAGGGGGTGCGTTGAATAATTCGATCTGAGGGCAGCTCAGGCTTCTCCTCTTCTGGCCGTCAGGTCCTGCTCGATGGTGACCATCATCCGGTCGTTCAGCGGGTAGAAGAACATGATGAGCCCGCCGATTATTCCGAACAATGCCGGATAGAAGCTCATGAGCATTCGGATGCCGACCATCGTCGTTTCGGTCTGTTCGACGCCGCTGACAAATCCGTACATGCCGAGGATCCAGCCGACGATGGCGCCGCCAAGCGTAAGCCCCAGCTTCAGGGCAAACAGGGAGGCGGCCATGACGAGACCCGTTGCGCGGCGGCCGAACTTCCACTCGCCGAAGTCGGCGGCGTCGGTGTAGATGGCCCACTGCAACACGGAGACCGACCCGAAGAAGAAGGACACGAGCACGTTGAGGGCATAAATCGCCAGCACGTTTTCCGGCCTGAGCAGGAAGAAGGCCGCCGAGAAAATGGCACTGGCCAGGAGGAAGGCTGCATACGTGGTCTTTTTGTCCATCCGCTTCGTGAACAGCCCTGTACAGATGGCGCCGATGAGGGTGGAGACGGTGCCCATGGTCACGAAGGAGGACGTAAAGACGGCGTAGGTCAGGTCGATCGTGGCGCCGAAGAGCACGAGCTGTTGGTCCTGGACGAAGTACCTGAAGTAGTAGGGCGTCGCCGATCCGCGCATGACGATGTAGGTCAGCTGGAAGACCGTAGCGAGCGCGATCAGGACCCACGGCTTGTTTTTCACGAGGTCCTTCAGGTCCTCGCTTACCCTGCCTTGTTGGGCCGGTGTTGGTTTGACCCGTTCCCGCGTCAGGAAGAACGTTCCGAAGAGCAGGAGAACGGCCAGAACGCCGTAGAGGGCCATTGTGAGCTGCCAGCCGCGTTGTTCATTCCCGCCGCCGAGCTGCTCGACCAGGATGAGGGCGGTGGCGCCGATGATGAACTGTCCGACGAAGGCAGCCACGAACCGGAAGGTAGATACCTGCGTCCGCTCCGCCGAATTGGGGGTAATGACCCCCATCAACGCCGAATAGGGAACGTTGACGACGGTGTAGAAAACGATGAGCAGCATGTAGGTGGCGTAGGCGTACACCAGCATGCCCGTCGGGCCGAAGTTGGGCGTCGTGAAGGCGAGGACGCCGGCCAGTGCAAAAGGAATGGCGCACCACGCCATGTACGGGCGGAACTTCCCCCAGCGTGTTTCGGTCCGGTCGGCGATCATCCCCATGATGGGGTCGTTGACGGCGTCGAAGATCCGCGTGACGAGCAGCATGGTGCCCATGGCTGCCGCGGATATGCCGAAAACGTCGGTGTAGAAGATCGGCAGGAATACGACAAACGTCTGGAAATAGAGGTTCGACGCCGCGTCGCCGAGGCTGTAGCCAATCTTTTCCTTCAGACTCAGTCTCGGGTGGATGAGATCGGTTCGGGCTGTCGTCGCCGTTGCCGGGGGATTCAGATTAGTTTCCATACAAATACCTGGTTGGCACTTCAGTCCCGGGTTGCAGCTTTTGCATCTCAGGACACATGGAGGATGACGGTCTGGAGGTCCTCGTCACGCGATGAATTACCGACTTTGATCTCAAACTCACCCGGCTCGACCGTATAGTTTTTGTTTATGTCGTAGAACGCGAGGAGGTCCGGGGTTATGTCGAACGAGACGGTTTTGGTCTCGCCCGGACGGAGAAACACGCGTTCGAACCCTTTCAATTCCTTCACGGGCCGTGTCACCGAGCTGACGCAGTCCCGGACGTACATCTGGACGACTTCGGAACCCTCCCGGTCGCCCGTATTCGTTACGTCGACGAGCAGGCGGGTGGACCCGTCGCGCGGTATGCGGTCCTCCTCGAGGCGGGGGTTCTCGATGGCGAAGGTGGTATAGCTCAGGCCGTATCCGAAGGCGTACAGCGGCGATACGTCGTCGAACAGATACCCGCGCCTCGCCGACGGTTTATGATTGTAGAATGCCGGCAGGTGCCCGACCGAACGCGGGATCGTGATGGGAAGCTTCCCGCCCGGATTGTAGTCCCCGAAGAGCACTTCGGCGACGGCGCGTCCGGTTTCCTGTCCCAGGTACCAGCACTCGAAGATGGCGGGTACGTGTGCGCTGATGTAGTTGATCGACAGCGGCCGGCCGTTGAACAGGAATACGACGACCGGCTTTCCGGTGGCGAGCATAGCGCGCACCAGATCGTCCTGCCTTCCTACCGGGTCGAGGCTCGTGCGGTCGCCCATGTGGTTGAGCGCCCAGGACTCGCGGGAGGTCTGCTCGTTACCGCCGAGCGCGAGCACGATCACGTCCGCACGTTTCGCCACGTGCGTCGCCTCTTCGATCAGCTGCCAGTCCTCCTCCGGATCGGGCAGCACGACCTCGTCCTGGTTCCACGAGCCGCCGACGGTGATTTTGCACCCCTCGGCGTAGAGCACCCGGATACGGTCGCCCACCCTTGCCTTGATGCCGTCAAGCACGGTGACGTTGTGCTTCGGCACGCCGCTGTATCCGCCGAGCAGGCTGCGGTTGGCGTTCGGACCGATCACAGCGATCGACGTGATGGCGTCGAGATTCAGGGGCAACAGGTTCTTTTCGTTCTTCAGCAGCGTGATCGCTTCCCGCGCTCCCTGGAGGGCGAGCTCGCGGTGGGCGTCGGAGCCGACCACACGCTCCGCCTCGTCGGGATCGACGTAGGGATCGTCGAACAGGCCGAGGCGGAACTTCCAGTACAGCATGGGCGCGACGAGCTCGTCGAGCTCCTTCTCTTCGAGCACGCCCTCGCGCACGAGCTCGACGAGGTGCCGGTAGCAGTCCGGCTCGGGCAGCTCGATGTTGACGCCGGCGCGGACGGCGAGGACCGCCGCCTCCTTTTTATCCTTCGCAACGTGGTGGCCGTGGGTGTCGGGGCGGTCGTAAAGCTCCCAGATCGCGTAGTAGTCCGAGACGCAAAAGCCCTCGAAGCCCCATTCGTCGCGCAGGACTTTTCGGAGGAGCCATGTGTTCGCGTGCGACGGGACGCCGTCTATCTCGTTGTACGAGGGCATCACGCTGACGGCGCCGCCTTTCTGAAGCGCTTCCAGGAAGGGATACAAAAAGACCTGCCGGAGCTCGCGTTCGGATATGTTGGCGGGTGCGCAGTTCATACCCGACTCCGGCTGGCCGTGTCCGGCAAAGTGCTTGAGCGTGGCGATCAGGTGCTTTTTGTCCCTGAACGTCGCGTCGCCCTGGAAACCACGAACGGCAGCCACGCCCATCCGGGCGATCAGGTACGGATCCTCCCCGAAGGTTTCCTCGACGCGCCCCCACCTCGGATCACGCGCCACGTCCAGCACCGGTGCGAGCGCCTGATGCGCGCCGCGTGCGCGCGCTTCCCGGGCCGCCATGGCGTAGAGTGATTCGACGAGGGCTGGGTTGAAGGTGCCGGCGAGGGCGATCGGTTGCGGGAAGCTGGTGCCGTCGACGGCGGCGTGGCCGTGCAGGCACTCCTCGTGGAAGATCACCGGGATGCCGAGCCGGCTCTCCTCGATGAAGAAGCGCTGGATGGCATTGGTCAGCTCGGCCTGTCCGCGTGCGTTTTTACCCTTTTCCGGTTCGTGCCCGCTGCTTCCGGAGTCACTGGGGCGGCCGACCTGACCGAGCCCGTGCCCTTCCCCAAAGGCTGCTTTCGCCTTTTCGTAATCGAAGTTGCCACGGGAATCCAGCAGGGTGTCGGCTTTCTGCTGCCAGATACCAACCATCTGCGCCGCCTTCTCTTCGAGGGTCATACGAGACAGCAGGTCGTTGACTCTTTCCCAAGGAGACAGATCTGCCCTGCGGTAAGCGGGAAGAGCGGCGGCGTCGATGTCGTTCATCCTGTCGAAGCAGCAAAATTGATGGATTTACCGTGATGTTGGGGGATCTAGCCGGCACGGGTTGAAACCTGCCCGTAAGGTTTCCGTGCAATGGCCACCATGCTTGACAAGTACGTTTTAAGAGGCGTACCTTGTCAAGCGAACTCATAATATCACTTTACGATTTGCCCGTCAAGTAGCTTGAGAATGAATGCCGACTTTAAACCCATAGAGAAGTCCAGTCTGGCGGATGATCTGGCGGAACGTCTCGTCCGGTTGATTCGGAAAGGGGTTTATCAACCGGGAGACCGTTTACCGGCAATCATGGAGATGGCGCGCAGCTTTGGTGTAGGGCATCCCACCCTGCGCGAAGCGCTCAAGAAGCTGGAAATGATGGGGGTCGTCGAGATCAAGCACGGGTCGGGCGTCTACGTAGGGAAAGGCCAGGACGTACTGCTCGTGTCGAACCCCGTTTATGGCGGGCTCGTGTCCAAGAAGCTGCTTCTCGACCTCGTCGGCGCGAGAATACCCATCGAAGTAAAGGCCATAACGCTTGCCGCCAGCGCGGCAACTGAAGAGCACCTGGCAAAAATGGCCGAGCTTCTGGCCAAGTCCGAAGAAAATCTGGACAATGACGTCGTGCTGAGCGTGACGAACATGGCGTTTCACCGGGAAATTGCCGTGGCGTCGGGGAATACGGTCCTGGCTCAGCTTCAGGAAGTGTTGACCAATCTGTTTTTGCGAGAGCAAAGAATGATTCTCGGGATTTACGGATCTCGGGAGAAAGACCACCAGGAGCACCTGGGCCTGCTCGATGCGTTACGCCGCAGGGATGCGGCCCTCGCGCAGGAGCGCATGGAGGCTCATCTGGAGGGTGTTCAGGCGGTCCTGCTACGCTGGGATCCCGAGCAGACACCACTTACTTGATGACGAAAACCACCCGGACGTCCTCAACAGGCGCCCTTCCTTTTCATCGAAAAAGGTGGGCGACATTGCTCGCGATAGTCCTCGTTCTTCCTGGACTTCCGTCCTCCGTCGCGGGTGCCGCTTTTGACAGCACGTCGTACGTCACGACCGAACCCGCAGCGGGCCACTTCGTCCTTTCGGAAGGCGGTCAACCGGCTCCGATTTACCTCGACCACGAGTCGCTTCCCGGTGTCCTGCGCGCAGCCCAGGACCTGAGCCGGGACCTCGAGCGGGTCGTGGGGACTGCCCCAGAACTCACGGTAGGCGACTTTCCGGAAGCAAAGGAGGTCGTTCTCATCGGCACGCTCGGGCACGGCCCGGTGATTGACCGGCTGGTCGCGGAAGGAAAGGTGGACGTCTCGGACGTCGAAGGACGGTGGGAGGCGTTCGTATTGCAGGTGGTCGACGACCCGCTGCCGGGTGTGGATCGCGCCCTCGTCATAGCCGGCAGCGACCGGCGCGGGACGATCTTCGGCATTTACGACCTCGTCGAAGAAATCGGCGTTTCACCGTGGACGTGGTGGGCCGACGTACCGGTACCAAAGCGGCCCAATCTGTATCTTCGCCCGGGGCGAGCCGCTTCCGGCGCGCCTGCCGTCAAGTACCGGGGCATCTTCCTCAACGACGAGAATCCAGCCCTGCTCGGATGGGTAAACGAAACCTTCGGGGGCTTCAATCACCAGTTCTACGTGAAGGTCTTCGAGCTCATCCTGCGCCTGAAGGGCAACTATTTGTGGCCGGCGATGTGGGGTAAGGCCTTCGCCGACGACGACCCCTTGAACCCCCGATTGGCCGACGAGTACGGCATCGTCATCGGGACCTCCCATCACGAACCGATGATGCGCGCCCACGTCGAATGGGAGCGGTACGGGACGGGTCCCTGGAACTACGTGACCAATGCGGACACGCTCCGTGCTTTCTGGCGGAAGGGAATCGAGCGGATGGGCGCCCACGAGAGCATCGTCACGATCGGCATGCGGGGCGACGGAGACGAGCCGATGACCGACAGCGTGGCCGTCGCCCTCCTCGAATCGATCGTCGCAGACCAGCGCCAGATCATTGCCGAGGTGACCGGCAAGAACCCGTCCGAAACGCCGCAGGTCTGGGCGCTCTACAAAGAGGTGCAAGACTACTTCGACCAGGGGATGCGGGTGCCCGACGACGTGACGCTCCTCTTCTCCGACGACAACTGGGGCAACATCCGTCGCCTACCCGAGCTGGGCGACGACCGCCCGGGCGGCTACGGGGTCTACTATCATTTCGACTACGTAGGCGGGCCGCGCAGCTACCGGTGGATCAACACGAACCAGATCGAACGCGTGTGGGAGCAAATGCACCTGGCCTACCAATACGACGCCACACGGATCTGGATCGTAAACGTGGGCGACCTCAAGCCGATGGAGTTCCCCACGGACTTCTTCCTGACCTACGCCTGGAATCCCGAAGACTGGCCGGCGGAGCGGCTTCCCGAATTCACACGGCAGTGGGCGGCGCAACAGTTCGGCGAGACGCACGCCGCCGAAATCGCAAAGATTCTCGACACGTACACCCGGTTCAACAGCCGCCGCAAGCCCGAACTGCTCGATCCGGGCACGTACAGCCTCACCCATTACCGCGAGGCGATACGGGTGGTGAACGATTACAACGTGCTGGTAGAAAAGGCAGAGGAGATCTACCAGGCTCTTCCCAGCGAATACCGGGATGCGTACTTCCAGCTCGTGCTCTTCCCCGTGCAGGCCAGCGCCAACATCAACGAGCTGTACTTGACAGTTGCCAGAAACCGCCTGTATGCGGAACAGGGGCGGGCGGCCACCAACGAGATGGCTCAAAAAGCCCGCGAGCTCTTCGCGCGAGACGCCGAGCTGACGCGCCAGTTCCACGAAGACCTGGCGGGCGGCAAGTGGAACCACATGATGTCGCAGACCCACATCGGCTACACGAGCTGGGATAACCCACCCAAGAACGTCATGCCTGAGGTCAGGGAGATCGAGCTGCCCGAAGAGGCGGCGATGGGAGTGGCCGTAGAAGGCACCGATAAATGGTGGCCGCGCGACACAACCAGCCTGGTGTTGCCCACTTTCGACCCTTACCTGCGGCAATCTCATTATATAGAGGTATTCAATCGGGGCCGGACGCCGTTCGAGTACACCGCAAAGGCGGAGGCGCCGTGGGTTCAAATAGCGCGGGCCAAAGGAGAAGTGAAGGACCAGCGCCGCCTCTGGGTAAGCGTCGCGTGGGAGCACGCACCGGCCGGCCTGCGACGCGTGCCGATCACCATTATGGGACCGGAGGGGTCGCAGGTGGTCGTGCTGGCAGACATTTTTAACCCGGAGTCACCCGATCCGGATGAGGTAACCGGCTTTGTCGAGTCGAACGGGTACGTTTCGATGGAGGCGGAGCACTTCACGCGGTCGGTTGACCGGGCGCCCATCCACTGGCAGGTCATACCCAACCTCGGCCGCACGCTGTCGGCGGTGACGGCGCTTCCCGTGACGGCCCCGGCGCAGGAGCCCGGCGGCGACAGCCCGCACCTCGAATACCGGATGCATCTCTTCAGCAGCGGACCGGTGGAGGTGCACGCCTACCTGTCGCCGACGCTCGACTTCCACGCCACGGGCGGGCTTCGCTACGCGATTTCCATAGACGACGCCCCACCACAAATCGTGAACATACACGAGGGTTATTCCGAGCGGACGTGGGAGAAGTGGGTGAGCGACAACGTCATCGTCTCGACCACGCAGCACAGCGTCGAGCAGCCCGGAACGCACGTTTTGAAATTCTGGATGGTTGACCCGGGTGTGGTGTTGCAGAAGCTGGTGGTGGATACCGGGGGACTCAAACCGAGCTACCTCGGCCCGCCGGAGAGCTATTTCCGGGCGGGGGAATAAGCCGGGTCCGGAAATCCATTCTGAGTAGGTCCATTTCAGTTTCGCGAACCGTCACTACAATCCCGTGGAGGCGAACAGATGACTACGCGACGTCTGATTTTGTCACTCTTCTTCATCGTATTCTCCGGTTTACCCTTACAGGCACAGGACACCGCACTCAGGCTGAACGACGCAGAATACTTCACGTCGCGCGGGCTTGACGTGCTGGTGTTCAACAACTGGTACAGCGGTCTTTTCAGCGACTCGAAGCTGAGCGGGGTGGAGCTGATCCACCACGGCGAACGGACGGCGACCAACGGCGACGTCCGGCTGTCGAACGCGCCGGAGCAGTGGGACCCCATTCCCCAGTTCTCCGACAGGAAGGTCGACCGTGAGGCCAACCGCGTGCAGGCGTTTCTGACGTATCCCGACCACGAATTCAATTACCGGATCGACGTGGAGGCGCAGGGGGAGGGCGTGCTCATCAGCGTACACCTCGACGCGCCGCTACCCAGCAGCCTCGAAGGGATTGCCGGGTTCAACCTGGAGTTCCTGCCGTCGGCCTATTTCGGAAAAAGCTATCTCGTGGACGACCGTCCGGGGATCTTCCCGCGCGACGCCGCCGGTCCGATGTACCCGGCCATCACCGGCCGGTTCGAGCCTGCGCCGCTCGATAGCGGCAACGTGATCGTCCTGGCGCCCGACGATCCGGAACGACGCATCCGGATCGACGGGCAGGGCGCCCTGCTGGCCCTTTACGACGGGCGTAACATCGCACAGAATGGATGGTTCGTGGTGCGGAGCCTGCTGCCGGCCGGGCAAACCGGCAAGGTCGTCGAGTGGCGGCTCACGGCGAACCGCATCCCCGGGTGGATTCGTAAGCCGGTGATCGCCCATTCGCAGGTCGGCTACCACCCGAGACAGGAGAAGGTCGCCGTGCTGGAGCTCGATCCAAACTTCGACCTCCCACTGGACGTCACGCTCTACAAAATCACCCCGGAAGGCCATAACGAGGAGGTGCTACGGCGACATGCCGAGCCGTGGGGCCGATACCTGCGGTACGAGTACGCCCGGTTCGACTTTTCAGAAGTGACCGAGACGGGCCTTTACGTCCTCGAGTTTGCCGGCGTGCGCACCGAACCCTTCCGGATCGCCGAGGACGTTTACCGGAAGAACCTGTGGCAGTCCACACTCGACACGTTCATGCCGGTGCAAATGGACCACATGTTCGTCAACGACCGGTACCGGGTGTGGCACGGCGCCTCGCACCTCGACGACGCCCTCCAGGCGCCCGTAGACCACGTGCACTTCGACCTGTACGCGCAGGGCCCCACGACGGACACGCCGTTCAAACCCGGCGAGCACATCCCCGGCCTGAACGTCGGAGGATGGTACGACGCCGGGGACTTCGACATCCGCACCCAGAGCCAGTACGCCACCGTCGCTAACCTCGTCCTCGCCCACGAAACATTCGGCATCGATTGGGACGAAACCACCGTCGAGCAGGAGAACCGCTACGTCGAGATCAGGAAGCCGGACGGCGTACCGGACATCATTCAGCAGATCGAGCACGGCACGCTGGCGTTGCTCGCCCAGTACCGCGCCGTCGGCCACGCTATCCCGGGCATCGTTGAGGCCCACATCCACCAGTACACTCACCTCGGCGACGGGGTGACCAAGACGGACAACCTCATCTACGATCCGACGCTCGACAGCCTGGAAGTCAGGGGCGACCGTTCCGGGACGTTTGACGACCGGTGGGCTTTCACGAGCAAATCGTCGCCGCTCGATTACGGATCGGCGGCAGCGCTGGCCGCGGCAAGCCGGGTCCTCCGGGGCTACAACGATACACTGGCCGAAGAGGCCTTCCATACGGCGGTCCGCGTCTGGGACGAAGAGCAAAGCAGGGAGCCCGTCATTTTCCGACACGGGAACACGACGGGCGGTTCGCTCGAAGGTGAAAAGCTCCGGGCGACGATCGAGCTGCTCATCGCGACGGAGGGCGGCCGTCCGTACGCGGACGAGCTCAACGCGATGTGGCCTTACATAGAGAGGACGTTTGGGTTCGGCAGCGGCGCCCAGGCCGTCCGGGCGCTGCCCTACATGGACGAAGCGTTCGGGGAAAGGGTGGCTGCCGCCGTGCGCACCTACGCTACGGGTCTGGACTCGCTGCTGAATCAGAATCCGTTCGGCGTGCCGATCTCAACTGGAGGATGGGGTGGCAGCGGCGCCGTGCTCGGGTTCGCAATGAACAACTATCTCCTCCACAAGGCCTTCCCCGACGTCGTCGGGCCGGAGCATACCCTCCGCGGCGTCGCGTACGTGCTCGGCACGCACCCCGCGTCGGACGTTTCGATGGTGTCCGGAATCGGCGCAAGGAGTCAGACGAACGCCTACGGCAACAACCGCGCGGACTACTCCTTCATTCCCGGGGGTATCGTGCCGGGCATCGTGATCGTCCAGCCGGACCTGCCCGAGCTCAAGGAGGACTGGCCGTTCCTGTGGTATGAGAACGAGTACGTCATCCCCATGGCGCCCCTGTTCATCTTTGCCGCCCACGCGGCGGACGACGTCTTGCAGGAATAGCGGCCGGTTCAGCCCGCGGTGCCGCTCAGGTTGCGGACGAACGACGAGACATCACGGCCCCGGAGTGCTTCCGATATCGAGCAAGAGGGTGAAAAACGGAGTGGTTGCGGCTCGTTCGTCGCGTGTGACAGCGTGACCTTACCAACGGCTTTGCCCGTTAGACGGGCGGCGAGTAATTCCGCAAGAGTTCGTTGGAGGCGGTCTCGCTGTTCCGATCCGGCTGCCGAGGGATTTCCCGTGGCCACGATGGCGCGCTGTTCGAACAGCTCCGGCAGCATCGAGAACACGTCGTCGGCTCCGAAGCCGCGCCTTGCGCCGGCGAGGACCTGCCTAACCCTTCCCAGATCGGCCGTCCAGGTTTCCTCTACGTTTGACGCGGTGGAAGACAGAAATTCGCCTCTGGCCACGAGATCCGCGTCGTCGACCCGTAAGGCACGCTCGACGCGCGCCGCCGTGGCGACGGGCAGTTGCAGGCTGATGGCGGCGCGCATCGATCCGTACCCACTTACACGAGTCTCCGCGAGCAGCACCGGCGAGTCACCCGCCTCTTCGAGGTAGAGCCTTTCGGTGCCCTCCACCACCGGCGCCGGCACCAGCCGCACGGCCGTAACACGCCCCGACGAGTACCCTCCTTTACCGTTCCCCTGCGCGACGGCCAGGATCCGGCTGCGCTGCGCCGGGCTCACCACCCATTCCGTCTCCAGCATCAGCAAAGCGTGCGGACCGAAATACGTCAGGCCGAACGACGGCATGCCCTTGTGCGACGTCACGACCTGCAACACGTGCGGGGCCGTGTAGAGCACGGCCGGATCGCTCCCGTCCCGAAAGACAGTCACGTCGCCAACGGTAAAGGCGGACTCTGGAATCAGCATGTTAGCCGGTAGATGGCCCTTTGAGACCGGGCGGCTGTCATTGCGGAAGCTGGACGATCAGGGTGCTGTCGCTCACCTCCTTTTCGGGGCCGTGGACCGGCGCACCGTCGAGGGCATAGGCCGTAACCGAGGCGCGGTAGCGGAACTGCCCCTCGGTTGGTTGCACCAACCACACCGTCTGGTCCGCCGCCTGGCTCGGGGTAAATATCGCCTGGGTGAAGTCCCCATTTTCGCCAAGACCCTCCAGGTCAACCTTGATGGCCATCATGTTGTCCCAGCTGACACTCTGGGGCAGCTTGACGATGATTCGGTGCGTCTGGCCATGGCCGTCGGAGATGACAGCCGCCGTTTGCTCCATAACCTGATCACCGCTGTTGAACACCGAGCCGTCCATCCGCACAATGGTCCAGTTCAGGGTGTATTTGTCGGGGTCAGGTGAGAGGGTCGAGAGCGTGATCGACCTCGAACTGATCCCGTCGGTGCTGTTCATGATCTCCTGGACCTTCCGGGTATAGCCGGTGTCCGGTTCCGAATAGGTCAGATCGACGACGGCTTCGAGCAGGTTCGACTGGTCGAGGAGCGGGACCATCCGCAGGGCAAGGCGGCCCTGGAACGGTTCGTTGACGATCAGCTCGGGGTTTTCGGTGGTGACCCACTCCGTCTGGTATCGGACGTTGTTGGTGAGGAAGTAGAGAACGCGGTAGCGGTAGCTGAGCGGTGCGTTGTCGTTCAGGCGCAGCTTCAAGTGCTGTGCGGGTTCCCCCGGCCTGAGCTGGAACGTTCGTTCGACGTGGAAGTCGTTGACCGGGTCGTCGTAGACGACTTCCACCTGAACGAGGGATACTTCCCCGCTGTCCATGTCGCCGAGCTGGATGGTCAGGTTCAGGGTTTCGAAGAGGTCCAGGGGGTTGAGGACCAGCGTATCGAGCGAATCGACGATCCAGCCCGTCTCCATGTGGGGGTCCTTTCCAATCCACTCGGAGTTCGGCTTGAAGTGCACGTCCATTTTGTACCGGTAATTCCGGTCGAACCGGTCGTTCAGCCAGGTGGTGAAGACGTGCCTGTCGGTACCCTCTTCAAACTTGAAGCCGTCGGTATGGATGGGGTTTTCGCCCGGCTGACGGATCCCGGGGTATTCCATGTTCACGGCCACGCTGCTGATGTCCGATTCGAGAAGTCCGGCGGCCATCGACACGTCGACGATCAGGCGCTTGAAGAAGTCGTCGTCGAGGTTGACGGCTTTGATGAACTGATCGAGGTCGAAGCCGTCGACGACCGTCGAGAAAAGGCCTTGCGGGGCCACTTCCTGGGCGACGGCGGCGGACATCGAGTACTCGAAGGTGCGCGTCTTCAATTCTTCCTGACGGAAGAACTTGAGCGAGAAGGCGATCTGGAATGGTGCGATGCTGGAATCCGCCCCTCCCCCACCTCCACCGGCAACGGCAGCCTGCTGTGTGGAAGCCGACACGTCGGACGTGCTGTTTACGCCTGAGCTGAGCTCGCTCGGCGGCGGAGCGGTAGTGGGCGGCTGGGTAGTGGGCTGGCCGCGCACCGGCGTGGCAGTGCCGCCGGACTGCGGCTTGCCCAGCGCGCCAAACAGGTTTTGCAGCTGGCTCAGGATGCCGAGGCCTCCGCCCGAGCTTCTCGTCATGAAGCTCGGGGGCTGCATGGCCGACTCGAAGAATTCCTTTAGCAGCTCGGTTTTAAACCAGTTGAAGGCATCTTCGGCCTGCGTGCGGAGGTCCTCGTCGTCGGTGAAGTGGGTCACTTCGACCTTGATGTCGCCGTTGTCGCGCAGCTTCTGGAAGGCGGCGGCAATGTCGGCGGCCAGCGAGACTGCCTTGATCTGGCCTCGCGCACCGAATTCCGTCTCGAGGTGGTTGTAGATCCGGTCGTAACGGGCCGTGATCTTGACGTTGAAGGCGGGGCGCATCCCGAGGAACTCGAGCTTGTAGATGACCCCTATCGGGCTGATACCGGTCTTGAGGCCGGCTTCGATGAGGGTTGCACCTTCGCGAGTGAGGCCGATCGAAAACGTCGCCCGGTTGTCGCCGAAGAGGGACGGCATGGTGGTGCCGTAGACCTCCTCGAAGAAGGTGAAGCCTTTTTCGGCGTCGGGTGGGGCGCCCTCTTCCTCAGCGGCGTCTTTCATGATCGACAGGCGCACCGAGCCTTTTCGGAACTGGATCGGGGCGAGCTGGACGTCGTCGGCGTCGGTCAGGCGGCTCAGCTCACTTTTGACGGCTCGCAGGACGCTGTCCTCGACGCCGAGGTCGACGGTAAACGAGAGGAACCCCCCTCCGAGGCTGTCGCCGTCTTCCTCGCTGAAGTCCGGGTTATCGGTGATGTCGCGTTTGTACTTGAGGAAGACGAACTCGGGTACACCGCCCTCGCTTCGCGCCAGGCGTGGGCGCTCCGGGACGTAATAGAACATGGAAGGGTTCTCGTGATCCCGATAGACCATCAGGCCGCGAATCTTGCCAATGGGTTGATCGAGGTATAACATCGCATGCTCCGTATGTCACGTTGATTAACTATGGAAGCAGAGGATCCACTGCCCGAGGTCGGAGTCGCCGATCGATTCGAGGGCTTCGGTGGGATCTTCGTGTCGCCGTGGTGGATTGGTGATGGTCGTATTCGGCACCGCCGTTGGCGGCGGGTTCGTACCGGAGTAGAGCGGGTTTCGGAAGAAGATGCGTCCGGCGTCCTCGCGTAGGGCCACCACGGCGTGGCCGCCGACGCCGGGCGTGGAGCCCGGTGCGGCATTCCACCACAGGGAAAGCAACAGCGGCCGCGTAGAGCTGGTGAGCGTATCGCGGAAAGCGTCGCGAACGGCGGGTGAGGGCCCGCGTCCGCTCGCCTTCACGTTGCGCCCCGTCAGGGCGGAGAGCGCCTTCGTCATCTGGGCTTCCGTAAGGCCCCTGCGAACGGCCGAGAAGAACGCCTGGCCGACGCCGTTCGGGTCGTAAACCGCAGCCGACGGGTCGTAGTTGGGGTAATCGTTTTTCAGTGCATACTTCAGCACCGCCGAGAGCAGGGCAAGCTCGGAGTATCGCCGTGCAATGAAGGCCGGATTGGCAGGCGGCGGCTCGGACTGTAGCCGGTAGATGCCTTCCGGGATCTCGAGCTTGTCGCCGTTGGCCATCTTCACGTTGCCCCCGGGGCTCATGAGGCCCTTGAGCAGCCGCACGTATTCGGCCGCGTTCTGGAGGATGGCGAAGGTGTTCAACCCGGTAGCCGAGACGTTGCCCAGGGTGCCGAAGACGGGCTGGCCGTTGGGGTCAGCGATTTCAGAGAGCACGTCGTCGATGAGCTGCTCGTTCGTGAGGATGCCGGACATGTCAGGATGGGTTTCCATCCGCGTCATGGTCAGCAGGTGATCGACCAGCATCCCCTCATTCCGCAGATCTTTCTGTTTGAACACTGTCATCTCGAGGCCGAACTTGTTGCGGAACTTCTCGGAGAGCAGGTCGGGAATGCGCTGGCGAATGCGCCCGCCAAATAACCAGAGCCGGAGGATTTTTGCCCGTATTTCGGTTTCGATGTGGTTGGTGAATTGGCTGTGGCTGAAAATGTTGACGAGCGACTGGCGGTCGGCGCTGGTCTCAGGCAAGTTGCGCCAGACAAACATGAGCAGGTCGCTCCAGGCTCTGGGTGCGATGTCCGGTATACCGCCCATCGCATCGACGGCGGCCTGGTCCGGTACGACCTGCGTTGAGGGGGCCGATCTCAGCGCTATGATGCCCATGCTGGGTGCGCTGGGGTTGTTCTGTATGGAAGCGTCGGGCGGCCAGACGAGGGCAGAGCTGGCGCCCGTGGCGGTATACCGTACCCGGTAGTAGAGGCGGCGGGAGAAGGTGCTTGCGGGCGGGGTGGCGAGTGACTTGAGCGCTTCCTCCCGGTAGCCGTCCCAGAGCGCCTGGGGCATGGTCCACGAGGCGCGGCCCTCGCTCAGGGTGATGGTTTGAGCCGGAACGTGGACGGCGAGCGTGCCTCCGGCGGCTTTGGCGACGTTGTGGTTGAACTCCTGGTCGGAGCTGTAGTATCGCAGCGGATTCGGATAGGTGGCCGGACTCAAAAGGGCCTGAGGATCCCAGGCCAGCTCGATCACGACGCTCCCGTTTTCGTCGGCATTGACGTCGAAGATCGGCGGAGTATCAGCCAGCGTCCAGTTGTAGAGCATAGGCCGAATCCGTACCCAGTTACGCGGGCGTGGAGCGGTGTAGGTGTGGTTGAAGGCGCGGAGGGTATCGAGCTTGCCGTAACCGAAGTTGTGGTTGGGGATGTTCGGTTCGGAGCCGGTTTGGGCGTCGGTGCGCGCCGTCGCGATGAGGCCCTGGCGAATCTGGGCGTTGGTCAGCCGGGGATACCGCTGTAAAATAAGGGCGACCGTCCCCGTGACGAGAGGTGTAGCCATACTCGTTCCTGCTAACGAGTGATACAGACCCGCCCCGGAGGTTGCAGTGCTTGCCCTCGCCGACATGACAGATTCGCCCGGAGCGGCGATGTCCGGTTTGAAACGCCCGTCGCGCGTGGGTCCGCGGCCCGAGGATGCGGCGATGGCGCCAACGGGGGCGCTGCTCCCCGCGGTAATCACGTAGCTCCCCACCACAATCACCTCTCGAGACGTCCCCGGGATGGAAACCGTGTTGGCGATGGATGCTTCGGGACCGTTGAACTGCGGCAGCACCTCGGTCGAGCGCTGGATCCAGGCGTGGAATCGGCCGCCGTCGACCACCGTCGTGCCCGCAAGGGTGAACGCCCAGTTCCCCGGAAGAATGTTGGCAGCCGTACCCCGGAGCAGGCTGATGAATATGCGGTTGTCGTTGTTCCGCGGGTGTTGAAGCTCGGACTCGATCCGCACCCTGTTGCCGCCGGGCATAACGAAGTCGCCGACTGCGGCGGGATTTGCGGGTGAGACAGGTCCGACGGTATTGCCGGCGGGATCGGTTATCCGGACGTCGAACCGGTCACGACCGGAGTACCATATTTCCATAAAATCGGTGGCGACGTCGGCGGCGGGCACGTTGAACTGAACCCTCAGGCTTCCTCCCGCCGGGACGACGCCCGTCGCATGGATGTTGCCGACGGCTGTGTTCCCCGCAGATTTCACCACGGCGCGCCCGGGCTCACCCAGCAGCTCATCGATGCCTTTTTCGAGCAGGGAGGTCCCGTCGTGGGCGTTCAGGTTGTCGCCCTGGCTTATGTTGACCACGGCGGGCTGTCCCAACGTGCGGGCAACGGTGAAGATGTAATTGATGGCGTCGAGCGTCTCGGCCGACCCGCCCATGCCGGGAGGAGCTGCGGTTGCCCTGCTGGCGACAATTACGAGGTCGGCTTCCGGTGCGGCTCCGACGAACGTGCCGGCCGGACGTCCATTTCCGGCGGCAATACCGGCGACGTGCGTGCCGTGGCCGCTATTTGTTGAATAATCCCGGGTGCGAACGAGGGTAGCCGGGGTTGCGGTAGCGAGCGCGGCGTTGATGTCGGCCTGGGTGTACTCGACGCCGTAGGTAAAGCCGTCCGGTGACCTTTCGGCGCCCGTGGGTACGAGGTTCTGGTCCCAAATCCGCAGAATGCGCGAGTTGCCGGCGGCGTCGCGGAAGGCGGGATGGGTGTAATCGATGCCCGAGTCGACGATCCCGACGATCACACCCCGGCCACGCCAGCGGGTCGGGGGATTGCCCGTGGCGGGAAGGTTGTGGACGTCGTCCGCATTGACTTCCGGCACGGCGACGTTGAGGTCCTGGTGCATGAGCCGGCTGGCCTCGACGTAGACAACCGTGTCGAGCGCCTCGAGGTCGTCGAGGCGGCTGATGGGGATCCGGCCGGTGACGATGGTTCCCGTTGACGAAGAAACCTGGACGCCGGCGCCGGCCAATTGCTCGGCCGTGCCAGTGTGCTCGATCAGCACCGAAATCGTCGGCTCCGGCACACCGGTCGTGTGAACGCCGAGCGCACCGGACTCTTCGATGGTAGACAGGTCATTCTGATTCGCTGCGCGGACCAGGTGGAGTTCTGGGTCAAGTTTGCTCATGATGCTTCCTCTTCACGTGATCACTCTTCCGGGCTCATGGGTGTCGACACCTCGACGTACGTCACGAAGTCGAGGGCGGCGACCTGATGGAGGCTTCGGATCGGGACCTGGATGGTGACGACCCGGCCGGTCGTGGACTGGACGACGGCGCCGATGTCGGCAAGCGTTTCGCGTTCGGCGCTGCCCACGGGGCGATTGACCTCCACCAGGGCGCCGACCGTCGGGTTACTGTCCTCGGGCAGCTCGTCCAGCATCATCCTTGCCTGGGAGCTCAGCTTGGAATTGATCTCGTTCACGGGCGCCTCCTCTTCGTTTTGTCGTGTAGATGTACTCGGACTGGTGCAGGCGTAGAGCAGCACGAGCAGTCCGACGAGTGCGATACGGGACCATCCCTTCATGGCACGTCTGCGCGTAATAGGGCCGAGACTCCGACGAACCGGCCGTCGCGAAACTCGATCTCGAGGGCGCGGCCGACACGGGTAAGCGGTCCCGGGACGTCAGGGAGCAGCAACCGGTAGAGGGCTTCGAAGCCCTCGCCGTCGCCGCCAATTGCCTCGATCTGTTCGACGAACCGGCGCCGTTTGGCGCGGTCTTCCGGCTGGCGGGACCAGATCGTGCTGCCCACCCGCACGGTCCGCTCCCCCGTGCCGAATTCGACGGCGATGCTCCACGGGCGGCTGCGATCGGTGAGCCTCATACCCAGGAAGGCTTCCATCCTCGAGCGAGCCTCGGGCCACACCGTACCCTCCCCTATGGCGTCGAGCGCGGTTGCGGGAGAGACGTATCGATCGAGCTGCCATCCGATCCATGCAGGGAGCCTGCCAGGGGTGACGGGCTTCATCGCAAAGCGCAGGCGGCCAAACCGTCCCAACCTTGCCTGTACGTGCCGGAATCGGGCTTCCTCCCCGGAATCGCGGACGCACCGGACCACGTAATCGAACCCGGCGGCGCTTTCGCCGGTCAGGATGGCGCTGTGCCACCGGTCGGCTTCGAAACCGTCCGGTGTTCGGCGGTAATGCGACCGTAGCCAATGCTGGATGCCTTCCCCCTGTGCGGATATACGGCGGATGATTCCGAGCTCACCCGGACAGGCGCTGTGGAGCGATAAAAGCAGCTGGCCGCCGGCGTCGATACACGTTTTGCCCTGTCCGTATTCGGGGATGTCGGACGAGCCGGAGACGGCTTCGGCGGCAATCGGCCGCGCCTGCGCACCCATGCCTACTACGAGGGCGGTACGAAATACCAGGTCCTGTAGATCGGTTTCGACCAACACGTCCATCGCCATCATTCCTCAGGGGGTATCGTGGTCAGGATCAGGAAGTTGTCACGCGAGGCGATGGGGCCGACCATCCGGTTGAACCCGCTCTCCATGACGTACTCGATCTCGTACCGGTAGTCGCGTGCGTTGGCGTCTTTAAGCTGAAGCCGCCACGTCTCACCTTTGCCCGGCCCCGCGAAGATCATCTCCTTTTCCAGGTGATGATCGTTGGCCTCGTCGTCGTACATCAGGCGGAGGCGAATCCGCTCGGCGTCGTTCTCGGCCAGCGGCGGGCCGACGAATTCAGGATGGACCTCCATGACCATGGCGAAGACCTCGCCGACGATCAGCGTAGGTGTTTCGGTTTCCTGCCAGCCAGTGAAAGAGACGTTGCCGTCGACGGTAATGAGCGTCTGGTTGTACTTGAACCGGTTCAGGTTGGGGTTCCGTCGCGGAATCTTCCAGGAGTGTCGTTCCATCATGTTGGTCTGGTTGATGAAGAACGACTTGCTCTCGATGATTCCGTTTTCCGGGTCCTCATACTTCAGGTCGACGATCAGGTCCGCTATTTTGCTGCGGTCGCCTCCAATGGCGAGGTTGACGACCAGCTCGTCGAGTGGATTGGTAACGATCAGCGTGTCGCCCGTCGTGACGGCCCATTCGTCGGGCGCCGGCTCGATGTTTTCGCCGCTCGCCCCCAGGTAGGTTACCTGGTACTGCAGGAGGCGCGTTGCCCCGGCCGGCACGCGGAAACCGAAGGAGGACGACGGATTCTCCTGGGTCAGAATGGCGGTATTTTCGTGAGTCCACCCACTATCGTGATCGACGTACCGCGACCGCACGACGACCTGGGGGAAGAAGTCGAACGGGAAGCCGGGCCCTACGGCAATGTTGATCGTCCGAGCCTGGTAGAGCTCCGCGGGCGATACGACGAGCAGGTGTCCGTCGTGCTCGCGCCAGCCGCTCTTCAGCTCGTGCGAGGGGGAAGGGAGCGTATCCGGCTTGAAGTGGACGCTGTACCGGTACATCACGTGGTGGCCGACCTCAGGGTCGTACCACGCACGACGCTTCTGGCGATCGACCGTGCTATCGAAGAGGAAGGACCAGAACTCGTCGAAGGTCTCGTCGGGATCCCCGTCTTCCGCAGAGGCCCCGTAACAGACGTCCATGGTGACGCTGTCGATGCCGTGCCCCTCGAAGTTGGCGTTGACGGACAGGTCGAACTCGATCGTTTGCCAGAACTCGTCCTCACCGTCGACGATGGTGATCACGTCTTCGGGCGTGACGTCGAAATCCTCGAAGAACAGGCTCAGGTGGGCCTGGGGGGCGATGCGGCGTTCGACAGCCTGGTTGACGGTGTAGTTGACGTCGAGTGTCTTCAGGCGGGAGGCATCCAGCTCGACCCTTCGATACCCGACCGACGGCCAGTGGTGGACCATGTTCACGATCGATCGAGCCGTCGAGAGGCCTTCGAAGATGTCCGTATCGACGTCCTGCTGCTCCGGGTTGGTGATGGGCTCGAAAAAGGTGTCGAGAAGGAACTTCTGCAGCTCGGCGCGGACGTCGCGCTCTTCGTCGACGATCGTCGGGTCATCGATGGCGTTCACCTCCGAGGTGATCTTGATGAGCTGGTTCTCTTCGAGCTCGTCGAGGATCTGGGAGGTGTTGACGTTGACGAAGACCAGGTCGACGTTCCAGCTTTCGTTCAGGTGGTGGTAGATCTTCTCCCAATCCGCCTGTACCTCCACCCTAAAGGCCCGTTGCATGCCGACGTACGTCAGGTTGTAGACGACCCCGGCCGGCATGAAGCCTTCGAACGAGCCGAGCAGGAGCTGGGTGGCCTTTTTGTTGAGCATCGCGCTGAAGATGGCGCGGTTTTCCCCGTAGAGAGAGGGAACGCCGCTGCTTTCCAGGAAGGTCACCCACTTCTCCCTGGTCTCGACCGTGGTGGTGGGCTCGCCGTCGTCGTCCTCATCGGTGGCGGGCAGCTCGGTCTGGCGGTCGAGGAACGTGAGCTGGACGGTGCCGTCGCGATAAGGCAGCGGCACGAGGCGAGGCTCGACCTCCAGGTTCAGCTCCTGGCGCAGCTTACGACGTACGCTTTGGAGCTTTTCTTCGGGCCAGGCCAGGCTGGTATCGAAGACGAGCACGCCGACGACGTCGTCCTCACCCTCCTCCACCTCGTCCAGGTTTTGCCTGAAGGCGATGAAGCGGATCGTGGGACGGTTCTGCTCGTCGGTAGCCAGATGAGGCGCCGCCGGCAGATAGTAGAACTGCGCCGGATCGTGGAAGTCGCTGAAAATCTGGACCCCATCGAACTCGTAGAACGGTGGATGCAGGTATAGCATGTCGGCTCCTCGGGTTAGGGCGTATTCGGTACGTACCGCGGAATGATGATGCGAGGCTTATCGAGCAATTCTGGCTCGCGCTCGACCAGCGTGCCGTCGGCGAGGTGATACGAGACCGACACCGCGTACTGCCTGGGTGAGTCCTCCTTCACCGAAATGTGGAACACCTGCTCGTTGCTGTCGACGAAAACGAGCGTGTCGGTGAAGGTGATGTTGTTCGCCGCGTCCTGGTAGTTGACGTTCAGCTCGACGACGGGGGTATCGGTGAAGTTGACCATCTTCGGGATGGCGGTCACCTTGATGTCGGGCACGTTGAGCCTCGGGACGATGATCGAGTTGACGTCGGTCGTCACGCGTGGGACGGTCACCTGGGTGCCGTCCGCGAGGTGATAGGTGATCTCGTAGGAGTACGTGACCTTATTCTTGTCGGCGATCTCGATGGTCCAACCCTGGGCGGTATTCGACACGAAGTTGACGGTTTCCACCTCGTGGATGTCCGCCTCGTCATCGTCGTAACGGAGCGTCACCTGCACCACGGGTGTGACGGTGAAGTCGAGCAGGGTGGGGAGCAGCTCGACGTTGAGCCTGGGCACGACCTGGACGGCAATTCGGACGGCCTGGTCGCCGTCGGCCGGTATCCAGTCGGTCTCATTGAACGAGCCGTCGCTGAACGAGGTCAGGATCTTGTACTCAAAGGTGCGACGTGAGGGATCGCGGAGGACGACCTCCCACGTCTTGAACTCGTCGGGCTTCTTGATGCTGTAGGCCGTGTCGGCGTGGTAGTTGTTGACCGGATCTTCGTACCGGAGGCTGATGACCGACTGGATGACGTTGTCCCACATCCCGGTGGGGACCATCCGCACGTCGAGCGTGTCGAACAGCGGTGCGTTGATGAGCAGCTGCCGGCTCAGCGTCTCCGCCACGTCCGTTTCGAACTGCTGTCCGTCCTTGAGGAAGAAACGCGACTTGTACCGAACCGGCTGGTCCCACTCGGTGAAGATGTATCGCTCGAAGGTCTGGCTTCCGGAAGCGTCATTGATGACGAATATGGCGGCTTCTTCGCCCACTTCGTCGCCGGTATCGGAATAGGTGAGCTCGACCTGCACCTGATCGACGACGTCGTCGAAGTTGATACTGCCGGGAACCACCATGACGCTGACCTTGCCGGGGTCGGCGACGGAGATGTTGAGATGGGGCGCCTTGCTTTTCTCCCAACGCGTCCACTCACCGGGTCCCCTGCCGGTGAAGCCGACGCGGTAACGGTACTCGTACTCGCGTTTCGCGCCGATGAGGCTCGGGTCCCACGCGCCGGTGGGGGCGTCCTTCGTCAGTGTGAAGGATTCAGTTTTTTCTTCTAGCTGGTTGTTTTCGTTGCGGCCGCTGTAGAGGAGCTGCACCTCGATGAAATCGATGGGTTCGTTCTCCCAGTCGGCGAAGGCGGTGACCTTCAGGTCCAGGGTCTTGAAGAAGTCGTCGTCCAGGTTAACCTCCCGGACGTACTTCCGCATTTCCTGCGGGGAGAGCCCCGACAGGAAGGCCTGAAGCGTGCCCTGCGGGTGGACCGGCCACTCGACGACGCTGCTGATCGTCTCCTGGTACTGGATGGAGCTGAAGTCGACCTCCTGCTCGATTTTGACGTAGTAGATGTCCTTCCCCTGGTTGATGAAGTCGGACGTGCCGTCGTCTTCTTCGGGGGCTTCTTCTTTGGGTTTGAAGAAGCGGTCGCGGATCATGTCCATCACGAGGGACATGGCCATCTGGCGCACTTCCTGGATGAAGTCGTCGCTGAACGAATAGTGGCCGGTGTCGAAGTGGACGTTGATGAGGTTGGCCTCGTAGGCGGCCTGGAGGTACGACTCGTAGTGGGTCATCTCGTCCTCGCTACAGTCGTGCCCTTCGTAGTCATGGTCGATCTGCTTGATGGCCTGATAGAGGCTACGTGAGTCAGCCTCGATGCGGAGCTTGATGGGAGGGACGCGCGCCCAGAACTTGAGGTGATAGGTCACCTGAATGGGGGTGGTGTCGGTGGCTCCCGAGCCGTCGGTTTCGACGAGCGTCCGCTGCATGAAGGTCGCACCGGCCTCCGTCAGGTCCGCGCTGACGGCGGCGGTATTGTTGCCGACGAGGGAGACCTGCCCTGAGGTTACCCGGTGGCTGATGAGCGCTTCGGACTGAGGCGCAGAGACTTCGAAGCTGCCCTCGGTCCAGGTCGGCATCGAGAGGATGACCATTGGGGGGCGGTCTCCGGGAGGGGCCTCAGGTGCGTCGGGATGCAGACCGAGCCGGACGTCGTCTACGGAAAGGGTAGCCGAATTGGTTTTGCCCTTGTAAGAGGCCCAGTTGGTGATCCGATAACCCTGGATGTTCTGGTTGTGGTTTTCGGCTATCGTTTTGAGCTGGTTCCACTGGTCGTCGACGTATTCCTGCAAGCGTTCGACTAGCACCGCACGGTCTTCCTCGCGGACCGACATTTCGACGTCGAAGGCCATGTAGCCTCCGCCGCGCCCCAGCTCGGGGTTCTCCTCGCGATCCTCGTCGCTGAACGCATACTTGATCAGCAGAAAGACGGGGTTGCCGTTCACGTCGCGCCGTATCGAGACGTAGTCCGGAATGACGTAGAACTTCCAGAACATGGCGTCGTCCTGGTACACGGTGACGCGCAAGTCGTCGTAGTAGGCAAAAGCGGGTTGCATTAACATGTTCGTCTCCTGGTCAGGCTCTCGTTTCCCTAATTGTTGATGCAATGGCCATGGTATCCTGCCGGCGGCAGGATCAGGCTGAAGGTTTTTGAAGGATCACCAGCGGTGATTCCTGGAATTTCATCGGGGTCTCGATGGCCGATCCGTCGGCCTTGAAGTAGGTGACTTTGTATCCGAACACTTTGTGGTTCATGTTCATCACGGGGACGGCCCAGCTCTGCTCCATCTTGCTGCTGAATGCCATCGACGTGACTTCCCGCACGTTGTGCGCCTCGTCGGTGTACTCAAGGTCGACGGTGACCAGCGGGGTCTGTTCGAAATCGAGCAACTGCGACAGGACGCGCACCTCGAACGTGCCCGATTTTGGCGGTTTGTAGGCCGGCAGGACGACTGCCTTGTCCGTCTCCTCCTTTTCCGGTAGCTGGACCGGTTCGTTGTCGGGGGGGAAATGCGTCACCTGGTACGTGTATCGAAGCGGCATCCCGTCGGCGACCCTGATCGTCCAGGTCTGAGGGGTTTTGTCCCGGAAGACGAAGGTCTCGGTTTCCTCGACGCCGTTCTGGTTGTACCGCATGACGACCTCGGTTATCGGGGCGGCGGCGAAGTCGAGCATGTCGGAGATCAGGTTGACCTTAACGGTGGGCGGCGCCTTGACGTGGATGGGGATGGTGGCGTCGCCCTCGAGTCGTTCCCACCCGGACTGTTCGAAGTCTCCGTTTTTGTAGCTGACGGTGGTGCGGTATTCGAAATCACGTTTGTCTCTATCGCGGAGCACGACCTGCCACTGTTTGAATTCGGCATTCGACTTCAGGGTGAAGCTGCCTTCGGCTTCGTACTCGTTGGCCGGGTCACTGTAGCGCAGGTCGACGATGGCCTGTGCGACATCCTCCCAGCCGTTGCCCGTCGGGACCAGCCGGACGCGGAGGAACCGCTCGAAGGGCTGGTTGATGACGAGCGTACGGCTCGTGGTGGTCTGGAAGTCGCCGTCGATGACCTCACCGGAGTGCAACAGGTAGCGGCATTTGTACTGGACCGGCCGGCGGACGAAGTCGAAGATGACGTGCTCCCAGCGCTCTTCGCGGTTGTTTGCGTCGAGCACGACGGTGTGCTCGCGCCGCGGGATGTCGTCGTCTTCGTAGGCGAGCGTCACCTGAACCTGGCTGACGAGGTCGGTGAAGTTGACGTCGCCGGTAATGACGTCGACGACGACGCGGCCCGGAGCGGGCACGGCCACGTTGAGGTCGGGAGAGGTGCCGGTCTGCCACCCGCTGTGCGAACCGAAGCCGCCCCCGTTGAAGTTGACCCGGTAGCGATAGCGGTACTCGCGCGCACTGCCGATGAGGGTCGGTTTCCAGGTCTGCGGCGTGTCGTCGGTGAAGGTGAAAGTGTCGGTCTTGACGACGTGCTCGCCGTTTGCGTCGTCCCCTTCGTAGACGACCTCGACTTCGACGGCGCTGAGCAGCGGATCGTCGAAGTCGGCAAAGACGCGCACTTCGAGGTTGAGGTTATTGAAGAAGTCATCGTCTAGCGTGAGCGAGCGGACGAACTGCTTCAGCTCCGACTCGGACATCCCCTCGAAGAAGGTCTGCAACGTGGCTCTGGGGTAGATCGGCCACTCCACGACGGCGCTTTGCTCCAGATTGAGCTTGACGTCCATCGTGGCCTTGTCGAAGCTCTTCCTCAGGTATCGTTTTGTATTCGCCGGATTGCGATTCGGATCGGGCAGGTCGGCCGGTGTTTCGCCGTTCAAGCCCTGCGACGGGTCGTCGGTGAAGAAGCTGTTTTCGATCATGTCCTGGATCATGTCCAGGGCGTACTGTCGAAGCTCCTGGATGGTCTGATCGTCGACGGATCCCGACCCGGTATCGATCTGGACGTCGATGAGCCCTGCCGCGTGCGCCGTCTCGGTGTCGATGTCGGTGTTTTCGAAGTCGTACGTCGTGCACGCGTGGACTCCCTTGCCGTCCATGACCTCGCGCACGTGCTCGTAGATTCGTTCGGACTGGGACGTGACGTTGATGCGGACGGGAGGGAGCCGTGCCCAGAACGTGAGGTCGTAGCCGACCTGCAGCGGTGTGAGGTTGCTGCCTTCGTCGCCGTCTCCGACGAGCGTACGTTCCATGAACGTGGCGCCGGAGGGCGACAGGTCCAGGCTGAACATGGCAACGTTCTGCGTCAGCAGGGAAGGTACCCCCTCGGCGATCCGCTTTTCAACCAGATCTTCGCTCTGAGGGGCATCGAGCTTTGCGACGCCGGAGGTCCAGGTGGGCGTCCCAATCTCGACCATCGGCGGTGCGGTGGTTCCCGCCACGCCGGGCAGGGCCCGCTCTTCAGGGGTGCCATTCCGGAGACGCTCCCATTCTTCGTTCACCCAGGCCTGAAGGTGTTCCCGCACGCGAGCCAATTGATCGGCGGGGACGGCAAACTGTACGTCGAAGTTGAGGTATCCGCCACCCGGGGGGAGGTCAGGGTTGTCGCGGCGTTCCTGGTCGGAAAAGGCATACTTGACCAGCAGGAAGACCGGCTTGCCGTTTTCGTCGCGCCGGATTTCGGGGTGATCGGCGATGGGGTAGAATTTGAACCAGACCGTATCGTCACGGAAGACCGTAACGTCTTCCACGGTCTGGAAGGCGGGCGTCATCAGCATCGATTTTTCCTCCTCACGAAAAACGTATCCTCTCTCACCTTCCCTCTCCGGCACTTCTTCTGAAGGAGCGGGCAAAACCGATGATGCTGCTCAGAGACTAACGACTTTCCTTTGCGTCAACAGGTCAAGGCGGGTTCATTCTTTCTTCGATGAAGTCTGCGTTCAGGGTGTGCTGGTGGTCCGATGCCTCGAACCAGGGCGTAATAACCATTGGTTTCGTGCCGTCAGCGCCATTCCGCTCGACGACGTGCAACCGGTAGCGGTACAACAGGGGCGAAAAGATGCCGTCGCGGTGGAGGCGCCACGAGTACGTTCTGCCCGGATCGAGCGAGCGGAGGACGCCCTCGTCCGAGTCCTCATCCGGCGTCAGCTCGAACGCGACGAAGGGATAGCGCTCGCCTGCCTGCTCGTCGAGGAAAACGGTTATTTCGTCGGGCTCCGTCACCTCGAGCTGGAAGGCGTGGATGCTTACCTCCCGTCCGGTCAGGAGCTCGTCGCGAATCGTCAGGGGTTCAGCGTCGAGATCGGCAGGCGGGTGGGCACGGCAGGTGACGCGCAGCAGCGCGTCGGGATCGAGGTCAGGCAGGGCTATCCAGGCAGACGGCCGGTCGCCGGTCAGCTGGATTCCGGCAAGCGTTTCGTCGCTTTCCGGCATGGCCAGGGTGACGTCGATCGCTTCGGATCTGGAGAACACTGCTGGATCGGCGCTGCAATGGACGAACTCGATCCTGGCCGTCTCCGGGTTGACGTCGACCACCGTACCCTCACCCGCCGCAAAACCTCGCTGGACCACACGGGGCCACTCGTCGGGGGATGGCGGGGCCAGAATGGCGGTGATGCGGTATTGCAGGTCGAGGCTGCCGGTGAGCGCCGGGTGGAACGTGCTGAACGAGACGACCTGCTCGTCACCGGCGGCGAACCGGAAGCTCCGGTTCTCGAAAATACCCTGCGCCCCGACGTACCGGACGTCGACGGTCACGCCGGTCACGAAGTCCGGATCAAAAGGCAGGCTGTTGATCACGTGAATCCGAACGCGGGAGAACGGGCTGACCTTCGTCACCGTGGGGAACAACCGGTCTCGATCCTCGGGCGCCAGCCGGTCGAACAGGTCGCTGATGGACCAGTCGATCGAAAAGGCGCGTTCTTCCTGGCGGTAGTTGAACAGCGCGAGGCTGACGTCGGGTGAGAACTCGTGGTCGCGAGGAACGTAGCGATATTGCAGCGGCGTCCGGTAGTCGGGCCGCTCGACCGGCTCGAACAGGTGGCCGAGCGCGTGCAGAGCAGCCTGCATGCGCAGGGTTTCGGCCGGCAGGTGTTCGGCTTCGTCGCCGGGATCGCCCAGAAAGCGCCACGAGAGCCCTTCGTCGGGCAACGAAAGGAAGGCTGCCACGACCTGATCGGCAGTGGCAGGGACTTCGCCGAGGATGCTCTGAAGATGTGCGTTGAGCTGGACGGTGTCGGCGCGGACGAGCCACGGCAACCCCGGGACGAGCCCGCGAAACACCAGGTACAGCTCGATCGAAACGACCTCGCTCTCTTCGGAAAGCAGGCTGCGCAGGATCTGGGCCTCGGAGGTGTCGAGGTACGCGAGCATCGACAGGCGGCTCTGCTCGAGTGCGTCGATTTTGTGCCACTGGCCGCTCTGAACGTCATCGTCGCCGAACGGCCGCAGACGCAGGCGGCTGTACCCCGCGACGAACGGGACCGGGCGTAGCGTGACGGGTTCGGCGGGTTCCTCGACGACTTCAGTTTCTCCTTCCAGAGGTTCTTCTCCCGTACCCGTCGGGGATTCGGACGGCGTCTCCGGCGTGTCGTAGCGCAGCCCGAGGGTGCCCCGCAGGATGCCGCCGCGCTCGGTGGCGAAGTCACCGGCATAGCGGAGCAGGAAAAAGTCGGGCATGCCACTGCTCAGCTCTTCAACCGTAACGGCGCGTGGCAGGATGTATCGGATCCCTGCGTCGACGTGATCCCTGAAGGAAGACTGCGCTTCGTCCTCGAACAGCAGCATGGTTTCACCCCAAAAAAGCGAAAAATCACACGCCGAGCGGCGGCACGACCTGGAGGTCGCCGCTGCCCTGTACCCACTCACTCATGGCGCCGGGCCCGCTTTCGTGCTGGTTGACGACGCGGTAGCGGTAGGTCTGGGCGGCTTCCACCTGGTTGAGCAGAACGGGCAACAGCGGCATACGCAGCGATACCGTAAGCTCGGTCAACTCCGGTTTGAGCTCGACGGCAACGAAGGAATCGAACTCCACCACGACGGAGGTCAACGGCTCCATGCCTTCTGGAGTCGCCGCAAAAAACTGCGGCAGGATGGACACGCGGACGTCGAAGGTGCGGTTCACGAATCCCTGGTTGGTCGTAATCTTCTCCCACAACCGTTCGTAATCGACGTCGATGGTCGTTTCGACGACGGGTGTGAGGGTGACTTCGGGAGGCAGGGGTGAGGTAACGTCGTAGGTGATGGTAGCGGAGGCGCCGGGCTCCACCCGGATGGGAAGGCTCACGCCGGCGGGGACGGCGACGATGCCACTGCCGAGCAAAATCGGGTCGACGCGGTTAATGTTGACGGCGCTTTCGATCCGGTTGGTGAGGTTGATCTGGTACTGGCCGGGGACGTCGGTCGGAACTGTGCTGGCGTCGAAGGGGGTGCCGATGTTGTCCTTGAGGGAGACCTGCACCGGGATGTCGATGCGGGTGCCGTCGAGCAGGGTGGCCTGCACCGTCCCCTCCATCCCGACGCTCGATGCCGCCTGAAAGGCGCTGAAGACCTTTTGAAACTGGCGTGACGTCAGCTCGATCTCGTCGAGAATACCTTCGTCGAAGCTGATCTCGGCCTCGCTCCGAGGAACGGGTATCCAGGTCTCATCCTCGTCACTCGGGAGGCGCATGGTCAGCGCTGCCTCGTTAGGCGTCAGGGCTGTGAAGGTCACACCCGGTTCGAACTCGAGCCTGGCCTGGGCCAGGAAGCGCTGGTCGACGTCTGCCTGAACCCGGTAGCCAAGCTGCACCCGGTAATCGATGGTGACGTCGTCGCCCTCGCCCCCCTCGCTGACGTCGCTGAACGCAAAGACCAGGTCCGGGCTGTAGGGACTCGCGTTGATGCGGGCGAGACCGAAAGCCTGCGGTTCGTAATACACTTGCTCGCGCAGGATCGAGTCCTGATAGAACGTCGCAGCCTGGTCGCCGACAAAGACGTCGCGCCGCAGAAGTACGTGGCGTGTGGTCGGCGTCTCCGGGACGTCGAAGATGTAGGCGTGCGTTTCGAGGTTGAACCAGAAGGGGCGGATCGTCTGGACCGTCGATACGGTATGCCGTGTGATGACGGGCTGGCCGCGCCGGTCGACGACGACGCGCGTAGGAACCTTGGTCGGCCTCTCGACAGGGTGATGAACCCGGCCGGGGATCTCCCGGTCCATGTCCTTCGCGACCCGAAACACATCTCGGGCGAGCATGGGGGACGGTGTGGCCTCGACGGGCGCGGCTTCGCGCGTGACCGTTTCGGTAGGCCGATCGTGCCGGAAGGCCACCGGAGAAACCCTGTGGCCGCCCAGGTGGTGGGGCCGGTTCACGGGCCTGAACGGCCTGAAAACCGGCCGTGGATCCGTTTCACCGCCGTCCTCATTCGGGGCATCCGGCCGTGCTTTCAGGGCTGCCGGGTTAACGTGGACGACGGAGAGCGACTTTTTTTGCGTGTATTCAAAGACGTTGCCGGTAAAGATCTGGCGCCAGGTACGCAGGCCCATCTGCGCCTGGCATTCCACCTCGAGCTGCGCGTTGTGGCCGGGATCGGTCATGATCTGGAGGAGGCGGTCGTATTCCTCCTTCGAGTGGATGGCGAGCCTGCATCGCCGGACGGTGGCCGACACCCTTTCCAGCGTGCCGATGTCAATCCGGAAGGTTGGTTTTTCAGTGACGGGTTCGGGGGCCGGGGTCGTGTTGCGCAGGATGTACTCGTCGGTGCGGTCGGAGCGTGTGTCGGTGTCGGCGTAGTCACTGAAGACCGTGGCGTGCAGGAGCTCGCCGGACCGGCGGACGGTGACGTGCGCGTCCTTGAAGCCGTGGCGGTAAACGCCGGTCATCACGCCGCCGCTGAAAGTGGCGGGGATGACGCCCCAGTCGCAATCGTTGGGGTGGCACTTGCCGAAGCCGTGGAACGTCCCGGCATGGTCGGTCTTCCGGGAGACGATAAGGCGCGTCATTCCCCGGGTGGCGGGGTCGACGTTGACCCACACGCCGACAAAGTCGTCGATGCCGGTGCTGGGTGGAACGGGGTCAGACTCTTCGTCGGAGACGCTCACCTGATAGGCCAGCCGGACGATTGCGTCGTGTTCGATTTCCTTCAGGGTGAAACGATGGTCCTGGGGCGCCGAAGCGATCAGCTCGACGATCAGGAAAGCGATGGGCCCTTCAGGGTCCTCATCCACATTGCGAAATCGCAACCGGATCCGATACAGCGTGTTTTCGACTCGCAGGACGTACTCCGGGAGGTAGTACTTCACGTTCGGATCTTTGGTCGAATCGTAGAGCACGCCGGGGGCGAGCTTTCCGTCGCGTGTGAGCGGCAGCTCGGGCAGGTCGGGGTCCGCGGGCGTGTCCGGTTGTCCTACGTGTTCGAACCGCGTCCGATCTTTGATCAGATCCTTAACGTTGTACGAGTTGAACCGGTCGTCGATCACTACCGGTTTGAAGAAGACTCCGTCGTTTTGAGGATCCGGCATTTTCGTATGTCGCTAAATGGATGATCCGAGACCGTACTTCGACGGCAAAACCGGGGGCTGTAGGGCCATCGATAGGGCCGGCGTGTCAGAGGAATACCCTCTTCGGGTCGAGTCGATTGACCGGGACCAGCCTCCCGGATGCACTGCCCTTTACCGGGCACGCGCATGCGGACAATATCGCGACCCGGTAAACCTACCGGCGTAACTCGGGAAACTGGTCGCACAAATCCGGGAAATGCCGCATCAAGTGCGCACGAAGTGAATCGCAAATGGTGTGTTGCACCGGACGTGTCAAAAAACTCCGATCCTGGAAGTGGCTATCAGGTCCTAAGGAGTTTGAGCAGGGTGCAATTGCCGTCGGATAAGTATTCGCGCATATAATCGTCCTCATACACCCTGGTTTCCTTCTTTCCCTCTTTCCCTTCCACTCTGCTATATGCGCGCCGAAGGGTGATCGATCACTAATGCGATTCACCCTTTCTTCATAGTACGATAGAAAGTATAATTTTCGGTATTAACAAGACTTGCGACCAAAAATATTTTCAGGGTTCTCCACAGGCTTCAGCAGACCCGCATCAGGGCGCCGCTTTTCACGCGCCCTCCGTGCTCGACCCGGTAGAAGTACACACCGCCGGCGAGGCCGTGCCCGTCGAAGTGGATCTCGTGACGGCCGGCGGCCATCGACTGGTCGAGCAGGGTCTGGACCTGACGCCCCAGCACGTCGTAAACGGTGATCCGCACGGGTCCGGGTTCGGAGATCTCGAAGGAGATGGTCGTGCCGGAGCAGAACGGGTTGGGGTAGCTCGGATTCAGCACGAACGTGTCGGGCAGGGGCTCGTCGGGCGATTCGGCCGACGTCGGGATGGCTACGACGGAGTCGGCCAGGATCCACAGGCGGGTCGAATAAGCGGGCAGGTCTACCGCAACGGCCTCCAGCTCGTCGGTGGTGAGCATTAGGCTCTCCCCCGTAAACAGGTCGGTGAGATAATAGGTCGTACCCGGATCCAGGCCCATCTCCCCCACGGGC
>CBINFS010000019.1:0-65152 GCA_966250015.1 uncultured bacterium | reverse complement strand
ATACCAAACGATATTAACCAATTGGGACCAAGACCCTGTCATAAGACATCTCTGAGAAGCGCGCTTCCAGCGATGGGCGCACCGAACAGGTCATCTATTCGACCATTCTTGGGCTTTTTGCGCATACGATTGGATTGCACCTGAATGTCCCGGCCACCGCAGCCTCGATGAACGAGTCCACACCTCAACTGGTATCGAGGCTGAAGCGTGCTCTCCTCATTATTTCCCTGTCCACGTAAACGCCGCGCTGAGCTTGTCCATTACAGGGAATGCAGTGATCCTTGGTATGGCTATGATCTTCTCTCGGAACCGCGGAAGAGGTTTCTTTCCAGTTGCCATTGCGATTGTCTCTAAATGTCAATCATCAACACTTATGTAGACGAAATCCAAGCTTGGGTGGAAAGAACTGCCTTCGTCCTGCGCCAACACCTTAGATATCAACATGTTTTGTGGAAATGTGAGTTGATTGGGAAGGCAACGTAGTTCTGTTGTTCCGATCTCCTTCGCCTTCGATAGTCCTACACTCCACTCTCACACGCGGCCGAAAACCATCCACTTCCTTTGAGGGGAAATACCCTTTTTTGTCGGGTCCCAACCAGACAAGTGCTTCCACTTGGATCAGTTTATTAATGGAATGGGCAGCTTCAGTAGGTCAAGGGGCGTGACGATAGTAGGAAAGATAGAATTCAAATCCGCGGAACTTGACATGTCATAAGCATCCAACCAAGTCAGGTCCAACCATCCAACCAAGTCAGGTCCAACCATCCAACCAAGTCAGGTCCAACCATCCAACCAAGCAATCTCCTTCCAAGTAAGCAAGCAAGGAGCAAACAGCCCTGCTATGCTAAAGCAATTAGCCGGGGAATCGGTGCAAACCTGAATCCGCAAGTTGCAGGTTCGGGTCCTGCCGGGCGTACAGTTGGTCACCGGTGCGCTGTAGTGGGTATTGTAAAACGGCTAAAATCGGCTATATTAGCCGTATTCACTGGCGTCCGCGGCGCAGATTACTGCCGTAATTTTGCAGCAAAACCTGCTCTTTTGACCCGTTTTGGAGCGCGAATGTAACGAACGACAAAAGCCCCACCTGCGAAATCATCGCAAATGAGGCTTTTCTGGAGGTGACGGGCGGATTCGAACCGCCGTACAAGGTTTTGCAGACCTTTGCCTAGCCCCTCGGCCACGTCACCATATCGTTTCTGTACGCCCGGCAGGACTCGAACCTGCAACCTGCGGATTCAGGTTTGCACCGGTTTCCCGGCTTCCCGGACTATCCCTTCACCCTATCCCGCTCGGCGGGACGTAGGTGGTGGCCGTCTAGTCTCTACACCTTCCTCGATCAATCGAGACTTGGCTCGGGATTGCCGTAGGCCGTACCACGCGAACGGGTTTCCGGCCCTTAGGTTTCCCCGAATTTGACCACTTACACCCGAAAGATTTCTCCTCCGGGGCCCACTTGCCGTAGAAGTCCGCTGCTCTATCCAGTTGAGCTACGGGCGCAGGTAAAAACGTATGGTGTCGGGGCGGCGGGATTTGAACCCACGACCTTCTGCTCCCAAAGCAGACGCGCTACCGGGCTGCGCCACGCCCCGAATGTATTCTATTAAAAACAAATATTCGCGGGTGTGTCTTTGACATCGCCCACGCCTTCCCGCAAGGCGGGACGCACCCTTGGTGCTGCGCCACGCCTCGCAAGTCTATATGTCAAATGGCATTACCCATGCCTCACCGTCCCGGCGGAGCGCCTTTCCGGCGAACACGCCTCGATCCGGCTTTTCTCTGCCATCCAATGCGCACACGCACGCGCGGTTTCATGCAGAAAAGGAAATTAGACGGTACATGCAAATTTTTCAATAGCGGCTAACCCCGGAGAAGCCGCCGGTTATGCCAGTGCGAGGGGTGAGAACGTTACGCCCGGCCGGAATCATCTGCCAATCTGAGCCTGTATCTCACGTCATAAACGGCATTTATCGCATCCCCCGTATGACACATCACCATCACGCACAGGCAGGCCATAAGAAGGAAGCGCTCGAAGAAGCTGCATCCGTAGGGCATAACGGAGACCATGCACACGCGGGCGAGCCGGAAAAAGCACACGGTACACACAGCCATCACGCAGCCCACGGCCATCATACGGCGATGGTCGACGACTTCAAGCGGCGATTCTGGGTGTCGCTCGCCGTCACGATCCCGATTCTGCTCCTGAGCCCGATGATCAGGGCGTGGCTCGGCGCGGGCGATGCGCTTTCGTTCACTGGGGATACCTGGGTGCTGCTCGCATTGAGCACGTTCGTCTACCTCTATGGCGGCTGGCCTTTCCTCACGGGCCTGATCGAAGAGATCCGGGAAAGGCGGCCGGGGATGATGACCCTCGTCGGGATGGCCATTACTGTGGCATACGTCTACAGCGTGGCGGTCGTGTTTGGCCTCGAGGGCATGCTGTTCTTCTGGGAGACCGCGACACTGATCGACCTGATGCTCCTCGGTCACTGGATCGAGATGCGCAGCGTCATGGGGGCGAGCCGTGCCCTCGAAGAGCTCGCCCGCCTGATGCCCGCCGACGCCCACCGGATCGATCAGGACGGCAACGTGGAGGACGTGCCCGTCGCCGAGCTTCGAAAAGGCGACAGGGTGCGCGTGAAAAGTAGCGAAAAGATCCCGGCGGATGGACGCGTCGTCGAAGGCCAGAGCAGCGTCGACGAAAGCATGCTCACTGGCGAGAGCGAGCCCATTGCCAAAGCTCCGGGCGACGCAGTCATCGCCGGATCAGTCAACGGCAGAGGATCGCTCGTGGTCGAGGTCGAAAAGACCGGCGAGGAGAGCTACCTCAATCAGGTCATCGGCCTCGTTCGCGAGGCCCAGCAATCGAAGAGCCGCACGCAGGACCTGGCGAACCGGGCGGCGTTTTACCTGACGCTGGTCGCACTTACGGTAGGGACGCTCACCTTCGTCGTCTGGTATTTGGTCGCGGATTCGAGCCTGAACTTTTCCGTCGCGCGGGCCGTCACCGTGATGGTCATCGCCTGTCCGCACGCCCTGGGACTCGCAATCCCGCTCGTCGTGGCCGTTTCCACGTCCATCAGCGCCCGGAAAGGCCTGCTCATCCGGAACCGGGTTGCGTTCGAACGCGCTCGCCTCCTCGACACAGTCGTCTTTGACAAAACAGGCACGCTCACCGAAGGTCGTTTCGGCGTGACTGATACGTTCGTCTTCTCGTCTATTACCGAAGACGAGCTGCTCGGGCTGGCGGCCGCCGTCGAGCAGCACAGCGAGCATCCCATCGCGGTAGGCGTCGTTCGAACGGCAACCCAACGCGGGATCTCGATTCCCCAAGCAACCGATTTCGAAGCCATTCCCGGAAAAGGAGTAACAGCCTCCGTCGAAGGCGCCTCAATCCAAATCCTGAGCCCCGGTGCCTTGGCAGAGGAAGGCCTGACCGTGCGGGGTGATCACAACGATCAGCTCGGACGGCAGGGAAAAACCGTGGTTTTTGTGGTCAGAAAGGGGGAGGTCATCGGCGCGCTCGCGCTTGCCGACGTGATCCGGCCTTCGTCCCGCGAGGCCGTTCGGGCATTGCACGAGATGGGCATCACGGTCGTCATGCTGACCGGCGACCGCAAACCCGTCGCCGACTGGGTGGCCGAAGAAATCGACCTCGACCGAACCATCGCTGAAGTGCTGCCGGACGAAAAAAGCCGGCACATCGAGAAGCTGAAGTCCGAGGGCAGGGTGGTGGCCATGACAGGCGACGGGGTCAACGATGCCCCAGCCCTGGCCACGGCGGACGTCGGCATTGCCATCGGCGCCGGCACCGACGTGGCCGCGGAGACGGCGGACGTCATCCTCGTCGATAGCGACCCGCTCGACGTCGTACAGGTGATCCGCCTGGCCCGTGCGACCTACCGGAAGATGGTGCAGAACCTCTGGTACGCCGCGGGCTACAACGTCGTCGCCATCCCTCTCGCGGCGGGTGTGCTCGCCAGCGCGGGCGTTATTCTGAACCCCGCCGCCGGCGCCGTACTCATGAGCCTGAGCACGATCGTCGTCGCCATCAATGCACGCCTGCTCCGCGTGGAGCAGGAAAACAAAAAACGGCAGGCGCAGGAATGAGATTTCCGTACACCTACCGTTCTACGATTCTGTGGAGCCGAGCGACTCAGGTGTTCGCCGCCTTGATCTCCTCCTGGAGGTTGTCGAGGAGAATCATCCGCTGGCGGAAGCTATACTGCCCGTTCGGCTTCTTTTCCGCCACGACGATCTTCGCCATCTTCTTTCCACCCTTGCCGCCACGCGACGTACGCTGGTTTTTGCTGATTTTCGCCATGTTACTTGATCTCTCTGTGGAGTGTATGCTTACGAAGCACCGGGTTGTACTTCTTCAGTTCGATCCGGCCCGTGGTGTTCCGGCGATTCTTCGTCGTCGAATAGCGGGAGGTGCCGGGTGCTTCCGTACACTCGAGGATTATCTTGATTCGATTCTCTTTAGCCTTGGCCATGGTAACAACTCGATTCTAACCGGAGAGGTTCTCTGAGGGGCGGGCAAGCTCCGGGCGCACATAGCCCCGGATCGGTACTTCACACACGCACGCCTTTCTTACGGGCCTCGCGAAGAACCGCCGATATTCCTTTCTTGTTGATCGTCTTGATCGTCTGTCCGGAAACGCGAAGGGTGACCCAGCGATTCTCCTCAGGAATGAAGAAACGCTTCTTCTGAAGATTTACCTGGAAACGGCGCTTCGCCTTGTTGTTGGCATGTGAGACGTGGTTCCCAAAAAGAGGTCCCTTGCCCGTCAACTGGTCCTTGCGTGCCATCGCTGCAATCTGTTTTATCGTTCGTTGGAGCTGCCGTAAACGGGCAACCTTAACATCAAGATAGAAAAAGCCGCAAGTGCGGCCTCAGCCTTTCAAGATACAACGGTATACCGCTGAAATGCAAACCCACACCCCGGCATACCGCGATCAGAGACGCCCTAACTATCGAAAAGCCACATTGTTTCGGTTAAAATCACTTGAAGCAGAAAGAACCGGAAAATCGGAGCCCTTCTTGCGTGGCGGAAATCAGATCTCCCGGCCGCTGTCCCCGTTGCCGGATTTGTTGATCTTTGCCGACGTGCTGTGGAGCACGGCTTCGGGATTCTCGCAAAAATCGAAAAGCGTGTCGGCGCGGAGGCCGAGGCGTAGCGTCTCGAGCGGGATCACCTCTTCCGGGCTGACGTTGCCGAGGTTCACGTTGGCGCCCAGCTGATGGATGAACCAGACCTGCTGCGCCTTTCGAGGGGCCTCGAAGATCAGCCGGGTGTCGCCGACCAGGTCCACGATCTCTTCGACCAGCCCCGAACGGACCTCGCCGTTTGCCCGGTAAAGCCCCACGGTGCCGCTCTCGCGGGCCTCGCAGATCACCTTCCAGCTCCCTGCTTCGAGCTCGGCCTGGATGAGCTGGACCCACCTGTAGGGAGGCATGATGACCTCCGCGTCCTTCGAACCCACCTCGCTCAGCACGATGAAATCCCGCGCAAGCAGGTTGATGCATTCGAGCTTTTCAGCGTGGGGCATGACGAGCGACCCGTCCGACACCTCGATGTGGCCGATGCCCAGTCCGTCGAGCAGCCTGCGGTAGCCGTCGAGGTCACGCCGCAGGTAAAAGGCTTCGAAAAGCGTACCTCCAAAGTAGACGGGAATGCCGGCAGACCGGTAAATGGCGATCTTCCGCTCCACGCCGGGCGTGATCATCGCCGTGCCCCATCCGAACTTGACGATGTCCACAAACTCCGCTGCCACGTCCATCACGTCTTCCACCTGTCGGGGCGCCAGGCCCTTGTCGAGCATCAGGGTGAGCCCGTGCTGACGGGGCTTCGGTGGACGTTCCGGTATACCGGACATAGAAATGCGTTTGTGGATCATATGTGCCGGATTTGATTGTACAGGTATGCGTCAAGTTTTTTTGAGTATCAGGGTCAGCCTTCAAGCTGGACGGCCCGCGCCGGCTCGATTGCCGCCGCCCGCGACGCCGGGTAAAGGGCTGCCAACACGCAAAGACCGGTCGACACCAGCGTGATCAAGACGATGTCCAGAAGCTGGATGGACACAGGATACGCATCTATCATGAACGAATCTGCCCCCTGGAGAGGAACCAGCTCAAAGTATTTTTGAAGCAGTGAAAGCCCCAGGCCTGCAACCAGGCCGACACCCGTCCCGATTAGGCCGATCAGCAGCCCTTCGGTGAGAAAAATCCTACGGATGTTCCGGCGCGATACCCCCATCGCCTGGAGCGCGCCGATGTCCTGCCTCTTTTCGATCACGACCATCGTAAGTGAGCCGACGATGCTAAACGCAGCCACCACGACGATGAGCCCAAGAATCAGCGACGCCCCCCACTTTTCGAGGAGCATCACGTCGTAAAGCGACTTCTGAAGATCGTACCAGGTCTCGACGGTGAATCGGCTCGTATCGAGCCTCGTCTGGAGAACGCGTTTGACGCGATCCGCATGCTCGAGGTCGTCCAACCGGAGCTCGATGCCCGACACGCGGCCCGGCATACGGAACATCCGCTGCGCCTCCTCGACGCCGACGAAGACGTGGTTTTCGTCGTAGGCAGCGTCCATTTCGTAGACGCCTCGGACCTCGAAGCGTGTGGCCTGCGGGGCGCCGAAGATCTGCGTGAGCATGCGTTCGATCGCCTGCGCGGACAGGAGCGCAACCTCGCTCCCAGGCGTCAACGCCAGACGTTGCGCCAGGCTCATGCCGATCACGATGCCCGGCCTGCCGTTCCTGCGGTCCAGGTCGAAGCTGCCGAAACCCGTCTCCTCCACCACGCTGCTTACCCCTTCGACCGCCGACGGATTTACCCCCCGGACGATGAGCACCTTGTTGACGTCGGCGCTGCTTTCGTGAAGAAGGAGCGCCTTGCCCTCCACGTAGGCCGATGCACTTTCGACCTCAGGAAGGGCTCGCACCATGTCCAAAAGCGAATCGGACCCGGCGATGCCCCGCTCGACCGCGCTCACGATCCGAACGTGGGGATCGTACGTGACGAGGAGGTCCCGAACGAAGTCGTAAAACCCGTTCATGACCGAGAGCACGACGATCAGCGACGCCACGCCCAGCGAGACGCCTGCAATCGATATTCCCGAAATGACCGAGATGAGGGTGATCTGCCTCCGGCTGACGAGATACCGACGCGCGATCAGGTAACGATAGTCCATCGTACGAATTTGGACGCAGAAATGTGGTAAGCTGGGCGGCGTACGTTACGCAGCGGCAATAAATTGGGTCCCGCCGGCCCGAAACGCACTACGTTCGTCGCGGCAAGAACAAAGCGCCCACGTCGCTGTTTTCTAAGATATTCCACCAGACCCCCTGATCCAATGGTTCGAACAGGCAATCGGGACTGTCGTACGTCCGGTTTTGCGGCGCGGATCACCCTGCTGGCCGTGTTTTTACCCGTGATGTGGTCCACCAAGGTATTGGCGCAGGATGCCGAATCCGATCCTGCCGACGTCGACACGGTCTCGTACGGGACCGGAGCGGGTCTCCAGATCCTTTTGACCAACAGTGGTTTCGGGCTGGGGGGCTACTACCAGCATTCTGTGTCGAAAGACGTATCGCTTACGTTCGAGATGAGCCTCGGCTCGGGAAAGGACGAGCGCGAGGTGAAGTTCTTCAGCTACATCGGCCGCAGCTACATCCCGAACAAGGCCAATTACCTGTTGATGCTCCCGATCAGTATGGGCATCCAGCACCGCCTGTTCCGCGAGGCCATCGTCGACAACTTCCGCCCCTACCTCCAGGTAACCGCCGGCCCGACGTTCGGCTGGGAATACCCGTACTTCAAGGACTGTGACGGCGACGGCCGGTTCGATGAGTCCGTCGAATGTGAAGGCGGCGGTTTCGAAAAAACCTACGACTCGATCACGTCTATCGTCAGGGGTGCTCCACGGTTCGGATTCGGCGGAATCGTGGCGGTGGGAGCGCACTTCGGCAGCAACCGCAGGCTCACCCAGGGTGTGCGCATCGGATATGCCTTTTCATACTTTTTCAAGGAGATCGAGCTGCTCGACAACAGCGTCGAGAACGGGGTCCACCGCCATTTCGGCTCCCCCACGATCAGCCTGACCTTTGGAAGGCTCTTTTGAGCGGCGCTACACGTTGAACCGGAAGAGCATCACGTCGCCGTCCTCGACAACGTAGTCGCGACCTTCCGACCGCATCAGTCCCATGTCGCGCGCCGCGGCTTCAGATCCCAGCCGGTCGTAGTCGTGAAACTTGATCGTTTCGGCCCGGATGAAGCCGCGCTCGAAGTCGCTGTGGATGACGCCGGCGGCCTCCGGCGCCTTCGTGCCGCGGTGAATGGTCCAGGCTCGCGCTTCCTTCGGGCCGGCGGTGAAGAACGTGATGAGCCCGAGCAGGTCATACGCCGCCCGGATCAGCCGGTCCAGCCCCGAGTGCTCGATGCCCAGCTCTTTTAGAAAGGCCCTTCGCTCGTCCTCTTCGAGCTCTGCTATCTGCGCTTCGAGCTCGGCCGACACCACGATCACCTTTGCCCCTTCCTCTGCCGCAATTCTGCGAACCACGTCGACGTACTCGCCACCGTCGGGCAGGTCCTCTTCCGCCACGTTTGCAGCATACAGGACCGGTTTGACCGTGAGCAGGAACAGCGAATCGAACCAGGCCTGCTCTTCTGCATCGAATTTGAGTGCACGGGCAGGTTTGCCGGCGCTCAAGTGTTCCTGCAGCCGTTCGTAGAAGGCCAGCTCTTCCCTAATCTTCTTTTCGCCGCTTTTAGCCAGCTTCTGAGTGCGGTCGATTCGTTTTTCAAGCGTTTCGAGATCCTTGAGCAGGAGCTCGGTGTGAATGATCTCGATGTCACGGGCAGGGTCGACGCTTCCGGTCACGTGAACGACGTTTTCGTTCGCAAAGCAACGCACGACGTGGACGATGGCGTCGACCTCCCGGATGTGCGCGAGAAACTGATTGCCGAGGCCCTCCCCTTTGGATGCCCCCGCGACGAGCCCGGCAATGTCGACGAACTCGATCGTCGCCGGCACGATCCGGGCAGAGTGCGCGAGCTGGCCGAGCCGTTCCAGTCGGGGATCCGGCACCGAAACCACCCCGACGTTGGGTTCGATCGTACAGAATGGATAATTCGCGGATTCGGCTCCCGCGCTACTCAATGCGTTAAAAAGGGTGGACTTACCAACATTCGGCAGCCCGACGATGCCGCAGCGAAGCGCCATTTTCTCTATCTCTTAAACTATTACTCGAAATAACTCGTATGATGGGTGCGTTTTATTCAAAAGAACCGCCCCCTGAACGCTTACCGTCGGAATTGTTCCATCCACGTAAAACCCTTCAAGGAAGAACTGCCGACACAGAATGATATGATTCAAAGACGGGTTTGCCTTCATTCTCTTCTTCGGCCAGGAAAGATTTTCGGGTTGATCCTCCTTTCGAGTCTGCTCGTTGCCGGACTATCGCCGGCAGCCCATGCACAGGGCGAAAGCAGGATTCAGGCCGGCTTCGGGCTGGTCCCGGGTGTCGGCGTGTACGGCGGTTACCTGTCGGCGCACAGTATCTATACCACGGAGGCATCCGTCTACGCCGATGCGGCGCCGCAATTCCTGGGCGGTGAAGGCAGCGTCCTCGTGTCGCTTGGACTGGGAGGGGCCATCCGGCCGCTCGGTTTCATCCGCATGATCGGAAACGCGAGCGCCACCAGCTACGACATCGACGTCGGGCTCCGCATCGGCCCGGCGCTCTTTTTTGCCTTCAACGAAACAAAAAGCACCAAGAATCAGCGATTCAACCTTTTCCTCGAGCCGTTCATCCGGCTTACTTCGCAACTTGCGCGCGGCAACACGTTTTTCGTCGAAGCCGGCATCCAGCGGCCGCTCTTCAGGGCAGGCCTGTGGTTTTCGATCTGACCGGCCTAGCCCCGGTATTTGACACTGACGAACTCACGCTCCGGTAGCCGAACGGCAGTCAGGCGGCCCATTTCAGGATACGTGTAGTAAACACAACCCGTGTCGATGGCGATGAGCTTTTCGCGGTTGATCGGCTCGGGCCGAGGGGTGTGCCCGCACACCACCACCTTCTCCCAGACCGGTTTTTTGTTCTCAAGGTGGCTCCGTTCCCAGAGGAAAACGCCTTCGTCGAACCGCATGAGGTTCTCCGCCACCGAGATCTTGGGCTTGAGCCCGGCGTGAACGAAGAGAAAGTCGGGCGTGTCGAGGTAGAGCCTGGTTTCACGGATGAAGGCCTCGTGCTCGGGCGGAATCTCGATCTCCCGGTTCTGGTTCAGATACCCGCTCAGCGTGGCCAGGCCGCCGTTTACACGCCACATCTCGTACTCACCTGAATCCAGGTAGTCGAGCATGAACCTCTCGTGGTTTCCCCGAAGAAACGTGCACGGCTGGATTTCCTTGAGCCTGATCAGGCGGTCGATCACCCCTTTGGAGTCCGGGCCGCGGTCGATGTAGTCTCCAACGAATACGAGGTGATCGTCGGCGGTAGGGGATAGGCGATCCAGCATCGCGTCGAGTGTCTCAGCGCAACCGTGGATGTCTCCTATGGCAATTAAGCCCATATCGATAGATTCAAACTGTACGGAGCATACAATTCACTCGATCGATTCTTCCCCATCTGCCTCCATACCGACGAGACCTCTACCGGACTTCTTCAGCCGGCCTTCCCGCTGGAGATCGAGCAGGACCGCATCGAGAATACCGTTGATGAACTGCCCGCTCTTGGAGGTACTGTACTTCTTTGCGATCTCGATGGCTTCGTTGATCGATACCTTGGGGGGGATGTCCTCGAAGGTTATCAGCTCGGTTATCGACATCCGCAGGAGCAGGCGGTCGATCAAGGCGATACGCCCGAAGTCCCAGTTCTGCACGTGCTGCTTGATGATCTCGTCCGCTTCTTCTGTATGATCCAACGTACGGATGAAGAGCGAGATTGCAAACTTCTGGTCCGATTCGTCAGAAATCTCGGGCTTGATGATCGTGTTGATGAAGTGCTGCACGTCACCCCCTGCGAGCTCACGTGCATACAGGGCCTGCATCGTACGCTCTCTCGCCTCACGTCGGTTGCTCATATCGCCTCAAATAAAAAACGCACCGTTGAAAACACTGTTCGGTGGAAAGATGGCCTTCAGGATAGGCCGATCCTCCGGGGCATATCAATCCTGTTGGTGCTTATTCGACAATCTTTAACAGGTTAGGGGCTGTACCGGGGCGGCTACACATCGAGCGCTTCGTACTCGGACGGGGGTATCGAAGATGCACGAACGGCAGAATTTCACCTGATTCTCGCACGTCAGGCAAAAAGTTGAAAAAGGACTTACATTCCTTCATCACACACGGCCCCGCCCTCCATTTCCTGAGCCAGAATGTCCACCGACGCGCCCGTCCGTCGTGGCGCCACCCCGGCGCTGGTCGTTTTTGTGCTGTTCGCCGGCGGTATCGTTCTTGCGTCCACGTTCTCCCCAGTTGGACTGCCGTTCTGGTTGCTCGTCGTTCTTATTTCCTCCGCGGCTTACGCCGTATGGCAAATCCGTCGCAAGGACGATACCCGACATCCCCTTTCCAGCATCCTGCTTTTTCTGATTTTGCCGGCGATGGGTGCAGCATATTACGCCGCGTCCGTCCGCATCCCATCGACCCATCTACTCTTCCACGTACCGGATACGCCGGCGGAAGACCTCGAACTACAGGGCAGGGTGCAGGACTTTCCCGTAAAGCGCGACAACGGCACGACGTTTACCCTTCAGGTCCAGTACGTACAAATGGATCGGGAAGGGAAAGCCGTATCGGGAAGGGTTCAGGTAACGCTCACCACACCATTTTTCGAAAAACCCGTAGCGTATCAGCCCCTCGAGCGTGGCCAGGTCGTCCGGTTGAAGGGTCGGCTGCGTCGCGTGCCCCCTCAAACCAACCCGGGAAGCTTCGATCGTGCCGAATACCTTGGACGCAGAGGAATCTATCACACGTTGTGGGTTAACCGTTCCGAAAACGTGGCCGTCGTGAGCGCAGAACGGTCCTGGATCGAAGAGTTGGTCGTATCGGCCCGGAATACGATCGAAGACCGGATCGAGGCCTGGGTGCCCGGCCAGTCCGAGCGCGCCCTGCCCGTTGCCCTGTTGCTGGGGGACCGCAGCCGCATCTCCAGGGACGTGAACGACCAGTTCATCCGCACCGGGCTGCTGCACCTGCTGGCGGTTTCGGGCCTGCACGTCATGCTCGTGGGTATGGTGCTGTACGGACTCCTCCGCCCGGTGTTACTCCGGCTCGGTTGCAGCACATACAGCTCGGAGGTCCTCCGAACGCTGTTCACGATGGCGGTCCTGTTGTTTTACATGGTGCTGACGGGCTCCAGTGCGTCGGTGGTACGGGCGGTCGTCATGACGGGAATCTTCGTTTCAGCTCCCATTTTGAAGCGGCCAGCCAACGCATTGAACTCGCTCGGTGCGGCCGGCTTGATTCTGCTGATCTGGCGCCCCACGCAGGTATTTGAGGTGGGCTTCCAGCTATCGTTTGCAGCCGTCGGCGCGATCATTTTGCTCAGCCCGGTTGTATTGCGCCTGATCGATCAGGACTTCTACCGCTCCGGTTTTGCATGGTTCGCGGCCTCGCTTCTTGCCACTTCCATCGCCGCAACGCTTGGCACCCTCCCGATCCTCCTTTTTCACTTTGGCCGGGCTGCTCCGGGTGGGATAGTCCTCAACCTGCTCGCCATCCCACTCACGATGTTGTTACTGGCTGCGACGTTGCTCTGCCTGATCGCCGGCGCTTTATTCCCCGGTTTTGGTATGGTCTACGGCCACGCCGTTTTTCTGCTCTCGAGAGCAGTTCTTAAGACTGCCGAAATAGGGGATCGACTTTTCTCATGGGCCATTATCGAGACTTTTGTCACCAACGGCTGGTTCATAGCCACGCTTGTAGTTACGCTTTTGACGCTGGCCGCGTGGCACTTGCCCCGCCTTCGTTGGAAGTTGTTAGCCGTGGCCATGATCCTTGCAGTTACGGGTGTGGCAACGACTGACCATTTCTCCGGCCTTGAAGTCACGTTTTTTGACGTTGGGAATGCGGATGCGGTCATTTTGCGGTTTCCGAATGGCCGTTCTTTAGTGGTCGATACCGGAGCTGGCAACGTTTTGACCGATCACGGGTCGCGCGTCCTGATTCCGTACCTTCGGTCCCGGCACGTACGGTCACTCGACGCCATCGTCGTGACCCACGCCGACAACGACCATTCGGGAGGCCTCGCATCTCTACTGCGTGGCGTCCATACGGGCAGGCTCGTCACGGGTGGATGTGAATCATCCGGGATCACGTGGAATCAGGCGATGGGCGTCGCCGACAGCCTCGGCATCCCCCGGCGCGTCGTTGCCGCCGGCGATACGTTGTTCCTCGACCCCACCGTACGGGTGTACGTCCTGTCGCCCGAGCGAATTACGCAGGCATGCGAGAACGACAACGATCAATCCATCGTGCTCAGCGTGGTCTACGGCTCGACGAGGTTTCTGCTCATGGGAGACGCCGGCACGAGGGTCGAAGAGCAGCTCGTACGACGGTACGGTGAGCTGCTGAAAAGTGACGTGATCAAGGCCGGCCACCACGGTTCCCGTACGTCGAGCTCCAGCCTTTTCGTACGCCACATCGTTTCCAATCACTCCAAACGGCCCCTTGTCGTCATGAGCGCCGCGGCTCAAGGCAAAAGAGGCCTGCCCGACGACGAGGTCCTCACCCGATGGAAAAACGCCGGCGCCAATGTGTGGATCACCGGACGGCATGGCGCACTCACCCTGAGGAGCGACGGCAACCGAATCACGCACCACAGCAGATGATGCAAAACACCCCCTCTTCGCCTCGCTGAAACCCTCCTACCTATCGAGGAAAAGGGGAGCGGGAAATTGCTCGACCAGCAGGTCTATGTTCGAACCAAAGGCCAGCTTACGGAGACCAGATCTCGAATGGGCGCCGGCAACGACAAGGTCCGCCTGTATCTCTTTCGCGTAGGCTATGATTTCCTTCCTCGCTTCCCTTCCCTGACGCGAGATTGCCTTCACGTTGAAACCGTAGCGAGAGACGTATTCTTTCGCAAGGTTAAGCCGTAGCTCGGATTCTGAAGCGTCTTCCTCGTAGACGTTCAAAATGTCTACCTCGACCGCCGTGCCGAACGGCTGCAGCTGCAAGAACTCGCGCATCGCCTGTGCGGCCGCATGGCTTTCATCGTACGCAATCAGAACGCGGTTTATCGCCCTGTATTCATCTCCCACGATCAACGTGGGCGAAACAGTATCCTCTACCACAGCGGCCAGCGTCTTTGTGTACTGTTTGGGCCTGCTGTAGAAGAAATGTGGCTCCCGGCCAATGACGAGCAGATCGTGATACTTCGCGTCTTCGATGATCCTGTCGTACGGAACCCCCTCTTTCACGACCTTCGTGTGACGAACACCAGAGCCCGCAATCAATTCTTCGAATTCCCGTATGAGTTCCTGTGCCTTTTGCCGCGTCTCTTCCGTCAGGCTTTCGCGCAGCTTCTCGCCGTAGTACATGCTGCCGATGCCGCCACCGCGTGACTCCGCCTCGATTCCACCCAGATCGATCACAGCCAGCGCCGTGATTTCGGCATCATACCGTTGGGCAATCTCGATGGCATAACGTAGTGCAACGGGCGTATCGGAATCGGAATCGAGTGCTAAGAGGATTTTCTTGATCATGGGTTCTGGCGACTTGTTCACACCATTCTACTGATAGAAGATATTTAAAATAGAATGGTAGTGGTTGTATATAGGCGTGTGGAAATGTTGAAAGCCCTGTTTGAAAGATGTCCGTTCGCCACGTTCTCCGAACACTAAAAAGTTATCAGCCGATTTTCAACGGACGAGCAAACCGGACGCCCGGTTTTTGTTCAACCGGGCGCCGGTTTTACTCTACTGTTAACATATTAACGGGTATCCACAAATTAAAGCCGAATGCCTTCAGGTAAACCGAGCGGCGGAGAGTTTGGTGTGGACGATTTCGGGAAATCTGTTCAAATCTCGTTGGTTTGTTCTGGTTGTACACAGCAGAAAAAGTATTGAACAACGAACCGCGAGATTTCCTCACGCCGTCCACACCTTGTTAACGGCGTCTGAACAGGCTTACGGGCGTCCGAGAAGCCTGAACATCTCCTTCTTGTAGGCCTCCACGCCGGGCTGATCGAACGGGTTGACGCCGAGCATGTACCCGCTGACACCGACCGCGTGTTCGAAGAAATAGAGGCATTCTCCGATCGTCGATGGGGTAATACGGTCCAGCCAGAGCGTCGTTACGGGCACGCCGCCGTCTGAGTGCGCCTTGGCGGTTCCCTCGTAGGCTTTCCGATTGATCATGCTCATGGATTTGCCGGCGAGGTAGGCGAGGCCATCGAGATCGCCGCCGGCGTCGGGTACGGAGAGGTCTCCCTGGTCGTTTTCAACCATTAAAAACGTCTCCAGCAGCATCCGTTTGCCCTGCTGAACGTACTGTCCCAACGAGTGCAGGTCGGTGGAGTACTGAACGGCGTCCGGATAAAGTCCCTTATTTTCCTTGCCTTCGCTCTCTCCGAAGAGCTGCTGCCACCATCCTCCGATGTCGAACAGTCTGGGCTCGAAAACCGAAAGCAGCTCGACGCTGTAGCCCTGCTCCAGCAGGGCATTACGGACGAGAGCATAGTCGATTGCCAAGTTCTGATCGACGCCGGACAGGGCGTCACACTGTGCCACGGCGCCGTAAAAAAGCGAACGGATGTCGATTCCAGCCACCGCAATCGGAAGCAGGCCCACGGGCGTCAGCACGGAGAACCTTCCACCGATGTCCGGCGGAATCACGTACTTCTTGTACCCGCGCTCGTGATGGAGCTGGTTCAGCGCACCCTTGCTCGGGTCGGTCGTCACGATGATGCGCTTGTCTGCGTCGTCATACGTTTTTTCGAGCCACTGTCGTACGAAGCGGAAAGCGAGCGCCGGCTCGAGGGTTGTGCCGCTCTTTGAGATGACGTTTACGTATACCGACTTTCCTTCGAGGTACGCGAGCAGCTCCCGAAGGTAAGCGCCGCTCATGTGGTGGCCGGCGAAGAGGATTTCGGGAGCAGGCCTCGTCGCACCGTCGGCCGGGAAGTAAGGCTTGAGCGCCTGGATGACCGCCTTGGCTCCCAGATACGAACCCCCGATGCCAATGCACAGCAGAACGTCCGCTTTCTCGCGGATCTCTTCTGCCGTCGATACGACGTCTCCTAAAAGCGCATCGTTCGGGTTCCGGAGGAGGTCCCGCCATCCGAGAAAATCGTTTCCTGCACCCGTCTTTTCCACGAGCGTCCGGTGTGCCTCCTCGGCCTTCGGGCGCAAACGGTCAATGGCTCCTTCTGGTAGAAAGGAGCTTGCGGATTGATAGTCGAAGCGAAGCATAGGTTAGATTTTGTGCTTAAGTTCATTTACGGCCTGTAAAGGTACGACCGGCGCACACAATACCTCGTGATGAAAATCGAAAAATAATCGATATGCGGGAGCTCATTTCTGTTGCGGAGGCGAGGGAGATCATCATGGAGGCGGTTGGCCCCCTGCCGCCGGTTAGAAAAAACCTGTCCGACGCTCTATACTGTACACTTGCGGAGGACGTCCGGAGTGACGTCAACTTGCCTCCATTCGACAATTCCGGAATGGACGGCTATGCGGTCGCCCACGCGGACCTTGGCGATATTCCGGTAGAGTTGAAAATCATAGACGATGTTCCGGCCGGCGCCTATCCTAAAGAATTTATTAGGCATGGTACGTGTGTGCGGGTGATGACCGGCGCCCCGATCCCGGAAGGTGCGGACACGGTGATACCGGTAGAGGGGACCGAAGCCGCCGGCGAGGATGTCGTACGGATCCTGCGCGCGGCTGCCCCGGGTGAACACGTCAGAAGGGCGGGTGAAGATGTGCGCGCCGGCGACGTCGTGTTGATAAAAGGGACGGTCGTTACACCTCCGGTATGCGGCATGCTGGCGGCGCTGGGTGTCGAGAATCCTGCCGTTGCGTGTCCGCCGGTTGTGGCCGTGATCACGACGGGAGACGAGCTGGTCGACGCGTCCGAGGCGCCCGGCCCCGGACAGATCCGCAACTCGAACGGCCCTGCCCTGGCAGCGCAGGTCGTGAGCGCCGGCGGCGTTCCACTTGCACCCGTGACGGTTCGAGATAGCGAGCAACACCTTCGAGCCGCGATCGAAAACGCCCTGCAAGCTGACGTCATCGTGCTTTCGGGCGGTGTCTCGGTGGGGGTCCACGATCACGTCAAACTGGTTCTTGCCGAGATGGGGATGAAGACGCTCTTCTGGCGCGTTCGCCAGCGCCCCGGTAAGCCGATGGTATTCGGTACGCTCGACGGGAAACCTGTGTTCGGGCTGCCCGGCAACCCGGTCTCATCGTCGATCTGCTTCGAAGAGTACGTCAGGCCGTGTCTGGCCGCCATGCTCGGCCGTAAAGTGTTTTGGCCCGACCTCGTGCCGGCCATCCTCACGGACGAGACGAAAAAACGTAAGGGACTCTATTACTTTACAAGGGGAATTGCACGGTTCGGCCAGGACGGGAGGCTGTACGTAAGGGATACCGGCCCTCAGGGGTCAGGCCTCTACTCGTCGATGGTCCGCGCCAACTGCGTCATACACCTCCCGGAAGAGGCCGAAGACCAGCCGGCTGGATCGGAGGTAAGCATAGAGTGGGCGCAATGGCTGCCTCCCGGCGCTTTTCCTCGACTAAAGGCTCAGGAACGATCGGAATCAGGGTAAGGACGTGGGTTGCTGCTCGAGGTCGATTCCCCACGCCTCGGCTACCTTTCGGATGAAGCCCCCCTCCGCCGCAAGGACCTTTCCATCCGCTCTCGCGAGCTCCACCATGTCGTTCAGAATTTCAGATCTGGTTTCTTCCGGTAGCGCTTCTTTAAGGGTTTGAACGGCATCTTCGATGCGCGTCGTATTGGCCCGGTTAAGGTAAGATAGCGTAGCCTCCCGGATGACGTGATCGATCAATGCCGGGTCCTTGTCCGGTTGCCACCGCCGAAGATTGATCGCCATCGCCCGTGATTCTGAAGGCGCAAGGTCGTCGTCAGTCCCATGAGCGAGACTGAGGTACAACAGCGCGAGATCGTGTAGCAGGCTCAGGGTAATTTGCCCTTGTGTACTCATATCTTTAACCCGAATCCTGTGTTCTAAAAAAGATACCGGGGACGCCGTGTGCGACGATCCCGCACTCGGATGCGGGAATAACCATGTGATCCCGAAGACGAAAGGAAGTTTCCGATTTTCGCTCCAGGATCGTTTTCCCCTACCAGTAATAGAAACAAGGAATGGCGATATTTTTCCACTCCGTACGTCCGGCATTGTCTTCGATCCTACGTAACAATCCTGTACTTATGTTTCATTACACCTGTGTGCGCCAGGATGATCTACCCGAAATCTCCCAAAACGGCCTGACTTTGACGATGGCCAGGCCGGTCGTCTTAACGAACGATCTTGAAGAGATGCGTCAGTCCTGTGGCCAGGCGATACTGGTTATCGACGGAGAAGCCGTTCCCTATAACGGCGAGGCCGAATCGACCTCGTCATGTATACCACGATCTAACATTCTGAACCTCGATCCGTACGCGCCTCCGGTCCCGGTAAAAGCCGCGGGAGGCCTCGTGGTACGCGGGAGAGGGCTTGAACCGGAGATTCTGTTGATCCACCGGCGTGGCATGTGGGACCTTCCCAAGGGAAAGTCGAAGGGAAAAGAAACCTCCGAGGAGTGTGCCATCCGTGAGGTCGGAGAAGAGACCGGCGCGTCCGTTCGGATCGTCGAGAACCTGGGTTCTACGGTCCACGGCTACCGAGAAAACGAGTTTTTCTACGTCAAGACGACGGACTGGTACCTCATGGTGACGCCCGACGAATCGTTTATCCCCGAAACGAGGGAAGGAATCGTAGCGGTTGAATGGGTGCCGTGGTCCGAGGCTTCCGACCGCATACTTTTCCCAAGCTATCGTCGTCTGTTTCGTGAGGTCGATCCGTCCATACGATCTTTTGCGGCAGCACAACCGGCTAACCCATGAAACGAACCGCACTTCTCGCCGGCGCAACCGGGCTCGTGGGAGGGCACTGCCTCCGATTGCTCCTCGAAAACGATCTCTTTGAACGGGTCGTAACGATCGCTCGCAGCCCGATCGAGACCGGAGATCCGAAACACGTGCACCACGTCATCGATTTCGACCGGATCTCGGACTACAGGGATCTGCTCCAGTGCAACGACGTGTTTTGCTGCCTGGGGACCACGATGAAAAAAGCCGGCTCGAAAGAGGCGTTTCGGAAGGTGGATTATCATTACCCCGTTGCGCTGGGCGAGACGGCGTTGGCCAACGGAGCCGACCACTACCTGCTCGTTTCGTCCATCGGCGCCGATCCCGGATCAAGCGTCTTTTATCTCCGGGTAAAAGGAGAAACCGAGCAGGCGCTTCGTGCCCTCTCCTACCACAGCCTTTCCATTTTCCGTCCGTCTCTCCTTACCGGAGAGCGTAAGGAAAAACGCCCTGGAGAACGGTTCACGGAACAGGCGCTCGACCTGTTTTCCTTCCTGCTTAGAGGACCGCTGCGGGTCTATCGTCCGGTGGAGGCGAAGGATGTGGCCGCTGCGATGGTATGGGTTGCCGTTGAACGTCCGGTCGGTGTCAACGTCTACGATGCGGACCGCATCCGCGCCCTTGCCGCGAGCTGACTAACGCGAATTGGTGTTTGCCCGTATATTGGGTGGTGCACCAACCAATCCGAGTATGCCATGGTCAATGCAATCGTCTTACTCTCCGTCAAGCGTGGGCGCGTGAAAGAAATCGCAGAGCAGCTGGTAGAAGTACCCGGCGTCAGCGAGGTACACTCCGTTGCCGGACGCTACGATCTTGTGGCCATTCTGAGAGTGAAAAACAACGAAGACCTCGCCGACATCGTCACCGAGCGCATCCAGGCGCTCGACGGCATAGAGCGCTCCGAAACGCTCATCGGCTTCAGGGTCTACTCCCGCCACGACCTCGAGCACCTGTTTTCGGTGGGGCTCGAGTAGGGTTTCTGAATCGCCCCGTCGGATATATCCGGTTCGTCACTTCGCATAACATCATACGAACAACTCCTGAAGAAAAGCCGTCGTTCAAACGGTCCGCCGACAGCATCCTAACAACATCAACAGGGATAAGGCACCTTTGAAATAGATGGCTATCGAAGAGCGAAGAGGACACGACTACGGGGAAAATCGGTACAGCCACCCGACGCTTTCGGAGATCGCCCGTTCACCGAAAGAGTACTTTAGAAGAATCGGAGCGGGCATAAAGCAAAACTGGCACGACAATGACCGGCGCTTCATAACGGGAGGGCTGCTGGTGCTGTCGGTCCTGGCGCTGCTATTCCTCGCCTACTGGATTTCGATCGTGGCGGGGCTTCCATCCGTCAGCCAGCTTCGGGACGCACGTTTCGCAGAGGCCTCCATCGTTTATTCTGCCGACGGCGTAGAGCTGGCTCGCTACAGTGACGAAAACAGGACCTGGGTGTCGCTGGACCGCATCTCGCCAAACGTCGTCAACGCCCTGATCGCAACCGAGGACCACCGTTTCTACAAGCACTGGGGCATCGACGTCCAGAGAACGGTCGGCTCGTTCTTCAAAACACTGAGCGGAGACGTGCAGGGTGGTTCCACGATCACGATGCAGTTCGCGCGGAACGCCTTTCCGGAAATGCAGGACGATTTCGCGCTGACGCGTAAGGTCAAGGAGTGGATCACCGCCCTGCGGCTAGAAGCGATGTACGGTAAGGATGAGATCGTCGAGATGTACTTGAATACCGTACCGCTCCTATTCAACACCTTCGGAGTGGAAGCCGCTTCGATGACCTATTATGGAAAGCACGCGTCCGAGCTCGACGTATCCGAGGCGGCGACCCTCGTCGGCATGCTCAAAGGGACCATGCTGTACAATCCCGTCCGGAACCCCGAGCGCTCCCACGAACGGCGTAACACGGTGCTCCAGCAAATGGTTAAGCACGGCTTCCTTCAGCCGGCACAGTTCGAACTACTGGAGGACGAGCCGACCCGGCTGAACTTCCGCCGCACGTCCCACACCGACAACGCAGCGCCCTACTTCGCCGAGTACCTTCGGCTGTGGATCAAGGACTGGACGGAAAAGAACGGATACAACCTCTACACCGACGGCCTGCGCATCCATACAACCATCGACGCCGGATTGCAGGCCGCGGCCGACTCTGCCGTCCGGTCCGTAGGAGAGGGTCTCCAGGCCGTGGCGGATGTCGAATGGAGCGTCCGCCGCACCCGGTTAATCTCGTCCAATACCGAGGCCTATCGGTCGCGCCGTGAAAACGTCGAGCCGTTCTCTTACCTCTGGGAGTCCAATCCAGACCTGCTCGACCGGTTCGTCCGGCAGACCGAGCGGTATCGTGCATTGGCGGACAGTCTGGATGAGGACCGGGCACTGGCAGAGCTGAAGTCCGACAGCGCTTTCGTCGATTCGGTTAAGACGGCCCAGCAGCGCGTACAGGCGGGGCTGGTCAGCATCGATCCTTCGAACGGGCATGTCAAGGTGTGGGTTGGCGGCCGCAACTTTGAAGAGGACAAGTACGACCGCGTTGCCGTGGCCAGGCGCCAACCGGGCTCCACGTTCAAGCCGTTCGTTTACGCAGCCGCCATCGACCGGGGCTACTCACCCGAGGACGTGCTACTCGATGAGGTGATCGAGTACGTCGATCGCCAGACCGGAAAACGATGGAGACCCGAAAACACGGGCAGGGCGTCGGGTGAGCCGGTCAGCCTCCGGCAGGCGCTGGCGCAGTCGATGAACACCGTCACCGCACAGGTCGTAGCGGATGTGGGACCTTCCAGTGTCGTCGAGATCGCGCACCGCGCGGGAATAAAAAGCGAGCTCGACGAAGTGCCGTCGATTGGCCTCGGGACCAGCGAAGTGACCCTGCTCGAGCTCACCGCCGCCTACGCCACGTTCGCGAATGGAGGTGTTTTTAACGAACCGATTTTCGTAACACGTATCGAAGACCGGGACGGAAACGTGCTGGCAACCTTTACTTCGGAACCGAGGGAGGCCCTCAATCCCAGCGTGGCGTATACGGTGCTCGACATGATGCGAGGGGTGGTCGATTACGGCACGGGCGTCCGCATCCGGTCGGCCTTCAGCATTCCGGGAGACATCGCCGGGAAAACGGGGACGACGCAGGGAGGAGCCGACGGCTGGTTCGTGCTGCTCCACCCCGATCTGGTCACAGGGGCGTGGGTCGGTTTCAACAGCATGTCGGTTGCCTTCCGATCCGACTACTGGGGGCAGGGCGCCCACAACGCGCTGTACGTGGTAGGCAACTATTTACAGCACGCCGAGCTGCAACCGGCACGGTTCAATCCTCCGGCCGGCTACCGGGTGCCGCAGCCTGGCCGTGAAACGATCCTCGTGGCGGACGTCGATTACGAAAACGAACCCGTGCAGGTCGACAGCCTGTTCGGCGACGTTGATGCTGACGACGACTTCGTCGAATGGCAAGACGCTGAAGAAATGGAAGACGAGAACCCCGAGGACGAGCAGGAAGTGGACGAGCTCAACCGCCGCGCCCGGGAAAGGAGCAACGTGAGCGACATCCTCAGACGGATGCGCGAACGTGACTGAGCCCGGGCTGCTAAAGGGGAATACGGGGGGTAGAACGTGGGCTCTTATGTGTATTATTTACACCCTCATAAGCCTCCTCAAGGGGGCAGCGGTAAGTCGCTAAATCAGGAGCAATTCGCTCAAATATTGGCACCGTTCCACCGTCCCCTCGAGGGGACTACGGGGGTGTACGTCTGCAACCTATTGCCCGACGAAGAACAGGGCGTTTGCCATCAGGAGCTTGCCGCTCTCCCAGAAGCCGCGGAATAGCGGATTGTCGACCATGTAAACCACCGAGCCTCGGCCCATAGGCTTTTCGCCAAATACGAGCACCTCGGTCAGCCGGGATAAGGCTTTGTGGCCGGCGAAACCGCTCCGAAGCGCATTCTCACCAATCGTACCTACGTTCCACCCCTCGGTCAGATAGGAGTAGGCCTTGACGCTACGCTTCAGGGAGTAGTAGGTGTCCGAGTAACCGAATGCGAGGGGATGAGACGAATCGAGCCGGACGCTGAAGATGCTTCCGGGCACGTCATCCGCAATGCCAGCCCGTCCCCTATCTCCAAAGTAGGTGAGCTGAGCGTCAGCAGAGTCCGATCCGGCCTTTTCCACGAGGCCGAAGTCCTTGTCGCCGGATAGGAGATCGAGCGCGCTCTCGAGTGCGATCAGGCGGCCGCCGCCCCGGATCCAGTTCTTCAGCTCCGTCAGCTTCCCTTCGCCACGAAGTTCGGTGTACGATCCTCCGGGCATGACAATGACGTCGTACTCGTGGAGGCGGACGTTCCCAAGCTGCTCGACGTCGATGAGCGTCGCCGGATAATCGAGCTCCTGTTCGAGGAAAAACCGGACCTCTCCAAGCGCATACGGCGACACCGAGGGGCCGGATAACACGGCGATTCGGGGCGTACGAAGAAACCGGACGTCGTCCGAGCCAAAGTCCGGTCCGGTCGTGACGAACCCGGATTCGACGGGATAAAGCGTCCGGTCCGCTCGTGAAGCCGCATCCTTAACGATCCGGTCGAAATTTTGGCCTGCCCCTTCGTTGCCGGCACGGGTCAAAATGAGCGTTCCCTGCGCAAAGGTGCGGTCTCCGATGACGAACGGCTGCTGCGTAAAGCGCACCCGAATGCCCTGTTTCAACAAGCCGGCAAGAAACGAAGCATCAGCGGTGCTCCGCCACTCCGCCAGGTACGCGTACGGTTGCCCGGTGATCGCCGGGGTCGAACGGTCTGCCGCCGGAGCCTCGGGCCTCGTCTCGACGTCACCGGTTAAGGCGTACGCCTCGAGCCCGTAAACGTACGGCAGAGCCCATGCGGTCAGGTCGTACGTGAGCGAATCCCTCAGTATCGGTCTAGGCTCGAAAAGCACCGTAACGAGCGTCGACTTTGGCTGGCGGGTGCTCACCACCAGGTCGCCCGGCATCACCGTCACGGGACCTTCTTCCGAATCCGCATACCGGTAACCCGACGTCCGCAAATCGCGAACGGCGTACCCATACACGATGCCCTGGCGGTCAAGGTAGGAAGTCAGGGCAGACAGTCCGTCCGGGTGTCCACTTCGGAGCACGAAGGTTTGATAATCGCCTTGTGGCGAATCCCCCTGGTCGAAGTACGCCTCGAACTGCGTGAGCAGCTCGTCCCGGTGTGCGACGGCTGTTTCGATAGTGGAGAGACCCGAGGTGACGTGATGTGCGACGCGGTCGCGGAGGGTGAGCGTGTCACCTTCGGACGTCCGGATCGCCAGACCTGCCCGGCCGGAGCCGCCCTGCTCGTACGTCATCCCGATCGCGCCGTTAAACGTCGGCCACGTGTCACCGTAGCTCGGGTAAAAGAGGTCGAACACCTGCCGTGTGAAATAAAGCCAGTTGTTCGCGTCGAAATATTTGGCGTTGTTTCTGCCAATCACCATCTGGAACTCGCGTTGCCAGGGTGTGATGCGGTCGTGGTAAGGCTCCGCGGCAGGAGCGAAGTAGTACGGCGCGTCCACACCTTGCTCGTGGAAGTCCACGTGTACCTGTGGCATCCAGCGGTTGTAGAGAGCCACCCGAGCACGCGTCTCCGGCTGAACCTGCCAGGCCCAGTCCCGGTTCAGGTCGAAGTAATAGTGGTTGGACCGTCCTCCCGGCCATGGCTCGAAGTGCTCTCTTGCCGCCGGATCGGGGTCGGGCGTTTGGCCTCGTGTCTGCCGGTACCACTGGACGTACCGTTCCCGGCCGTCCGGATTCAGGCAGGGGTCCATGATCACGACCACGTCCTCCAGCCAGGATGCTGCCTGCGCGTTGCCCGGTCGGATCAGCTCATACAGGGTGGCGAGCGCTGCTTCCGTTCCCGCCGCCTCGTTCCCGTGGACGTTATAGCTGAGCCATACGATCAGGCGCGGCGGCCCCGATACGGCGCCATCCGCCAGTCCGGCGCGTCTCAGGTTGTCCGTCCTGATGTCCTCGATCCGTTCCAGATTGTCTGGGGAGGAGATGTAGGCGACCATCAGCGGCCTGCCCTCGACCGACTTGCCGTACGGTTCGATACGCACCAACGGCGAAGCCGAAGCAACGTGCTCCAGGTAATCGACCACCCGGTGGTGCGGAGTGAAATCCTCCCCGGGCTCGTATCCAAGGAATTCACCGGGTGAGAGCAGCCGGTCCTGCGCCCCGGCTGTAAATACCAGCAGGCAGAGAGGCAGGAGTGAAACGAGTCGTTGAACCATGGACCTGCGAAGGTGAAAAAGGAAATGAAAACGGTGCAGACGGCAATCGACGGAGGTTACCTCAGGCCGGCGACGGTGCTGCGGATGAAGGTCTTACCAGTAGTTCGACAGGGTTACGCGCGCCGGCGGCTGCTCGGGGATTTCGTCGGGACTCCTGTCTGCCTGATATACCTTGTGAACCCGGTAGGGCTTCTCGTCTTTCGACGCGGGCCGAAGCCCCCGCATCCGGTTGATTTCGTTCATCAGGTGCTGCCGCTGAACGGCCTCCGCACGCAGCAGATCCATCGTCTCCGTGATCTGCTTCTCGAGGAAGGCTATCCGTTGCTTCTGGTCGCGGATCTGGGTTTGCAGAAGCTCGAGGACCATCGTGTTGAGGCGGTCTACGTCGGTCCGTCTGGTACTTGAAGGACGGTCTTTCCGGAGGTCCGGTGTTTCGTCTGCCAGGTCTTCTGCGAACACGTAGACGGTCCCGTCGACCTTTACGCTGTCGAGTTTGCCCCTTGCGATGCGCTTGCGTACGCCGTCTTCGGATATGCCGAGGTGCTCTGCCGCTTCCTTAACCGTCAGTCTTTCCACCGTGTCTGTCCCGTTTCGGTCCGTAAATCCGTCTCCCCGTCCCGGACGTGTCCGGGACCTGTTGTCCCCAATTTAGCTCAAAAAGTCTTACGTCCCAATTTTGGCCGGCGGGCAGCTATCGAAGGGCCAATCAGGCAGCTTTTTTATAGTTTTCTCGCCAGTTCGTGATCTGTGCAATGTGGTGGCGTCCGTGCCAGGTGTAGAAGGCGAGCGCCTTGTCCAGACTCGTCTTTCCATCGACCGGGTGGTTGTACGTGCGCGAAAACGCCTCGGTATCCAGGCTTCGAAGGAACGTTGCCCAGCGCCGGTTTAGCGCCGAAACCAGCGCCAGCGATACCGATACGTCTTCGTGTGCGCCGTCTTCGAGCTCGGCCCATTCCGCCTCTTCGAACGGCTTCACCGGTGGATTGTCCTCCGTGGCTGCCAGCTTGAACCGGACGTAAGCGTTCACGTTGGCGTCGGCAAGGTGGTGGACCACCTGCCGGATCGTCCATCCCCCTTCCCGGTACGTCTGGCCAAGGTCTTCTTCACTCAGACCCGCCACCGCCTCCTCCAGCCTTTGTGGCATGTCTTCAATTTCCTGGATCAATCGTTCGCGAAGTTCAGGAGTGTACTCAGCGGGCTCCTGGAATCGGCCGATCGGGTAACGAGGGTCTTTCATCTTCTCGCGTTCTCTTCTGGTGGGTGTGACAAAAACGGATAACAATATCTGAATTTTGCTACCCTGAAGCGATTCTGATGTTGCACGTTCAGGAAACTCCGCTCCGATTACGGTTTTTTCGTAGTATTATGCTTGCCGCTACGACACGCCACGAATACCCATGTCTTCCACGTACATCCTCGGCATATCGGCGTTCTATCACGATTCCGCAGCATGCCTGGTGCGAGACGGGGAGATCGTGGCGGCCGCGCAGGAAGAGCGGTTCACCCGTAAAAAGCACGACCACCGGTTTCCCAAAAACGCAGTTGAATATTGTCTCTACGAGGCGGGGATCACCGCTGCCGACCTCACGCACGTAGCCTTTTACGACAAGCCCTGGCTGAAATTCGAGCGCCTGATCGAAACCTATCTCACGTTTGCACCACGCGGACTGGCGTCGTTCATGAAGGCCATGCCGCTGTGGCTCAAGGAAAAGCTCTGGATGGCGAACCTGATCGCCAGGGAAACCGGCTTCGAAGGGGAATTGCTTTTTCCCGAGCACCATCAATCCCACGCCGCCTCGGCATTTTTTCCTTCTCCCTTCGACCGTGCGGCGATTCTCACGATGGATGGCGTCGGTGAATGGGCGACCAGCTCCCGGGGTGTCGGCGTCGGCAACCGAATCGAGATCACCCACGAGCTACGCTTTCCCCACTCGCTCGGTCTATTGTACACGGCCTTCACGTACTACACCGGGTTCAAGGTCAACTCGGGCGAATACAAAGTGATGGGCCTCGCCCCCTACGGGGAGCCGAAGTACGTCTCACTGATTCTGGACGAGTTGATGGATTTAAAAGACGACGGCTCGTTCCGCCTGAACATGGACTACTTCAACTATTGCCAGGGGCTGACGATGACCTCCGAGCGGTTCCATCGCCTCTTCGGGGGGCCTCCCCGTACGCCCGAGTCCCCGCTGACGCAGCGACACATGGACCTGGCGCGGTCCGTTCAGGAGGTCACGGAAGAAGTGATGCTCCGTATGGCTCGCCACGTTCGGAAGGAAACCGGCGAGCGTAACCTCTGCCTGGCCGGCGGCGTCGCGCTCAACTGCGTGGGGAATGGCAAAATCCTCAAGGAGGGACTGTTCGACCGGATATGGGTTCAGCCGGCAGCCGGCGACGCCGGGGGCGCACTCGGCGCCGCCCTCTTCGCCTGGCACCAGGTGCTGGATCAGCCACGGATTGTAAGGGGTGACACGGACCTCCAGCGGGGCTCCCTGTTAGGACCTGCCTATTCAACCGACGAGATCGCCGCGTGGCTCGACAAGACGGGCGCTCCGTATGAACGGCTCGACGATGAGACCCTTTTCGACCGAACGGCCGAAGCCATCGACCAGGGGAAGGTCGTGGGGTGGTTCAGCGGACGGATGGAGTTCGGCCCCCGGGCGCTGGGGTCGAGGTCGATCCTCGGTGACGCCCGAAGGCCCGAGACCCAGCGGACGATGAACCTGAAGATCAAGTACCGGGAGTCCTTCCGCCCGTTCGCGCCAGCCGTCGTCGCCGAACGCGCCTCGGATTACTTCGAGCTCGACGTCGAATCACCCTACATGCTGCTCGTTGCGCCCGTCCGGCAGGATCGGAGAATCGAATCCTCGGCGGTGAACGGCCTTTCCGGACTGGACCGGGTCAATGAGGTGCGAAGCGACGTCCCCGCCGTAACCCACGTCGACTATTCGGCGCGCATACAGACCGTCGACGCAGAGCGAAATCCCCGGTTCTACCGGCTGTTGAAGGCCTTCGAGGCGCGTACCGGCTGTGCGGTCGTCGTGAATACGTCCTTCAACGTGCGGGGTGAGCCGATCGTCTGCACCCCCGAGGATGCCTACCGGTGCTTTATGCGAACCGAAATGGACGTGCTCGTGCTCGAGAACTGCTTCCTCTTGAAAGAGGAACAACCCGAACGAGAAGAACGGGAAAACTGGCGTCAACAATACGTGCTCGACTGACGAATGAAAGCCGATCTTCACACGAACGGAACGCCTCGAGCAGTTTCGATCCGGCGCGGGAAAGCATGGTGGCCGGTCATCGGCGGTAGCGGGAGTCCGCCACGTAAAACCATTAAGGAGCTGCGACGGTTTGCCCTCGTGGTTGTGCTGCCGCTGGCGGCATTAGGGGGTTACCTGACGTGGAAGGGCGGTGTTTCTGGATACCTTCTGATGGGTTTGGCCTTGCTCCTGCTGCTCGCGGCAGGTATCGTTCCCCGGGCGCTGGCGCCGGTCGAGCGCGTCTGGATGAAAGCGGTAGGGATGTTGGCCGTCGTGATGACCCACGTCATCCTCACGCTGACTTTTTTCCTCGTAATTACGCCGGTCGGCTTCTTCGTCCGCCTCACCGGCCGCACCGGACTCAAGCTCCGACCCGATCCGAAAGCGAAGACGTACTGGGAGCCGGTTGAGCCCGATGGTCCTGCCGGCCGCCCCGATAAACCATTTTGACCGGCTATGCTCCGGTTTTTTCCAAATCAGTATTTGATATGGCTCGCAAATCAAACGTCGTGCTTCTCTGGGATTTTCTGAAGACCCGAAAGAAGTGGTGGCTGGCGCCCATCGTGGTGTTCCTGCTGCTGATCAGTCTGCTGATCGTGTTCGCTCAGGGTTCGGCGCTGGCGCCGTTCATCTACGCCCTGTTCTGAGCCTCTTCACGACGCCAGCAGCCCTGCGGTGAGCTGAAGGAGCTCTTCGATGTCGAAGGGTTTGCTGAGGTAATTGTCGAAACCGGCGCGGATGAACCGTTCGCGGTCGCCGGGAAGGGCGTACGCCGTAAGGGCGATGAACGGCACGGCCTCGTATCCGGGGATGCGGCGAAGGGACTCGAGGGTCGCGATCCCGTCGGGCCCGCCGCCCAGGTCGATGTCCATCAGCACCAGGTCGTAGATGCGTTTTCGTGCGAGCGCCTGCGCCTCGGCTCCGTCGGCAGCCGCCTCTACGTCGTAGACGTCCTGGAGCAGGTGCTGCATGAGAAAGCGGGTGTCCGGGTTGTCCTCGACGAGCAGCACACTTGCACGGTTCATGTACGTAGCCGACTGGGGCTGGGGATTCGAGGCGGGTTGCTCAGGTGCAGCGCCCTGCTCCACCCGGGGGAACGACACCATGAACGTGCTTCCCTCTCCCTTTTTGCTTTCTACCCGTATGGTGCCGTTCATGAGATCGACGAGGCGCCGTGTGATCGACAGGCCGAGGCCGCTGCCTTCTTGCGTCTTGGTTACGCCGCTGCTCTCCTGCTTGAACTCCTCGAACAGGTGAGGGATGAAGGACTGGTCCATCCCGATGCCGGTGTCCCGTACGTTCACGTTCACGCGCTGCTCGTCGGCCCACACCTCCACGGTTACACGGCCTTTATTCGTAAACTTCAGCGCATTTCCAACCAGGTTTTGCAGGATGCGGACGAAAGCGCCACGGTCGAGCAGGGCATAACCCGTTTCACTACCCTCTTCCTCCTCAAGGGAGAGCGTAATTTTCTTCTGTTCCGCGAGGGGCCGGAAAAGGGGCAGTATCTCCCGGACGACGCTGGCCACGTGCAGGCGTTGCAGGTCGAGCTCGACCTGATGGGCGTCCAGCTTGGCGAGATCGAGCACCGAGTTCAGCACTTCGAGCAGCCTGTGGCCACCCTGTTCGATCAATGCCGCAAACTCCCGGTGGGGCTCGGGTACTTCGCTCGCCAACACCGACGCAAATCCGATGATGCCGGTCAGAGGCGTACGGATCTCGTGGCTCATGTTTGCCAGGAACTCGCTCTTCAGGCGAGCGATCTCCTCTGCCCTGTCTCGCTCGGCAACGAGCTGCTCCTGTATGGCGCTCCGCTGGATGCCCGCAGCCAGAACGTGCGCAATCGACTGCAAAAACGACAGGTCGTCGGCAGAATACGTTTTCTCCTCCGGCGTCCCCACCACCAGAATCCCGTAGGGTTTTTCACCGTCTGAGACCAGCACGCCGAGGCTGCTCTTTACGGTGAGGCCGCCAAAAAGGCGCGACGCAACCATCAGGACGGCCTCATTGTGTGCGTCCTGGGGCGAGGCAAAAGCTTCATCGCCGGGGCGATCCATTACCGCTGGCACGTCGGGCAAGCCCTTCCCGGCTTCCAACCGTATTTTTTTCCCGTCGGCCGTAAACGAAAAGAACCCGGCATGAGCTGCATCGAGCGCATCGGCTGCCGCTTCGACGGCGAATGCCATTAAGGCGGGCGCCTCTGCCGTGAGTGCCTTCTGGCTGAGCCGCGAGATGGCAACCTGCTGGTAGGCGCGCCGTTGCAGCTCGTACTCGGCGAGCTTTCGGTCCGTAATGTCCGTTTCAATCCCCATGTACCCGGTGACGACGCCCTTCTCGTCCAGCAGCGGTTGTACCTCTACACGTACCCAGAACGGTTCACCGGTTTTGCGGTAATTCAGCACCTCGACTTCAAAACCCTCGTTCCGGCTCAGCCTTTCGCGCATGAACCGGCGCGTCTCTTCATTGGTGTCCGGTCCCTGAAGGATGTGCCCGGGTACCTTGCCTTTCACTTCGTCCAGGGTATACCCGGTGATCCGGGTAAACCCTTCGTTGGCCCACTCTATGCGCCGAGCCGCATCGGTAATAATGACTCCGTTGATCGTCCGGCTGGCTACCAGTGCCAGTCTGCTCGCACTGATGGGGCTATCGGGGGCGCGGTCATCCTGCTGCATTTCGTGTAATTACCGCCGTGTATCTATCGTGATGAGGAGAGAGAGGGTTCGACGGCACGCCGAAAATCCGGTAGCCGAATGATTTAAGGCATTTAAGACACGCAAAAATGTAACTTCCTAACCATCCATTTTTCTTCGTGTTTCACTGAGGCCATGGGACCGGAGACCGAATCGATCCGGCCGTTTTCCTACGTATCGTTATCGGCAAGACGGAGGTCGTGGGCGCGGAGTTGCAGCGTAGTACGGCCGTTCCAGGTGTTCTCCTGGATCGAAAACGCGAGCTCGAGGGCGAGCCCATCCCGGCGGCTGGCATCAATGGTCGGCAGCAGGCGGTTCATCTTGAACCCCACCACTTCGAGGCCTTGATCGTACGATCTGTCGAGCTGCCGCACGTTAAACTTGATGTGTTCGCCGTTTTTGCCCATGACCCTCGGCCGCCCCACCACTTCGAGGTCCCGGGCGTGGAAGACGGGCTCGTCGTTCGCCGGTCCGTGCGGCTCGAACTGTTTGAGGATCGTCCAGAACCGCCGGTCGATGTAGTCCAGGCGGAGGGGGGCATCGATGAAAAGGGCGGGAATGAGCAGGTCTGGCTGAATCATGGAAGAGACGACCTCGTCGAATCGATCCTGAAAGGCGGGGACGTTTTCCACCGGCAGCGCGAGTCCCGCGGCGAAGTCGTGGCCGCCGAACGTCGTGAGCAGGTCGGAGCAGGCTTTCAGGGCGTCGTACACGTTGATGCCTGCGATCGAGCGCGCCGAACCCTTCACGATCCCGTTGGAAGCCGCGAGCATGATCGTAGGCCGGTAAAACCGCTCGACGAGCCTGCTCGCTACGATGCCGACCACGCCCAGGTGCCACTCGGGATGGTACAGCACGACTGAATGGCGCGTCCGGGCGCCGAGCTGCCGTTCGGCCATCTCGGTTGCCTGCTTCACCGTCTCCTGATCGAGCTGGCGCCTCTGCTTGTTGGCCAGTTCGAGTTGTGCCGTCAAAATCGACGCCCTCCTTTCGTCATCTTCGAGTAGCAGCTCCACTGCCCGGCTCGCATCACCCATCCGGCCCGCAGCGTTGATTCGGGGGCCGATCCCGAAGACTATCCTGCTGGTCGAACAGTCGGTCAGGCTGATCCCCGCCTGTTCGGCCAGCGTCCGGAACCCGATCCTCGGGCTTTGACGAAGGACCTTCAATCCCTCGTACATGAGTACGCGGTTTTCTTCGAAAATCGGGACGACGTCGCTGACGGTGGATACGGCTACCAGGTCGAGGTAGGGCTTTGCCCGTTCGACCGGCTCGCCACGAAGCGACAGGACGGCTTGCACAAGCTTGAAGGCGACGCCGCAACCCGACAGCTCCTTGAAAGGGTACGCACAATCCTGCCGTTTGGGATTCAGCACGGCAACCGCCTCCGGGAGGTGGGCGTCCGGCGTGTGGTGATCGCAGATGATCAGGTCGATGCCCTTTTCGCGGGCGTAGGCAGCCTCATCAACCGCCGTAATGCCGCAATCGACCGCAATGACAAGGGAGTCCTCGTGCTCAACGGCGAAATCGATGCCAATACGGTTCAACCCGTACCCGTCCTCGAATCGATCGGGGATAAAGAAGTCGGCTTTGACCCCGTTATCCCGGAAGAAGGAAACCAATAAGGCGGTGGCCGTCGTGCCGTCGACGTCGTAGTCGCCGTATATCAGCACGCGTTCTCCGTTTGAAATGGCGGACAGGACGCGCGAGGCGGCAACGTCCATGTCCCGCATGAGAAAGGGGTCGTGAAGGTGGCTAAGGCAGGGCCTGAAGAAGAGCCGGGCGCTTTCGAACGTATCGATGCCACGCAGAACGAGTGCACGCGCCAGCGGTTCGGGTAAGTTGTTCAGCTCGCGCTGCAGCCGTGTGATAGCCTCAGGGTTATCCAGCTGGCGCGGAATCCACCGGTACTTCATCCTGCTCTCGTTTAAGGCGCCGCCTATTTAATGAACTCGAGGACCTTTCTACGATCCGACGCCTCCAATAATACCCGACGACGAACCGTTAGTGCAAGGGCTCAGAACGAAGAGCAGGCGAAAAGCCGGTTCAGGCATCTCTCCCGTCGGGAGAACCTGCACCCCTCCTTTCGTTGCGTTCGCTTATGAACCTTCCGGTTTGGACTGCATCCGACTGGCCGGTTCTACGTATTTCTCAGGCAGAGGAGTGTCACGTTGTTTTACCTGGATGCTCATCGAAAGATGCGGGAAACGGCCTCACTGCCGGGGCTACCGGCTAGCTCATTCGGGCGTAAACAATCGGGACAAAAAAGCGTAGCATTCAACGCCTGAAAGCAGGTGGCAGTTGGAATAGAGACCAGAGTCTCTGAGAATAGAATCAAGGCAGGTTGTTGTGCTCTCACAGAAAACGCAGACGTTCTGGATACTGTTTGCACTCTGGCTGATGATGTTTTCATCGAGCAGCCAGGTGGTTATCATCGCTCCCATTCTTCCACGAATAGGCGATGCCCTCGCCATACCGGAGTCGATCCAGGGCACCCTCATCACGGCATATGCCCTGATGCTGAGCATTTTTGCCCTCATTATCGGCCCCATCTCGGACAGGGTCGGCAGGCGACGGATGCTGATGGTGGGCTCGGCGGCGCTCTCGACGACGCTGTTTTTGCATGCGTTCGCGGATAGCTACCTCTCGCTTCTGACCATCCGGGCGCTCGCCGGTGCGTCGGCGGGCATGCTGAGCGGGGCGGCCGTGGCGTACGTGGGGGATTACTTTCCCTACGAGCGAAGAGGGTGGGCGAACGGCTGGGTGATGAGCGGTATTGCGTTCGGCCAGATCATCGGTATTCCCATCGGTACGTTGATGGCCGACCTCTACGGCTTCCGGTCGCCGTTCCTGATGTTCGCCGTCACGATGTTTCTTGCGTCGATTTTGATCTGGCGCGTCGTGCCTCAGCCCAACGTCCCGCTCAACCGGCAGCGACTCACCGTCCGGAATGCCGTGGCCGGTTACCTGCAGCTTACGAAGGAGCCGAACGTGCAGTTTGCCGCGATAGCCTACTTCCTGATGTTCTTCAGCGTCGGCCTGTACATCGTCTTTCTGCCTACCTGGCTCGAAGGGCGGCTGCACGTCTCAGGGGCCGACATTGCGTCGCTGTTCCTCGTCGGCGGCATTGCCAACGTGATAACCGGCCCTTTGGCCGGCCGGATCTCGGATCGCCTCGGGAGAAAGCCCCTGATCGTGGCGTCGTGTGTGGGACTCGGGGTGATCATGCTGATCACGACGTACGTGGTGGACGACATGATGGTCGCCTACCTCGTCTTCGGCGCGGCCATGTCGATGGTGGCCATGCGCATAAGTCCGCTCCAGTCCCTGATGACCGCGCTGGTATCGGCCGATCGGCGAGGCATCCTGATGAGCCTGGCCGTTGCGGTGGGGCAGCTTGGCGTTGGGATCGGAAGCGCCGCTGCGGGTCTCACCTACACCCGCTACGGCTACCTCAGCAACACGATCATAGGAGCCATCTCGATCTTTTTGATGGCGTTGCTCGTCCAGCAAAGGATACCCGAGCCCGACGCCTCGCTCGCCGGCGTAAAGGCGTGATCGCCGGCGGCGTTCACGGACGGCCGACGGGCGCTTTCGTATCGGCAAGCTCTTCGATCCTGTCGACCACCTCGGGCAGCTCGTTTACGTCGTTGAGCACGAGGTGGGCGCCGCGTTGCCGGAGCAAATCGGCGTGTCCGCGGCCGTCGAGGTATGGAGGGACCACCCCTATTGCCCACATACCGGCTGCCCGCGCCGCTACCATGTCGTCGACCGAGTCCCCTACGTACACCGAGCAGCCGGCCTCGATTTTTCTGCCGGCCGCTTCAAGGATCGTTAAGGCCAGGTTCAGGCAGTAAGGATCGGGTTTTCCTCTACCCTCCTGCTTTTCCATTCCGATCAGGAGAGGGAAGAACTTCTTCCAGCCGAAACGTTCGACGGTCCAGTACGCCTCGGCCTCCGGTCTTCCGGTGATGACGCCCATCACCCGGTCGGCCGTACACAGCCTCTCGAGCGTCTCGGTCTTCATCAACGCAGGCTCCGTTACGATGAATCCGTTCCAGCTTTCTCCGCGATACCGCTTCTGAAACTCCTCGATGACGCGGCTTAGCGGGACGTCCATTCCTGCATCGCTGATGATCGCGTGGGTCAGCTTCCAATCGTCGTTGAAGCCTCCCATGTTTTTGTATCGCTGGACCGTCCCCGGCTCGACGTCCCGCCCGGTGAAGTGGGCCGCCGTCTCCTCGATCACTCGTCTGAACGACCTCGAAACGTCCACCAGCACGCCGTCCATGTCGAAGAAAATCGCCCTGGGTTTCATGTACCACCTGCCGTACGATTTCGCGTTGAAAGCTGGATCCTGAATGCAAAAAGACCCGCCCCAGAGGGCGGGTCTGATATAGATTCGGATGGAGCTTACCCTACGAGTTCATGACGATGAGGAACTCTTCGTTGTCTCGTGTGCCCCTCATCTTGTCGAGCAGGAACTGCATGGCTTGAAGCGGATCCATGTCGGCAAGGAGCTTCCGAAGGATCCAGATCCGGTTGAGCTTGGCTTCGTGGATCAGCAGCTCTTCACGGCGTGTTCCTGACTTGACGACGTTGATGGCCGGGAAGATACGGCGGTCAGAGAGCTGCCGGTCGAGCACGAGCTCCATGTTGCCGGTGCCCTTGAACTCTTCGAAGATGACCTCGTCCATACGGCTTCCGGTATCGATGAGCGCCGTACCGATGATCGTCAGGGAGCCGCCTTCCTCCACGTTTCGGGCGGCGCCGAAGAACCGTTTCGGGCCGCGAAGTGCGCCGGCTTCGATACCACCCGACAGCGTCTTGCCCGTGTTCGGCGCCACCGCGTTGTGCGCGCGCGCCAGACGGGTGATCGAGTCGAGCAGGATCACGACGTCCTGTCCCGCTTCCACCAGCCGCTTGGCCTTTTCGAGCACGATGTCGGCCACCTGGACGTGCCGCTCGGGCTCCTGGTCGAACGTCGACGAGATGACCTCCGCCTGGACGTGCCGCTCCATGTCCGTCACCTCTTCCGGCCGCTCGTCAACCAGCAGGATGATCAGGTAGACCTCCGGATGGTTTGTCGTGATTGCGTTGGCGATTTTCTGCAAAAGGATCGTCTTACCCGTTTTCGGCTGGGCGACGATCAGCCCGCGCTGTCCCTTTCCGATCGGCGCAAACATGTCGAGGATGCGCATGCTCGTTTCGGACGGGGTCGTCTCGAGCTTGAGGTGCTTATCCGGGTACAGGGGTGTGAGGAAGTCGAAGCTCTGCCGCTCCTCCAGCTCGGCTGCCGTGCGGCCGTTGATCGTCTTGACCTGGATCAGGGCGAAGAAACGCTCTCCTTCCTTCGGCGGGCGCACTTCACCGACCACCGTATCGCCGAGCCGCAGGCTGAAGCGTTTGATCTGGGAAGGCGAAACGTAGATGTCGTCGGGGCTGGGAAGGTAATTGTATTCGGACGAACGCAGGAAGCCGTATCCGTCGGGCAGAATTTCGAGGACGCCGGTTTTGGTGATCATGCCCTCGAGCTCCGTCCGGCCGGCGTCGTACGTCGCCATGTAGCCGGGACGGCCTTCGTAGATGCGGCTGCGCCTTTCGTCGCCCCGCCGGTTGTTGCGGTTGCGGCGGTCGTTCCGGTTGCGGCGATCGTTACGATCGTTGCGGTTACGGCGGTCGTCGCGGTTTCGTTGATCGGGCCGCTGATCATTGCGCTCCCTCTGTTCGGGGCGCTCGACGCGATCTCGAGGCTCACTCCGCTCTTCCCGCGTGACCTGCTCGGGCTTTTCGACACGGCTGGCGGATTCGGTCCGCTCCTCGCGGGCGCCCTGCTCCAGCCACTCGGCCCGGGGTTTGTTCCGGTCGTCCCGCTGTTGCTGGCGGTTTTCGAGCGGTCGGTCGGGTCGGGCTGCGCGTTCCTGCCGTTCGTCTCGCTGCCTGGTTTCGGTAACTTCTTCTTCTCGCTGGCCGTTCTGTTGCTGCTCGGGTGCCGTTGTCCGTGCCGTCCCCTCACGAGGAGGCTGCTCGGCCGGGCGCTGCTGTTTTTCGGGCCGCTGGGGTTGCTGCCTCCCTTCGGGCGCCTGGGGAGCTGGTTTGGGCGCCACCGTCTCGGCCACGGCCGTCTCTTTTTTTACGTCGGCCGCCTGCGGTGAGGACGACTTCTCACGTCCGTCGTCCGGACGGCCTTTACGCCGTCCCCGCGACTTCTCTTCGTCATTTCCATTGCTCGCAGCCTTCTCTGCCTGCGCCTCCAGAATGAGGTACACCAGATCTTGCTTACGCATGGTGGAATATCCACCCAGCCCCATGTCGCGGGCGATGTCTTTGAGCTCGGAAAGCTTTTTCTCCTGGAGAACTGAGATCTTCATAAATTGATGGTTGAGGTTTGGTTCGGACAGCAAGCGCATCGCACCCGAGCGCATCGGATGCGGACCACGGCGGCAGTGTTTGAAAGTGTTCGCTTTTCCAGGGTGGGAACGCACGCCGGGCAGGGAAACTGCCCTTCTATAAGCGGAATAAACTGCGAAAGAATCTTAGCGCGGAAGGCGGGTTAAACGTCCGGGCCGGTCCAGATAAGTGATCAAGCAGCCGGGACGTCTAATAACAACGCTTTTCAGCGAAATGTGTGGCATTCAAGATACCACCTGTACCGCGTGAATCAATGATCCCGCACGTGAATCTCACGTATTTTACACATTTTGCAACAAGGGTAACAGGGCTGTCCTAAAAATAACTACGTCGCTCGCTCTCTGAAAACCCTTCAGGTGAACATTTCTTCCGGTAAACCGCTCACTACCTGATGCGACCCGGTGATCAGGAGGACGTCGCCGAAGGAGGCGGTGCGGTTGAACCAGGAAAGGCCCTCAGCGGTCGTCCCGCTGCCCACTACGACCACATCTTCTGCGGCCAGGATGGCCGAAAGCTCGTCGGTACGAAGCGCCCGTTCGGAGCGGATAGACACGAGGAAAATAGCGGCAGTCAATCGGGCGAGCAAAGCGGCCATGCGGGAGACGTCCTTGTCTCGCATGGCGCCAAAGAGAACGAAGAGCCGGCCCTTACGCCTTTCTGCTTGGTCGAGCGCGTACTTTAACGCAGCACTCAACCCTTCTGGATTATGTGAAACGTCAACAATAACAAGCGGTTCCTTTTGGATCACCTCCAGCCGGCCTCTCAATCCTGAGAGTATCCTTGCGTTCGCCAACCCCTCATAAACCGCCTCAGGGGCCGGAATTATCGCGATCTCTGCCGCCCGGAGAGCGAGCAATGCATTCTTCTGCTGGTGCGGCCCAGGCAGACCGACCCGTAGCGACGGGTAATCGCGAACCGGTGTCCGCACGTCCATCACGAGCCCGTCGGCCTCCTGTACGACGTCGGTTACCTGAATCTCTTCCAACACGGCAGCAAATGGTGACCCACGTTGCCGTGCAATCTCACGGATTTCCCGCATCACTTCGGGCTGTTCGGCGGACGTCACGACGGGAATGCCGTCTTTGATGATGCCGGCCTTCTCTCGTGCGATCTCGGGAAGGCTGTTCCCGAGAAACTCGGTGTGGTCCAGATCGATCGACGTGATGGCCGACAGGCGCGGCAGGATCACGTTTGTGGCGTCCAGACGGCCCCCCATCCCCACTTCGACGACCGCCAGATCGACCTTTTGTTCGGCGAAGTACAGGAAGCTGAGCGCGACTGTCGCCTCGAAAAAGCTCGGCTTAACGGATTCAAAAACGGACCTGTACCGTTCTACCGCCTGGCTGAGCCATGCATCGGGCGCCGGCCGGCCGTTGATGCGCATCCGCTCCGTAATCCGAAACAGATGGGGCGACGTGTGGAGCCCGACACGCAGACCGGCAGAAGCCGCAATGGCGGCAATGAACGAAACCGTCGACCCTTTTCCGTTGGTGCCGGCTACGTGAATGCTCTCGAACCGCCGATGGGGATTTCCCATGGCCTCCATCAGCGCGATCATGTGGTCGAGGCCTGGCCGGTACGCAGTCGCACCCTGATCCGTAAATCGCGGAAGAGACAGAAGGTAGTCGCAGGCCTCTTCGTACGTCATAGAGGTGTGCTCTAAAGCGGTCGGGAGCGACGATTTGTTATGGACGGGCGTCTACCCGCTCGATCCTTCGCCGATCCTCACCCAGGTGTACGAGGCGGAGCCGGATGGTGTCGTCGGGTAACAACGCTTCCACGCGTTCCGGCCACTCGATCAGGCAGATGCCGTCGCCGTAAAAATACTCCTCATACCCGAGCTCGAAGAACTCCTCGGGCCCCTTCACCCGGTAGGCGTCGAAGTGGTACACCGGGAGGCGTCCCTCGTACTCGTTTACGATCGTAAACGTCGGGCTGCTGACGGCTTCCGGCGGTACGCCCAACCCCGTACAGATGCCACGCACCAGGTGGGTCTTTCCCGCACCGAGGTCCCCGTAGAGGGCTACTATGGCCTGCGGCTCAAGGTACTCCGCCAGCCTGGCCCCGACGGCTTCCGTCTCCGCGGCTGAGCTTGTCTCGGCCGGCAAAATTCGTTGTTTCGATCCCTGCCCCATCCGTTCGATCCTACCGCTTGGGTCGTAACGTCACGACGGGCAGGATCATCTCCTGCATCGATGCTCCACCGTGCTGCATCGTATCGCGGTACATGTTGACGTACTGATGATAGTTCGTCGGATAGACGAAGTAGTAGTCCTCTTTCGCGATGATGTAGTTGGTATTGATGCTGTCCGTCGGGAGCCCGTAATCGGCGGGGTTTTTCACGAAGATGGCGTGGCGCTCGTCACATTTGAGGTTCCGGCCATACTTGTACCGGAGCGCCGTCGAGGTCTCCCGGTCGCCGATGACTTTCGTCGGGTGCAGGCTGCGGATGACGCCGTGGTCGGTCGTGACGACGATGGTGACGTCAAGCCCGGCGAGGTCCTGAAAAGCCTGGTACAGCCAGGAATGCTCGAACCAGGTGCGGGTGAGTGCACGGTAGGCCCGCTCGTCCGGGGCAATTTCCTTCAGCACGTCCGAATCGGAGCGGCTGTGCGCCAGAATGTCGACGAAGTTGACGACGATGGCGGAGAGGTCGTACTGCGTCAGATCGGCAACGCTCTGGGCGAACGCGCGCCCGTCCTGCGTTCCGATCAGTTTGTCGTACTTCAGCCGTAAATCGATCCGGTTGCGCCGCAACAGATCGAGGAGGAACTGCTCTTCGTTGCGATTGCGGCTGTGTTCGTCTTCCTCCGAGTCCGACCAGATCTGGGGGAATCGCTTCGAGATCTGCGCGGGCAACAGGCCGCTGAAGATGGCGTTGCGGGAGAACGGTGTGGCCGTTGGAAGGATCGAATAGTGGAATGCCTTTTCCAGATCGTAGAGCGGGTATAACAGCTTTTCAAACTCGAGCCACTGGTCGTACCGCAAACAGTCGATCAGGAAAAACACGACGGGCTTATTCTTCTTGAGCTCCGGAAAAACGAACCGGGGCAGGACCTCTTGCGACAGCACCGGCCGGTCACTCCGCCGGTTATTCACGGCGTCGGCGATCCAGTCGGTGTAATTCTCTTCTATGAACCGGCCGAAGGCGCGGTTTGCTTCGTGGTACTGATCTTCGAGGATCTGGCGCGCCCCTTCGTCACCTTCCAGCTCGACGTCGTACCGCACGAGCTTCAGATAAAGCTCGATCCACTCCTCGTGGCTGAGTGGATTCATGAGCGACATCGTGATCTGGTTGAAGCTCTGCAGGTAGTCCTGCGAGGTCCGCTCGTTGAGTATCCGGGTACGTTCGAGAAGGCGTTTGAGGGTCAGCAGGATCTGGCTCGGATTGACGGGTTTGGTGAGGTAGTCGCTGATCTGCCCACCGAGCGCCTCCTCCATCAGGTGCTCCTCCTCACTTTTGGTCACCATGACAACGGGCGTCTCGGGCCTGACCTTTTTGACTTCCGAGAGGGTTTCGAGGCCACCCATACCCGGCATCTGCTCGTCGAGCAGGATGGCGTCGTAACGCTCCCGTCGGACGGTCTCCACGGCGTCCGCACCGTTCGAAACCGTGGTTACGTCGTAACCTTTCGTCTCGAGAAAAAGCACGTGCGGACGAAGGAGATCGATCTCGTCGTCAACCCAGAGAATCCGTGGTCCGTTTGTCATATGGTACGTCGTTAGTTATAGGGGTAGTCGAGATGGAAGGAGCGCCAGCGGCAACCTACCCAAATTGAATTACCCGTAATGAATAATGCCGCTACTCGTCCCGGGTTCTCCCGGATCGATGGGATAATTGCAGGTGGCGCCCGGCGTATGGGCGAACCGTGTCAAAAATTGTCTTCGCCCGCGCAACTTATCTCCAACTTACCGGAGAGACTTCCGTATCTCGTACCGTTTGTTGACTAACCGCTTTTCTTCAATACTATGGAAAAAGACGCCAGGCTTCTACTCGTACACGTTAAAGATCTCACGGATGAGGAAATAGAAGAGCTCATCGACAGGCTATACGATCAAAAAGTGTTTTTCGCCGAGGTGATCAATGCCGGGTACCGGAGGCGATCGGGAGCCGTCTTGATGATCGAGGTGGCCGGCGGCGACGAGTGGCGCGTCGCGTCGCTTTTGGCCGGTTCGTACGGCATCTCGAGCTATCACCTCCTGGATTCGATTCACCGGTATCAACCCGTCAACACCGGCTCGCGGCCCATCGTGGCAGTCCACAACGACAAACAGGTGGGGGATACCGTCCGCTTCAAGCTGATCGGCGTTGAAAAAGCGCCGGCCTACGTCCGGGTGGAAGACGAAGATCTCGCCCGGCTCAAGCAGCGCATCGACGAATCGTTCGGTTTCGACGTACCGGCCAAAATCATCCGCGAGCGCCTCGAAACCCTGCTCAAGGACATAAATGGATTCGTACTCGAATTGCACGATCTGAAATAGCCAGTACGGGCCGCACTTTTGTTATATTGATCTTGCCGGCGTGTAACAGGTATCCACAGACGTCAGGATCATGACAACCCGTTCGCTCAAGCTTTCCGACCAGTTGTACGACTATCTGCTCTCTACGTCACTCAGAGAGTCGAACGTCCTCAAGCGCCTGCGTGAGGAAACCGCACGGCTGCCGGAGGCCTCGATGCAGATAGCGCCGGAGCAAGGCCAGTTAATGGCCTTGCTCGTCCGGTTGATCGGGGCCAAAAAAACGCTCGAGGTGGGGGTGTTTACGGGCTACAGTGCACTCGTCGTCGCACAGGCGCTTCCTCCCGACGGGAAGGTCGTCGGTTGCGACGTGAACGAAGCCTACACCGCCATCGCGCGCCGCTACTGGAAAGAAGCGGGCGTGGATCACAAGATCGAGCTGCACATCGCCCCGGCCGTCGAGACGCTGGACATGCTGCTCGAAAAGGGTGAGGCAGGCACCTTCGATTTTGCTTTCATCGACGCCGACAAGGTGCGGTACGACGCCTACTACGAACGGGCGCTGAAGCTCGTGCGCACCGGCGGCCTGATCGCGATCGACAACGTCTTCCGGCGCGGCCGTGTGGCTGACCCGTCCGTAACCGATCCGGATACCCAGGCGACGCGCGTGCTCAACGCCAAGCTTCTTCACGACGACCGCGTCTACATCAGCATGATCCCGATCGCCGACGGCCTCACGCTCGCCATGAAGCGATAAGGCCGTTTTCACCACTGGCGGCGGTTGGTTACCCAGCGGCTCGTTCCAACGTTCCGAGCTGGCTGCGTGGCCCAATCAGGCGTCTTCATGGCGCGTGCATGCTCCTGCAGCAGGGCGCCGGCGAGCGCTGCAATTTTGTCCTCCTCGGGATCGGTGTTTTCCACCGTCCCGGGGCTGAAGTGCTCTTCGACGAAGTGCGTGGAGAGATCCCCGCTCCGGAACGCCGGGTGCTCCAGGACGAAGCGGCAGAAGGGGATTGTCGTGTGGATTCCGGCGATCTCATACTCGTCCAGGGCCCGAATCATGCGCCTGCGGGCTTCGTCGCGTGTCCGGCCCCACGCGATCACCTTGGAAACGAGCGGGTCGTAGTGAAGCTGCACCTGTCCACCCTCTTCGATGCCGGCGTCGACGCGAACGCCGAACCCCGAGGGCGCGGCGTGGCGGATCAGCGTACCGGGGTCGGGCAGGAACCCGTTGTTCGGGTCCTCGGCAAACACCCGGCATTCGATGGCGTGCCCGTTGATTGCCAGATCCGTCTGCGTAAAAGACAACGGCTCGCCCCGGGCGATGCGGATCTGCTCGGCGACGAGGTCGATGCCCGTTATCCATTCCGTCACCGGGTGCTCCACCTGGAGCCTCGCGTTGACCTCAATGAAGTAGAAGTTGAGGTCCTCGTCGACCAGAAACTCGATCGTTCCGGTGTTGGTGTACCCGCAGGACCGCGCCACCGCCACGGCCGCTTCTCCCATTTTCCGGCGCAGGTCCGGCGATAGCGCCGTCGACGGCGCCTCCTCGATGACCTTCTGGTGGCGGCGCTGGATCGAGCATTCACGCTCGAACACGTGAACAACGTTTCCGTGCGTGTCGGCCATGATCTGAAACTCGACGTGCCGCGGCCGGCGCAGGTACTTTTCGAGGAAAACCCGGTCGTCGCCAAACGCGGTCTGTGCTTCGCTGCGTGCGGCCTTCAGGGCTGTCGCCAGGTCCTTCGGCTCTTCGACCAGCCGCATCCCCTTGCCACCCCCGCCCGCCGCCGCCTTGATCAGGACCGGAAAGCCGATTTGAGCTGCCTGAGCCGTAGCGTCTGCGTCGTCGGTCACGGGTTCCTCGGTGCCGGGTACGACCGGGATTCCCGCCGCACGCACGTGTTTGCGGGCTTCCGATTTGTCGCCCATCAACCGGATGACCTCCGGCGACGGCCCCACGAAACGCAGCCCGGCCTCGATACACGCTTCCGCAAAATCTGCATTTTCGGAGAGAAAGCCGTATCCGGGGTGAACGGCGTCGGCGCCGCTCTTGCGGGCAGCGTCGAGGATAGCCTCCACGTTGAGGTACGAAGCCTCGGAAGGCGCGGCGCCGATCGGGTGCGCCTGGTCAGCCAGACGCACGTGCGGCGCCGTTCGATCCGCCTCGCTGAACACCGCCACCGTCTCGATGCCCAGCTCCCGGCACGTTCGGATGATGCGAACGGCAATCTCGCCCCGGTTGGCAATCAAGAGCCTGCGGATGTCTGCCTTCTCCATACCTCTGTCAACTTCGTCACTGGCACAATATGTGCTCCGGCGCCGTATGAACATTTGCAAGCTGTCAGGGCCGGAGCCGCAACAAGTGGAAAGACGCTCCGTTTCAGAAAGATAGCCCGGGCTAACGAGAAACTGGGTAGAAGATAACGTATCAGGCAGGCCATTATGCCTCAGGTTAAGGATTATTATAAGGTCCTTGGGGTCAGCGAGGGGGCGTCGCAAGACGAGATCAAGAAGCAGTACCGGAAGCTGGCCCGGAAATACCATCCCGACCGGAATCCCGACACCCCGGGTGCGGAAGAACGTTTCAAGGAAGTCCAGGAAGCCTACGATACATTATCGGACCCGGAAAAAAGGAAACAGTACGACCGGATGCGGAAAAATCCGTTCGGTCAGATGGGCGAGGGTTTCAGCACCAGCTCGGGGCAACGGTATTACAGGGCTCCCGACGGGAGCTACGTCCGCTTCGAATCGAGCCGGGGCGGTCCGGGTTTAGGTGTGGACGACCTTTTCGGCGGAGGATTCAGCGACATTTTCAGCCGGTTCTTCGGCGGTGGTGGCGCCGGCGGGCCCGCTGAGGAGCCGTTCGTTCGGGCGCGCAGGCCGAACGGCCAGAATCTCAACGTCAGCACGGACCTGCGGATCAGCTTCGACCAGGCCCTTCAGGGCGGGAAAACTGAGGTCAGGCTCCCCAGCGGCGAAGTGGTCAGGCTGCGCATTCCGAAAGGAGTCCGTTCGGGGTTCAAGATCCGGCTCAAGGGGCACGGCAACGTGGGGTCCGGAGGCCGCCGCGGCGATTTGCTCGTCACGTTCCAGGTTGATCCCCATCCAAACTTTCGCCGGGAGGGAGACGACCTCTACACGACCGTCACCGTCAATGCCCTCGAGGCGATGACGGGCAAGACCGTCAGCCTGACGAACGCCTACGGGAACACGATCAAGCTGAACGTCCCAAAAGGCACGCAGCCCGGAGACAAGTTCCGCCTGAAAGGCCAGGGCGTCGAAACCGAAAAAGGCCAGGGAGACCTCTACGTCGAAGTCCGGATCGTCATTCCCAAGCTCACACCCGAGCAGGCAAAGACGATCGAAAAGGCGGCACGTGAAGCAGGTATTATAAATTAAGCCGCTTCGCTTCTGGCCCTCTGCCCCAGCGCGTGCCGTTTCCGCTCGTTGGCGTCGAGGAGCCGCTTCCTGAGCCGGAACGCCTTCGGCGTAACCTCGATCAATTCGTCCTCCCGCACGAACTCGATCAACTCTTCGAGCGACATGCGCCTCGGCGGGACGAGCTTTTCGAACGATTCCGCGGTCGACGCCCGCATGTTCGTCAGCTTCTTTTCCTTGGTGATGTTGACGTCCAGGTCGGCGTCGCGGCTGTTCTCCCCGACAATCATGCCCGCATACACCTCTTCGTTGGGTCCCACGAACAGCTCCCCGCGCTCCTGGAGGTTCACGATGGCGTACGGCGTTACCCGGCCGGGCCGATCCGCGACGAGCGCACCCGACGTGCGGTGGACGATCTCGCCGGCCCACGGCCGGAAACGGTCAAAGAGGTGCGTGAGGAGCCCAGTTCCCTTCGTGTCCGTCATGAACTCGGTCCGGTAGCCGATCAGCCCCCGGCTCGGGATCTCAAACTCGAGCCGCACGCGCCCGCTTCCGTGGTTGACCATCTTCGTCATGATCCCCCGTCGCATGCCGAGCTTCTGGACGACGACCCCCATGAAGTCCTCTGGTACGTCGATCAGTGCGCGCTCGTACGGCTCGTAGAGCTTGCCTTCCACCTCCCGGGTCAACACCTGGGGCATGCCAACCGCAAACTCGTAGCCTTCCCGGCGCATCTGCTCGATCAGGATCGCCATCTGGAGCTCACCCCGGCCGAAGGCGATGAACCGGTCCGGCGAATCGGTTTCCTCGATGCGGATGGCGAGGTTGTTCTCAGCCTCTTTCATCAACCGGTCGCGCAGGTTTCGCGACGTCACGTACTGGCCTTCACGTCCCGAAAACGGGGAGTCGTTGATCCGGAACTCCATCGAGATCGTCGGCTCGTCGACGCGCACCGGCGGCAGCGGCTCCGGATTTTCGGCAGCGGCAATGCTTTCGCCGAGCCCGATACCCGACATTCCGGCGATGGCGACGATGTCGCCCGGTCCCGCCTCGTCCGTGTTGACGCGCTGGAGGCCTTCGTATTCGAACAGGGCCGTCACGGTTGCGGAGCTTTGCCTTCCGTCGCGGTGGCATAAAGTCACCGGCTGCTTGTTGCGCAGCGTGCCCTGCATCACCCGGCCGATGGCGAGCGGGCCGAGGTACTGGTCGGGTTGTACGTTCGTCACGAGCACCTGCAACGACGCCTCGGGATCGCCGGTGGGCGCTGGCAGGTGGCGGACGATCGCCTCGAAGAGCGGACGGAGGTCGGTCAGCGGCGCGTCGAGGTCGGTCGTGCATTTGCCGTCCCGCGCAACCGCGTAAAGCACGGGAAATTCGATCTGTTCTTCAGTGGCGTCGAGGTCGATGAACAGGTCGTAGATCTCGTCGAGCACGTCGCTCGATCGGGCATCCTGACGGTCGATCTTGTTGATGATGACGATTGCGGGAAGCCCCAACTGAAGCGCCTTCTGCAATACGAACCGCGTCTGCGGCAGCGGGCCTTCCGCCGCGTCGACCAGTAGCATGATGCCGTCGACCATCCGGAGCGTGCGCTCGACTTCGCCCCCGAAATCGGCGTGCCCCGGTGTGTCGACGATGTTGATTTTGACGTCCCCGTAGTGGATGGCCGTGTTTTTGGCCATGATCGTGATGCCCTTTTCGCGCTCGAGGTCCATCGAGTCCATCACACGCTCGCGGACTTCCTGGTTGGCGCGAAAGGTGCCACTCTGCCAGAGCATAGCGTCGACGAGCGTGGTCTTGCCGTGGTCGACGTGGGCAACGATGGCAATATTTCTAAGGTTGTGATGCTGCATACGAGTAGATTGGAAGCCGGTCCAGCCAGTCCTTCCGTGCGAAATCCGACGTATCGGGCCGGAAAAAAGAAGGGCGACCCTTGAATCCGGGTCGCCCGAGGTCTATCGGACGGGGTTTGCAAGGCAGGTCCCTCATTCGCCTGAAAGGCGAATAAGTTCCGCGCCTTTAGCGGTTTCCATACGGTTTGGGAGGCAGGGTCTGGAAGTATTCCCAGAGCGCCTTGAGCTCGTCGTCGGTCATCTGGGCGGTCAGGTTCCAGGGCATGTACTGTACGTCGAGCGACCTGCCGTCGGGCCGAATACCTTCCTTCAACGCCAGGTAGAAATCTTCTTCCGTCCAGGCGCCGAGCCCGGTTTCGACGTCCGGGGTCAGGTTTGGGGGAGGGATGAAGTCGGGCGGCGTCCCCGGAATTTTCCCACCTGAAAAGGTCATGCCGTGGCAGCCGGAGCAGCCCGTGGCGAGGTAGGCGCCGTACTCGGCCGTCGGACCCTCCTCCGGAACGGCGGGACGTTCTGCATCGTGGTCGATCAGCTCGACGGGCAGAAGCGGGAGCTGCCCGGTGACGTACAGGATCCTTCCCAGAGGTCCGACCGAGTTCCCGGGCAACACGTTATCGGTCGGCGGAACGCTCTCGATGTAAGAAATGAGTGCACCAACGTCCTCGTCGCTCAACACGTAGTATTCGTGCGACGGCATGAATAGCACCGGCCGTCCGTCTGGTTTCACCCCATGGCGGATGGCCCGCACCCAGTCGGCATTGGTGTACTTCTCTGCCACCCCGCCGGCTCCGGCTGTGAGGTTGGACGCCGTGAGCTTGGCTATGACCGGACTATCGATGAAGACCTTGCCCTCCAGCCCATCTCCATGACAATCCACACAACCGCGGATGACGGCAACGTGCCGCCCGCGGGCGATCACAGCCGAGTCCGCTACAGGTTCGACGGGATCGACGTTGATCGCATAGGTCTTGTTCATCCTGGAAGACGAGATCAGGTAAACGACGGCAATGGCGATAATGACGATCCCCAGCACCCCGGCCAGGATGAACCCGGCCCACTTCAACACGCGACGCATATAAGAATCAGGAATGTGGATAATTTAGTCCTTAATTGGTTGGATGCTACGTAAGGGGTGCGGGGTGGGTTACTCGGCCACGGCTTCTCCATGATTCACCTGCGGCTCAATCCCAGATGCGCCGGGGAAGATCGTCTGACGAGAAGAATTCCGTTAAGGAATGGTCTACACGTTACCGCTCCCGCAGCGCCAGGCGGACGAGCTCGTCGGCGGACTGGATGCCCGGATGGTCGCGGAGGACCTTGCGGATGTTCTTTTCGGCGGTGGCGCGGGTGAGGCCAAGCTGCTCGAGGGCGGCGAGAGCGTCGGCGCGTGCCGCGGCGCGGGCCTCGGAGCCGCCCGTAAGCGGCAGGCCGCCGGTCTCCAGGTCGTCGAACGCGACCAGGCGGTCGCGCAGTTCTATGATCAGCCGCTCCGCCGTCCTTCTCCCGATTCCCGGGATGCCGGTCAGCATGGCGGGGTCGCCGTTCAAGACGTGCTCGCGCAGCTCACCCGGGCTCATCGACGAGAGGGCGGCGAGTGCCAGCTTCGGCCCGATCCCCGTCACGCCGAGCAGCTGCTGAAAAAGCTTTCGTTCGGCCTTGGTCGAGAAGCCGTAGAGCAGGATGGCATCCTCTCTGACGTAAAAGTGGACGAAAAGGGTTGCCGCTTCGCCCGTGGCCGGGAGCGTTTCGAACGTCGAGGTCGGGATGAGCACGTGGAAGCCGATGCCTTTTACGTCGATGACGGCGTCGGTGGGTCTTTTTTCGACGAGCCGACCGGAAACGTAGTCAAACATGCAGGAGAGTGGTCTGTGTGTGATCGATAATCGGTGGGGGTCTCAGCCTTTGAGCGCTGCGTTGCCGCGATCCGCAATGTCGAGCACGGCTTCGCGATCCCACTTCATCACGATGGGCAGGCGGCGGCCGATGCCGAAGGCCTTGCCGCTGACCCGGAGGCCGGGCGGGGCTTGCCGGCGTTTGTACTCGTTCCGGTCGACCCGCCGCAGGATGTCGAGCACGATGGTCCGGTCGATCCCGGTCTGCCGGACGATGTCGTCGACCTCGTGATACGCTTCGATGTAGAGCCGGAGCACGGCGTCGAGCACCGGATAGGGCGGCAACGAATCCTGATCGACCTGCCCCGGCGCCAGCTCGGCGGAAGGCGGCTTCAGAATCGTGCTCTGTGGGATGACCTCACGTCCGGCTCGCTGGTTAATGTATTCGGCCAGCTTGTACACCCGGGTTTTGAACACGTCCGACAGCACGGCCAGGCCGCCGTTCATGTCGCCGTAGAGCGTGGCGTACCCGACCGCCATCTCGCTCTTGTTGCCCGTCGTCAGCAGCAGGTAGCCGAACTTGTTGGAGAGTGCCATCAGGGTCACACCCCGCACCCGGGCCTGGATGTTTTCCTCGGTGACGTCCGGTTCGGTTCCAGCGAAAACGCTCTCCAGCATGGCGCCGAACGCTTCGACGGCCGTGTGGATCGGGATCTCGTGGAACTCGATCCCCAGGGCTTCCGCCAGCGCCCGCGAATCGTCCACCGATCCCTTCGAGGAAATCTTCGACGGCATCGTGACGCCCACCACCCGATCCGGCCCGACGGCCTGCACGGCGAGCGCACACGTCACGGCGGAGTCGATCCCACCCGAAAGCCCGACGAGCACCTTTTTGAACGACGTCTTCTCCAGGTAGTCGCGGATGCCCAGCACGAGCGCCGCGTGCAGGTCCTCGATCTCCGAGCGTTGGACTGTAACCGGCTCCAGGTCCGATTCGGTGTCCCAGACCATCAACGCCTCTTCGAACGGCGGGGCAAACACGATGGTGGAGCCGTCGGCCCGGTAGACGCGGCTGTCACCGTCGAAGATGATCTCAGTGTTGGCTCCCACCTGGTTTACGAACACGAACGGCACGGCGTGCTTCTCACAGATCCTGCGGATGATTGCCGCTCGTTTTTCGTGCTTGCCAAGCGAGAAGGGTGAGGCGCTGACGTTGATGAAGAAGTCCACGCCCTGAGCGGCCAGCTCGTCGATGGGGTTTTCCACGTAGAGGTTGCCCTCTTCGGCCTCCTCGTTTTTCCACATGTCCTCGCAGATGTGGAGACCCAGGCGTTTCCCCCGCCATTCGACGACCTGGCGGACCGATGCAGGCTCGAAGTAGCGATGCTCGTCAAACACGTCGTACGTCGGCAGCAGCGACTTTTTGACGACGGCCACTTGCTTTCCGCCCTCGAGCAGGATGGCGGCGTTGAACAGCCTCCGGCCGACCGGATCGTCATTGGGCACCGGCGCGCCGACGATCACACCCATGTTCCCGGGCACGTTCCGGGCGATCCAGTCCACCGTGCTCGAGACAGCCCGGATAAGCGTGCGGTTTTCGAGCAGGTCGAGGGGTGGATAGCCGATGACGCACATCTCCGGGAAGACGACGAGGTCCGCGCCCCTTTTAGCCGCTTCCCGTGCGAAATCGACGATTTTGTGACTGTTGCCGTAGAGATCGCCCACCGTGGGATTGATCTGAGCGAGCGCAATTCTCATAGGGGTTGTACCGGAGTAAAATCACGTTCGATACGGCGTGACGGACCGTCCCGCCACCCCACAAGCTACGGTACCAGCGCCTGCTTTACATCAACCTATCGCGCATAACGGATTCCAAGGAGCCACCACCGGCCGGGCATCGGTGCGTCGAAGACTTCCATGTACTCTGTATTGAAGAGATTCCTGACCTCGGCCGTGAGCAGGAGAGGCCGGCTGCCGAAATGCAGGGCATATCCCAGCCGAAGGTTCATCAGGCCATAAGAGCTGCCCTCCAGGCGATCCTTCCATTGCCCGTTGAGGCCGGCCGTAAAGGCGCTCCACCGCAGCGTCACCCCTGCCTGGAGCTGGTGCCGCGCGTTGGTCAACACGTACTGGTACGTCGTGCCCTCCGGCACGTCGCCGAGGTCCGCCGCAAGACGGGTATACGACGTTTTGAGCTGAACGCGGGTGTCCCCGATGTATCGGCTGTAGTCCGCATCGACCTCGAGGCCGTTCGTTCGGACCGTGTGGATGTTCCGGGCGAGGAATACCGTGTCCTGCGGCGTGAGCATCGCGTAATCGATCAGATTACGCGTCCGGCGGGTAAAGACGGTCGTATGCAGCGACAGTCCCGAAGCCGGATACAGATCGACGCCCGCTTCGTAGGCCCAGGCCGATTCGGCCTTCAGATCGGGATTGCCCAGGCTCCGGCCGCGTGGACGTGCGAGCGTGGTGTTGATGTAACGCTCGACGTAGTTCGGCGCGCGTACAGCCCGGCCGGCCACGGCGCGGAAGGTGGCAGACGAAATGTTGTAAGCCGCGCTAACCTGCGGCGTTGCCTCCACTCCGTACACCGGGTCGTAATCGACGCGGCCGCTCGAATTGAGCGTCAAACGCTGCGCCGGCTGCCACCGGAAAAACAGGAATCCCCCTCCGGATACGTCCTGGTGCACCCCGAGGTTGTTGCTGTCGATGCCGCGTACTTCCGCCGACGTACCCCCGGTGACCGAAAGCGTGCGTCCCAACGGATGGGACAATTGAAAACTGCCCGAAAGCATTCGGCTTGTATGCACGTTGGCGGGCGTCTGGGGGTTGAAGATGTACTCGTCTTCATGCTGCTTGGCGGCGATCGATCCTTCCCACCGGAGCGCTGAGGGTGCGGTGCCGGTCAGCCGGACCTGCGCCCAGTACGTCGAGGTTGCTTCACGGGCCGTGTCGCTCGCAGAAGGACTGTAGAACCTGTAGGCTCCAAAGTCGCGGCTGTCCATTCCTGCGCGCGTATAGATCCGCATCCCGTCGAAGGCGTGGACGAAGGCGGCCGTGTGCGCGCGTCGGGTGAAGTCCGTCCGGACGTCTCCCCACGTGCTGCGCAGGTTCACCCCGGTTTCGTCGCGGATCGGCATGCCGTCGGTGCCCTGCCAGGTCGTGGCGGCCGACAGCCCGGAGCGATTCCACACGCTCCGGATCGCCAGGTCCACGTCGTACAGCTCGTGCTGGCCCATACGCAAGGTGCCCGAACCCCCCACCGACGATTTCGCCTCCAGGTTCTCGAGGCCGGCGTACGTAAAGATCTGAATGACGCCCCCGAGGGCGTCGGGGCCGTAGAGCGCCGTCGCCGGTCCCCGTACCACCTCGACGCGGGCAATCTCCGATAGCGGCACCGGCAGATCCGACAGGAAGTGCCCCGTCATCGGATCGTTGATGCGCGCCCCGTCGATCAAAACGAGCACGCCGTTGAACGACGAGCCCCGCATCGTGACGTCACTCTGAACGCCGAAGCCGCCGCGGCTCTGCACCTCAACCCCCCCGATGTACCGGAGCAGCTCGTCCACCGACGACACCGGTTGCGCGGCAATCTCCTGCGCCGTCCACACCGTTACGCGCCGACCCGTCCGGCGCACGTCTTCTTCCTGTCGTGAGGCAGTGACTACAATCGAATCCGGCAGGACGCCCTCAAGAGGCGTGTCCTGCGCGCGAACCTCCTGCCCTGCCCACAATACCAGGAATACGACTATTCCTGCCCAGCCTTTCCTTCTCGACCCCACTATAGCTCTCTAATCCTGATGTTGTCGAACTCGACCCGGGTGCCGTGGCCGAGAAAACCGATGTAGCCACTCTCGTTGAACAGCCCGGGATGCTCCCTCCCGTCGATGGTCTCGGGATTAGCCGCTTCAGATAGGTCGGCGTCGACGATGACTTCGCCGTTCAGCGTTACGCGGATGTGGTTGCCGTTGGCGTAGATCTCCTCGCTGTTCCATTCGCCGGTCGGCTTTAGGAAGCCCCGTTTGGCCGGCACGACACCGTAGATCGAGCCGTGGTACTGCCAGGGCTCAAGATCACTCCACGCAGCCGCATTGTCATCCAGGACCTGGATTTCCATGCCGTAGTACGCGGCATCCTTCCCCTGCTCGGCGCGAATACCTACACCGTTGTTGCTGCCCTCCTCAAGTCTGAAATCGAACCGCAGGATGAAGTTGGAGAAGACCTTGTCGTAGTACAGGTTTCCGCCTCCTTCCGCCAGGCAAACGAGCTTGCCGTCCTCCACCGTGTAGCCGTCGGTATCCCCGACCCACCCGGTCAGGTCGACACCGTTGAAGAGGGGCGTGAACCCGGCTTCTTCGTCTGGCTTACACCCGGCCAGTGAGAATACCAGGCTAGATACAAGAAGAAATGGGAGAATAAACGTCTTTCTCATGGCGGAATCCCGTGATGTTCCTGAATGCACTGGGGGCAATGCGGAGAAACAACAACTTACGTCATGGAGGTAAAAAATGGGCGTTTATTCCTCCACTTTTTTAATGAAAAGGATCGTTTCGGCAGGCAAAAGAGATCGATTGGGATGCACTCATCCCGCCCACAGAAACCGTAATGATCTGACTATTTCGTACCCGTAAAAGTCTTCCAGTGTCACACCCGCTCGGCGGGGTCTCTCGTTTCACGCGTCGTGGTCCGGGTCGTGACGTCTCTCGGAAGCGACGTGGATTTGTCACGCTGCGACCTGGAAAGTGCGTATACGATGCCGAGCCCGATCAGCACGAGGACGATCGCCGTGATCCACGACTGCCCGACTCCAGCCGCATGAAGGCCGTATCCCACGCCGACGATGGCGATGATGTATCCGATAAGGTATCCGATGAAAGTACCGCTCATGGTCGCAACGTGCTGGTGAACGAGTGTACGAACCCTGCTTAAACACCGATCACTATATCACGGTCGATCGTTTTTGTAATAATCCGTCTCGTGCGCCGGCCGGTTTGTAACGCACTTGCATAATTAAACCACGCGCGCCCTGGAACGCCTCGGTCACTTATTCTTATCCTGCAAACCAGTCACGCAAACCATTCGATCGGCTTCATCATGTGGATAGACGGCAGGACGCGTCCCATCGGGCTCCTCGGGGATCCCGTCGAACATTCGTTCTCACCCTTGCTCCACAACACCGCGGCGGAAGCGCTGGGCTTGAACGTCGTTTACGTCGCTATGAGGGTAAGCGAGCAGTCGCTCGAAACGGCGGTGGCAGGGCTCGACGCCCTCGGATTTCTCGGTGCAAACGTCACAATCCCACACAAACGTGCCGTGATGCCCTTGATGGACGAGCTCTCCGATCAGGCGAGGGCGGTCGGCGCGGTCAATACGATCGTTTTCAGACGGGACGGATCCGGTAAAACTGTGAGATTCGGGGACAATACGGACGTCGCTGGATTTCTGGCCCCGCTCGAGCCGTACGTGGATCGGCTGAAGGGGTCCATCGTGACGGTATTCGGCTCCGGCGGTGCTTCGCGGGCGGTCGTCTACGGACTGCTGAACACCATTCAGCCCGAACGCCTCAATATCGTGGCGCGGAACGCCGAAAAGGCCAACCGGCTCGTCGAAGATCTTTCAGGCTACGATCCGAAAGGGGCTTTGACATTTGTTCCACTGACGGAGGCCGGACCGGTCGCTAAACAAAGCAAGCTGCTCGTGAATGCCACCCCGCTGGGCATGAGCCCGGACGTTGGTTCGACCCCGAGTGAAGATAGGGCCGTTTTTTCAGAGGACCAGGTCGTCTACGACCTTGTGTACAATCCAGAACGGACCCGTTTTCTACAAGATGCGGAGTCTCGGGGCGCGACGTCCATCGGGGGGCTCGATATGCTGCTCGGGCAGGCTGCGGCGTCTTTCATCCAGTGGACCGGTGTGCCGATGCCGCTCGATCGCGTGAGGGAGGCGCTGAAAGCACACCTGACTGACAAGCCCGCAAATCATACTGATAAAAATTTTAGCTTTTGAAGGCCGGTACTTTACTCTCTCCAACGTGGTCCGATACAATACGAGTGTATCCTCCACCATCGTGCTCGTACCGCCCAATGAATCACGACACCCCCCCAAAATCGATTCATGAACTCGATCTGAGTTGCCCCACCCTGCCGAGGACTCTGCTCGAGGCGATGGAACTCGCACAAAATCCCGACGGACCGGATCTGGACAAGGTCACGGAGCTCGTACACCACGACCCCGCAGTTGCCGCTCGCGTGCTCAGAGTGGTCAACTCCGCCTATTATGGCCGGCGCGGGCAGATCGAAAGCGCCCGGCGCGCCGTGGTCGTCCTCGGACCCTCCTCCATCCTTGGCATCACGATGAGTATGAGCATGATGGAGATGCGCGCCTCACTCGATGCCAAAACGGCGGGCCCCTTTCTGAACCTCGTCCGGCATAGCATTGCAACGTCATACCTTGCGCGGCACCTGATCCTGGCCGACCCCACGGAGAGCGAGGATCACCGGTTCAGCAAGGAGCTGACGAGCGAGGTTTTCACCGCTGCCATCATGCACGACTTCGGGAAGGTCATCCTTCTGTATAACTTCCCGGATGAAGCCGTGTCGTTTTACGAGACGCCGCTTGCTTCCGACCAGGACATTCTGCTCGCCGAGACCGAACGGTTCGGCTTTAACCACGTCGATACCGGCATCAATCTGTCCAGGCGTCTGAACCTGCCCAACTCCTTGCTCGACGTGATCGCCCTGCATCACGACCTCCACGGAATTGAAAAAGAAGAGAAAGGGGTTCAGAAAAAGGTGTTGTCCGTCGTAGCCGGTAATCTCGTCGCCAACGCCCTCGGTTACACCGTCAACCACATCCTGTCGTGGGAGCAGTGCTGCGCGCATCCGCTTTGGGAACACATTATCGGAACGGGTCTCTTCGGCTACACCAGCCCTGCCGAGATGCAAAACGCGGCGTACGAAGCACGCGAAGACCTGGCCGCCTACGTCGACGCCGTGATTTGAACGCAATGCCTGGGCAGACAAGCCCGGCAGCAATGTAACAATCGTGTATCGCAACGCCCCCAAAGGCGATCCAACGAGGCGATGGGGCTTATGAGGGTCAAAATCTCCAGTCAGACGTGAGAAGATGACCGCTCCAACCCCTTACTGGCTCCGCCCCTCCATTTTTGAACCCTTCCCCGGAATCGTTACCGGATTCAGCACCCGCCGGGAAGGATACAGCAAGCCGCCCTTCGATTCGCTCAACCTGGGCCTCACCACGGGCGACCGCGAAGAAGATGTGCTGCGTAACAGGAAGCTGCTCTTCCAATCGACAGGCCTTTCAGAGGAACGCCTGTCCACCGGCGGGCAGGTACACGGCACGAAGATCAAAACCCTCCTCGAGCCGGAACCGTGCGCAGGTTACGACGGCCTCGTGACCGCGGCAACCGACAACATCCTCGGAATCCTCGTGGCTGACTGTGCGGCTGTGCTGATGGCCGATCCTCAGAACGGCGTCATTGGCGCCTGCCATTCCGGGTGGAGGGGCACCGTCGGGCGCATCTCGGAAGAAACGGTGGCCGACATGAGCCGACTTGGCGCCCGGCCGGAACAGATAAGGGCTTACATCAGCCCCTGTATCAGTGTCGAAAAGTTTGAGGTCGGTCCCGAGGTGGCGGAGCAGTTCGACGCGCGTTACGTCCGCTGGTATCCCGGAAAAGAGAGGCCGCACGTCGACATCAAGGCAGCGATCTTCGACCAGCTCATCCGGGCGGGTGTGCTACCGGAAGCCATCGAGGTGTCTCCACACTGCACCTTCTCACAGACCGATCAGTTTTTCTCTCACAGGGCGGAGAAGGGACGGACGGGCCGTATGCTGGGGTTCATCGCGATGAGAGCCCGTTGACCGGTTCTCATTGCTCGATACGTGCCACCTCTTCGATTTCCGGCAGAACGGCTATTCGGATGCGGCGGTTGCGGCGGCGGCCTTCTGCCGTGGCGTTGGACGATACGGGCTTGACCTCACCGTAGCTCAAAATGGCGAACTGCTCCGCTCGCAGACCATCGTGTTCGGAAAGATATCGCACGACCGCCGCTGCCCGGGCAGCCGACAGCTCCCAGTTGCTCGGGTATTTTTCCTTGAGCGAGGGACCAACCGGCACGTTGTCCGAATGGGCCTCAACGCGGATGGATCTATCAGAATACGAATCAGCAAGCCTCGCAGCGGTCTCGTCGAGCCTCGCCATGCCTGCTTCCGTGAGCTCTGCACTCGCGGGTTTGAACAGATCGTCGACGAGCAAGGTCTCGAGTGTCAGACCGCCGTCGTAGCTCACCGCCAGCTCGTACTCCAGGCGCTCGATCTGATTGTTGAGCTTGCCGAACTCGCGGTAAATACGCCCCGAATCGATGTCGTCGTAAAACTGAAGCGAGTCCTGGAGCATACCTAACTGTCGCCAGAGCTCACGTTCGACGGCGCGCAGCGAATCAATGTCGCGCGACTGCTCCGCGATCAGCTCCCGCTGTTCAATCAGCTCCCGCTGGTTCAGACATCCCGTAAGGAGGGGAAGCAGCACCAGCACTCCCAGAAAAAGCACGGCGTTTCGCATAGATATCAGGATTCTTCGTTTTACACCCTCCGGTGAACCATGGTCGCGGATGACTGATCGACCGGCATCAGGATCACGTCGGAAATATTGACGTGAGCCGGCCGTGTGGCGCAGAACACGATGACGTCGGCGACGTCCTCCGCGGTCAGGGGCGTCATGCCTGCGTACGTGTTGTCGGCTCGTTCCTGATCGCCGGCGAACCGTACCAGGCTGAATTCGGTCTGAACCATGCCCGGATCGATGGCCGTCACGCGCACCGGCGTCCCGTGCAGGTCCATCTTTAGCCCCTGCGTAATGGCATCCACGGCGTGTTTGGTGGCGCAGTACACTGTGCCTCCCGGATAGACGGTGTGGCCGGCGGTCGATCCGATGTTGATCACGTGTCCCCGCCCGCGTTGGACCATGCCGGGCACCACCGCTCGCGTCACGTAGAGCAGGCCTTTGACGTTGGTGTCCACCATCACGTCGATGTCTTCGACGCTGTTTTTATAGACGGGGTCGAGCTCCCTGGAAAGTCCGGCGTTGTTAACGAGCACGTCGACGTCCCGCCACTCTTCGGGAAGCTCCTCGAAGCGGCGCAGCACCATTTCGTTATCCCGTACGTCGAGCTCGAAGGTGTGAACGTCCACCTCGTACTGGTTCCGTAGCCGTTTGGAAAGGGCGTCGAGGCGATCCCGGCGGCGCGCGCAAAGCAGAAGGCGAGCGCCGGTCTTCGCAAATGCTTCCGCACAGGCTGCCCCGATGCCCGACGAGGCACCGGTGATGAGCACGATCTTTCTGGCAAGACTGTACATGAGCGATCGATCAAATTAACTCGTCTGCGGCGCCCGTTGGCCCTGTTGCTCGAGTTTGCGCGCGCCGAGCCACGTCAGGAAAGATACAAAAGCGAATCCGGCCAGAAGAAGCAACACGACGACGGCGACGGGATCGCCGTCCCCTGGCCACCGAAGCCCGCGGCCTTCGCCCATCCAGGGCCAGATCGCCCGCAGCGATCCCGCCATTAGACCCACCAGCGCAGCCATCGTCCGGTCGTGGTAGTTTTCGAGGAGCCAGTCCAGTAACGTAGAAAAGAGGCCGAGGCCGATTCCTGCGCCTGCAATAAAGACGAGAACGTACAAGATTTCACGGTTGTTCAGGGCCGTGAGGGTTGGCTCATACATCCCCATGGTGTGCAGGATAAAGGCTCCGCTTATCCCCGGCAATATCATGGCGCATATGGCAAAACTCGCGGAGAAAAATACACGGATCAGGCTCGGGTCCTGCACTTCCAGGAACGGAAGACCCACCAGAAAAAACGCGATTAAGGCGCCGACGAGGGCGATGACGACGAGCTGCGGCGTCACTTTGCCGATCCGCACCCAGGGCACCGCTATCGACGCAGCGACGAGCCCGAAGAACAGGCCGCGCATCTCTTCCGGATAGTTCTCCATCAGGGTCAGAATAACCTGCGCCCCTAACAGGATCGCCGTTCCAATCCCCAGGCCGAGCGGCAAAATCAGGCTCCATTCCACCTCCATGAACCGGCGCCTGGCTTCGGGAAAGTTGAAACGAATGAGGTTCACGGCGACGGCAAACAGGTCGCTGATAGTGTCGACCAGGCGAACGTAAATGCCCACGATGAGCGCCATGGTCCCACCACTCACGCCCGGTATCACGTCCGCCCCACCCATGAGCATGCCCTGCAAATAATGAACGGCAAGTTTCCGCAGCATCAGTTTGAATCGTTTTGATTGGTCCCGACCCCGAGTCTGACGAAGCTCCCAAAATGTCCCGAAGCTTCGAGTGTTCCGGAAGGGCAAGATACGTCAACTATCTCAACGGGAAGCGTGATGGAGTTGCTACGCCGGAAGACAATCCGGCACAGGAAAAGGGCGAAAAACGAATATGAAGTGGAGGATTGGCGGCCTACCCTTCTCGCGTATAGGATTACCCGTCTACGACAGGTGTCGAATAACGCGGTCGGGGTATCAGGTGGCGGGGATATTGGGTGTAATAAGGCCACTACCCCGATCACGCAGCGCGATCCGATCGTTAAGCCTGGCCGTGTCGAGAAATGCCGGTTCGCGAGGCTTTATTGATCCAGCCCGAGCATCCGCCGGACCTGTGCATCCCGATACAGGTCGGGATAGGTCTGCTGGAACTCTTCCTTCGTCTTGGGATCCAGCCGGAAAGCGGTCTTCAGCGAGCGAATACTTTCTTCGGGCCGACCGAGGGCGAAGAGTGCTTTGGCCTGCTGGAAGTAGGCTTCCGCATGGTTCGGCTGTAGCGAGAGCGCCCGGTTATAGGCTTCGAGGGCTTCTTCCAGGCGTTGCGCTTCGAAAAGGGTCTCGGCGAAGTCGAGCCATGCCTCCCGGTTCTCGGGGTCGACCTCGACCACCGTGCGGTACGAGTCGAGGGCGGCGGCGAGCCGGCCCGCATTGTATTCACAGTCCGCCTTCGCGTACCAGAACTCTCCGAGATTTGGGTTGAGGGCGATGGCGCGGTCGAAGTACTTGAGTGCTTCTTCGAACCGGTCCATGGCGTCGTAGCTGCACCCGATTCCGTACCATGCCTCGGCGTATTCCTCGTCTTCCTCCAGCGCGCGCTGGAAGTACGTAATCGCCAGATCGTACTGGAGGAGCTCTTCGTAGGCCAGCGCGATGTTGTAGTACGTGGCGGGATCGCCCCCTTCCAGCTCGATGACGGTAAGGTAGCTCTCGATGGCTTCTTCGAGCCTGCCCAGGTTAGCGAGCGCGTTTCCCTTGTTGTAGTGCGCCGAGGCGAAGTCCTCCTGGATGGCCGTGGCCATTTCGTACGACTTTACCGCCTCTTCGTACTGCCCGATGCGGTTGAGCACGATGCCGCGGTTGTACCACGCATCCTGAGAATACGGGTCGCTTTCGAGGTGGCGGTCGTAGGCGCTGATGCTCTTTTCGTTGTCGCCGAGCCGGTCGTAACAGTACCCCAGCTCGTACCACACCTCGGGGTGCTCCGGCGACAGCTCGGCGCAGCGATTAAAAGCCGCAATGGCTTCTTCGAGCCGGTTCATCCGCTCGAGCGTGACGCCGCGATTGAAGTGCGCCTCCTCGTTGAGCGGATCAATACCCAGGGCCTTCTCGTAGGCTGCGAGCGCTTCCTCGGGATACCCCAGGTTGTCGAGCGTCATGCCACGGTTGACGATCGTCTCGGTGTCAACCGGGTTCAACAACAGAGCGTGATCGTACGCTTCGAGTGCCGCCTCGTGCCGCGAGAGCGTGCTCAAAAGTATTCCACGGCGCATCCACGCGTCGGACGAGTAGGGCTGAAGCTCGATTAAACGATCGACCACTCCTAACGCTTCTTCGTAGCGGCCACGCTCGAAATAGAACGTGGCGATATCTTCCAGTGTATCTGAATCGAAGTATGAAGTGGAATCCTGACTCTCGTACGATGAGACCAGCTCGTTTATTCGATTCTCCCCCGCTGGATCTTCGAAATCACCGAATTCGAAGTCGAACATACTCATAGAGCGCCGGTAGATGTTTCCTTTTTCACAGTGCGTCGCAGAAAGGCCTTCACTCTGCAAACATAAAAGCTACAATTGGAAAAAGGTTCACCGTAGTATAGATGGACCCCAGCCAATTTGCAATAATTTAATCGCATCGAGGCCTATTGTTCTGTATCGGCCAAACTTCTCTGAACCTTAGAATTGCATGCTCATAACCTTTGAGGGAATCGACGGGAGCGGTAAGAGCACCCAGGCTCACCTGCTGATCGAACGGTTGCGACAGTCGGGCCGCGTCCCCCTGCTCGTACGCGAGCCGGGCGGCACCGAGGTGTCGGAACGTATCCGGTCAATCCTGCTCGAACCCGGCCTGCACATCGTACCGTTCGCCGAGATGCTCCTCTTTTCGGCCGCGCGGGCGCAGCTCGTGGCAGAGGTCATCCAACCCGCCATCGCCAACGGGCAAATCGTGATCTGCGACCGGTTCTACGATTCGACCACCGCTTATCAGGGTGGCGGACGTGGCGTCGAGAACCCGGAGTGGATAAGGTCTTTCAACAATCGGGTCACGGGCGGCCTCGTCCCCGATCGAACCTACTACTTCGACATTTCCCCCGAGGTGGCGTACGACCGCCGCCACCAGCGCAACACGGCCACTACGGCCGGCGAAGACCGCCTCGAAAGCGCCGGCATTGCCTTCTACGAACGGGTACGGAAGGCCTACCTCGATCTGAACCGGGCTGAACCAGACCGCATTCTCGTGCTCGACGGATCCGAATCCATTGAATCCCTCCACCAAAAAGTCTGGGACGACGTCAGTGACCTCCTGAAAGAAGAAGGCGGAACTCTGCCTTGAAGGTTCGGTTCATCGTTCAGAGACCTGCGCGCGTAGAATCCTGTCTTGTCCCCTCGCCCGAGACCGGTTCGACCGCAGAAACCACCTTCGACCATGTCATTCCCCGAAGAGAAGCTCGAAGAAGTCCGAACGATCTTCAGCAACTTCCTGAAGGAACGTAACCAGCGGCACACGCCGGAACGCTTTCTGGTGCTCGAAGAAGTCTATGCCGCCGGTGAGCACCTCGATGCCGACGAGCTGTATTTACGCCTCAAACGAAAAGGCACACGCATCAGCCGCGCTACCGTCTACAATACGCTCGAGCTGCTCCTCGAATGTGATCTCGTCGTACGCCACCAGTTCGGGACCAATCAGGCGAAGTATGAACGGGCTTTTTCCTACTGGCAGCACGATCACCTGATCTGTCTGGATTGCAACGAGGTCTTCGAGTTCTGCGACCCACGCATCCAGAGCATTCAGGAGATGGTCGCGGAAATCTTCAAATTCAACATAGTGCATCACTCCTTACAGATGTACGGCCACTGCCAGCGTGAAAATTGCCCGAATAAGCCGGAGGTCGCTAAGGCAAGCCAAAACTGACCACGTTCTTTTTTTTCGCTTCCATTACACACAGATCGATTTTCGCGTGTACTCGTTTATGAACGCTTCCGAAATTGGATGCGAATCGACAATAAATGCTCCGTTTGGTGCAGGTTGTGCCCCGGAATATTTTTTCTTTTGTTCGGGGCTGCTATTTTAAGGTGTCGGAGTATATCACGGTGACTATGCGTTCGAAATTCCTACTTTCCGTGCTATCGGTCGTAGCCTTGTCGGCTTTCGCCCCCCTGCGCGAAGTGTACGTGCAGCTGACCGCCAAGCAGGAAAACGGCAAAATGGTCATCACATGGACAGTGCAGGATGAAACTGGCGTGGTAGGTTACGAGGTGTTGCGCCAGTCCGCCCACATGGTCAATGCAAGTAAAATCCCGGAATGTACCGTGCGGGCGAACCAGGTAGGCAAGGGCGAATACACCTGCGTGGACAATCTGCTGTACAAGTCCCCTGCCGACATGGCTAACTACTACATCAATGTCCTGATGGCCGATGGGAGCACGGATATGAAGCAGTTCAGTGTGAACTATACGTCGACTGCGGTGCGCCGCACGTGGGGCAGCATTAAAGCCATGTTCCAGTGAAAACCGCTGCCCCGCGCCCTGTTCGCCTCCACTGTACTTTGCTCGGTGGGGGCTTTTTAGTTCGGTAATGTGATCAATCCCGCAAAAAGGCTCCCGACGATGTCCAAAATCCAGATCATGTCAACCGACCAGACGATGCGAACACTGGTGCGTCTGGCCTATGAAGTCATCGAGCGAAATCGCGGGGCCGAAAACCTCGAGCTCGTCGGGATTCGTCGGCGCGGTGCAGCCCTCGCCCGCGTGCTCGCCGAACAGATCGGCCGGATCGAGGGGCGAACGTTTGAGGTCCACGAGCTCGACGTCACGCCGTACCGTGACGATCGCGAACCCAATTCGAGCAGCGAGGACCAATCGGTCATAAAAGCCGACTTCACCGACCGGGACGTGATCCTGATAGACGACGTGTTGTTTACCGGCCGCACGGCTCGCGCCGCGCTCGACGCCGTCGTCCGCTACGGCAGGCCGAGATCCATCCAGCTCGTCGTACTCATCGATCGGGGGAATCGCGAGTACCCGATCCAGCCTGATTACGTGGGAAGGTTGATCCACGCCAAGTACAAGGAACGGGTCGTCGTCGACATCGATCAGGGGGTCACGGTGTCGATCGTCGAGTGAGGCTCAGAATGAGTCCTCGTCCATAGGCTCGACGTCCGGCTCCTCTATCTCCTCGGAATCGCCTTCCCCTCCGATGGGACCGTCTGCCCGCTCGACGAACAGGCGGATTTCGAATCCTTCACGTACCCGCGTACCTGCTTCACGGCGCTGTCCAACGACCAGGAGCTCGTTGTCCGGTATCTCCTCTTCCTCCTGCAAGGTGGGCGTGTCGGTCTCATCGAGGTCTTCCCCCGTACGTGTTCTAATCACGACGTACCGCAACCGATTATCCGTCAGGATCTGCTTCGCTTCGGCCAGGGAAAGGCCGGTGACGTCAGGCACCTGCACGAATTCATTGCCCAGGCCGGTGCTGTACCAGATGTCGACCGTCGACCCTGCTCGCAACGAATCGCCGGCCGGTGGATGCTGCCGCGTGACCGTATTGGCAAATGGTGAAGGCAGCGTGTCCGGTTGCGCTTCGCCTGCCTCGAGCCCCACCGCGCGTAGCCGGTTGATGGCTTCTCGAAGTGAAAGCCCCTCGACCGAAGGGATGACGACGAGCTGCTCCCTGCCACTGTTGACCGTGATAAAAATCCTCCGGTTTGGTTTAACCCGTTCGTTTGGCCTCGGATTTTGGTCGATGATGACGCCGCGAGGGAGCTTCGGATTGAATTGCTGGTCGATCCTCGAAACGCGTAGATCCCTCGCCAGGAGGATCCTTTCGGCATCTTCAGCCTGCATGTTGAGCACGTCGGGGACCTGAATGGCGACGTTGTGACGCGTGTACGCCGGCATGATCAAGTAGTTGATCAGCGCGTAAAGCACAAGGCCAATGGCGAAAAGAACGCCAAGCCCTCCCCAGAAATATTTATTCTTGGCCAGAGTTACGATCTCATTTTTAGCTCGCTGGGCAGATGACCTCAGGTCCATGACGTTCGCCGAAAGGCATTATTTGATTACATAGTGGCGGGGAAGTACGGTTTTCCGGCAAAGGAAACCAATGCCGTCCGTACGTGTTTCATCGCGCCGGTTTTCAGACGACGTATGCAGTTGCTGTTTGAAGAGCGCGCTAATCCGGTTGTTTACGGGTTGACGTTTGATTGTCGGTTGCTGTATATTACTCGTCCGCGCCAAAATTTTTGGCTCGGCGGATCTGAGCTCTCGGGAGTTATTGAGAGCATCGTTCTTTGATGAGACTGAGAAGCATAGCGAGTCCTTGTCAAGGGGG
>CBINFS010000018.1:0-66003 GCA_966250015.1 uncultured bacterium | reverse complement strand
ATGCGCCGGCGGGGACGAATCGGTTGCTGGCGGTGATGTTTTTGTCGTTCCTGGTTGGCCTGACCCTGATCATCATCGCGCGCATCGCCTGAGTCGTCGATCAAGCTGCAACGTCTTCAGTAAAGCCGGTATGGATTTGCGAGTGATGAACCCGTATAAGGTGGTATTTCTGGTAATCCTCTCGATTGTTTTGTTGCTACCGATGGTTACGCGTGCGCAGCAAGCGCCAGACGCCGACGCGGTCGCGCCCGTCTTTACCCCGGCGGATTACGGCGGGACTTCCTACACCGGGTACGTCGCCGACCGGATGGACGTCAACCTCGTGAAACGGCTCCTTGCCATCGACGTCGATGCCCTGCTCCTCCCGTATACCAACCGGCCGGGGTCCCAGGAGTGGATCGGGGAGCACATCGGGAAGTTCTTGCACGCCGGCAGCTACATGTATCGCCTGACCGGCGACGAGCGGCTCCGGGAACGGCTCGACTACGCCGTGGAAACCCTCCTCTCGACGCAGCTACCGAACGGATACCTGGGCACCTACCTCGAAGAGAACTACTGGACGAGCTGGGACGTGTGGGCCCACAAGTACAACCTCATCGGCCTGCTCGCCTACTACAAGGCCACCGGCAACGAGGCCGCGCTCGAGGCCGCCCGAAAGATCGGCAACCTGCTCTGCGACACGTTCGGCGTAGGCAAACGGGACATCATTTCCTCCGGCCACCACGTCGGTATGGCGCCGACGAGCGTGCTCGAACCAATGGTGATCCTCTACCGCCTGACCGGGGAGCAACGCTACCTCGACTTTTGCTTCTACATACTCGACGCCTGGGAGCAGCCTGACGGGCCAAAAATCCTCAGCGGCCTCCTCGACCATGGGAAGGTGAACCGGATCGCCAACGCCAAGGCGTACGAGATGCTCTCGAACCTCGTCGGTCTCATGGAGCTCTACCGCGTAACCGGCCGTGACGACTACTTGAAAGCCGTACGGAACGCCTGGACGGACGTCATGGAGAACCGCCACTACCTGACCGGCTCGACGAGCTTCGCCGAGTACTTCCGCGACGACCACGACCTCCCCGGTGAGGGCGTCTACGACATGGCGAGGTACGTTGCCCCGGGCGAGGGCTGCGTCACGGTCACCTGGCTTCAGCTCAACATCCACCTGCTCCACGTCACCGGCGAAATGAAGTACGCCGACGAGCTCGAGCGGATCACGTACAACGCGCTATTCGGCGCGCAATCGCCACAAAACGGCGGCATTTGCTACTTCCTTTCCCTCAATGGAAGGAAACGCTACGGCCTCGGCGCGCCACGGGACATCAGCTGCTGCGCTTCGAGCATTCCCCGCGGCATTGCCCTCATACCCGAGTTTACGTCCGGCACTCTGCGCGGCGAGCCCGCCCTTCTCCAGTATACCGCCGGACGCCACGCCCTGGCCTTCGAAAAGGACGGACGGCGTATCCCCGTGCAGGTCGACCTCGAAACCCGCTTTCCCGAGGACGGCAACGTCCTGCTGACCGTCTCACCGCGTGAAGAGGGTACGTTTACGCTCAACCTGCGCATCCCCTCCTGGACCGACCGCTTTGTGGCCGAAGTGGGAGGCGAAACGTTCACCGGCGAAAGCGGGGAGATGGTGCAGATCCGGCGGTCCTGGAAGGCCGGTGACAGGGTAACCATCGACATTGGAATGCCCGTCCGGCTGGTCGAAAACCCCGACCGGAACGACGATCGTATTGCCGTGCAACGCGGACCACAGCTGCTCGCGCTTGACGATCACGTCAGCGCCGTCCGTAGGGCTCCATTGGGATGGTGGGGAAATCAGATCTATGCAGTCAAGGGTAACCGCGACGGCGAACCGGTCGAGTACGTCCTCGTCCCGTTCGCCGAGGCCGGACAGACGTGGGCCGACTACAAAGTGCTCTTCCCGCCGTTTACGCTAACATCGTCCGAGGTGGTACCTGCTGTCGGGAATTGACCGGCCGGATCAAACGGCCGCCCCGGCACGCGAGAGAGCGCAGCCACGCAGGTGCGTGTCGACACGTACGATGTGGCTCTGGATCCAGTCCGCAACCTTCTGCTGGGTTTCGATCACGAGCGCGAGCGACGGCCCTTCCGCTACGAGCCTCCGGCTGAGGTCCTCGAACGTCCGGATGAATTTCGCGTGCGCTTCCTTGTTCGCCGAGGCCATCGGGCAGCGGTGGCGCGCCATACAATCCTCCTCGTGCGCAAAATGCCGGACCGCGTAATCCCCGAGAAACCCGAGTAACCGCTCGATCTCCGACTTTCCCTTACCGTCCTTCATCGCGTCGAGCAGCGCATTCAGCCGCTCGAACAGTTCTTTGTGCTGCTCGTCGATGTCGTCGAAACCGGTTGACATCGTCTCCGCATTCCAGATAATCGCCATCTCTTTGTGTGCAGGTTTCTTCCCGGTGAATGACAGGGGGCGCTCCCCGTGTTAATCGGTCGTTTCCTGCTGCACTTGATCCCCCAACTCAACTTTTTTTTCAAACCGCCTTTTTAGCGGTTTCAGGGTGGTTTTCTGTCAAGAAAATGTAACCGGCATGGAACATATAAGTTATTGTATTTGTTACACTTATGAACTCAACGAAGATCACTTTTCTGACCGTCGCGTGAGCTTATGAAAAAGGTGACCGATACGATCCGGAGGAATTTCAAGCCCGTTCTGGGTCTTGCACTCTTCCTCTCTGCCATATTCGTCCTTTCGTTCGTGCCGGGTAACGGCCTTACCGAAGGCGCGGTCGCGACGGCAATTCGGCCGTCCGTCGATTCAACCGCCGCGACGGTCGATACGGCAGCGATCCGGGACGACTCGACGGCCATACCTGGATTTAGGGGTCGTGTAGGCATCGTCGACGTGCGCCGCCTCCCGGTCCTCCCGCCGCAGGAGCTGAAAAAGATCGACAACGAGACGCTCTGGCTCGCGCGGTGCATCTACTCGGAAACGAAACGCCCCGAGGAGCAGGAGCTCGTCGCCTGGGTCGTCCGGAACCGCGTCGAAACGGGCTATCGCGGCAACGATTCGTACAAGGAGGCCGTGCTCGATCCGTATCAGTTCAGTGCCTTCATCGAGGGTACGAAAACCCGCGAACATTACGGCAGCCTGACGGTCGATTCGAAGGTGCCGGGCTGGCAGAAGGCGCTGACGATCGCAAAGACGGTCAGGGAGCTGCCCGCACAGCACCGTCCGTTCTCTCGCAACACGCGCCACTTCTACAGCGAACAGTCTATGGTAGACGGTCGCACCCCGGATTGGGCGAAAGACGGGAAAGTCGTGAAACCTGAGCGTGATTTCGAGCTCGAAGCCAGGCGATTCCGCTTCTACGTGGGCGTGAGCTGAGGCTTCATATTTTCAGGTCTTAACCTGTTGTCTTCCAGGCCGCTGAACCATACCGTATGCCGTAGGGGCTCTCTGCCTGGTAAACCATGCGCCGTGCCGGAGTCCTGAAGCAGCCCGTTGCACACGAAATGACCTCCCCGTACGAGCTCGACCACGTCTTTATCTGCACCGAACCCGGCGCTCCGGCCGCCGATAAGCTAGTGGCTTTTGGCCTGACGGAAGGAACCCCTAACACGCATCCCGGCCAGGGCACCACGAACCGCCGGTTCTTTTTCCACAACGCCATGCTCGAGCTGCTGTGGGTACACGACGAAGCCGAGGCGGCGAGCGAGAGCGTCCGCCCGACCGGTCTCTACCGTCGCTGGATGGAGCGCCACGCCGGCGCCTCGCCGTTTGGCATCTGCCTTCGCCCTACGGGCGACGCCGACCTCGAGCCCCCTTTCCCCGCTTTTCGCTATCACCCGTCGTTTTTCCCCACCCCGGTTTTTATCGGCGCCAACGCAGACCGCGTCGAGCAACCCCTGATCCTTTACATCCCATTCGCCCGGAAACCCAAACCCGGCACGCAGCCCATCGATCACCCCGCGGGTTTTGTCAACGTTTCAGCCGTGCGGATCAAAGGCCCCGGGTTGCAATCGCCATCAGTCGAGCTGCATGCCGTTGAGCGCGTCGGTGTGGCAGCGTTTCTCGAAAACGATTTGCCCCTGATGGAGATTGGTTTTGACGGAGAAAGGCGCGGACGGTCACATTCGTTCGAACCGGATCTGCCGCTGAAGTTTTGCTGGTGACCGCGTATTACCTTTTACTCTGCATTCTGTAAGGAACAACTTCTCCGGTTCGGTCGAATGAGCCTCACCGACTCGTGATTAGAACCGACGATACCTCATCACACCATGTCGATTAAAATATTTACCACCGGCGGTACCATCGACAAAATCTACTTTGACGCAAAAAGTGAATACGAGGTGGGCGACCCCCAGATTACGGAGATCCTCGTCGATGCAGGCGTCACCGTTTCCTACGAGGTCGAAACACTTCTCCGAAAGGACAGTCTGGACCTGACCGAAGAAGACCGCCAGATGATCGTCGACCGTGTGCGTCGTGAGCCTGCCGCGAAGGTGCTCATCACGCACGGCACCGACACCATGGTCGAAACCGCCCTCCGGCTGCGTGACGTGCCCGGCAAAACGATCGTGCTCGTCGGTTCGCTAAGCCCTGCCCGGTTTCGGAACAGCGATGCGGTCTTTAACATCGGGTTCGCGATGGCCGCTGTGCAGACCCTCCCCGAAGGCGTCTACATCGCCATGAACGGCCACGTCTTCGATCCGCTCCACGTCCGGAAAAACCGCGAAACCAACCGCTTCGAACCGGTGGACTGACCCGGTTACACCGTGCTGACCACCTCAGCCTCCCTGTTTTGCGTCGGTTTAGCCTCGACCGCAGGTCCTGCCCCTCCACTTGTTTCGGTGCGAAAACCGGTCGACGAAACGAACGGCACGCGACGGCCGAACTTCCTGCCCTTCCAGACGAGATAGCTGACGATGCCGAAGAGGAGCACGCCCGGGATCAGCAGGAATATGAGCAAGCCGATGGGAGAGGGAACGCCCCCGGGCATCAGAATCTCGTGACGCCACACCACCCCCACCACCAGCGCCAGCGCGCACAGCACCGAAATACCCGCCACCAGTGCAACCACCCGGTGTGATCCGCTCCTCAGCAGGATCGAGAATGCGTGGAATGCCCTGAGCGGCCAGTCGAGTCCAAACCGGTAGATCGGGCTCGAACGCACCCGCCGGGCCGTCTCCTCGTTGAATAGCCCCAATACCAGGTTCCGGACCACGAGCAGCGCCGTCGACAGAATCTCCAGCAGCACCGCGGTCGGGACGTGCTTGACCAGCTCTTCCGACCCCACCTGGTAGTTCTCCCTGAATATTTTCCCGAGGAAGAGCTCGGATGGCCGCTTTGCCTGCGGGTCCGGCGCCAGGAACCGCTCCCTGGTTTCGAGCACCCGATCGGCGGCCATGACCGCCGAGACGAACGGGTCGAACCTTCGCTTTGGCGACCGGAAGGCCCACGGCGCCTCCGGAAACACGATCGGCTCCATTCCGGCCACTTTGGCATCTTTCTTCTGCGCCGGCTCTACCATCACGAAGTGGTTCCATTCGTTCTGCTCGCTCAGCGCGTCACTGACGACGTTGAAGTACTCCGACTTAAGGATCTCGAACTGGGCAGCTTCGATGAGCAGCTCAACGATTTCGTCGAACCGGCCGAGCGCCTCCCGGTAACGATCGGAAAGCAACTCGTCCAACCATTCCGCCAGCTCCGTCTGCGTCACCTTCCCGGCGCTGGGAAAGATTGCCTCGATGCTGAAGGACGGATCCGAAGCCAGACGAGCCCTCACCGCCTTGCGCCACGCTTCGCTCTGAACGAGGCGTTCGATCCGCTTACGGTCAAAAAGGGTCTCGATAAGCTGGCACGTGCCGTCGAGCCGTCCCCAGAGGATGTCGTTCGCCCGCCATGAGCGCTTGAAAAAGCTGCTGAAGTGGAATACCGTATCCCCGCTGATTTTCCGGTTGAGGTCGAGCCGGCTGAATCCCCGCTGCGCGTCTCTCGGGCTTACCCGGATCGTTTCGATGACGTCCTTCTCCCGCAGTCCGCCCACCTGTTCGATCGGGAAGAGCACGCTGTCGAGCCCCATGAAGTTTTTCCAGACCTTTCGTATGGGGTCGTCGAATCCACTCGTGAGGTTGATGATGACCTGTTTCTCGAGCTCCTCGGCCCGCTGGACCAGATTCTTGTCCGTCAGGGAGGGCACGTGGATTTCATTCTGCACGATCTGCCGTATGCGGTTCGCCAGCTCGGCGTGTACGACGGCGAGGTGCGAATCGGAGAGCCAGTCGCGCTCTCCGTAAAACGAAGGCAGGAGCTGCCCGTCCGGGTCGTACCGGAGTAACGCCTCGAGCCGCATCCTGACGTCGCTCCAGATCTCGACCGGCGAAAGCGCCGTGCCGTCCGCCGGAGCGCCCCGATCGCCGGTATGGATCTTCCATGTGATCGGCGCTTCGTCGAGCATCTTCTCCATTGCGTGGAGCAGGATCTCGTACAGCTTGCTCAACTGGTTCAGAAACCGCCAGAGCTGCTCGTAGCGAGACCTCATTTCGTCGGATAGCGGTACGCGGTCAGGCCTGGGGCTGCCGTAGAGGAGGTCGTAGATGAAGTAGATCGTGTGGTAAACCCTGCGCTGCAGGTAATAAAGGTCGAAACGATTGAGGATCTCCTGCGCACCCGAATACGAGTCGAACGTTTTGGACAGGAGGGAGGCGGCCTCACGTTCTTCCGGCGACAGCCGGTTCTGACGCCCCGACGTTTTGAGGATGCCTTCGATAACCCGGTCGCTGAGCGTCACGAGGCGCGTCCTTTCGTAGATCAGCCGCGTGTTCGGGTTGTTGGATATGTCTTCTTCCTGCAGCAACCTCGCACGCAGGTCGGAAACGATGCGGTGATACTGCTCGATCTGGCTGTTCCGTTTCGTGAGCCCTTTGAGGTCCTCGGCGATGCTCTCGTACCCGGGAATGCCAATCAGCGCGAGCAGCGCCGCCTGGAGGAAATGTGGGCTCGACCCGATCACTGAGGAGTGAACGTTTTCCGGGTCGGGCTCGACGAAGAACAGCTTTCGGTCGACCTCCCGGTCTGCCACGCGCGAAAAGATCGCCTCGAGCGTGTAGGAAAACGGTTTGTTGTCGAGGATTCCGCCGTCCAGGAAGTAGAGCCCCTTTTCAGGGGGCTTCAGGTTGCCCCACACACAGAGCAGCGCGTCGGCGCCCTCTTCGCCCGGGATCTCGGCCTTGCCGCCCGGCCCGCTTACGTGCACCGGCGCAAAGGCCGAGGGGAAACACGAGGTGATCCGCGCGAGCTTCGCCAGCGCAACGTGCGTGTGGGGGTTCCAGGCGGGATTGAGCGGCTCCTTCCGCCCTTTGCGGTGCTTCAGCCAGAAGAGTGCCCGGTGCTCCTTGACCTCGATGGCGTGTCCCAGGTCGTCGAAGCGGGTGTACCGCTCTCCGTCGACGTTTGTCCCCGTGATAAACAGGTCGAGCTCGCTGAACGGCGAGGGCGTACCATCCCGCGGCGCCGGCGACTTACTCATGCGCTCGAACACTTCCTCGAGGCGCGGTTTATAGAAGTTTTCGCTGTCCAGCAGAGAGGAAGGCTGGTTGGCCGGGTAAGGGGCGCGGAGCAGGCTCCGGATGTCGCCGTGCTGCCGCCAGAGGGTCGACGCCTGGCCGAAGTCTTTTTCGTTGCACAGCGCGTACGCCAGCAGGATGCCGTTGATTCCCCCCGCCGACGTGCCGCTGATCGCATCCACCACGATCTCGGAGTCGGTCAGCTCCTTGATCAACCGGTAGACGCCCTGTCCGCGCACGGCGTTGAAAAACTCGTGCGCGACCCCATTGATGTAGATGGCGAGGCTCACCCCGCCGTACATCACGAGCCCCAGTCTCACCTCACGCGACCGTGACGGCCTTCCCGCCGCTGATGCGCCGTCTCCACTACCCGGTCGAGCCCTGGCGCCTGCGTCCTTCGAGTCATCCGGCGTCCCACTCATTTCCTCAGGCTCTTTTAACTCTTTTATCTGCACGCGAAGCCGCTGTTTGGCATCAATGCCCTTGTTCGGATTTGGTAAGACACCCCCGTAGCCCCTCAAGGAGGCGGTTGGCTCGGAGCCATTCGTATAGCCATAAGTCGTAATAAAACAACGACTCCACCATCCCTTGAGGGGATCATAGGGGTGTTAAAAGGGCTGACGGAACCATAAATCGAGCAACAACTATGCGTGCAGCCAGTAGCCGAATTCGGAAAACTTGCTGCTCGTCCACCAAGGGCTCCTGCCCGTCCCGTATGCGAAGTTGGTAGCGCCCGCCTGGCTCTGGAGGGGGCAGACGAGGCGGCCGTCTCTGCGCAGCACCTGGTGGCCGTTGCCCTGCGGTACGACGGCCACGATGTGGCCTGAACGGTTGAGATCCTTGCGTTTCGCGCAGATGATCCCCACGCCCCCTTCGTCGGCCGCATCCTGCAATTCGTTCAAATCGAACGTGCGTGACCAGCCGAACTGCGGGCCGTAGTCCGACAGCCAATCGAACAGACTGTTGGCGTTGAGCTCCCGTATCGTGACCCCGTAGCTCGGTTGCACGGAGCCGCCCTGGATGAGCGTTGCCAGTGCGGGCGGCGTCCACCAGACCCGCGGCAGGTAGACACCCGACAGATAGCAGTAATCGTACGCGTAGATGTTGCAGTACGTGAACCCGCTCCCCGGGCGGTAGCGCGGGCTGACCTCCACGTTCAGCCACTTGATGACGTCCGCCAGCGAATCGACCTTTTCGTCCCTGGAATCCCCCCTTCGGGTGGGGCGACCGGGCTCCCCAAGTGGAAAGGCGCGCCCGTTCGTCCGGCTTCGTGTGATGTCCGGCCGGTTCTCCGTCATGTGAACGGCCGTGATCTTCGAAATCGGCAGCACCGGGACCGGCTCTGCAATGGGTTCGAGGTATGCGTTTGCTACGAATCCCTCGACGTCCGCCCCTTGAAGCGTGGTCGCCACCTTCCACCAGGCGGGATCAGATGACTCAGCCACCCGCCTCACTTCGTGTCCAAATGGCAACACCGCCACCCGGTTGGTTGTTTTTACGATCGGTTCCGACCTCAGATTGAGCCCGGCCTGAGCCTTGACCCGGTATCTCTGTTCGGACATCTCGATGCTCCTCTTCTCAATTGCTCTGGTCTGAATGAAAGTCAAAGTCGCCGGTCTTGGAAAGGTCGTTTTTCCGACCTCATGCCTCGGCCGGTCCAGATCGCTCGTCCCGAAAACCTGTAGATACAGGGGCTTGCCTTAATAGTAGGCATGCCGGTCCCGCTTGCACAGGGCTCCGACGGCGCTGCCGCGATGCTGATTCTGGCGTATACCGGGCTCAAATAATGCGCTGTCGGCTCACGCGCCGGGTACGTAACCGACGAGGATAGATAAAAAGAGAAATGAATTTGTATCCACACGCTTGCGCCGGAGGCGAAGCCACGCACCGATTTATTCTCCGCCGGGCACGATTTTTTGCGCCCGGGTGACTACCCCTTGACTTACCGCTGACACAGCTTACCGAATGCCCCGCCTTTTCCGCTGACATGCTATACGAATGGAATTTGTGGAGGAAATGGCGCTTCGAAGATGAGTTATTCGAGTGAAGGCGTGAATCCAAATGTCGTTATGTAAAGCAGAACTGTATAGATCTGAGGAGAAGTTGTTTGGATCCCGGCTCGGTGGCCGGGACGGTGTTTTAGAGGGGAGAATACGTCTTCTCCGATTCCCGAGCCAGAAAGGAAACGATTTATTTTTCTCCTTTTACCAATAAATACATTTTTCTACGTGTCCAACTATTTAGGCAACTGAAAACCTGACGGCGGTAGTGCATCAGTCCCATCACGTGGTCGTGCCGGAGGAGGAAATCTGAAACGTGTGAGGTGACCATGGGCGTCTTGAGCATCTCCCTGCTGGGAAAAATCGACATCAACTACGACGGCGTTCCCCTGAGCGTTTGTGAAGCAACCAAGGTTCAAGAACTCTTCTGCTACTTGCTTCTCCACTGCGACCGTCCCCATCCTCGCGAGCTCGTCGCAAGCCTCCTTTGGGGCGATTACTGCACCACCTCCCAGTCAAAAAAATACCTCCGCAAAACCCTCTGGCAGCTAAACCGCTACCTGGAGTCCTTCCCCTTCGAGTCCGGTAAAAAGCTCGTACACGTCGAGGCGGACTGGATCCGCCTCGACTCGCCTGATTCCCTCTGGCTCGACGTCGCCGCCTTCGAGGAAGCTTACGCCCTGGCAAAAGGAGTACAGGGCCGCGACCTCGATCACGACTGCGCCGCCCGGATCGAACGGGCGCTGGAGCTCTACCGGGGCGACCTGCTTGAAGGCTGGTACCTAGACTGGTGCCTCTGCGAGCGTGAACGACTACAGCACCACTACCTTTCGATGCTCGACAAGATGATGGGCTACTGCGAGGGCGTCCGGCGATACGAGTCGGGCCTCGCTTACGGGGAGCGGATCCTCTCGATCGACCGCGCGCGGGAACGCACCCACCAGCGGATGATGCGACTGTATTACCTCTCCGAAAACCGCACCGAGGCGCTGCGGCAGTTCGAGCGGTGCGTCAACGCCCTGAAAGAAGACTTCGACGTCGGCCCTGCCCGGAGCACCATCGCGCTTTACGAGCAGATCCGGGCCGACAGTCTGGTGGACTTGCCTGAAACCGCCCACACCGAATCTGATCAGGCTGAAGCGGACTCCGAAGGGCTGGTCGGAAGCCTCCGTCGGCTTTACGCCAGCCTTGCTTCTTTGCAACAACAGGTACGGCACGTGCTGACCGAAGCCGAAGCAGCCCTGCATAAACCCGCCGCTCACACCGACCAACATTGGGTGGAACGCTGAGAGAGCAAAACGTGATACGCTCCCGGAATTAGAACCGCCGTACCTTCGAGCTAAAGGGTAAGATGTCCACGCGAACGAAGTCGTCTTACCGGGTCGCCGAAGAACGTCATGGAAGACCTGGTCGAAGCGAATACCCACGCCTTCATCGTCAAGATCTGGGTGGATGACCCCGGAGCTGAAAAGGGGCAACCGACCTGGCGCGGGCACATTACCCACGTGTTGACCAATAAGCGCCATCCAATCAGCCGGCTCTCCGACATCACCACTTTCGTCGCCCCCTACCTCGAAGAGATGGGCGTTAAACCGGGACGTCTCGAAAGGCTCTGCATGAGGCTCGAAAAGTGGGGTCGCCCCGGGCTGAAATCGGGACACGGCCAGAAAACTGGCGACTACAACCCGGGCTGATTGCCCGTTCAACCACATTCATAGACAAACGGAAAGATGATTGTCTGCATCGATCCCGGGCACGGCGGCTCGGATCCCGGCGCCGTCGGCAAGGTCCCCTTTCGACTCCAGGAAAAGGACGTCACCCTGGCCGTATCGCTGTTCCTCCATGACGAGCTGCTCCAGCTCGGCCATACCGTGATTCTCACGCGGAAGCAGGACCGCACCCTGAGCCTGTCGGCTCGTGCTGCCTTTGCAAACCGGTTCAACGCCGACCTCTTCGTCAGCATCCACGCCAACGCCGCCGCCTCCGTCACACCCGAAGGCATGGAGGTCTTCCACTTTCCCGGATCCGCCCGGGGCCAGTTCATGGCGTCGCGAATCCTCGACCGGATGCTCGAAGCCTTTCCGGGTCACAAAAACCGGGGCGTCAAGGAGGCCAACTTTGCCGTCCTCCGCCTTTCCCGCATGCCCGCCGTCCTCGTCGAGCTCGAGTTCCTGACCCACCCCGAACAGCTCCGGTTCCTCGCGGACGAGGCCAACCAGCGACGCCTCGCCAACGCCATTGCCGGCGGCATCCACCCGGGCTTCTGAAAGGTTCGGATCACTCCATCACATCACCGGTAGACCATTTCCCTTCCCGAGACTATATTGCCTCGTATCCGCACTCCCGTGTCGTCCGATCACCAACCCTTCGCTGTATCAGGTTATGAAAACGTTTGCCCTAATACTCTTATCGGTATTACTGATGGCCGCCTGCTCCACACCACAAGAAACCACACCCACGAAGATCAGGGTCCTGCTCGACACCGACGCCAATAACGAGCTCGACGACCAGCACGCCATTGCCTACGTGCTCTTCAACGGCGACGTGTTCGACATTGAAGGCATAACGGTCAATAAAACACCCGGTGGCGGGGACATCCACGCCCAGGCCGCCGAAGCCGAGCGTATCGTGAAGCTGGCCGGCCTCCACCCCCAGATGAAGGTCTACAAGGGCGCCGAAGCGTCATTCGAGGAAATACGGCCCCACCTAAATGAACCCGACTTCGACGGCGCCGAAGCCGTCAATCTGATCATCGAGCGCGCCAACGCGGCCGACGAACGGCCTCTCGTGCTGATCCCCGTCGGCAAGCTCACCAACATTGCCCTCGCGCTCGAAAAGGACCCCTCTATTGCCTCGAAAGTGCGCATCGTCTGGCTCGGCTCCAACTATCCCGACCCCGGCGAGTACAACCAGGACGCCGACGAGTCCGCTCTTAACTACCTCCTCGACACGAACGTCCCCTTCGAGATGGCGGTGGTCCGCTACGGCCTCCCGACAGGCACTGACGCCGTCCGAGCGACACTCGACGAGATCCGCGAGAACATGCCGGGCAAAGGTCCGCGCATCACCGAACCCGTCGTCGGCCGCCACGGCGGTGAGTTTTACACCTTCGGCGACTACTCGGTCAACCTGTTCGAGCACATCGAGCTGCACGGAACGCCTCCCTCACGCGCCCTGTACGACATGGCCGCCGTCGCCATCGTCAAGAATCCGTCCTGGGCCGAGTCGCGCGTGATTCCTGCGCCGATCCTCCAGGAGAGCGTCTGGGTGGACCGGCCCGACAACCCGCGTACGATCACCGTGTGGGAGAACTTCAACAGGGACCTGATCATGCAGGACTTCTACGAGACCATGAACAATCCCGCCTTTGAGTGAGAGGCGCTGGGATTCGAGACTGCCCACCACCAAAAATCAACTCTACAACCGATCAGGGCGTGCGCAGGGTCTGCTGCACGCCCTGCTTCGTCTTAACCGGATCTACATAAAGAGACGGTTCCGGCTACTCCCGGTCAACGCTCGGAGATACGCCGCTCGCCTATACTGATTCCGGAAAATCGTGTATGGGTGAGAGGGGTATACCGCGGTGAGCAGCTACGCCATCATACAGGATACGAGCCACGAGCTCCGCAGGCGTATCTTCGGGGCGCTCGCCTCCGCGCCCGACGCCGACTTCGGGCTCTCCTCGCCGGAAGAGGACATCACGTTCTCGCTGCCGTCCGCCGACCTCCAGGGCAATCCCCGGCTGTCCCTCTATCTCTACCGGATCGAGCCAGACGGCCACCTCCGCAATCAGTACCCGCTGGCCGACGGCGCCGCCGGCCTCCGCAGGCCGCCCCTCACCGTGCAGCTGCACTACCTCGTCACGCCCCTCGACGAGGACGACGACACCAACCACCTGATCGTCGGCTGCATCCTGCAGCACTTCCACGACGAGCCGTTCCTGTCGAGCATCAACGGCACACCGCTCGGCACGAGCTTCGGAGGTGCGAGTGACCGCCTCAGCGTCGTCCTCGAGCCCATCTCGACCGAAGAGCTGTCCCGGATCTGGAGCGTCAACGACGGCGGCTTCCGGCTCTCCATCGGCTACCTGGTCCGAACCGTCGCCATCGACTCCGCCACCGGCGTCACCGACGCCCGGCGCGTCGTCGACGCCCACATCGCCGTCGGCGTAAAGTCGTGAACCCCCATGCTCCTTCGCGCCATCGATACCGTCCTTACACGCCAGGCACTGATCGTCGTCAGGGTCCGCGACGCCCTGACCGAGCGGCCGCCATCCGCACCGGCGCAAACCGAGCTGTTTTACCGTCCCGCCTCCGGCGAACCCGTTTTGCCGTACCCGCTCGACCGGCGTACTGTCTCGCCCGGACTGTTCGTTTTCTCAGGCGACCCGCTCCGGGCTTTTCAGGGGGTGGACCCTGGCGGCCAGCTCGACCTCACCCTCGTGACCAGCGCCGAAGGATACGAAGACGACCGGACCGACTTCACCCTCCCCGCCGACCTCCTCGAGCTGCACGACGAAACGCTCACGGTCGATGGGGGGAGCTTTACCGTCCGACGGATGAATGCGCCCGTGCAGGATCTGCCCGTGTTCCTCCAGCCGCTGCCGGTAGCCCTGAGCGGATCCGTCGTCGAGGCGGACGATCCCGATACGGCTATCGTGGGCGCAACCCTCAGTGTTACGGCTCCCGACGACCGGCCGCCGGTCGTCTCTGGCGAAAACGGCTTCTACACGATCCCGAACCTCCCCGTCGCTCGCGAAATCACCGTCCGCGTCGAGGCCGGAGGCTTTCAAACGATAGATGAAACCATCACGCTGGATTACCGCCAACGGGTCCAATCACACGGCTTCCGCTTGCGACGGCAATCCTGAACTTCAGCAACAGGGGAACGCTCATGCCAGAATACTTAGCCCCGGGAGTCTACGTGGAAGAGGTGCCTTCCGGTAGCAAACCCATCGAGGGGGTCAGCACCAGCACGGCGGGTATGGTCGGCGTCACGCAACGTGGACCCGTCAATACCCCGACACTCGTCACCAGCTTTCCCGAGTTCACACGCCGCTTCGGGGGCTACCTCGACCATCGCCTGTTTACCGGCGACCGGGACGTCTTGCCCTACGCCGTCGAAGGGTTCTTCGTCAACGGCGGCCAGCGTCTCTACGTGACGCGCATCGTCGGCGCCAACGCTCGATATGCCACCACGGACCTCTTCGGGGAGCCCACGGCCAACCCGGCTTCTACCGCACTCAGCGAGCGCGCTCCGGCCGGCTCCAACCTCCTCCGCATCGACGACGGCACCAACATTAGCCAGGGCGACAGCCTGCTCATCAGCGACGGCGCCCGGAGCGAGTACGTCACCGCCGAAAGCGATCCTACCGCGAGCGGGATCCGATTCTTCGGAAGCCTGCACTTCGACCACGCCTCGGGCGATCAGGTCGCGCTCCAGGACCCGCCCACCGAGGGCGAACAGATCCCCGCCACCGGCGACATGAGTGCGGGCGGCGGCCTCCAGCTCGACACCTCGGGCCTCGGCGCACCCCTAGCCGCAGGTGAAGTGCTACGCATTCAGGATACCGGAGACGATACGCTCACCGAGTTCGTCACCATCGCGACCGACGGCGCCACCGACATCGTCGAGCCCGGCCTCCTCTTCGACCACCCCGCCGCGACCACCGTCGTGCATCGCGTCACGCTCGCCGACGCGGGAACCGCTACGACAATCGACGCCGACGCGACGGCTGGCGCCCCCATCGCCTCCCTCGCCGACGCTTCCGGGATAGCTGAAAATGGCGTCGTACGGATCGGGACGGGCGCCACCCGGGAGTTCCACGTCGTTCGAAACGTCATCGCCGACCTCTCGATCCTCTCCACGCCCACGGAGTTCATCCACTCCGCCGGGACGACGGTCATCCGGCAGGTGCCGCTGCTGCGCGTCCACGCCCGGTACCAGGGCCAGTGGGGCAACGAGCTGCGCATCAGGATCCGCCGGGCCTCCCAGCTCGAAACAACCGTCACGAACGACGTGGCACAGGGCGATTCGCCCGTCGTCCTCGACACCATCTTTGGCCTGAATACCGGCAGTGTCCTCGAAATGCCCGATGGAGCCGGCGAAACTGTCCGCGAGCGGGTCACCGCCGTCGACCCGGCCACGAACGAGGTCAGCTTCGCCGGAGGGGTCGACGTAGCCCTCTCGGCCGGCGACGAGGTGTCGTCCGTCGAGTTCGACCTGATCATCGAGCGCATAGAGGACGACCGCGTCGTCGAGAGCGAAGCCTTCCTCAACCTTGCGATGGACCCCGAGCACCCGCGGTACGCCCTGAACGTCGTCGGCGCGTTCGACCGCAACACCGGCGAGCCGGACCCCGCCGGTGAATCGGAGCTCGTCCGCCTCTCTGACCTGACCATCGCGAACGACGGCACCGACGTCACCGGTGCGCCTGCGCTTCGCCTGAGCATCCCCTTTGCCGGCGTCGTCCGGCAATGCACCGGCGGAGACGACGACCTCCCCGGCATCGACGACCAGACGTACATCGGCACGCCGTCCGACGACCCCGACGACCGCACCGGCCTCTACACCCTCGAAAACATCGACGACATCAGCATCGTCGCCGTCCCGGGCCGCACGAGCCAGGACGTCCAGAACGCCATCGTCAACCACTGCGAGCTCATGCGGTACCGGTTCGCCGTGCTCGACTCGGTGCGGGGCGCCCGGCTCGCGGACGTCCAGAAACAGCGTCAGCGCTACGATACCACGCGCGCCGCCCTCTACTACCCCTACCTCACCATCCGCGACCTCTTCGGACGCGACGACGCCGTCCTCCACATACCCCCGAGCGGACACGTCGCCGGGATCTACGCCCGCAGTGACGTGCGGCGAGGCGTCCACAAAGCCCCCGCCAACGAGGTCGTCCTCGGCCTCCTCGACGTCCAGGTCCACCTGACCAAAGGCGAGCAGGACATCCTGAACCCCAAACACGTCAACTGCATCCGCGACTTCCGGGACATCAACCGGGGCATCCGCGTCTGGGGCGCCCGCACCCTGAGCAGCGATCCCGAGTGGAAGTACGTCAACGTCCGACGGCTCTTCCTCTTCGTCGAGAAGTCGATCGAGCGCGGCACCCAGTGGGCCGTCTTCGAGCCGAATGCCGAGCCGCTCTGGGCCGCCATCCGGCGGAGCGTCACGAACTTCCTCACCGCCGTCTGGCGCGACGGCGCCCTCGAAGGCGTCAAGCCCGAGGAAGCCTTCTTCGTCAAGGTCGACCGCACCACCATGACGCAGAACGACATCGACAACGGCCGTTTGATCATCCTCATTGGCATCGCCCCGGTCAAGCCCGCCGAGTTCGTCATCTTCCGCATCAGCCAGAAGACCCGTGAGGCCGTCGGCTGATGCCCACCGTTAACCCAAAACCGGAAAAGACATGGCTACTGGCGATCGTCTGGATCCGTTTGCACAGTTCAACTTCCTCGTCGAGATCGACGGTGTCACCCGGGCAGGCTTCACCGAGTGCAGCGGTCTGACCACCGAGCAGGACGTCATCGAGTACCGCGAGGGCAGCGAGACGCAGCGCGTCCGCAAGCTACCCGGCCTTCGAAAGTACAGTAACATCGTCCTCAAACGAGGCCTCACAAAGGACACGGAGCTCTGGGAGTGGCGCAAGACCACCATCGATGGCGCTACCGAGCGCCGCAACGGCTCCATCGTCCTGCTCGACGAATCCCGGCAGGAGGCGCTCCGCTGGAATTTCTACGACGGCTGGATCTCGAAGTACGAAGGCCCTTCCCTCAACGCCACCACCAATGAGGCCGCCGTCGAGTCCCTCGAAATCGTCATCGAAAACCTCGAGCTCGCGAGCTGATCCCGATGCTGGCCCGCTCCACACCCGGCGTTTACTTCGAGCACGTCGACCTCAAACGGCCGGCGATCGGACCCCTGCGTACCGACATCGCGGGGTTCGTCGGCTATGCGGAGCGTGGCCCGGTGCTGGAGGCGGTCAAGATATCCCTGTGGCGGCAGTTCGTTGCGACCTTCGGCGAGCCCTTGCCCTTTGCCCATCTGGCCTGGGCGGTGCGAGGCTTCTTCGAGAACGGCGGCGCGTCGTGCTACGTCGTGCGCGTCGCCGACCCCCTTGAGGCTGCTGCGGCGGAAGCCGTCCTCCCCCTGGACGAGTCAGGCTCGCTTTACCTGCGCGTCTGGGCTTCCCACGGCGTCATCAACGACCCCGCCACCGGCCGCCCGAAGATGGAAAACGGCAGGCCGGTGCGGGTCAGCAGCCCCGGCGTCTGGGGCAACCGGCTCTCGATCTCGCTTCTGCCCGCGTCGCTCGGTACGACGCGGACGCAGGGAGCGCAGCCCGCAGATGGTTCGGGGTCGTACGTCGAGAGCCTCACCGGCTTCCGTAAAGGAAGCTTCGTCCGCATTTCGAGTCCCGGCTCACCCGACCTGTATCGCACGATCGAAGACGTCGACGTCCACCTCCGCCACCTGACGTGGGACGCCCCCCTGACCGGTTTCGACCTCACGAAACCGCTCACCCTCGAAACCCTCGAGTGCACCCTGCTGGTGCTGATGGACGGGCAGGTGATCGAACGGCATACGAACCTCAGCTTCTCGGCTGCTCACGATCGTTTTATCGTCGACGTCGTACAGGCTAACAGCAGGCATATAGACGTGGAGGTCGGCGAATCGGCCCCTTCGGGAGGGGGCGGACACGTGGGTCCGCCCCAACTGCCCCTCGCTATAGCTTCCTTTGCGCCGCCTCTCGTCGATAGGCTGCCTCTTTCCGGAGGGAAGGATGGCCTTGCCACTGCCGGGGAGCAGCACTTCCTCGCGGCGCTGCAAGTCCTCGAGAAGGTGGACGAGGTGAGCATGCTTGCCGCTCCCGACGTCGTGCTGCAGCCTGAGGCCCCGCCGGCTCCGCGAAGGCCGGACGTCCCCCCACTGTCGTGCGAGATCCTCGAACCCCCGCCCGAGGGGAAGCTGGCGGGGGTCGTCCTAGAGGAGGGATCCGATACAGCGCTAGGCGGCGTCCGCATCGTCCTGGTGGGCGGTTCGGCTTCCACCACCACCGACACGTCAGGCGCGTTTCTGCTTGAAAACCTGCCCGTTGGGCGGGTGACCCTACTCCTATCGCGCGACGGGTACTACGAGCGCGAGGTCACCGCCGAAGCTCGGACAGTCCTGCCCACCGGTACCGGCGTGCCGACGTTTTACCTCTCACCGATCACCCTACCGAAGGCGCTCGACGAGGATTCCGTCTTCACAATCCAGCAGGCGATGGTCCTGCAGGGCGAGGTCGGTCTTTACCGCGTAGCGCTGCTCGATCCGCCGTTTACCCGCCTTGGCACCGAGGCCATCCAGACGTGGCGCGCCCGCTTCGATTCGTCGTACGCCGCCCTCTTTTATCCCTGGCTCCGCGTCGATACCGGCGCCGGCGGCGTTCTGCGCGACGTTCCTCCTTCCGGGCACGTGGCAGGCCTCATCGCCCGCACCGATCTCGAGCACGGCGTCCACCGCGCCCCCGCCAACTTCGAGGTCCGCGACGTCCGGGCGCTCACCAACGACGTCGACGACGCCGTCCAGGGCATCCTCAACCCGCTCGGCATCAACTGCCTGCGCGTCCTGCCGGGGCGGGGCATACGCCTCTACGGCGCCCGCACCCTCAGCAGCGACACGTCGTGGCGGTTCCTGAACGTCCGCCGGCTCCTGCTGCTCATCGAAGAAGCCGTCGAGGATGCCCACCAGTGGGCCGTCTTCGAACCCAACAATACCGTCCTCCGGCAGGCGCTCACCTACAGCCTCACGACCTTCCTCCGGACCCTCTGGCAGCAGGGGGCTCTCTCCGGAGCGTCACCGGAGGCCGCCTTCCTGGTCAAGTGCGACCAGGAAAACAACCCGCCCGAGACCGTCGAAGCCGGCCGCATCCTCGCCGAAATATCCGTTGCCCCTGCCAACCCGTTCGAGTTCATCACCTTCCGCCTCGGCCGAACGGTGGACACCGTCAAAGTAACCGAATAGCCACGACAGACCGCCATGGCAATCCCTCGCATCGACCCGCTTCCCGGCTACAACTTCCTGATCGCGCTCATCGACACGAGCAGCACGTTCAGCGCCGTTGCGAGCGGCGTCGCCGGCCTTGCCCTCGGCGGCTTTTCGGAGTGCTCTGGCCTCGAATCGACCCTCGAAACCCTCGACTACCGCGAGGGCGGCGTCAACGACCGCATCCACCGCTTCCCGACCCGCTTCACGCCGACCAACATCGTCCTGCGCCGGGGCGTGGGCTTCAGCGAGGACCTCTGGCTCTGGCACCAGGAGTTCCTCGACGGAAAGGGTAAACGCCGCGACGGCCTCATCATCCTCCAGAACGAGCTCAAGATTCCGATCAAGATCTGGACGTTCTCCCGCGGGCTGCCCGTCAAGTGGACCGGCCCCACCTTTAACGCAACCGCAAGCGAGCTCAGCATCGAAGCGCTTGAGATCGCACACGAGAAGCTCGAGCTCCAGCTTTCACCCGGCGCCGTGCTTGGCAAAGTAACCGAAGCCATAGGATTCTGACCATGGATGTCCGCATAAACCAGGTAACCAGCAACGTCCACGTCGGAGACAATCAGTCTCTGCTTTCACCCGAAGTGATGGACGAGATCGTCCGGACGGTCCTCGAGCGCCTCCGGCAGGAAGAGGCCGAGCGTGAGGCGCGACAGAATGACCGCTCCATCGACCGGCCGTACCTGAGCAGGTAGGGTTTGTACCATGCCGAAAATGATATTTCAGCGCCTCGATCTGACCAAGCGGCCGGTCGGCGAACCGGTCGAGGTCCAGTTCAACCCCACCGAGTACGGGTTGAGCAAAGGGGCGCAGTTTGCCGAGGTGGCCATACCCGGGCTCGATTCGCCCGTCCTCCAGTTCGTGCGCGGTGACAGCGAACGCCTGACGCTCGAGCTGTTTTTTGACACGACCGACGACGGCACCGGCCTCGACGCGGTATCCGTGACCGAAAAGGTTGACCCGTTCTACCGCCTCGTCAAGATCGACAGTGAGATGCACGCCCCGCCGATCGTGCGCGTCACCTGGGGCGAGCATTTTCCGGGCAACACGGCCGGATCGAGCAGCAGCACCGCGCCCGTCTTCGACGCCGTCGTCGAAAGCGCCGACCGCAAATTCACTCTCTTCAACGCCGCCGGCACACCCCTGCGAGCCACCGTGACGCTCAGTCTGCGGGAGTATAAAACGCTCGAAGAACAGCTCCAGGAGCTGAACCTCCAGTCCGCCGACCACACGAAGGTCCACGTCGTCCGGCAGGGCGAAAATCTCCCTCAAATCGCTTACGCCGTCTACCAGGATCCCACCCGGTGGCGGCTCATCGCCGAACACAACGGTATCCTGAACCCCCGGCGCCTGACCCCCGGCCAGGTGCTCGAGCTGCCCCCAACCGCATGACCTCCTGACTGTTCGAACGATATGGAAGTAACGGCAGCCGTACCGATTTACAAGGACCGAACGTTCTACGCCCCGCGCTTCGAGATCAGGTTGCAGGGTCGGAAGCTCGGACGCGCCGTCATCCGCGACGTGCTCGAGGTCACGTATACCGACAGCATGAAAGAGCTCGATTCGTTCGAGTTCACTCTCAACGACTGGGATCCCGTCCTGCGCGAGCCGCGCTACAGCAGCCCCTACGACGACCGCGGCCAGCAAAAAAAGCTCGAAGACGGCAGCGACGTCCCGAACTTCGACCCGGGCGCCAAGGTCGAACTGTACCTCGGCTACTACCCCGACGAGCTGCACCTCGTGATGACCGGCACCGTCGTTTCGATCAGCCCGAGCTTCCCGTCTTCCGGCACGCCCCGGCTCAAGATCCGCGCCCTCAACCCACTCTACACCCTCCAGCGCAAGCAGGAGACGATGACGTTCGAAAACAAGTCCGACAGCGAAATCGCGCGCGAAATCGGGCAGAAGCTGGACATCGCCGTCGAGATCCCGCCGGGTCAGGAAAGCACGGAAACGAAACACCCCTACATCCTGATCGACAACGAGTATCCGATCAACTTCCTCATGAGCCGAGCCCTGCGTCTCGGTTACGACCTCTACATCAAACAGCCCGAGGATGGCGACCCGGTCTTGTTCTTCGGCAAAACCACGACGAACAGCGTCACCTACGAGCTGACCTGGGGGCGCACCCTCGTCGAGTTCACCCCCACCGTCAAAACCAAAGGCCAGGTCACCCGCGTCACCGTGCGCGGCTGGCTGCCCGGCAAAAAAGGCAATGAGCAGAAGGTCGAAGAAGTCGCGCAGATCCGCGACGTCAACCTGAACCTGCCCGACCCGAAGCTCGCCGAAGCCATCGACGCTGCTCTCAAGGAAAACCACGACGAGGTCGTAAACGACCCCATCGAAAGTCGCGAGGAAGCCCGCCAGAAGGCCATCGGCCTCCTCGAGGACCGGCTCAAAGACCTCGTCACCGGCCAGGGATCGACCGTCGGGCTCCCGGACCTGCGCGCTGGTCGAACGGTCGTCATCAAAGGCATCGGCTTCCGCTACAGCGGGCGTTACCTCGTCACCGAAACCACCCACACGATTGGCGGAGGCGGCTACACCACCCGTTTCACCGCTCGCCTGGAGGGACCGCCATGATGGATAAACGGGTGCAGGGAGTCGTCATTGGCGTCGTCACCGACGTCGAGGACCCGGAAGGGCTCGGAAGGATCCGCGTCAACTTCCCCTGGCTCTCTCCGGATAATGCGAGCAACTGGGCGCGTGTGGCCGTACCGCTCGCAAGCGCCGAAAAGGGGTTGTTTTTCCAGCCAGAGATTGGCGACGAAGCCCTGGTTGCCTTCGAGCACGGAGACGCCCGATTTCCCTACATCGTGGGCTATCTCTGGAACGGGAGCAATGCTCCGCCGGAATCCGATCAGAAAAAACGAACGCTTCACACGATTTCAGGCCACAAGGTCGTCTTCGACGATACGAGCGGAAGCGAAGCCATCGAGATCGAAGACGCCAGGGGCAACAAGATCACCATGAACGCCGACGGCATCACGATCGAGTCCGCCGGCGACGTCACCATTAAAGGGCTCAACGTCAACATCGAGGCGCAGGCGCAGCTAACCGCAAAAGGCACTCCGATCCACCTGAATCCCTGACATGGAAACCGTATTCCCGGACACGCCAGGCTTCGAGGGGTTCTTTCTCGTTGGTCATCGCAAGAACCCCGCAAACACCGCGCAGCTGCAGCGGGTGGGGACGGTCGTGCTCAAGCGCACCTATGATGTCGACGCCTCCGGGTCCGATCCTGCCCTCGGCAGCCTGTCTCCCTCCGCCGACCCGTTGCCGGTTTTCGTCAAGGATGAGCCCGTACCGGGGTCGGAGGGCCTCTCCAACCTGCGCTACGAGCACGATCTGATGCCCTACAAACCCGAAGCCGACCTCATCGTGCAGGGATTCACCGATGTGCCTCCGCCGGGCAGCGGCGCCACGAGTGATTGCAGGGTCTTCGTGAACGGGGCAAAATGGCTCCAACGCCTCCTGAACGGCGCCCCGGACACTGCCCTCTTCGGTTGGGAGCCGCGCGACGACGGCCCGAGAAAGGCTGAAGGCGCCTTCCCGGACGATCCTGACGATTACCCGCTCGAGCCGCCCCTGCCCCCCGGCTTCAACAACCGCTACTACAACGGCTACAGCCGGACCGCCCGCGTCCCCGCCTCGCTGCCCTACTATGCGCCCGGCAGCGAAGTATTCGTCGAGCGTGACGGCGCGGCCGACTACGGCTTCACCTTAAGAAATGAATCCGTCACCGTGACCGTTTACGTCTACAGCGGTAAAGGCCCTGACAAGGAAAGCCGCTGGATGCGCAAGCCGGTTGCGGTGAACCTCGACACTCTCGTCATCGAGCCCGACGAAGACCGGTGCTACGTCGTGTGGCGCGGCGTCTGGCAATACGACGAGTTCCCCGAAGACACCTACCGCCGCCTCGTCGTCGAAGCGGTGGATTGAACGCATGCACCCATGGGAAAACCGGTTGCTGTCGCAAAAGGCATTGCCCTCGCGTTCCCGGACGTCTGCCTGACGCCGACGCCGGCAGGGACCATCCCTGTGCCCTACCCGAACATCGCGCAGCTCGATCAGGCCAGTCCGGTATCCGCCCCGGGATTGCTCGTCGGGGGCGACCCGGTGCTGCTGAAGAGCTCGGTGGTCGCCACCTCTACGGGCGACGAGGCTGGTACCGCCGGCGGCGTGACGAGCGGGTCGATCAAGGGAAAGTGCGAGTTTACGCAGGCCAGTGGCAGTGTCCTCTACGGATCGGACGGGCAGGGGATCGTCCGCTTCATGGATACCACCAGCCAGAATAACGGCAATGCGACGGGCGTCGTCCTGAGCGCTTTCCCAACCGTCCTCATTGGTGACTGACTATGGCCGAATTCCTCGGAAAAGGCTGGAAGTTTCCCGTCCGCGTCAACGGGCGCGGAGGGCTTTCGTACGTCAGCGGCGCCGAGAGCATTGCCGAAGCCATCTGGATCGTGCTTGCCACCCCGATCGGGAGCCGCATCATGGAGCCCCAGTTCGGGTGCGGCATCCACGACTTCGTTTTTGCCCCCAACAACGTCAACACCGTCGCCCTGATCACCAAAGAGGTCCAGCGCGCCCTGCTCCGATGGGAGCCCCGCATCGACGTGCTCGACGTCCGCACCGAAAGCCACCCGGAAACGCCCAACCTCCTGATGATCCAGGTCGATTATCGGATCCGCGCCAACAACGCCTTCCACAACCTGGTCTACCCCTTCTACATCAACGAAGGACGCCGCTAAACAGACAGACCCGATGCCGCTCAACCCGCCAAAACTGGACGACCGGACCTTCACCGACCTGGTGGAAGAGGCGAAAGCCAGGATACCGCGCTATACGCCCGAATGGACCAATTTCAACGATTCGGACCCCGGCATCACGCTCGTCAAGCTCCACGCGTGGCTCACCGAGACCGTCCTGTACCGTCTCAATCGCCTGCCAGAGCTTAACTACATCAAGTTCCTCAACCTGCTCGACGTCCGTCCGCAGCCTGCGGTGCCGGCAAAGGCCGAGCTCACCTTCACGCTCCGCAAGCTCAACGATGCAGCGGACCCGCTCGTCGTACTGATCCCTAAAGGCAGCCGTGTCGCCGTCGACGACCCCGACCTCGAAGAAGAGCTCATTTTTGAAACAGACCGCACGCTCACTGCCCTGAACGCCGCCCTCGCCTCGGTCATCGTACCCGACGACGGCGACAACCCCTGGAAGCTCGCCACCGAGTACGACCCCGACGAGGCTTCGACGAAGTTCACCGGCGCATTCTACCCCTTCGGCAACGCGCCCGCCGCCGGCGCTGCGATGCTCTTCGCCATCCTCTTACGTCCCCATCGCAAAGACGGCGTCGACTACGAGCTCGATCGCTTTCCCGAGGGCGAGCTCGACCTGACCGTTTTCGTACCTGACGTCTTCGAAACAGATGCGAACCGGCAGCCAATCGAGGGGCCCAAAGGCATCGACTGCCTCTTTCCCTGGCAGGTCCAGGACGAAAGCGACCGGATCGTGTGGGAGGTCTTTACCGGCTCGGAGCCGGAGACGGAGTTTCCCGACGACGCCTGGGTGCGCCTCAGCGTGCAGGACGAAACCGCCGCGTTCAGCCGGAGCGGCCACGTCTATCTCGAAATCCCCGGCGGCCTGCCTGCCGTTTCGTTCATGCAGCTAAGCCGGTCCTTCTGGGAGTCGCTTGGTCTGAAGAAGCCGCCCTCGAACGCCGCCGAGCTCGCCGACGACGTCCGCAGTGGCCTCCTCGCCCCTGACGAGCTCAACGACGAAGACTGGCAAGCGATGGGCCTCACCGATCCTGCCCTTCGCGATCTGCTCAGCCTGCTTGGTGACGCCGCCGCCAACCGGGATGCCATCGCCGACCTCATAGAGGACAACGCCTCCACGCTCGACCCCCGGCGTCTTGAAGTCGACACGTGGCTCGAGGTGGCCCCGTACGACCCCGCCCCGGCTCCGCACGGCCTAACCTGGTTCCGTGCACGCCTCCAGGCCGAGCCCGACACCCCGCCGCAGCTGAGCCGGCTGCTGCTCAATACCGTCTCCGCCACCGCCGCCGTGACGCGCGTCGAAGAGATCGTCGGTGACGACAGCGACGGCCGCCCCGGGCAGACCCGCACCCTCAGCCGCCGCCCGATCCTCGTCGATCCGGTCACCGGAAAGCCCGATCTTCAGCTCGAAGTGGCCGAGCCGAGTGAGACGACCGTCTGGGAGTACCGCGAAAACTTCTACGGCGCCGGCCCCGCCGATCCGGTCTATACCCTCGACCCCGAAAAAGGCCTCATCACCTTCGGCGACGGTGAGCACGGCCGGATACCGGTCGCCGGTGCACGCTTCATCGCCCGCTCTTACCGTTACGGCGGGGGAGCCGTCGGAAACGTCGGAAAGGAGACGATCACGGGCCTCCAGAGCGCCCTGCCCGAAGTCGAAAGCGTCACCAACCTCCGCCCGGCCTCCGGCGGCGCCGACACGGAGTCGCTCGACGACGTCATGCTGCGCGCCCCCCACGACCTCCGTACGCGTGACCGCGCCGTCACCGCCGAGGACTTCGCCTACCTCGCGCTCCGGACGCCCGGCGTCCGGATCCAACGTGCCTACTCGCTGCCCCTGACGCGCCTCGACCGCTCCACCGACCCGCCCGCCCTCGTGCCGGACAGCCCCGGCGCCGTCACCGTCGTCATCCTCCCTGAAAACAAGGAGAACACGCCCCAACCCTCAGAAAGCCAGCTTCGCCTGGTCTGCGCCCACCTGAACGAACGAAGGCTCATCACCACCGAGCTCTTCGTCGTGGGGCCTCGCTACCTCAGGCTGGACCGGCTCTACGCAGAGGTGACCGTCCGGCGCAACGCCGACCTGAAGAGCGTGCGTGATGCCGTGATCGACCGCCTCCTCGGCTATTTCCACCCTCTCCGCGGCGGCGAAGACGGGAACGGCTGGCCCTTCGGCGGAAGCATCTTCTTCGGAAGTGTCTTCCGGCAGATCCTTGCCGTCCCGAACGTGCAGCGCGTCCTCTGCCTGGAAATCGTGCCTGAAGCCGTGAGCGGCGAGGTGACGTGCGACGACGTCATTCCCCTGGAGGACGGCTACCTCGTCCACCTGCCCCGTGAAAACATCGAGCTCAAGGTGAAATATGACCCCTTCAGCTAAACCCGCCGGGCCCGTATTCCTGCGCCTCGATGGGAGGACGGGCTGGCGTATGGACGAAAAGGCGAGCTCCGCAGTCGCCGTCGATGCGGTAGAGGGCGTGCTGCGTCTCACCGGGCGAAGCGCGTCGGCCATCTCTCTGGCCGAGCCGGGCGGCACGTTCGGCGGCGTCACCTTCCCCACCGGCCTCGCCGAGGGACCGGACGGGCGCCTGTTCCTCGCGGATCCCGGGGGCAACCGGATCCTCACCCACACCAACCACGACGAAGTCTTCCTCCCGCTCTGGGAGCCCGTGGCAGCCGAAGCGCCTCCGGGAGGGCCGTGCAACTTCGAATCGTCCGTTTCTGCGCCTGACGCCTACACGCTCAGCCGGCCACGGGGCGTCGCCTACCGCGACGGCCTGCTCGTCGTCGCCGACACCGGCCACGACCGCGTGATTCTGTACACCTGGCCCGGCCTCGCGCCGAGACACGTCATTGACCTCCCGGGCGCCTCGCCGTGGGACGTCGAGTTCGACGCCCGAAGTTACCTCTACGTTGCCGGTGAAGCCGCAGGACGCGTTTACCGTTTCGATCGACTGTGGCGCCTCGACCAGTCGTACGAAGGCGGGGAGGGGACTCTGCGAAAACCCCGTCACGTTGCGATCGACACCGACGGGTTCGTCTTCGTGCTCGACGACGCCCTCGGCCGCGTTCTTGCCCTCGATCGAGCGGGCAAGGTGGTGAACGACGACGTCGCTGACCTGTCCGGTCACGTCTTCCGGCCGCCCTTACAGCTCAGAGATAAAAAGCTCTGGCTGCCGCAACGGGATCGACCTCTTTGCCCGATGCTCGAGATCAAGGGCGTCGAAGTTGACCGGCAGGGGAGACTCGTCAGTGAGATTGCAGGCGGCGGCGCTCCGATGCTGCTCGCCCGACCCACTGGCGCCTCGTTCCCGCGCCAGGGACGGTACGTCTCTCAGCCTCTCGACAGCGCAATCTTCGATTGCGCCTGGCACCGCCTCACCTTCGACCTCGATCTCCCCGAGGCCACCTTCCTGACCGTTCGCACCTTCACCGCACCGGCGCCGCTCGAATCCGAACGTATCCTGGGCCTTCCGCTCGACCGCTGGTCCACGCCGATCACACTTCTCCCCGGCGACCTCCCGGAGGTGCTCGTCCAGAGCCCGCCCGGCCGGTACCTGTGGCTCCGGGTCGATTTCGGGGGCAACGGCCAGGCCTCACCGCTGATCCGAACGATCAAGGTCTATGCCCCCCGCGCGTCGTCCTTTTCTTACCTGCCGCCCGTTTACCACGACGACCCCGTCAGCGCTGACTTTCTCGATCGCTTCCTCAGCTACTTCGATACCGTCTTTGAGGAGATCGAAACGGTCATCGAGGACTTCTCCGGCTACCTCGACCCCTACGGCGTGCCTCCCGGTCCCTTCATCACGTGGCTCGGCGAGTGGCTCGACCTGTCGTTCCTCGCAGAATGGCCTGAAGCCACCCGGAGGACTCTGATCGACCGCGCCATCGAGCTCTACAAGAAGCGCGGCACCATCGCCGGCATCCAGGAGATCGTGCGCCTCCACACCGGCCTCGGACCACCGTTCCCGGTCGTCGTCGAGCACTTTCGGCTGAGAGATTACGGCGATAGGAGGGAGGTGCCCGAGGACGACCTGGTCGACGGCATTCCGTTCCTCGCCGGCTCGCCCCTTGCGCCGTCGACCGATCCCGACGAGCTGACTCACCACTTTACCATCCTGCTTCCCGATAAAGTGGCGCAGACCGACGACGAGCTGGCTACCCTCCGCCACCTGATCGACGCGCAGAAGCCGGCGCACACCCGGTACAGGCTGCGGCTCGTGCGGCCGGGATTCCGGATCGGATGCCAGTCGACTGTGGGCGCCGACGCCCTGATTGGGCCCTACCCACAGGCTCCCCTCGGAGAAATGATGCTCGCACACAGCAGCCAGCTCGCCGATGGCGCCCCACCCGTGCCACGGCTCAACCGGTTCGACTACCTCGTTAGCCCAGACTGAAAACGCTCCTATGTCAACCAGCAACAACGCCTGCCTTCCCTGCGGACTGCAAACCTTCCGCCGGAATACCTACTTCAACGGCAAGCTGCTCGTCGAACGCGACTTCAGCGCAGAACAGGCCTACTACATGGGGAAGGACCGGCTTCACAACCGCCTGCTCCACGGCTATGGCACCGTCTGCGGCCTCAAAGTGCGCGCGCACCTCAACCCCGCATGCCGCGACCGCTACGTCTACATCGAGCCCGGCGTCGCCCTCGATTGCTGCGGGCGGGAAATCGTCGTTCCCGAGCGAGTCCTCGTCTCGCTCGAAGCACTCGCCGAGGACCCCGCCTTCGTCGAAGCCGGCGAGGAGGGTCTGGACCTCTTCATCAGCCTGTGCTACAAGGAGACGCCGGAGGAAAAGATCCCCGTCATCCTGCCGGGTTGCGATTGCGCCGGCGACGAACAGGCGTACAACCGGATCAAGGAAGGCTTCAAGGTCCACCTTTTCGGCCGGCCTGCCCGGTCGCTGACCCCCGTCCGGCCGCCTCTGAAGCCACACCTCGACTGGTTGCACACGATCGCTCTTGCCCGGCAGCGCCCCGCGGCCATCGCCACCGACGTCGACCGCGGCCAGCTCTACGTCGTCGCCCAGGGCATCTCTACTTCGCCGGTTGAAGAACCGGAAGAGCCTGGCGCCCGACTCTATGCGTTTGATACGTCTACCCACGATCTGATCACCGCCGTTGATGTCGGGCGTAGTCCAACAGATCTCGCCCTCTCGACCCTTGGTGACCTCCTCTTTCTCGCCGGCGAAATCCCCTCGGAGGGGGAAGAACCTGCCGTCACCGGCATTGCGGTCTATCTGGAATCCGGGTTGCGCGGCCCTTCCGCGCCGGCTGGCGTGATCGACCTCGGCGAGCCTGCCCGCCTCGCCGTATCGCCGCGTACGGGCGCCCTGTTTGCCCTTGGCCTGACCAGCGGGACGCTCTCGGCCTGGGCCGAACAGGACGTCCGCAACTGGCTTGCCGAGCCCGACCCCGCGCCTGAAGGGCCCGCTAACCGCCGTTCGGTCGACCTCGGCATCACGTTCACCGACCCCGATGGCCCCGCCCTGCGCGGCGCCCGCATGCTCGACGTCACCCTCGACGGGAAGTACCTCTTTGTCGTCGAAGAGGGTGGTGCCAACCAGGTGCGTGTCGTCGACGTCGCCCGCCTCTTCTCCGGCGATCCCGCTGAGCTGGACCCGATCGCCACCGAGGGGATACCCGTTGCCATAGCCACCAGCCGCGACAGCACGTACGTCTACGTTCTCTCCCGGATCGACGACAATGGCGCTCCCGCCGGGTTCATGACGCGTGACCGGCTCTCGACCGGCGCCGGCACGATCACCTTCATACGAGAGGGCAGGGGAGGGAAGTGGCCGGGGAACGTGCTCGACCTCGGCCTCGCCCCCGACGAAAAGTGGGCTTACGTCCTCCAGACCGTCGAAAACGAAAGCGAGGTGCACGCGCTCTCGATCGACGAGATGAGCCGTCAGGCAGGCGACCCCGCCGACCCCCGCGCCGGACGCGCCATCCTCTCCGGAGACGCACGTTTCCAGCGCCTGACGGTCCTCGGCGGACGCCTCTACGTCGCCGCCAACGACGAGGCTACGGACGTCCAGCCCGAGCGCGGACTCGTCGCCGTGATCGACGTCGAAGAGGCCGCGTGCGGCGACCTGTTCTTCCGCGCCCTCGACGGATGCCCCTCGTGCGACGACGAAGAGGAACAGCACTGCGTCATCCTGGCGCACGTCCCCTCCTACGTTCCCGGTGTTCGCGTCCAGGATCCAGGCCAGGGGAGTGAGGACGACCGCGAGATCGACAACCTGACCTACCGCCCGCTCGTCCCCAGCACCACCAACATCACCGAGGTCATCCGCTGTATGCTCGAAGGGGGGATGGCGGAAGGCATCCCCGGGCCTCGTGGCCCCGCCGGCGCACAGGGCCCTGAAGGACCCCAGGGGCCTCCCGGTCCCGAAGGCCCGCAGGGACCGCCAGGACCTCAAGGCCCAGCCGGAACCGACCCTAAAACGACCCGCATCATTGCCCTGAGCTGGAAGCACGATGACTTCCTCGACGACCCCATGCAGCTCCTCTTCGACCCGAACCTCTCGGATACAGAAGAGCGAAGGGAGAACCTGGGACTCGTCATCGCCTTCGAAAATGGTGTCCAAATGCGGACTATCTTCCAGGACCTCGGCGACCGCCGCACCCGAAGCGAGGTCTTCGTCCTCTACGCCCGACACCGGGACCCACGGACGGGGTTGCTCTGCGAGTGCATCGTCCCCGACGCCTTCTACCAACCCGTCGAACCCCGCATCGAGGGCAACCTCGTCGTCGCCATCAGACCCCTGCCCGGCGAGCCGGTCGCAAAGGCCGTCCGCCTCATCCTGACCAACAAACAGATCGGCACTGGCGACGTCAACCCCATCGCCTTCCGGATCGTCCTCCGCTCCGACTTCGTCCTCGACATAGAGGACAGGGCCATCGACGGCAATCACATCGGCGGCCGCCTGCCCACCGGCAACGGCCGCCAGGGCACGACCTTCGAGAGCTGGTTCACCGTCAATATCGATCAATAGTCTCCCATGGGTACTCCCGTTTCCGGTCTGCTCCGGCCGGTCTACTTCGATCGGCAGCAGCTTACGGCCGCCGACCTCAAGGCCGAGCAGGATTACGTCACTGAGCGACTCCGCCGCCACAACCGTTACCTCCACGGCTGGGGCGTCGTCTGCGGCGCGCAGGTCCAGCAGGCCGGCCCGTGGAGCCTGGCCGTCGGCCCCGGCTACGCCCTGACTCCCCTCGGCGACGAAGTGCTCTTGCCTCCGGGTCTCGAACCGTTCGACTTCGAGGACGACATCAAGGCCTGCATCGGTGTGGTCGATCCCTGCCTCCCGGCTGAAGAAGTCGAACCGGTCACGACCTGCGTGGACTTCTCGGTTCTGCAACCGAACACCACTGACCGGAACCCCCGTAAGGTCAAGGAAATCAGCTTCTTCGTGACTGCCGAGAACAACCAGCCCGCCCCGGCAACGGAGATCCGCAAGCTGGGCAACTTCATCGGCCTGTTTTGCGACGAACGGCTCGTGATCGACCTCCCCCGGCCCGCCGTCGAGGTGACCATGCGGATCTCTTTTGCGGTTGGCGCCCCCATCGCCATGTGTTTCGATTCGGCCGGCAACCGGCTGGCGGCCATCACCCTCAATCCTCAGAACGGGCAACAGCAGACCGTCCGCTTTACCGTCGAAGGCATACGGCACGTGGTCGTGCAGACACCCCCGATATTTACTGCCGCCACGGCAACCCTGCTCGAAGAGTTCTGCTCCACGGTCCGGCAGTCGCCTGGCCGGGACGTGTACCTGGTCGCCTGCCCGGATGCCGAGATGCGCTGCCCCCGCCCGCTCGTTCCCAAGGACTGTCAGCCGCCCGGTGGGGCGAGCGCCTGGAGCAGGGCACGTGAGTCTTTCCGCCTCGAGATCCGCTGCGACCTTCCGTCTTCGCACCTGGAGCCTCCCCTGTCGTGCGAAACCCTCCAGGAGATCGTCTGCGGCCAGGCGCACGTCCCGTGCCCGCCCGCCGTTGAGGAAGGGGATAACTGCGTCGTCCTGGCCTCTATCCTTGCCGGCGCCGATGGGATCATTCGTGTGGACGACCTCAGGGATCGCCGGCAACTGCTCAGTGAGTCACTCATGCTCGAATACCAGCGCTGCCGGTGCGGCGAGCAACCCCCACCGACAACGACCCCGCCTCCAATCACGGTTACGCCGCCGACGACGACACCACCCCCCGTAACCGTTTTGCCGCCGACAACGTCTCCCCCGTTCACCGTTCCTCCGGTGTCGACACTGCCGCCGTTTACGATCCCACCGATTTCGACCATACCGCCGATCTCGACCATTCCGCCTTTTACGATACCTCCGGACATAACGGACTTGACGATCGGCCCCTTCACCATGGAGCCCGGCGGCGGCATCTTCGATCCGATCGTGTTCGACGTCGACCGCGGCCGCACCCTCCCGGTCACGGAGATCCCCAACATCGGAGAGGCGCGCGCTCGCCGCCTGCGCGAGGAAGGCGTGACGAACGTGCTGGATTTTGCCGTCATGCCAACCGAAAAGGCTTCGCGTATTCTCGGCCTGTCGGAGGTGGCAATAGCCGAAATGCAGGAACGTGCCCGCTCCATGATGCGACGTGTGTAGCCATGACCAGCTCGGTCTCCGTGATCATCCCCGCCCTCAACGAAGGCGATAACCTCGTCGACACCGTCGGTTGCGTCCTCAAAAACACCGACGTCGGGCGGCTCGAGGTGTTTGTCGTCGACGACGGCTCGCGCGACGGCAGCGCCCGGCGTGCCGCGGCCGTCCACGGCAACGGTCGCCTGCACGTCATCAACGGCGGCGGTCTCGGGATTGCCCGCGCCCGGAACGAAGGTGCACGGCACGCCAGCGGAGACGTCCTCGTCTTCCTCGACGCTCATTGCTACGTGCCCCCCGGCTGGATCCATCCCCTGCTCGAGACGCTTGAGGGCGACGACGTTGCCCTCGCCGGGCCCGCCTTCACGAGCATCCGCGACGTCAATCTCGCAGGCTGCGGCTCGACGTGGAAGGACGAAAGCCTCGAAACCACCTGGCTCCCCTGCGCCACAGTCTCTCAGCCCGTTCCTTTCCTTCCCGGTGGCTGCCACGCCGTCCGGGCTGACGTCTTTCGGGACGTCGGCGGCTACGACGAAGGCATGACCCGCTGGGGCAGCGAAGACGTCGAATTTTCCCTCCGGGTCTGGCTCGCGGGCTACCGCGTTTTCGGCGCCCCCGGCAGCCTCGTCTACCATCTCTTCCGGCAACGGCAGAACTACACGGTCGACGGCGCCGGCGTGCTCTACAATCGCCTGCGGATGGCCTACGTCCACCTCGACGAATCGAGGCTCGCCCGGTGCCTCCGCCGCCTGCTCGCTTGCCCCGGCGTCGAAAAAAGCCTCGCCATGCTCGCCTCCAGCGATACCATGACCCGGCGCCTCACCTGGATGCATCGGCGCAAGTACGACGTCGCCTGGCTCTGTGAACGGTTTAACATGATTCCCTGACGTGCTGACGATTTCGAGCTTCCATACCGACTACTACGTGCCCGAGACTTACTCGGACCGGCTCCTCTTGCAGAAGAAGATGGACCGACTCGTCTCGCAACGGCTCGAAACCGACCTCGCAGAGCGCTTCGAAATGCTCCCCGGCGACGAAGATGCCGTCTACCGCATCCGGAAGCTCGAGCTCGATATCTGGATCGGCGCATTGAACGCTCCTGATGGGGTCATCTCGCGTCGCTGGAGCACCCTGATCCTGCGCGAGGTCGTGAACGTCCTGCTCTATGGTTCTCCCGGCGACGTCGTTCGCTTCGACGACCACGCCCACTTCGTCGCCTCGTTTCTGGCCGACCTGTCCGACGGCCGTGCGTGGTCCCGGTGGGTCTACGACGAGTTTTCACCCCTCCGCGATCTCCCTTTGGGGCAGGTGGTCGCTCACCTCCTGGCGCCTCGCCCCACCCTGCTTCTTCCCGTTGTTTCTCGCCTCAAAGGGATGGGCCGCCTCGAGGCCGTGCTCCAGTCCCTTCAGCCCGCCGACGTCCGCCTGATCTGGGAGCGCGGCCTGGGCTTTGGCACGGCTCCGCCTTCCGTACTCGACGATTTCCCCCGAGACCTGTCGTTCGATGCCGTCCTTGAACAAGGCGACGCAGCGGCCGAAGCCCGGAACCGCCTTCGGCTCTATCTGGCAGCAGCAGCCTCGCGCCCCAACCATGCCGTCGATGCACGCCTCGCCGGCCTCTGTATCCACCTGGCAAGGCTTTATCGGGCCTATTCGCTGGCGCCAGCGCCCATTCTGTGGGCCGCCCTGAAACGTAAGGAGATCGACGGTCCGGCCGCCCTGTCGGCTGTACTGAAGCGCCTTCCCGATACGCTACGGGAGTGGCTCACCGTCGCGCTCGCCACGAAGAAAGGCCGCGATTACCTGGCGGACCTGGTTGCGTTGATAATTCCTGAATCCAAGACGGACGACGCGAAAGCGAGTGGTACGCCCCGCCTCCATCGCGTCGCCACGAGCTTCGCCGGCCTCTCGCTCCTGTTGCCCGAAATACGTGCCCTCGGGCTGTACGAAATGGTTGGTAATGCCGGTCTCTACCGGCTGCTGCTTGCCCTGGTAGACCGAAAATATCGCCCGCTCGCCCGGAGCGACGCCGCGCCCGCCCTGCTCTCCGGCCTCCCCGATTACCAGAAAGAACGGGCGCTGACCGCCGCGATCGACTGGCCTGTTCCAGCGTCGCTGCTGGAAGGGTTCACGCCTGATCGAGACGAAAAGAAGCCCGAAGAAGCCCTTGCGGAAGTGCTGCTCCGCCGATTCGCGCAGGGGCTCCGAGGGTTCGAAAAGAGCAACCCCGCCTTCCTGTTCGACCGGTTCATTTATCAGCCCGGCCACATTCATTGGAGCGACGAGATGGTGGCAGTGCACTTCAGCCGCCTTCCACTCGGTATCCTCCTCAGTATGTCGGGCCGCACCGGTGATCAGGGCGCGATCCCCTGGCTGCACGACCGCCGGCTCGAGCTGCACCTGCCGTGAGGTGGCTATGAAAAACGGCGTCCAAACCGAATCGGGTGTTTACCTGCACTACTACTTCGCGCTGTTGGCCCTGCGCCTCCACCGCGAGGTCGCCCGCGTGCGTCTGATGCGGGGTGCCGGCGCCGACGAGTCCTTCCTCGGCCTCTTCCTGTCGGAAGCCGACGTCGACCGCCTCCTGAATGGACTCCACGGGATCACCATTACCCGGGGCGACCGTACGTCGGGTCTTGAAGACGAGATCAAACGCCTCGAATCCCGTCTCGCGGAGACACCCGTACCCCGGCGCCTTTCGCATCTCGTCAACCTTTTCGGTCTGACGCCGGCCGCCGTCGACGTCCTCTTGATGCTGCTCGCGGCCGAGGTCGATAGCCGGTTCGGACGCGTCTACGCCTACCTCCACGACGACGTCACCCGCCGCCGCCTCAGCCCCGGCCTCGCCCTGCGCCTGATCCCCGGCCTGTCGCCGAAGGACCCGGCCGGCCGCGCCCTCTTTTCGCCCGGCTCCCCGATGCTCGACGAAGCGCTCGTCACGATGGTGAAAGAGGAAAACGGCCTTCCCGTACCCCTTATCGAGCGGCCCCTAAAGCTTGACGACCGTATCGCCGAGTACCTGCTGGGCAACGATGCCCTCGACCCTGCTTTGAACGGCATCGTCACTATCGAGGAATCCCCGTCTGCCCCGCGCGACCTCGTCTTCCCTGCGGCGTTTCGCAAGCGGCTCGAACACCTCTTCGACCTCTGGCGCCAACCCGAGCCCCCGCCGGCTGTCTTTTACGGTCCCCCCGGCAGCGGGAAGCGGACCGCTGCCTCTTTGCTGGCTTCTGTCCTCGATCGTCCCCTTTTGTGCCTGGACGCCGTACGTATCGAAGATCAGCCACCCGCCGGGCTCACCGATTTGCTCCGCAGGGCGTTGAGAGAGGCCCGCCTGCGGAAAGCCATCCTGTACGTTTCCCACGTCGACGCCGCCGGGAAATCGATACGGCCCATCCTTTCGACTTTGCTTCGGCCGGGCGTCATCCTCTCAAGCCGTACGCTGCCCGAGCTGCCCCCGTCTGCGTCGATTCCGGTTACACTTGCCTTCGACGTACCGGACCACTACACGCGCGAGCTGATCTGGAAAAAATCGCTCGATGGCGCCGCCACCGACGACCTGGTTGCCGAGCTGGCAGGCTCTTTTCGGCTGACCCCCGGCCAGATTGGACAGGCCGTGAAGGCAGCCGAGCGGCAGGCGAAGCTCGAGAGGGGCGTAAATGCCGGTCCAGAGCGTGACGACCTGTTTTTAGGGTGCCGCATCCTGTCGAGCCCTTCCCTTGAACGCCTTGCCCGTAAGGTCAACTCGCCCTTTACGTGGTCCGACCTGGTTCTGCCCGACGTACAGATGCGCGAGCTGCACGCCATCGAGGCGCAGTTCCGCCACCGCCACACGGTCAATGACGCCTGGGGCTTCGGCGAAAAGATGGCCCTCGGCAAAGGCCTCAACGCGCTCTTTTCCGGTCCCTCCGGCACCGGAAAAACCATGGCAGCCGGCATCCTCGCCCGTAGCCTTGGACTCGATCTCTACAAAATCGACCTCTCCGCCGTCGTCTCCAAGTACATCGGCGAGACCGAAAAGAACCTGCGCGGCATCTTCGACGAGGCCGAAGGGTCCAGCGCCATCCTGTTCTTCGACGAGGCCGACGCCCTCTTCGGCAAACGCTCCGAGGTGAAAGACGCGCACGACCGCTACGCCAACATCGAGGTCAGCTACCTCCTTCAGCGCATGGAGGAGTACGAGGGCATCGCCATCCTCGCTACGAACTTCAGCCAGAATCTCGACGAGGCGTTTACCCGGCGCATGCAGTTCCTCGTCGAGTTCCCCCTCCCGCAACCCTTAGACCGTGAACGCATCTGGAGGAGCCTCCTTCCTCCAAACGCTCCGGTCGAGGACGACCTCGACTTCGCCTTCCTCGCATCTCAGTTCGACCTGGCTGGCGGCCACATCAAAAACAGCGTGCTCGCAGGCGCTTACCTCGCGGCGGAGGAGGGGAGTGCCATCGGCATGCGCCACCTGGTGCAGGGTGTCGCCCGCGAGCTCGCAAGGCTCGGCCGCCCGATCAAAAAAACGGGATTCGGCGACTTCTACACGATGGTGCGCCGTAACACCTGAAAGGAGAGGGATCCATGGCCGAGCCAACCCGCGAACAGGTACCGCCTCCGACAACGGCGTTGGTCCGCGAGGCCGAGACGCCGTCGGAGAGCCGAGAGGGCACTGAAACGCAAACGGCCGCCGAGCACCCCATCCTCCGTTTTCAGAGACAGGCCGGCAATCAGGCCGTCGCACGGATGCTTGAAGGGCGCGGCGACGGTGCTGCCGTTCCCGTACCCCCGGCTCCATCCCTTCCACCCGGTGCAGCTCCCATTCCGGCAACAACACCCACGCCGGAAGAAGCGGCCGGTCCGGAAACCGCAACCGAAGAGGGCGTCGTCGAGAAGGCCGCAACGGGTGAGCCCGGCCCTGAAGCGCCCGCGCCCGAGGAAGGGGAAGCTGCCGAACCGGTCGAAACCGCTCCCCCTGCCGAAGTCACCCCGGCCGAAGAGCTCGCCGGTCCCTCCGTCCTTGCCGCTCCCGAGCTGCCCGCGCCGCCACCTTTCGAACCGATTCCCTTCGAGGAGCCGCCCGGCATCCGCGAAATCGTGGCCTCTGCGGTACCGGCCGCCGGACCCGTTGCGAAGACGACTGATCCCGCAAAAGCGAGGGCTGAGGCCGCTGCACTCGTCGCACAGCTCCAGGCCAGTACCGTGCAGCGCAAGGCCGACGTCTTCGTCCGGTGCGAGCAGCTGAAGTCGGACGTGATCGCCAACGGGCAGTCAGCGATCGAAGCGGTCCGGGACTCCGTCAGCGCGAACGTCGAGCTCGTGCGCGCCCAATACGCAGAGGCCCGCGAATCGGTGAGAGCCCGCGCCGAGCAGACGAAAACGATCGTCACCGCAAAGTTCCTCCTCGGATACGGGCAGGCTCTCCTCCAGAGCACCCTCCAGGCAGCCCTGATACTGCTCCTTGCCTCAACCTACAAGGGCAAGGCATCCAAAGCCGTCGCCACTCGCCAGGAGGACATCCGCAGCTTCGGTGAGAAAGAAGGGAAGAGGGGTCGGGAGGCCGTAGAGGGGCAGGCCGCCGAAGCCACTGAACGGGGCCAAGAAAAGGCCGCGGGATACCCCAACGACGACCGGGGCAGAGTCCAGGCCGAGGCAGTCCTCAAAGTCGCTTCTGAAACAGCCGGGAAGCTCCGCGAACCCGCCGCCGACGTCGAGGCGGGCGCCGTCGACGGCGCCGAAGAGCTCGCCGATGGACTCAACGGCGCCGACAGGGAGATCGCCGCCGGCATCGACTCGAATGCCCTCCAGGTGGGCCTTCAGATCGGGCTCATGTCGATCGACCTCAAAACGCAGTTCGACGCCTTCGAGAAGACCGTACACGCTGGCATCGATACGTCCTTGTCCCTGTCACTCGGCTTTCTGGATGAGGCGGAGGCGGCTGCCGTGAACGAGCTCTTCGCCCTCGAAGCCGAGCTCACCGCCCAGATCGACGATACTGTCGCCGTTTACATCGCCACCATCGACCAGGAACGGGACGTCGTGATGGCCTTCGTCGATCAGACCGTTGCCGTCACCAGTGACGCCGTATTGCAGGAGGACCAGCCTGACGTCGACGGCGTGCGCGAGGTCGTCGGCGCAGCTCAGGCCAGCGTCGAAGAAGCGCTCGGGAAGTTCATCGACGCCGTCACACGGGGGACCCTGCACGTCGTCGACAGCATCCGGAGCGTGGTCGAAGGCGCCATCGCAGGCCTGATCAGCGGGACCATGACCGTCGTCAATGGCCTCGTCTCGATCCTGACTGCCATCTTCGACAGCTTCACCCAGATCCTCGACGCCGCCGACCAGGGGATCAAGCAGATGAACGAAGCCTGGTCGAATGCCCTCGGTGACATCCACGGTGAGCTCGAGAAGTCCTTCCAGGATGCCCTCACCCAGTTCGAAACCGGCCTCGACCAGAGCATCGTCGAAGCCAAAACGGCCGTTACGGCGAAGATCGACGAGGCGGTCGAAAAAAACCGCGAGCCGCTCGATTCCCTCGACGCCGAGATGGAAAAGGCCGCCGAAGAGGCCCGGGAGGAATACGACGCCGCATGGTACGAAAAATTCCTCACCTGGGACTTCTGGAAAAACTTCCTCCTGTCGATCCTCAAAGGCGTCTTGATCCTGCTGGCTATCGTCGTCGCCGCCGTCGTCGGTGTCATCCTCATCATCGTCGGGATCTTGTCCGGGTCGATCCTCGCCATCATTGCCGGCGTCGTGCTCCTCCTCGCAGTCGTCGGCTTCATTCTCTACGGCATCATCGACGGCATCTACCAGCGATGGAAAACCGCGAGCGGGTTCTGGCAATCCACGTGGGCCGTCGTCGTCGGAGTGCTCGACCTCGTCGGCATCCCCAACATCATCGAAGGCGTCATCGGCCGCGACCTCGTCACCTGGCGGAAGCTTACCAACGAAGAAGCCGGGGCGCGGCTCGGCTCCGGTATCATCGGCCTCATTACACTCATCATTCCCATCAAGGGACTCAAGGGGAAAGCCCCCAAACCAAAGGCGCCCGGCCCAAGGGTACCCGTCCCTCCGCCCAAAAGGGTGCCCATTCCGGAGAAACCAAAGATACCTGTTCCTGAAAAGCCACCCATCCCGGAGAAGCCACCGACGCCTGTGCCGGAAAAACCGCCCGCGCCCGTACCCGAAAAGCCGCCGAAAATGCCTGAAGGCCCTCCGGAAAAGCCGAAAATCCCTGAAGAGCCACCCAAAAGGCCGAGGGAGCCGGAAGAACCGCCTCCGAAGCCGAAAGAGCCGGAGGAACCCACAAAGCCGAAGCCCGAGGAGCCGCCGCCAAAACCCAAGGAGCCGGAAGAACCAAAGACACCGGAAGAAATCGAGGAGGCGAAAAGGAGAGAAGCCGAACAGGAGGTAAGCGACGGCCGCGAGGTGGTGAAAAACAAAGCCGACCTCGAAGCGCTCAAAAAGAAAGAACCGCACAAGGATAAACCACCGGAGGACCTAGACCCTGCTGACAAACAGCTCTGGGACGACTACGTCGACTACTGGCACGAACGCGTTGAAGCGCTCGAAAAAGAGCTGAACGCCAACCCCGACAAGCCTCCGAAGACGAAGCCTCCCCTCACCTGGAAAGCGTATTCCGAGTTCCTCGCCAAGTTCAGACGCGGCCGCAGGTTCCAGGACAAAACCACCGCCGCCCTTACAAAAGAACGGGCCGACCTCGACATCCAGTCGGACGTCGGCGTGAAGAAGCCCGGCGAAACCACCAAGTTCGTCGACCAGCTCGGGTACGACAAAGCGGAGGTGAAACAGTGGGAGAATGCAGGCAAACCGAAGGATCAGGTCCCGCCAGTCGAGTGTTTCAGCAACAAGAGTCGTAAGTTTGTTGAGATCAGCGACATCGACGCGCAGGTCAAGGCCGACGTGGCCGAAGCCATCACGAAGTACGGCGGAGCCGTCGAGGTACGGCGCCCCGGGCACCCGATGTTCGGATTCACCGTCCTCGTCAAACAATTGACTTTGATTTACGACGGCGCTCTTGCCCCCGTCGAGCTCCGTCCGCAGATCATCAAAGCGGCCGAAGGCTCGGGCGTCATCGTCGAATTCAGGTGACGTCCTCGCAACGGCGCACCCGCCGGTTTGGATCGATGTGTCATTTTGAATAACCTGTCTTAGATCACCTGAATTACCCGGACGCGCAGCACCCGCTATCGCACAAAAACGGTATGGACGTAAAGACCTACGGTCGCACCGACCGATTCGAGCTGGAACTGTATGCCGAAGTCAATCCGCTGCTCGAGCAGGGTGAGGGAGGGATAGACAGGATCCTCGACGCCCTGGATGCCTTCTCCAGCGACCTCCTGCCCGACCGGATCCAGGTCGGGCAGGCTTCGCAGGCCTATACGCGCGCCAACGTCCGGCGTCGGATCAAAACGCAGCAGAAACACCTGTCCATCGTCGGCGCTTCCCTGAGCCTCGTGCGGAGCGCGGACCCTGACGCCCTCTTCTCGTTTGACTTCAAACCTCCGGCTTCACCCGTCGGCTTGCGCCTCTGGGTCGTTCTGCCTTTCGATTGGTTCGAAAACGACCCCGACGGCTCCAGGGCGGCCTCCTTCGTCCGCCTTTTCCGTGCGCTCGCCGGCGTTTGCCATCCGGTCTACGCCTGGGGGCACAACAAGGCCGACTTTTGGCTTGGCGACGACCCGCACAAAGAGAGCATGCTTGCCCCGAAAAAGGTCTACGAGGCCTACTGGCTGAACTACTACGGCCCGGCGATGGTTGAAGAGGTCGGGCGCGAGCGCGTGCTCGCCACACCTTCGGAAAGCATCGAGCAGCTCTCCGACGGCGGCGTGTTGATTCTGACCCGGCCTACCCCGGCGGATTACGCCTCCGAAGAGGCGCGCCGCGCCCAGGCCCGGATGCTTGCCCACCTCCGCGACGACATGTCCTTTGATGAGGCGCTGGCCCGCCTGCTCGAACGGAGCGCCCGCCTGGCGCCCGTCGAACGTGCCTTTGATCCGTCCGTGGCGCCCCTGCTCGAGCTTCTGCTCGATGAAGTGCCCTTCGCCGAACGCCAGCAGGAGACCGCCCGCCTGAACGCCTTCCATCCGCCCGACGTCACCGAGTGGCGGCCCGCCGACGAACAGCTACCGCCGGACGTGGACGACGTTGACGAGGAGATCGACCGCTACAGCGGCCTCTTTGCCGAACAGCTCGCCGCCCTCCTCCACAAAGACGTGCCCTCCGTCATGCAGGGCAGCCCCGAATCGCTCCCCCAGATCGACTACCACTTTTACCACTTCGACTTCCCCTCGGAGTTTGACCGGGTGGACATCGAGGACGACCTCGTCCCCGCCGTTGGTGCGTATCTCGGCGAGGTCCTCTGTCGAAATCTTGGCGGACGTTGGGTCCCACGGAAAAATATCGACGAGTCACAGGTGATCGTGGGCGATCGGGCCTGGCTCCCCTTCCTCCGCGCACGCCGTTACCTCCACGACCGCCAGTCCCTGCTCGACTACTCGCTCACCCAGTTCTTTTACGCCGTGCGTGCCTACGCCGGGTGATCACGTCGTCCTCAGGCCGAAGGCATCTCATTTTCCGTGAGCCAGGACGCACCCACCTCACCGGCAAAATCGGCAAACCGGATCGGTGGCCGCCCTACGGCCGTCTCCGTCTCTTCGAGATCGGTGTCACTTGCAATCAATCCCTCGGCCTGAAACAGTTCGTACATGATCCGGAAATCGTACGCCATCGTCGGTGGCAACATGGTCTTGGCCTGCTGGTACCAGGCGGCCAGATCGTCACCCCCGTAACGAACTTCACGCCCGAGGACTTCTGAGTAGATCCGGGCAGTGTCCTCTCCCGTCAACACGTCCGGTCCCACCAGGTTATACGTACGGTTTTCAGGAATCTCGCCGGTCAACGCTCGTACGGCTGCTACGCCGATGTCTCTGACGTCTACCCGTGAAAGGCCTTTGTCTCCAATTGGCTGGGGGTACACCCCGTAGTCGAGTATCGCCTGCCGGAAGAAGAAGTCATTCTGGTAGAAGTTGCTGGGGCGCAGGATTATGTAGGGAATGCCACTTGCCTTGATGGCTTCCTCGATCACCCATTTCGCGCCGAAGTGAGGGACGTGTGGCCCCCTGTCCGCATGTTGTACGGATAGATAAACGATCCGCTTTGCCCCCGCACGTCGCGCCTCGGTAAATGCCGCCAGACCCTCCTGAAGCTCTGCTTCCGTTACGAGGTTGAGCAGAAAAAGGTTGTCGAAGTCTCGGAAGACTGGACCGTAAGTTTCAGGATTGCGGAGATTGCCGACTACTCCGACGACTCCGTCAGGCAAGGCCGCTGCTTTTTCCGGTGACCGCGTCATCACGCGGACGTCCTCGCCTCTTTTCAGAAGCCCTTCGACTACGTGGCTGCCTACCAGACCCGTCCCGCCAAGAACCAGATGCCTCATGATTGCTCCCTCTCCACTCCTATTTAGGTGTCCGGATAATCGAAAGTCCGAATAAACAAGGTCACACCGGCAACACTTCACTGGCAAGCAAACCCGGCGCAAACCTCGATGCGTTCACGGATACTCCCCACCTCGCTACCGCCCCGCCCATGTACAATCTATAACGGTCGTAGTGATCGGAATCGATTATATTGATCAGCCGCATCCCATCAGCACCAACCCGACTACCCATGAACTGCTTTCGTACCCTGGTTCTCTTCCTTTTTGGCCTGCTGTCCTATTCCTCAACCGTGTTTGCCCAGCCAACGGGTCTGATCCGATTGAACCAGATCGGTTTTTACCCCGAAGCCCCTAAAGTTGCGGTCGTCGTCGGCGACTCGGGCGTCGATTTTTACGTTACGACCCCCGACCAGGCCGATACCGTTTTCTCAGGGACGCTCGGTGAGCCGAAAGTGTGGGTCTCGTCGCAGGAAACCGTCCAGCTGGCCGATTTCTCCGCCCTACAGACGCCGGGCGAGTACGTGCTGGCCGTCCCCGGCATTGGCGTTTCTTACCGGTTCGAGATCAAGGAGGCCGTCCACCAGGAGGTTGCCCGTGCCGCCCTCAAAGCATTCTATTACCAGCGGGCTTCCATGCGCCTCGACGCTGCTCATGCGGGCATCTGGGCCCGTCCGGCAGGCCATCCGGACACCCGCGTCCGTATACACCCTTCCGCGGCTACCGAATCTCGTCCAGCAAATTCGGAGATCTCGGCTCCGGGCGGGTGGTACGACGCCGGCGACTTTAATAAGTACATCGTCAACTCGGGCATCACGGTCGGCACCCTGCTGATGCTCTACGAGCACTTCCCCGCCTACTACGACGCCCTCAACCTGAACATTCCCGAATCCGGAAACGGCGTGCCGGACCTGCTCGACGAGGTCCTCTGGAACCTCCGGTGGATGCTTGCCATGCAGGATCCCGAAGACGGCGGCGTCTACCACAAGCTCACCAGCCCGAACTTTTCTGGTATGGTCATGCCCCACCAGGACACGTCGGTTCGATACGTCGTGCAGAAGAGCACCCCGGCCGCCCTCGATTTCGCCGCCGTGACCGCCATGGCCGCCCGCATCTACGACGCGTACCCTGAAGAGCTGCCCGGCCTTGCAGACTCGCTCCTCACGGCCTCGCTCGCTGCGTGGAACTGGGCCGTCCAGAACCCCAACGTCCCCTACGACCAGAACCGGATAAACCAGGAGTTCAACCCGGACATCAACACGGGCGAGTACGGCGACCGGAACTTCCTCGACGAGTTTCGCTGGGCCGCTGCCGAGCTCTTCATCACCACCGGACAGGATAGCTTCATCGTGCGCCACAACCCCCTCGACGAGCCGGCCAACTACCTAGCCACCCCCGGCTGGCCCAACGTCGGCACGATGGGCATTTTCTCGCTCGCCCACCACGCGGACGCCGTTGCTTCCGTCGTGGACGTAGGCGAAGTCCGTAGACGGATCCTCAACCGCGCCAACGGGCTCGTTGGTGACAAAGACCGCTCGGCTTACGGCGTCGTTATGGGCGCCACCCCCGGCGAGTTCTACTGGGGCAGCAACTCGAACGCCGCCAACCAGGGCATCATCCTCCTCCAGGCCTATCGCCTCACGGGGGAACGGCGATTCCTCGATGCAGCCCTTTCGAACCTCGACTACCTCCTCGGACGGAACGCCACCGGCTACTCCTTCGTCACCGGCCACGGCGACAAGACCCCAATGAAGCCGCACCACCGGCAATCTGCCGGCGACCAGATCACGGCGCCCGTACCGGGCCTGATCGTTGGCGGCCCGAATCCGGGGCGAGAGGACCGGGGCGATTGCCCGGCATATCCCTCCACCATCGCCGCCTCCGCGTACATCGACCACGTTTGCAGCTACGCGTCGAACGAGATCGCGATCAACTGGAATGCGCCCTTCGCGTATCTGGCGGGCGCCATAGAGGCGATCTTTTCGCCCACCGGCATGCCGGTTTCAGTAGAGGACGCCGGTGAGTTGCCCGCCGGACGGGATGCGGAAACGGCTTTGCGCGTCTTCCCGAATCCGATCCAGGGCTCGGCAACCATCACCTTCGTGCTGGATCGGTCCACGTCGGCAACACTTACCCTCTACGACGTCCTTGGCCGGCGTGTGGTGGACGTCTGGCGGCAAGACAACGCAACCGCAGGCAGCCATACCGTATCGTTTGATGCCGGCAGTCTACCTGGAGGCGCCTACGTTCTCCGGCTCAGCACCCCGACGGCGACGGCCGCCACCCTGTTGACGATCATCCGGTAAACCTTATCCGGCTACCGTGTGAAACTGGATGCACGTCGGACCGGGAACGGCTACCGAATGGCCGGTCGGTGTGAGCAGCCCCGTCTGCTCGTCGATCCGGAAAACGACGATGTCGTTCCCCCTCTGGTTGGCCGCCAGCAGGAAGTTGCCCGTTGGATCGATCGCGAAGTTGCGCGGCCAATTGATGAGGTCCACCTGGTGACCCGCAAGCGTCAGTCGACCAGTTGATTCGTCAATGGTAAAGATGGCGATGCTGCTGGTCTCGCCGCGATTGGAAGCGTAGAGGAAATTGCCCGAGGGGTGGACGTGGATGTCGGCGCTGCCGTTGTCACCGGTATACCCTGCCGGTAGCGTCGATTCCGTCTGGAACTCGGTTAGCGACCCGTCGTCCGCGTTGTAGTGGAACGCCGTCACCGTTCCGTTCAGCTCGTTGATGACGTAGGCGTACCGCCCGTTCGGGTGGAACGTCAGGTGCCGTGGCCCTGCACCCGGGGCGACGGCCGCCTCGCCCTTCGGAAGAAGCTCACCGTTGTCCCGGTCGAGCTCGTAAATGCGGATCCGGTCGATCCCCAGATCGACCGCGTAAACGAACCGGTCCTGCGGGTCTGGCCGGATGAAATGTGCGTGCGCCCGCTCCTGTCGGGACGTGTTCGGCCCCGATCCGGTGTGCTGTACGGTGTCGGCCGCTTCGCCTAGGCGACCGTCAGCCTCGACGGGAAAGAGCGCCACGCTGCCTCCCGTGTAGTTCGCCGAGAACACCCACCTGCCCGTCCGGTCCGTGCTTACGTAACACGGCGCCGGCCCGTACGACGGCTGCTGGTTTAGCCGCTCGAGCGCTCCCGTCGCCCGGTCGATCCGAAACGCGCTCACTGCCGAATTCTCCCTTCCTCCTTCGTTAACCGAATACAGGTACTCCCCGTCGGGCGATATGGTGATGTACGACGGGTTGAAGACTTGCGGCGTGTGCCCTTCCTCTACAAGTGCACCCGTCTGAGTGTCGAATCGGAACGAATAGATACCGACGCTCGCGTCCCCCGTGCTCGTGCCGACGAATATGCGATATTCGGTTGACACCGTTTCCTGTGAATCGCACGCTGAAAAGAGGATCGTCACGGCTAAAAACAATAAAGAAGCAAAGGACAGGCTGAGGCTTTTCATAGAGTCCCGGAGTGCTATAAGGGGAAATCAGTACCCTCCAAGTATACTCAATCCCCGGCAACCTCACCATTGTATTCTTCACATTCGACTGTTGGAACTATCCAGGTACCTCACACTTCGGAAAGAACCCTCCTCACAGGTTCGTCCGGAAGACACGTTCTAGGGTATGCGTCCCACTCCAACTTCGTCATTCCGAGATGCGCAGCGACGAGGAATCTTTACGAAACGCATTCCTCTGAAAAGGCTCGCTGGATCTGCATAGCGATCATCCGAAATCAAACTCTTCGTGTGAAAAACGTATCCAATCCCTAAGCCGTAGGCATGCCGCTGATAGTATATTCCCTCGGACATCGACAACGGAAAAGACCAATGCCGCAATACTTTGCCTTCCTGCGCGGGCTGAACGTTGGCGGGCACCGCGTCAAAATGGACCACCTCCGCTCCCTCTTCGAGCAGGCCGGCTTCACCGACGTCCAAACCTACATCGCAAGCGGTAACGTCATCTTCCGATCTCCCTCGACGGACGTCCCGGCCCTCGAGCGCCAGGTCGAATCCATGTTGAAAGAGGCCCTCGGCTACGAGGTCGCCACCTTCATCCGCACCACCGCTGAGCTCCAAGCGATTGCGACCAACCGAATGTTTGACGTATCTCCCGACGAACACGTTCACGCCATTCTCGTCATGTTCATGCGCGAGCCCCTTCCCGAGGAAGCACGCGAAAAGGTGCTCGCCTTCAAAACCCCGTTCGACGAATTTGCCGTCGAAGGACGCGAAATCTACTGGCTGACACGCCGTAGGATCAGTGACTCCGACGTCATGGGCTCCCTCTTCGACAAAGCCGTCCGTGTACCCACCACCATGCGCAACATGAACACCATTGAGAAGCTCGTTACCCGGTTTGCAGCAGAGGAATGACCTGCCTGCCAACGAGGTTCGTTCAAGACACACGGACGGGGTGAGCGCGAACTCCGCTACTCCACAGATACCACCTCGCTCAGCGCCGACACGCCGTTCTCGTTGAACGCCTCAACTGCAAAGTGATACCCCACGCCCCGGTTGAGCGCCCGAATCTCGAGCTCCGTCGGCGCGTCCGCAAAAACCTGGTACGTCAGGTACAGCTTATCGGGTGCTATGCCCCACCGGACGTTGTAGCCGACCGCTCCCTCTACTGGCTCCCACGTCACGAAGGCGTTCCGGGGGTCGGTGTCGCGCCGGACTGTGAAGCCCGTCGGCGTCGCGGGAGGTCCACCGTCGCCGTTTCCAAATACCCGTAAGTCGCTGATGGCGAGGTGCGCCGCCGCTACGTACACGTGCTCGTACCGCACGTAACGCGCCCGCACCGGCTCCGGAAGCTCGACGTAAGCATTCGGCCGGTCGCGCCGCTCGCCCGTCAGGTCGGCCACCGTCCGCCACGTCTCGCCGTCCTCCGACACCTTTAGCCTGAACTGCGTGTACACCGTCGAATCGCTTGCGTAGAGTCCCGCCTGGTAATCGGTAAAGTTCACCTGGATCGCCCGGATCTCATGGGGCTCCTCCAGGTCCACCGTCAGCCACTCGTTCGGACTCTTCGTCTCCGCGACCCAGAACGTCCGGGGGTTCTCGTCGGTCACCCGCTCGACCGCGAACGTGTCCCGCACCGACGACGCCGTTGCCGGTTTCCGGTAGGAGAGGAGCATCCAGCCGGTGAAGAGCTCGTCCGGGCTCTCCCAGCGGCCCGTCGGTGCGTAGTGCGGGAAATCGCCGAACCGCGTCGAGGCAAACATCTGCCCGTCGGTGTCGAATCCCGCGGGAAACATCGCGATGCGGCGTTCGAAGTTCCAGTTCACCGCCACCCACGGCGTCCCGGTGTTCCAGAAGTTGCCGTATTCGTCCTCGAACGTGTTGCCGTGCCCCGCGCCCGTAACGAAACCGCCTGGCTTGTACGATACCGGGTTGTACGGTGCGTACTCAAACGGTCCAAGCGGGTCGTCCCCGACGTACGTCCCGTTGGCGTACACGTTGTACTCCGTGCCCGGCGCCGCGTATTGTAGGTAGTACCGCCCCTCGTGCTTCGTCATCCAGGCTCCTTCAATGAACGGGTCCCGTGGATCCGTGTGGTCCTGCCCGAACCGCTCCCAGCCGTGATCCTCCGGGTGCAGGTAGATGAGCGGGACTGGCTCGCCCATATGAGCAAGCCCGTTCGAAGGATCGAGTTCGACCCCGAAGATCGGGTACACGTTCGACGAGCCGAAGTAGTTGAACCACCTCCTGGTCTCTTCGTCGTAAAAGAGTGCCGGGTCCCACGCGCCGGTGTTGTACGGCACCACCGGCGGGAGGTCGGGCAGCAGCCGGTTGTAAAACTCAAGCTTACCCGTCTCCGGCGCCGTCGTGTAGAGCAGCGCCCCCTGGCGGTCCCACGAAGGCAGCAGGTAGAGTGTATCCCCCACCGACAATGCCGCCGGCGCCACGACGTCCCTGAACGGCCACCGACTCGGCTCGATGAAGTCCCACTTCACCAGATCCGTCGAACGCCAGTAACCCCCCGCGATCGTCCCGAACAGGTAGTAGGCATCCTTGTGGCGGATGATCACCGGATCCGCCCCCGACCGATAGGAGATCCCCTGGTTCTTCTGTTCGAAGTTGTACTTGTAATCGATGTCCAGCGGGTTGCAGTACGTCCGGATGCCGCCCGTCTGCCCGAGCGCATCCGCCGAAAACCAGAGCAGCACGAAGAGTAGAGCGAATCTCATGGTTGTTACCCGGTAGAATGGATGCCCAACACGGGTACTCGTACCTGAAACGACGCCTCGGGGTTCACCGTCGCTACCACATGAAAAGACGCAGGCCGTTCTGAGGAACGCAGAAAACAGTGAGGAAGCTTCTTTGTGTGGGGCTGAAGATGTTAAAAATTCCTTTCAGTGACGGTTTGTTGAACAGGATGAAAATCCAATGGTATATTCGTGTTGTATCCCTCTCGAAACGTAGACAGAGGAGAACCATGCCTAAAGACTCGCAACACGTTGTTCCACATCCTAATGGTGGATGGGCCGTTAAGAAAGGTGGTGCACGTCGTGCTACGAAACGGTTTAGCACAAAGCATGCTGCGATTACGTATGGGCGGAGGATTAGCAAGAGTCAGGGTACAGAGTTGTATGTACACGGCCGAGACGGCATGGTCCGCAGTATGGACTCTTACATAAATGACCCTATTCCGCCAAAAGTAGCTAGTGACACCAGGTGATGTCCCCCCTGGGGCGGTTGCTGATTACGAGTCAAATGTCTTTATCAACTGCCCCTTCGATTCTCAGTATCTATCTCTCCTCCGCCCCTTGCTATTCACCGTTTTATACCTGGGGTATAAACCACGGATAGCCAGTGAACGTTCGGACTCGGGTGAAAACCGACTTGACAAAATATGTCAGTTGATCCGGGAGTCCAAGTACAGTATTCATGATCTTTCGCGCCTTAAAGCTAAACGCGCCCGTGAGTACTACCGATTGAACATGCCATTCGAGCTTGGTATTGATTATGGTTCTCGTCAGCATGGACACGAGTACTTGAGATGTAAAAAATGCCTGATTCTGGAGAAGAAACTCCATGATTTCAGGAGAGCCCTGTCAGATTTGGGTGGCGTTGATATCAAAAACCATGATGATGAACCAATAAAAGTCGTTCGGGCTGTTCGTGACTGGTTCGTCGAAACAGTTGGTCAATTATCCGCGGACTCTCCAGTTATCATATGGTGGAAGTACACCGATTTCTCCAAATACCTCTTCGATACAAAAATCGAAGAAGGGTTGGCTGAAACAGATGCTTGGGAGGATATCCAGGGAATGCCGGTGCCCGAATACATAAACCGTGTCAATCTGTGGCTATCCCGCCCGAGTGACGCAAACTGACCAGCGTCACAAACACCCGATCTGGAACCCCCCGATATTACCACTTCTACAAATCGATCTTACACCCCCGAAACATTCGCCCGTTGGCCGTTTAAACCTGCGTCCTTACTCTGAACCTCCTAGTAGGCGGAGAACCTGCTGCAATAAAAGGGAGGGCTGACCGTGAAGGACCGCGAGATACACACCCGCCCACCGGGTGAAGGGAAAACCATCAAAGACAACATCCTCGAGATAGGCGCGGGCCTTATCCAGGATGTGGCGCCCATCAAACAGTTCGACATCTACGTCGTCGGCTTCCACTGTGGCCGCGATCACCCCGACATGCAGATGGAGGCGCACCACTACTGCCGGCAGGTGAACGCCGAGTTCTTCCAATGCGTGATCTTCGACGGAAACACCCGGAACGCCAACCTGATCGGTATCGAGTACATCATCTCCGAGCGGCTTTTCGACAACCTCCCCGAAGAGGAGAAAGCGTACTGGCACCCCCACAACTACGAGGTCTTCTCGGGCGAGCTCGTGGCGCCGGGGCTCCCCGACGCGGTCGAAAAAGCCATGCTCAAGTCCCTCGTCAACAGCTACGGTAAAACCTGGCACACCTGGCATACCGGCCGTTACGACCAGCCCGGAAGCGGGCGCGATCTTCCGTTCGGCGATCCAATGCTCATGTGGTCGTTCAATCGCGAAGGAGAGGCGGACGTGGCCATGAAGAAGCACCGCGACGAGGCAATGCGCATCGATCCGGAAAAGAAAAAGCGCGATCGTCAGGACCTGATCGAGCTCGCCCACCCTCAGCGCAGAGTCGATCTCTTGAAAGGAGCCTTCCCCGGTGCAGCCGCCGAACCTCCACCGGGCGTCGTCGACGCAGGCATCGATCCACGTTGATTGCCCGTGCCTTACCGGCTCGCCGTGGCGTTCAAGTAATCCAGCACATTCGTAAACGCCAGCTCGTCCACGTACCCTTCCACGCGCGTCAGGTACGTACCGTCCGGCTCCAGGAAGATAACCGTTGGGACGCTTTCCGCGCCCAGCAGGGCTGCTAGCTCCGCTGGCGAGATCAGGCGATCGGCATACCGGTATGTTCCTATCTTGTCGTCAAAATCGAGCCGGCTCACCTCGAAGGTCTCCGCCAGCCGGTCCCGGACTGCCTCGGACCCGAAAACTTCCCGCTCCAGCTTTCGGCACCACGTACACCATTCCGCCTGTACGTAAACCATGAGCCGTTTGCCACTGACCGCCGACCTCGACACCGCCCGGTCGAACGTCAGCCACTCGGGCCCCATAGCTTGCCCTGAAGCGGGCGCCGTTCCACAAAGCAGCCCAAGCACCAACACGGCTCCGAAAGCTGAATGGCTCGCCTTCATTTTCCTTAAAACCTGGTCTTTACTCCCATGAACACCGTTCGGGGCCGCGCCGGACCGTAAATGAAGTTGGAATCCCGGTACTTTCCGACGTCAAAATCACGCTGGTAAGCGTTCGTCACGTTCTGCAGCCCTCCGAAAAGCTCGACGTCGGGCGCACCCGGGAGCCGTATCTCGTAGCTTGCCCGCACGTTCGTTTCGAGAAACGTCCGGCTCCGGATCAGCTCGTCTCGCTCGATCGCCCCGGCGAGGTGAGGGACGTCCATCGGACCCGTCAACACCCCCGACAGTGCGATCACGAAGCGGGGGAGGGGCTTGCCGCTGATCATGTAAAAGCCGTAAATGTCCGGCGTGCGCAGGTAACGGCGCGTTCCCGGCAGTTCCGCCGACCAGAAAACGGGTTCGTCGTACCGGCTTTGCTGAACCGTCAGCCCGCTCTGCATCTCGAGCCGATCACCGTAGATGAATCGGATCTCCGCCGTACCGCCCGCCACCGTCGACCCGCTGCCGTTCCGCCGTTCGAGGATCAGGTTGCCTTCCTCGTCAACGCCAACTTCCTCCAGCACGAACGTGTCCTGCAGCCGCGTCAGAAAGCCCTCCAGCGTGAACCCGTACCCGTTTCCGTCGTGTGTGTAGTTGTAGTCGAGGGACGTGCTGTAGCTGCGCGAGTCCTCCCGCTTCAGGTAGTCGCTGAGCCGGATGAATGAGACGCCGCCCCCTGCAAACGCGATGTGCAGGTCGGCGTCGAACGCCTGCGGCGCCCGGAAGCCCGTCGCGTACGTCCCGCGAAGCTGCAATCCCTTCGCCAGGCCCAGCAGGGCGTTGACTCGCGGACTGAATACCGGTCCGCCGAGGGCGCTGTGCCGATCCAATCGCCCGCCCAAGAGTAGTGTCAATACCGGGCTCACCTTCCAGTCCGTCTGTACGTACGCTCCGAGCTGCCGCACGGTCTGGTCGATGAACCGGTCGTAAATCGGGATCTCGTCGGTCACCTCGTCATACTGCAACTCGGTTCCCATCGTGATCGTGTTCGAAATTCCCAAGGGCATTTTCGGTATCGTGCGGCTGTACTGGATGCCGCCCACCAGGGTCACGTTTTTCGTGTCGCCGTACGCATCGACGTGGTCGATCCCGGTGTAGTGGTCGCGTCCCGTATACTGGCCTGAAATGTACACCGAGATTTTGTCCTTTCGCGCGGGCAGGTACTGCTCGTACGTGATGCCGCCGCCGGTCACCCGGTGAAGCCGGTATTCACCCTGGTCCGCGAGGTGCGCGGCTTTACCAATCTGATTGCCGCCCTGGCGCTCCTCCGTCAGGCTGTGCGCTTCAATCGTCAGCTTGCCGAGCGCCCCTGGCTTGTGGTAGGCGCGTAACCCGAACGAGTTGTTCCGCATGAAAGGCATCTCCGAAAAGCCGTCGCCGTTCGTGTCGTACGCGCTCCGGTTACGCAGAATACCGAACAGGAAAACACCCGATTGCCTGTCGTCCGAGACGAGCGATGCGTTTGCCGAGAGCGCACCGTCGGGCGTGCTCCCATCGATGAGCCCCTGGTGATACGATACCGACGAGCTGTTCTCCACCGGCTCCCGCGTAATAATGTTCAGCGTACCCGCGATCGCGCTCGCACCGAACAGGGCAGATCCGCCGCCTCGGATCACTTCCACGCGCTCGATCATGCTCGTCGGGATCTGGTCGAGCCCGTACAACCCGTTGAGGGCGCTGAATATCGGACGGCTGTCGATCAGGATCTGCGAGTATGACCCTGCCAGACCGTTCAGCCGGATTTGCGAGTAGTTGCACGTCTGGCAGTCGATCTCCAGCCGGAGGCCCGGTTGAAAGCTGAGACCCTCCGACAGGCTCAGCGCCTGCGTCGATTCAAACACGAAATCGTCGATCACGTTAACGATCACCGGAACCTCGCTCCGGAGCCGCTCCGTCCGCGTGGCTGTTATGATTACCTGGTCGAGCAATACGCTTGACGGTGCGAGCTGCACCACCAGCCCCCGTACCGCTCCACGCTCCAATAAATCAACCACCACTCGCTCCGTGTCGTACCCCACGAAGCTCGCCACGAGGGTGTGCCGCCCAACCGGGACGTTTTCCAGCACGAACCGTCCCGTCGAGTCCGTCGTCGCGCCCGTTTTCGTCCCCTCGAGCCCCATGTGGACGCTCTCCATCGGCGTCCCGGTCTTCGCATCCACCACCACTCCCTCTATCGTACCGGCCATCGGCTGCGCGAAACTGTCCTGCCGTCCAACCAGCGCCACCAAACAACAAATAATCACGCCCAGTAGCCTTTTCATCCTCATCCTCTCTCGTTTCATCCAAACCTCGTCTGAACAACAAATCGCTACCGCCACCGATCACTTCAGTGCAAACAGCCAGCACCCACTCAAACCGTCTCCTTCGGGGACCACGGGGTGTATTGGAACCCCCGCTAATCATGGATGCCTTCTTGTGTGCTCCATAATTTAGCTAGGGCTAAATATAAAAACAAATAATGGAAACAATTTTTTGCCTCTGGGTAACACCTGTGACGTATTTTGAGAGTACCGACCACCATCCCAAGAGCCCCATGCGCAAGTTGAGCCAGTCCCAGGAGGACTACATCAAGACCATCTTCAAGCTTCAGAAAGACGAGCCGGTCTCCACTACGGACATCGCCCAGGCCGCGGATGTCGCGCCTGCCACCGTTACGAAGGCGCTGAAGAAGCTCGCCGAGATGGGCCTCGTTTCTTATCGATCCTACCAGGGCGTGACGCTCACGGCTGCAGGCCGAAAGGTGGCGCTCGAGGTGATCCGGCACCACCGCCTCCTCGAGCTGTACCTCAAGGAGGTTATGGGCTACTCATGGGACCGGCTCCACGAAGAAGCCGAGCACCTCGAACACCACATCTCGGAAGAGTTCGAGGACCGGCTCGACGAAATGCTTGGTTACCCCACCAGCGACCCGCACGGACACCCCATACCTGCTCGCGATGGATCGTTTACCGAAGTCAATGCGGTTCCTCTCGGCAGCATACCATGCGGACGGTCCGTCGTCGTTCACCACCTTGCCGACGATAATACCGACCTGCTCGCTCACCTCGAGGACCTTGCGCTGATGCCCGGATCTACTGTCGAAATCGTCGAAATAGCCCCCTTCGACGGCCCGGTCACCATCCGTCACCGGTCGAAAAAGCAAGTCATCGGCCGCCGCGTCGCCGACAGCGTCTTCGTCATCCCCCCCGACCCCGAGTAGCGGACAGGATTATTGTCCGCTGATGACGCAGATGTGCGCCGATGATTTTTGACGGATGCAGACGGTTAATGGGAGGGCTCTTTCTGCTAAAATGCACAAAAACACGTCATCCTGGCCGCCGAGCCGGGATCCTTGCGAGCGTGAAGCATGCCTCCATCTATTTGAATGGCCACCTAAAGGCAAGCTATTCGCCCTGAGATTAATCGCTGACTTGTCCTATCAAGCTACCCGCCCAGGGGAGCAATTTGGCGCAGTCGCTCACCATCGACCCTTCCTTTGCGGCTTCGCGTGGACCCTACGCCAAATGGGTGCGACCGCCGCTAAGGCGGCGGTTTTCTCCACGGATGTATCAGACTTGTAAGGATCTACGTGTAGCAGACGAGAGGCTTAGGCATTTTGTCACGGCGATCATTACCATTCATTCTGTTTCTTTCCCACTCGATCCGTGACCCAATACTCGCAGGTCCTATGAAAAGCACCAAAGGCATCTCCCGGCGCGCGTTCGTTGGCACGCTCGCCTCGTCGGCAGCCGGCGTCATGATCGTGCCTCGCCACGTCCTCGGCGGTCCTGGCTTCCGCGCACCAAGCGACACCCTCAACATCGCGATGATAGGCGCGGGCGGCATGGGCGCTTCCAATGCCGAGGCACTCGTGAGCCAGAACATCGTCGCGCTCGCCGACGTCGACCTCGCCCGCGTCGACAACACGATCAACAGCCGCCAGCGAGAACGCTCCGGAGAAGCCAGGCCTGAGGGCGTCAAGCTCGCCGAAGCCTACGCCAAGGCTAAACGCTACAGCGACTTCCGGCGTATGTTCGACGAGCAGAACGACATCGACGCCGTCGTCGTCGCCACTCCGGACCACTTCCACGCCGTGGCCGCAAACCACGCAATGAACCTCGGAAAGCACGTCTACGTCCAGAAACCGCTCACGTGGTCCGTACGCGAGGCGCGTGTCCTTCAGGAAACCGCTGCCCGAACGGGCGTCGTCACGCAGATGGGCAACCAGGGACACTCCTCCGACGATGGCCGGCGTGCCGTCGAGTGGATCCGCTCCGGCATTCTTGGCCCCATTCACGAAGTCCACATCTGGACCAACCGCCCCATCTGGCCGCAGGGCATCCCGAGGCCCGCTGCCTCCAACCAGCTCGCCTCCGGCGTGGCCTGGAACCAGTCGGGCGTGCGCGAACGCTTTGCCACCGCCCTGGGCGGCAGCTTTACCAAGCCGGCAGATCTCGACTGGGACGTCTTCCTCGGACCCGCACCCTTCCGCGAGTACCACCCGATTTATCACCCATTCAACTGGCGCGGATGGGTCGATTGGGGTGTCGGCGCGCTCGGCGACATGGGCGCCCACCTGCTCGACCATTCATACTGGGCCCTCGAGCTCACCTATCCCAAGACCATCTGGGCTACCTCCAGCCCATTCGGCGGAACCCGGGAGGATCCGGCTACCTGGCCCCAGACCACCATGGTCCAGTATGAGTTCGACGGTCCCGACGGGCCACTCCGCATGATGTGGTACGACGGCGGCCTCCTCGCCCCGAGGCCCGAAATGCTGCCCATCGACGTCAACCTCGATCCGGGTGGCGGCGTCATTGTCGTCGGCGAGCGCGGCATCCTGCTCCACGAAACGTACGGCTTCAACCCCCAGATCTTCCCGGAATCCCTCCGGGAGGAGGCCGAAGCCGTCCCCATCACGTTGCCCCGGATCACGACCAGCCACGAGATGAACTGGGCGCTCGCAGCGATGGGGCAGGGCGAGCCGAGCAGCCCCTTCTCCTATGCGGCGCCCCTCACCGAGACGATGCTGCTCGGTATGGTCGCCCTGCGCGCCGGGCAGCCCATCGTCTACGACGGCGAGAAAGGCGAAATCACCAACGTTCCCGAAGCCAACCAGTACCTCCACCGCGAGTACCGCGAAGGCTGGGAGCTTTGATTCGTCCAAATGTTCAGAAACTTGGCCCGGCTGCCTCCTTTGAGCGGCCGGGCTTTTTTTCGCCTGCCTGCCAAAAACTTGCGAAAGACCTGCAACCCGAGCGTTTTTGAATGGTAATTACTTTCATGATACCTTCATGAAAGGGCTAGATCGCAGCCTTTCCCTTTAAGTTCGCACTTCCCACAACGGCGCCCTTATCGTGAAGGAGTTGTAACGCATGGGTCGGCTATTGCCGAAGGTGAGCCCGTGCACAAGGCAAAGGACGTTTTCCGAACCACAGGAAGCAACCATTTCCCCCTTCCGGATGCCTCCTAATATAAGTTCTGTGAAAACACTTCTTTCCCTGCCAACAACGAATGGTCCTTGCTACTGCACCCCTCATCCTTACATCAGGAAAATAATCGTGAAGGCCGGCAGCCTGTGTGCTGCCCGACAGCCGGATAAATCATCCTGGATCGCCCCCAACCTGGAAGTTGCCGTTTGCCGGGGCAAAGTGGGACACACCTGCTCAAGTTGCCGTCTCTCCGGACTCGCAGGCCTTCACATCCGATAAAATGCCTGACCACCACTAACGAGGAGGTGAAACTATGAAAGAAAACGCAAGGACTGCTTCGACGGGCACGTTACCGACGATCGACCGGACCACCATCGACGCCTTTATGTCCTCCCTCCACGGTGAGCTCATTCAGCCCGGCGACGACAACTACGACGGCGCCCGCGCCATCTACAACGGTATGATCGACCGATACCCGCGGTTCATCGTCCGATGTGCCGACGCGGACGACGTCGTCGCTGCCGTGAACTTCGCCCGCACTAACGACCTCACCGTCGCCATCCGCGGCGGCGGCCATAACGGTGCAGGACTCTCCATGTGCGACGACGGCCTCGTCATCGACCTCAGCCGCATGCGTGAAGTCCGCATCGATCCTGTCGCCCAGACCATCCGCGTCCAGGGAGGCGCCACCTGGGGCGACGTCGACCGCGTCGCGCACGAGTACGGCCTCGTCACGCCAAGCGGCATCATCTCCACTACGGGTGTTGCCGGCCTCACCCTCGGCGGCGGCCTCGGCCACCTATCCCGCCGCTTCGGCCTCGCCATCGACAGCCTCATGGAGGCCGAGATGGTCCTCGCCGACGGCTCGATGGTCCGGGCTTCGGCAACCGAAAATCCAGACCTCTTCTGGGCGATCCGAGGCGGCGGCGGTAACTTCGGCGTTGTGACATCTTTCCTCTTTGGAGGCCACCCGCTCAAAATGGTCATGGCCGGGCCAACCCTCTGGTCCATGGATCAGGCCCCAATGGTCATGCGATGGTACCGCGACTTCATCCTCGACGCCCCGGAGACACTCAACGGCTTCTTTGCCATCCTGATCATACCCCCGGTGGACGAATTTCCCGAAGAGCTCCACGGGCAAACGATGTGCGGCGTCGTTTGGTGTTACACCGGCGACCCCGCGGATGCCGACATCATGTTCGAGCCCGTGCTCAAGGTCGGAACGCCTGCACTTCATGGCGTCCAGTCCATGCCGTATCCCGCCATGCAGAGCATGTTCGACCCTCTTTATCCGGCAGGTATGCAGTGGTACTGGAAAGCTGACTTCGTATCCAACCTTTCGGACGAGGTGATCGAGAAGCACATCGCCTTCGGCAAGCGGCTCCCCTCGATGTGGTCCACAATGCACCTCTACCCGATCAACGGGGCAGTGCATCGGGTGGGTGCGGACGAAACCGCGTGGGCCTACCGAAACTCGACCTGGGGGATGGTCATCGTCGGCGTCGATCCCGATCCTGCCAACAACGCGTCTCTCATTAAGTGGACGAAGGACTACTGGGAGGCTATCCATCCTTATTCGGACGGCGGCGCCTACGTCAACATGATGATGGAGGAGGGGGACGAGCGCGTGCGGGCCAGCTACGGCCCCAACTACGAACGGCTCCGGTCCATCAAGGCCAAATACGATCCCAATAACTTCTTCCACGTGAATCAGAACATCCCGCCGATGTCCTGAACGTAATCCGGGCGGAAGCGGCTCCGACCGCGAGAGGCCGGTGCGCTTCCGCCTTTAACCGGTAGAACCGTCATGTACGAACTCGTGAAGGGTAACCCGAAGAATCGCTCGACCACGTTTAACCCTGAAGGCATCCCGACCGATACGGTGTTTCCCGACGGAGACGGGGAGCACCCAACGGGCGGCGATTTCCGGGTTGCCAACCAGGCAGGCGCGATCGAGCTTCCTCCGGGGATGCTAACCGAGATTGGCCACATGGTGCTCGGCCGGATCGAAGAGCTGATCGCAACCATGCCGGACCGGCCGGTTGCACCTGACACGACTCCCGCTGCGATTCGGTCGCTGCTCCCCGGTGGTTCGCTGCCCCCTGAAGGAGAAAATCCGCGCGACTTCGTGCCGGAAGCGGTGGACTTGCTCCTCCGGCACTCGACGTTCAACGGCCATCCCCGGTTCTTCGGGTACGTCACGTCGTCTGCCGCGCCTGTCGGCGCCCTCGCCGACCTGCTTGCGTCGGCCGTGAATCCCAACGTCGGCGCCTGGTCGCTCGCGCCCATCGCCACGGAAATCGAAGCGCAGACCATTCGGTGGCTGGCTGAGCTCGTCGGCTTCCCGCCGGACTGCGGCGGCCTCCTGGTCAGCGGCGGCAACATGGCGAACATTACCTGCGCCCTTGCCGCGCGTACGGCTGCCGCGACCTGGGACATTCGCCGCTATGGCCTGCAACACCCTCGCGTTTCGCGGATGGTCGTTTACGCCACCGACGAAACCCACACCTGGCTTGATAAGGCCGTCGACGCGATGGGCCTTGGCGCCGAAGCCATCCGTAAGGTGGAGACCGACGCCGAGGGCCGGATGAGGCCGGGCGCCCTCCGCGCCGCCATCGAGCTGGACCGGTTGATGAACGTCACTCCGATGATGGTGGTCGTCTCCGCCGGCACCGTTAGCACCGGCGCCGTCGATCCGATCCGCGCCGTTGCCGCGATCTGTCGTGCGTACGGCGTCTGGCTGCACGTCGACGGCGCGTATGGCGCTCTCGCGGCCGCTTTGCCCGAGGCGTCTGACGACCTGAAGGCACTCGCTGAGGTGGACTCGATCGCCCTCGACCCCCACAAGTGGCTCTTTGCACCCCTCGAGGCAGGATGCGTGCTCGTAAGGGACGCAGAGCGGCTGAAAGCCGCCTTCTCGTACCACCCGCCTTATTACCACTTCGACGGTGATTCGGGCGACGAGCCGACGAACTACTACGAGTGGAGCCTCCAGAACTCCCGGGGCTTTCGCGCGCTCAAGGTCTGGTTCATCCTGCGCCAGCTTGGCCGTTCGGGCGTCGTGCACCTCATCGGCGAAAATATCCGCCTCGCCGAAATGCTGCACCGTGCCGCCTCCGAGCACCCGCTGCTCCAGGCTTTCCGGCAGGGACTCAGCATCTCGACGTTCCGGTACGTTCCCGAAGACCTGCTCGATTGCATGGACGAGCCGGGTGTGGCTGATTACCTGAACCGGCTTAACGAGGAGCTTCTCACCACCCTGCAACGGCGCGGCCGGGTTTACCTCTCAAAGGCTGTGCTCGACGGTGTGGTCGTCCTGAGGGCCTGCATCGTCAACTTTAGAACGCGCGAACAAGACGTGCTCGCGGTGCCGGAACTCGTCGCCGGGGTAGGAGAGGAGCTGGACGCCGTGCACCGCTGCCGGGTCGAAGCGAACGTCGGCTCAGCGGCCTGAAACGTCGTCGAGTAGCGAATGGATGTACGCGCGCTCCTCGTCGTTCACCGTGTGCCCCATGCCTCGGTAAATGCGCTTGTCCACGTCGGCGCCGAGCCGGTGCATGACCTCTGCCGTCTGTTGGAAACGCCCGAGGGGGATGTGGGCGTCGATGTCGCTGCAACCCATAAAAACGGGCGTTCCCTCCAACGACCCGTTGTATTCGAAGAGCTTGTCGTCCGGCGACGTCGCGTGCTCGACAGTTCCGGTCCCAATGAGGCCCCCGCTGAGGATTACCACCGCCCGGTATCTTCTGGGATTCCGCGCGGCATACTCCGATACCAGGCACGCCCCTTGCGAGAATCCGAGCAGGATCACCCGGTCCGACGGTATGCCCGCCCCGACAGCTTCGTGGAAAACCTGATCCACCGCTCGTAGCGCCGAGCTGAGCCACGGTTCGTTTTGTTGGATGGGCGCCAGAAAACTGAACGGGTACCACGTGTTGCCTTTCGCCTGGGGTGCGAGGTAGGCCACCCCGGGGTGTGGTCGCTCTTCGGCCAGCGAGAGCATCCCTTCCGCAGTCGCTCCCCGGCCGTGTATCAGGATGATCGCAGCCGATGCCTTCTCCAGCGCCGCTCCCGCCCGCAAAACCGGTTGCCCCTGGTGGGGATCTATGGACTCATTGCTCATTATGCCGACTCTATGGGTTTCAGGTTTGCCAGAATGCTTGCTCGCCGGGGTTCTAAAAATGGCGGCAGTACGACCTTCTCTCCAAGTGTTGCCGGATCCTCGTCGACCGCAAACCCCGGCCCGTCCGTCGCGATCTCGAAAAGAATGCCTCCCGGCTCCCGGAAGTACAGGCTCCGGAAGTAATACCGATCGATCTCCCCGCTGTTTGCGATCCCGATGCTGTTCAGCCGGTCGGTCCAGGCGTGGTACTCATCCTCGTTCGGCGTGCGAAACGCGACGTGGTGCACGCCGCCCGCGCCGGGACGCACGACGGGCAGGTGCGGCTGGATTGCCACGTGCAGCTCCGCTCCGGGTCCGCCCGGCCCCATCTCATATACACGAACCCTCGACTTCTCCTCGTCCTCCAGCGCATATTCCCGTACCGCCCGCATGTTCAAAACCTGCGTCAGCACCACGTCCGTCCGGTTGATCGTCGGAATGCTCATGACGATGGGTCCGAGGCCGCGTATCTGGTACTCCGGCGGGACCGGGCTGCGTTCCCACACCACGGGTACGTCGCCCTGGCCGCCGTCATCGACGAGGGCGAGGCGCTGCCCCTCGGGATCCTCGAACTCCAGCGTGAGCCTCCCGTCTCGTGCCTTGAGCTCGCCGCGCTTTACGCCGTATTCCTTGAGCCGCGCCTCCCAGTACCCCAGCGCCGTGCGGCCGTCCACGCGAAGGCAGGTGCGAATGATGCTCCGCGTACCGCGCTCCTCTCGCGGCACGTTCCAGTCGAAAAACGTGAGGTCTGTGCCAGGCGATCCGGCTCCGTCAGCGTAAAAGAGATGATACGCACTCACGTCGTCCTGATTGACGCTTCGTTTCACCAGCCGCATCCCAAGCACCTCCGTGTAAAAACGGAAGTTCTCGCTCACGCGCGCCGTTACTGCAGTCAGGTGGTGAATCCCGATCAGGTCCATTCCGGTACCTCCACGAAAGATTGGTCTATTGTCCATGGATATGAACACCTTTATGTCCGAATTATTTCCCGGAGATTGTGACGTTTTTTCTGCTCCAGGACGCTCGACGACTTGGGTTAAAGGATCAATTCCATTCGCCTTGCATATACCTCGAACGGTACCGGTTTTTGAAGAAACGGTGTAGTACCGGTTTGTGGTGAGGGTGAGACAGCCCTGATTCGGCGTCTCGGTTATGTGTGTGCTAAACGCTTCTTCTGCCTTTGAGTGACTATCCAACGGTCTCCGCTTCGTCGGAAACCTCTAAAACTGGACCCGCCGAGCGCGCATTTGTCGGGTCGGATTCTGCTAATGGACCGGTCAACCCGCAAGCTACAGGCGGGGAGAGAGCCGTTTCGGACGTTGAAACGGAACCCCTCAGCGCGTCCGAGGCCAGTTACCGCGCCATCTTCGAGCTCGCCAGCGATGCCATGTTCGTTCACGACATCGAGACCGGCGCCATCCTCGACGCCAACCGCAAGGCCTGCGAGCTCCACGGCTGTACCCTCGAAGAGCTCAAAGCCATCGGCGTTGGCGGTATAAGCGACGGAACGCCTCCTTACGACGCCGAACACGCCCGCGAGTACATCCGGCGCGCCACCGAGGGTGAGCCGCAGCGATTCGAATGGCTCATCCGAAACCGCAACGGCGACCGGTTCTGGGTCGAGGTCAGCCTCCATCGCGTCCACATCCTCGGGAAGGACCGCGTCCTCGCCAGCGTCCGCAACATCAACGAGCGTAAGGCCGTCGAAGCCGCACTCCAGCGCGCGCACGACGAGCTCGAACAACGCGTTGCCGCCCGGACGGCCGAGCTCGCACAGGCTGAGCAACGCTTCCGCGCGATCGTCGAGGCCAGCCCCACACCCCTCATGCTCAGCCGCATCGAAGACGGCTACGTGCTCTACGCCAACGACCGCCTCGAAGCCCTCGTCGGCGCCGAACCCGGTACGCTCCAGGGACGAAGGACTCCTGACTTCTACTACGACCTCACCGATCGGCCCGAAGTTCTGCGTATCGTACAGGAACAAGGCTACCTCCGCGATCTCGAGCTGCGTATCAAAAGGCTCGACGGGACCCCCCGCTGGGTGTCCCTCTCCGTCCAGCGCCTCGTCTTCAACGGCGAACCAGCCATCGCAACCGCGCTGATCGACATCACCGAACGGAAAAATGCCGAAGAAGCGCTGCGCCACCGAACGCAGGAGCTCGAAGCCATATTCCACGCTCTGCCCGACCTCTACTTTCGCCTCTCCGCAGACGGCACCATCCTCGATTACCGTGCAGGAAGGTCCTTCGGCCTTTACGTTCCACCCAAAGAGTTCCTCGGCAGGAGAGTTCAGGACGTCCTGCCGCCGCCCGTCTCCGACCAGATCTCTGAGGCGCTCGAGGAAGTCGCCCGCACCGGCGATCTCGTCAAATTCGAGTATACCCTTCCCCTCGGCGACGTGCCCCTCGAGTTCGAATCCCGCATGATGCCGATGCCCGACGGACAGGTCATCTCCGTCGTGCGCGACGTGACCGAGCAGAAACGCGGCGAAAAAGCGCTCCGCGCCAGCGAGGCCAGCTATCGCGGCCTCTTCGACAGCCTCACCGAGCTCGTCTACATCCAGGACCTCAACGGCAATTTCCTTGACGTCAACGAGGTCGTGCTTAAAGTCTACGGCTATACGCGCGAGGAGCTCATCGGGAAGAAACCCGACGTTCTCGCCGCTCCCGGGCGCGTCGACGTCGAGAAAACCATGGAGCACTTCGCCCGCGCGGTCGCCGGCGAACCGCAGCGCTTCGACTGGTGGGGACGACGTAAAGACGGTTCCATCTTCCCGAAAGAGGTCGCACTGACCCGCTCCACCTACTTCGGGCAAGACGTCGTCATCGCCGTCGCACGCGACATCACCGAGCGCAAACGTTCCGAGGAAGCCCTCCGCCTGCAAAAAACACTGCTCGAAGCGCAGGGTGAAGCCTCTATCGACGGCATCCTCGTCGTCTCGGAGGAAGGCAAGATCCTCTCGTTCAACAAGCGGTTCGTCGAAATGTGGGCCATCCCGCCTGAGGTCATCGCAACCCGCTCCGACGAGGGTGCCCTGCGGGCGGTACTGGAACGCGTCGCCGATCCGGACGCCTTCATCGAACGCGTCAATTACCTCTACGCCCACCCCGACGAAGTCGCCCGCGACGAGATCGTGCTGAAGGACGGCAGCGTGTTCGATCGCTACAGCGCTCCGGTCCGTAGCCACGAGGGCGACCACTACGGACGCATCTGGTTCTTCCGCGACATCACCGCCCAGAAGCGACACGCCGAAGAGCTCGAACAGGCACGCCGGTTTGCCGAAAGCGCACGCGAACAAGCCCGCCGCTACGCCGCCGGCCTCGAACGCTCCATCGAAGAGCTGCGCGCCACCCAGATCCACCTCGTCCAGCAGGAGAAAATGGCCTCCCTGGGGCAGCTCACCGCCGGCATCGCCCACGAAATCAAAAATCCTCTCAACTTCGTCAACAACTTCGCCGTCCTCTCACGGGAGCTGATCGACGAGCTCCGCCGAGAGCTCAAGGCCAACCCCGACTTACGGCTCGCCGACGTCGTCGACGTGCTCGACGACCTGGCCCTCAACACCGAAAAAATCGAAATCCACGGCCGGAGGGCCGACGGTATCGTTCGCTCGATGCTCGAACATTCCCGTGGCGGCACCGGCAGGCGGCAACCGGTCGAGCTCAACACCCTCGTTGAGGAGTACGTGAACCTCGCTTACCACGGTATGCGCGCGCAGATGCCCGGCTTCATGGCGGAGATCGTCCGCAAGTACGACCCGGAAGTGGGCGAGGTGGACGTCATCCCCCAGGAGTTCGGGCGCGTCCTCGTCAACCTCCTCAACAACGCCTTCTACGCCGTCTACGAACAGGCCCAGACGACCGGTCCACCGTACGCCCCGCGCCTCCACGTCACCACGCAGAAGCTCAGCGATGCAGTGGCCATCAGCATTCGCGACAACGGGCCCGGCATCCCCGACGACGTCCGAGCCAAAATATTCGAGCCGTTCTTCACCACCAAGCCACCCGGTGAAGGCACCGGCCTCGGACTCAGCCTCGCGTACGAGATCGTCACGCAGGGACACGGCGGAAACCTGACTGTCGAGAGCAAAAAAGGCCACGGCGCCACCTTCACCGTCACCCTCCCCCTCACGCCTCACGACGCCCCAAACAATCCCTGAAAGCCGGTTTTTTTCACGCGGAGGCGCGCAGGAAGGGTCGTTAGTAAGCGACTGCGCCAAATTGCTCCCCTGGACAGGGGAGCTGTCGCGGAGCGACTGAGGGGTAGATATTTA